>CAZLBP010000020.1:0-68245 GCA_964557855.1 uncultured Ignavibacteriales bacterium | reverse complement strand
CTAGCAGCCTCCAAGAGCGAGGTCGTCGATTTAGTTTCTAAATCCCTGGATCTCATCGGTGTAGACTACTCCCTCTCCCAGAAAGATGGAGACCGAATTCCCGGAAGCGGACCGACTGTCGTAGTGTGCGATCATCCCTTTGGAGGAATTGCAGGTCTGATCATAGCTGATCTGTTGCTTTCGATACGAAATGACGTCTACATACTGGTGAACTAACTGCTCCAACGCATCTCCCAGATGAGCCCGATTTATCATACCTGTCGATCCGTTTGGCTCCCGGCATTCCCGCACGAGGAACATCAGTCCATTGAGACAGACGATAGAACATTTACGGAATGAGTCTCTGGTGGTGATGTTTTCGGCAGGAGAAGTGTCTCATTTATCGTTGTCGAACCTGGTCCGGCCCCGGACGCCTCTGAAGCACAACCGCCATGCCGACCCGCAGTACTGGCTCAGTCGAAAAACGGGACTGTCCTAAGTCAACGAACTCATTGCCGAAATTGAACCGCAACAGACCGGCATTCCGGTGCTGGCGCGTCGCTACCTGAATCTTGGCGGACGGATACTGGCGTTCAATGTCGACAAGGATTTCAACAACGCTGTCGATGCGCTCATTATGGTCGATCTTGACCGGACACAGAAGGTGGTCCTGGGGCGGTATATGGGCAAGGATGGCGCCGCGGGGTTCTTGGCACACCAGCCCTCCGTTACGATGGAGCAAGAATAAGCAGCTCTTTGATACGCCGGCCGGCGTTTGACAACCCAACCATAATCTAATACCTTCTCCAAAACGCATAACCACACAAAACAGGAACACAATATGACCGATTTGAACAATAAGATCGTCTTTGTCACCGGCGCGACAGCCGGTATCGGGGAAGCCTGCGCCAGGAAATTCGCCGCACAGGGAGCCAGACTGATTCTGGCCGCCCGTCGCAAAGAACGACTGCAGAAATTCAGTGATGGCCTGAATACTTCCTGCCTTCAGCTAACCCTGGATGTCCGGGACCGGGCGGCTGTCGAAACGTCCGTCAAAGGTCTGCCGAAAGAATGGCAGGCGATCGACGTGCTGGTCAACAACGCCGGCCTCGGGCGCGGCCTGGACAAGATCTATGAAGCCAGTGTCGATGACTGGGAGGAGATGATCGACACCAATATCAAAGGGCTGCTGTACGTCAGCCGGGCGGTGCTGCCGGGGATGGTTGAGCGCCAGGGTGGTCATATCATCAATATCGGCTCGATTGCCGGCCACGAGGTATACCCGAACGGTAATGTCTACTGCTCGACCAAACACGCTGTCGATGCCATAACGAAAGGGATGCGCATCGACTTGGTCAATACACCTATTCGAGTTTCGACGGTCGATCCGGGGCTGGTGGAGACGGAATTCTCACAGGTTCGGTTCCACGGCGACACGGAACGCGCCAAGAAGACGTACGAAGGCTACACGCCGCTGACCGGCGACGACATCGCCGACGCCGTGGTCTGGATAGCCAACCGCCCGCCGCACGTGCAGGTAGCGGAGATCATCATATTCCCCACGGCCCAGGCTTCGTCGATGGTGCTGGATAAGAGACCTTAGGTCTGCCGCAAGCTACTCCTATGATTAAACCTCTGAATTACGACGAGATCCCTGATTGGATAGAGAACTTTAAGAAGTTGCTTGGCATCCAATTCGCGCCCCATCAGGGTCACCCTCTTTATGAGCGGTTCGTTGCATATGAAAGGACTAAGCGGATAGTACATCATCGGCCTCGATTTCCCGAAGCGGTCATTGAACTCGCGGCACCTGCCGTGAGCGTCCTACTCTTTGAGAGCGATTAAGCCGATCCTGCCGTAAGATCCTATGTAGTGAAGAATCTAAACGGCTTGGGACATGCCGGGGAATTGTTGTTTGAATTCAGAGCCGCTGTTCATTCTTTGCCTCAGCACAAAGTAGTGAAATGGACTCCGAATATCGGCTCCAAGTCAGAATTCGACCTTCGGGTCATTTCGAATAGCGATAAGATTGTCAGTATTGAGTGTACTTATCGAAAATCAGAAGCCAATTCGCGAATGAGGAAAAGGGAATTGAGTCAGATTCTGCTAAATACGATTGCTTCAAAGAATAAGCAAGTCAAGAAGCGTAAACCAGAATTACCCGTCATGATAGCAATACTGCTCCCCGACGCAATTGACTGGCATACCCACGATCTGAGAGAACAACTGAAAGTCAACGTCCGTTTCCTCTTTGACTAAGAAAAGGAAACGTATTCTTTCGTATCCGGGGTGAGCATTATTAGCTCCAGATTGCCGCATGCCGTTAAGCTTAGCGAAACCGTTACTCAGTATGATACTGATTTACCGGTAATCACATTTGGTAATCCTAACACACGAAACCCGTTCCCGACTGATTTCTACTACGCATTGGGGCAATCCCGGAAGCACTAAATTAGACGCCGTTTTCTATCTTCATTATTCTTCCATACCGCTGCGAGAGGTCTTGATATCACAATGCGGGATTGTGACCTGACACGGAACTCGCCTGTTGGTAACAGCGGCAGGTCACACGACTCCACTGCCGTGGATTCGCAAGACCTGCCGCAACTGCCACAGAAGGCTATTTCAACGCTCGTTCAAGAGCTGCCCGACGGGTGGGGTGTGTTCTTCTCGGCCCCAAGTAGTACCCCATACTCCTCCTTCCCGTGCCAATCTTGGGAGCGAACGAGTCTACCTCCCCACCGCTCCCCGCACAATCTCCGCATACCGAGCCGCCAGACTACTCGAAGAATACGTCTCAGTTGCATATTGATGACCTGCCACGGCCAGCTCCTCACGCAGAGACCGATCTTCAAGCAAACGCACTATGGCGTCAGCCAAGTCAGAGACATTGTCCGGCTGCACGAGAAGACCGGTTTCGTTGTCCTTGATGATGTCAGTGATGCCTCCCGAGGCTGTCCCGATCACCGCCGCACCGCACATCATCGCCTCCGACAACGTTAACCCGAATCCTTCCCGATGCGAGTTCAGGATTACGATGGAAGCTTTGTTATAGACCGCTCGAAGCTGTTCCTGCGGTATGGGAGGATATATGGTCACTTTCTGCTCAAGCCCGAACCTGTCAATCATTGACCGGATTTCGCTCTCCAGCGGCCCGGCGCCATAGATTTGCAGTCCGGCTGACGGTAGCTTCTCCGTCACCAGCGCAATCGCCTTAACCAGAAAGTCAACCCGCTTCTGCTCCGTGAAACGGGTAACGGAAACAATCAAGTCGTCTTCGCGTTCAATGCTGTCATCAGGGTAGAAGACTGTCTCATCGTGGGGGAGAGGCAGCACCTCCAGGGTCGATTCCAGTACCGGATCGATATCGAGCATAGCTTGACGAAGGTAGTTCGAGACAACAGTCCATCGGTCCAGTGAGCGACAGAACCCCCTGAGATATTTGAACACGGCATGGGCGTACTTCTGCATGATGCGGATATCTGTACCGTGCGATGACAGCACCATCGGCAGGCCGGTTTTGCGCTTGATGGTCTTCATGACCAGCCCCGCCGGTACCAACCAGTGCCCTGAGACGACGTCGATCTTCTCCTCTCGAACGATTTCCAAAGCAGCTCTGCGAAAATGATTCAGGAAACTCTTGAATTTGAAAATACCCGTCACCGAACTCAGCACCAGTTGGTGCATATTTCCGCGATAGGCCAGGTTCTCCTCCGCGTCGGTGGCGGCATAACGAAAACGGTAGACGGTGACACCATCGAAAACCTCCTTTTCCTTCGCGCCGGCGTCGTGCGGTACCAGCACGATCGGCTTGATGTCATACCGGACTAAATGCCTGGCCAGCAAGGCTATAAACACGCCCGCATAGTCCCCCCGGAACCGCGGATAGTTGTGCGACAAGATCAATAAGCGAACCGACTCACTCATACTCCTAACGGTAAACAACAGGCCATCCTCGTGAAACATAAATCTTCACAGACCGGGCTTGGTGTAGTATGTTAATAGGATATATGAAATCGGACAACATCACAGACCTGGATTTCGCCCTGGACATCGATTTCGGCAAAATCCTCACCAACCCCATCCTCGATATAGCCGCACGCTTCTGGGAACCGGAGCGATACGAGGCGTTCCGGACCTGCTATCGGTCGATGCGCATTATTGATGACCTCGTCGATAACCGCAAGATCGGAACCAGTTCTATCAGCGCGCACGAACGGGCAGGCCTCGGGGACATGATCAACGATTGGGTCGAATCACTCCGGAAAGGCCTGCCGACCGATCTTTTTCAGGAGCAGTTACTTCAGACTATGAGACGGTTTTGCATACCCTTGTGGCCGTGGGAGCGGCTGGCAAAGGCCATGATCTACGACGTTAGTCACAGTGGATTTGCTTCATTTCGAGTCTTTCTCAGGTATTGCGAAGGAGCCGCTATCGCCCCGGCCTCGGTGTTCATGCACTTGTGCGCCATCGGGATTGAAGGCGAGCACATCGTGCTGCCGCCCTTCAATATCCGTCGTGTCGCCCGACCCCTGGCTCTCTTTTCGTATCTCGTACACATAATGCGTGACTTCCAAAAAGACCAGCTCAACCGACTTAACTATTTTGCTGATAACATATTGGCGGAATCAAAGTTATCACAGTTGGACTTGCTGGAGGCGGTGGAAAATGCGGAAGCTGCCGAAGGTTTGCGCTATCTCATGTCGCGGTATCGCAGTTTCGCAGACTATTATCGGAGACGGGCGAGATCGACTCTGGATGAGCATCTGCCGTTGTTAGGCGACCGATACCAACTCAGTCTGGAGGTGATCTATCGGCTCTATGTCCAGATATTTGAACGGATTAGACCGCAGTCCGGTAGTTTCACGACCACTGAACTCAACCCCTCGCCGGATGAAGTGCATGTACGCCTAAAACAAGTAGTTGCCGATTTTCGACCAGTTTGACGCACATTTTTCTGGGAAGATTCCTGATGGTTGACCTGTATGTATGGAAGTAACAAGAGACCATCGCCAACTCAGCGACAGAAACTGCTCACCGGCTCAAACAGGAGGCCGGTGTATAAGATTATGGAGGTAAGAAATGAAAGCCACAGTTGTTTTGATCTCGTTATTGCTGCTCTCATCGGCAGTACCGGCCGATGAACTCGCAGTCACCGTCTACAACAGCAATCTGGGCGTGATAAGCGAGACCCGGAAACTCGAATTCGAGCGGGGCACGAATGAACTCGCCTTTCGCGACGTACCGTCGCAGATTGACGCTGCTTCGGTTACATTCGACCTGATTGACGGAGGTCGGACTGTCTCGATTCTCGAGCAGAATTATGCCTACGACCTGGTCAGCCCCGAACAGATATACTCCCGCTACATCGACAAGCAGATTGAACTCATTGACAAGGAAGGCAAGATCTACTCCGGCCAGCTGCTGGCTCACAACAGCGGGGCCATAACGCTCCGAGACAAGACCGGCGGAATCAAGATCGTCCAGCTCGGCAATATTATGGAAGTCAACTTTCCCAATTTGCCTGAAGGTCTCATTACCCGACCGACTCTGTTCTGGAAGTACAATTCCGACTATGCCGGCGAACTGGAGTGCAAGGTGGGTTACCAAACCTCCGGTATGACCTGGTCCGCCGAGTACATCGGCGTCCTGTCCGAGGACGAAACCAGTCTGCACCTGTCGGGATGGTCTTCCATAAACAATACCTCCGGCAAGACGTACACGGACGCCACGCTCAAGCTCGTGGCCGGAGATATTCATCGGGTCACCGACCGGAAGAAATATCAACCGATGGCCGATGCGATGCGTCTGGAAAGCGCCGCCGGAGCCGGATTCGAGGAAAAAGCGTTCTTCGAATACCATCTCTACACGCTGCCGCGCAAGGCAACCCTGGCCAATAAAGAAATCAAGCAGATCTCGCTCTTTGAACCGGCAAGCACTACCGTTGAAAAGGAATTCATGTACAAGCCGGACTATAACGCCAAAGACGTCAACGTGACGATTAAGTTCAAGAATTCTTCGGAAACGGGGCTCGGCATGCCGTTGCCCGGAGGACGAGTGCGGGTATTCAAGGGGGATGACGACGGATCCCTGATATTGCTCGGTGAAGACCGCATCGAACACACCCCCCGCGACGAAGAGCTGAATATCAAAGTCGGGACCGCCTTCGATATCGTGGCTGAAGAGCGCCTGATGCAGCGCAATCAGGTCACCAAGCTGGTGGAAGAGCGCACATTCGAAATTGAGCTGCGGAATCACAAGAAGACCGCCGTCACGGTGATCGTCGAAAAGAAACTCTGGGGCATCTGGGAAATTATCGATTCGAACTATGCACACACGGTCAAAGACGCACAAACGGTACACTTTGAAGTTCCGGTCGAAGCCGACGGCACGTCGACACTCACACTTCGGGTCCGCTTTACCCGGCAATAGAACGGTGGTTGACAGGAAATTACGCAACGTGTACATTCACCAAAAGGAAAATGAACGAACGACACTCTGATTCGAGGAGGAACGTGTGAAGCGACTGAACACAATACTCATTCTTCTTATTATCGCTCTTTTGGCAGCGGGCAGTATGCATGCGCGAGAAAGGAAGAAACCTCTCAAGGCCTATCTCAGCGGTGCCCGGATAGCTATCGTTGAAGGGCGGCCCGAAGAAGCGATTTACCTGATCGATACGCTGTTCATGCACTACGGTCACCATGCGGAAGCGTTGTCCACCAGGTACCGGGTGTATGTCGACCTGATGGAAGGGGCGTCGACTCTGGACGACAAGCGACCCTACGTCAAGAAAATGGTGGCATACATTGACACGTTACATATGGTATGCCAGAACGAGGAAATCAACGAGAATTATCGGAAAGACTGCGATGAATACCTCGATCAGGCCGATTCCACCAAGACCAAGTACTGGCGAGACTACTATCGGCGCGGTCATCAACAGCTGGGTACGGTTCAGGAGTTGTCCCAGGATCTTCAGAATGAGACGGATTCCACCAGTCGAGCGTTTATCGACAAAAACCTCAACGTGAATATCGATTCTGTTATCGCCAATATGAACATGGCCCTCTTGATAGATTCGACCGACGCCAGCCCCTACATTGCCATCGGCAACGCCTTCGAATTTAAAGGTGACTATCGCAATGCCATTGAATGGATGGTCAAAGGCCTCGACAAAGCCAAAAAGAAGTCCGGACTGCTGCTCCCCATCGCTTACAACTACATTAACATGGGTGAATACTGCGGCGCCATTCCGTACTTCAAGGAATATACCGAACTCAACCCCGACGACACGGGCAATCTCATCAACCTCTCTATCTGTTACAACAACTGTGAGATGTATGATTCGGCTCTGTTTGTGTATCGGCAATTGCTGGACCTGGATCCAACCAACGTCGATATTCTTCGCAATGTCGGGTTATATTTCAATACGCAGGCCCGGATAGCATCGGATTCCGCCAATTTGTACCGCGCCCAGGAAGACACCGCGGCGGTCAAGAGGTGGGAGGAGGAGCGGAGAGCCGCCTTCGATTCCGCGCGTACGTATTTCAAGACTGCATTCGAATTAGCCCCTCAGGACCTGTTGATTGCCGAGCAATATGGCTTCGTCAGCGCCCTGCTGGAAGACTGCGAACAAGCCATCACCGGATTCAAACGCGTCACGGAATTGAACCCGGACGACGCGGGAAACTGGATTTCTCTCGGTGATTGCTACAAGAGACTCGCCCAATTCGAAGAAGCAATGCAGGCGTACGAAAAAGTTGCTGAACTGCAACCCGAGAATCTGGATATTTGGCTCAATCTCAAGGATCTCTACCAGTTCCTGAAAAAGCCGGAGAAACTAAAGAAGGCCGAACAGAAAGTCGAGGAACTCCAGCAAGGGTAAAAGGGGATTCGCGAAACCGAGCAGCTGACAGGGAGTCTGTTGGAGCCGGCTCGAAGAGCGCGGATGACCAGCTAGCGGCAGGCTGTTTCTCGTCTGCCACATGAGATTGTCTCGGCAGGTCCTGCCCCGCCTTCGGCGGGGTGTGTCCTGCCGTTCTTGATTAACGATAGGTTGGATGTCTTGGTCGAGGAAAGCTACATCGACGTCGCCGTAAGTGGTCCCATGTATGGTTCTTTCACCTACAAGCTGCCGGCGACCGATACCGACCTCACTCCCGGCCAGCGCCTGCTCGTACCGGTCCGACAGAGCCGCAAGATAGGGTATTACCTCGGGCTATGCCGTCAGCCGCAGCATATCCGGGTCAGGGAAATCATCCGGGAGCTTGACAGCGTCAGCTATTTTTCCCCCGATCTGTTTGCGCTGTGTAAATGGATAGCTCAGTACTATTTCGCCAACCCGGCCGATTGCCTGGCGGCGGCGCTGCCGCCCGCCGTAAAGACGACGGCGCGTCCTGGTTATTTATGGACGACGGATTCCGGATCGGTTCCGGATCGGGTGGCCGGCCGGCACCGTCCCGGCAAGAAGCTGACGGCGCAGGAGCTCCGCCAACTCCAGGCTTTGCAAAAGGGATACCTCCGACAGCTGATCAACGGCGGCGCGATTCTCGAAATTTGGCCGGAAGATACCGGTGCATCGTCGAAACAATTGCGCGGGTACCGATGTGCCGATCCCACTCAGTGGGGGACGTACTTCGACCAGAAGAAGATCAAGCCGGAGCCGTACGATGGTATCAAGACACGGCGGGAATTGCTGGCGCATAACTGGACCCCTTATTATTTGCGCGCCGCAGTCAAGGACGGCCTTCTGGAACCGGTCCTCGGTGATGAACCGGTCGTTATCCCGGACTACCTGGTGCCGAGGCGTGATCTCGACAACATCAAGTTGACCGCTGAACAACAAAGCGTCTATGACAGGCTCGCTGAATCTCTCGCGCCGGAGCAGGGGTTTCAACCGTTTTTACTGCACGGTGTCACTGGTTCCGGGAAAACGATCGTGTACTGCCGCCTGGCGCAAAAAGTCCTGGCGATGGGCCGAACGGTGCTGGTCCTCACCCCCGAAATAGCGCTGGCCGGGACGACACTCGCCTATTTCAAAGGACTGTTCGGTGATGCCGTCACCGTCCTGCACTCCGCCATGACGAACAAAGAACGGCTTCAGAGCTTCACCGGAATTCAACGGGGCCGATTCAATATCGTCATTGGCCCGCGATCGGCAGTGTTCGCTCCGCTGCAGAATCTGGGGCTGGTCATCGTTGATGAAGAACATGATCCGTCCTATAAGCAGAGCGACCCCGCGCCCCGCTTCCACGGTCGGGACTGCGCTATCATGAGAGCCAGGCTCAACAACATTCCGGTCATTCTGGGTTCTGCCTCACCTTCGATCGAATCATATTACCAGGCCGAATCCGGCAAGTACCGGCTTCTTGAAATCAAGCAACGGCCGGCCGGCGCCCGCCTGCCGACAACGGCTATCGTGGACATGAAGACCGCCCGGCTCGGGGGAGACCTGGGGTACTTCTCCCACACGCTCAAAAAGGAAATCGACCGTCGCCTGAAACAAGATGAACAAACCATCCTGTTTCTCAACCGTCGCGGTTACGCGCCTCACTTGAAATGTGCCGAGTGTGGCCGGGTGCCGGAGTGTCCCAACTGCCAGGTCAAATTGACCTACCACAAAGCCGGGCAGAAACTATCCTGTCATTACTGTGGTTGGATTACGACCCGGTATGACAGCTGTGAGACATGCCAGAGCACCCGATTCCTCTTCGTAGGCGCGGGCACTCAGAAAGTGGAAGAGGCCATCCCACGGCTATTTGGCGGAGTCGTGCCGCTTAGACTGGACTCCGATACCGCCGTTGGGCGTCGGCAACTGTTCGATATCCTGACTGAGTTCATCGACGGCAAAAGCAGTCTGCTCCTGGGTACTCAAATGGTGACCAAGGGCTTTGATTTGCCGGGTGTCACATTGGTGGGGGTCCTGTCGGCTGATCTTATGCTGGACCTGCCCGATTTCCGCGCTTCCGAACGGACGTTTGCCCAACTGCTGCAAGTTTCCGGACGGTCCGGCCGGGCCGACAAACCCGGAGAAGTGGTTATTCAAACCTATTATCCGGAGAACGACGTTATCACGCTTGCGGCACAGCAGAATTACAGAGCGTTCTATGAGATCGAAATCGAAAACCGCCGGGCGCTTGAATACCCCCCGTTCAGACGCCTGGTAAACATCGTGCTTTCGGGCAAGAACGAGGGACAGCTTGAATCGGCAGCGCTGAAATTCAAAGGGGACTTACTTTCGGCCATCGGTCGATCGAACCTGTCGGCCGGTCTTCTCGGACCGGCGCCCTGTCCCCTCTATTATCTGCGCAACCGATTCCGGAGACACCTGTTGATCAAAACCAGACAAACCGTTAAACTGGTGGAGATGCTGGCTCGCTGGGAGAAGGAACATAGTCGGTTCGGTCTCCCGTCGGCAGTGAAGGTAGTAGTCGATGTAGACCCGGTGGATATGATGTGACCGACGACAGATCGTATATCGAGTATGCCACTCCGTGTGATGCGAAAGAGTGAGGAGCAAAGATGACTGAAATTGACCGCCTCAAAGACCAACTGGCCCGAACAGTGGCGGGCAAGGCCTGGCATGGACCGGCCCTGATGGAGCTGCCGGCAGAACTCCGGGCCGAAAAGGCCTTTGCAAAGCCGATTGGGACAGCTCACAGCATCGGAGAGATTGTGCTGCATATCCGGTTCTGGGAACAAGTTGTTCTCCTCGGACTGGACCGCCAGAAGGCGGAAATATCCGAAAAAGACAACTGGCCGCAGATTACCGATCCAACCGAGCAAACCTGGCAGGAGGTTGTCAGTTCGTTAAACAACACGCACAATGCCCTGGTGGCAAAGGTAGCAAGTCTGTCTCCAACCGATCTGGAACAACAGGTGCAGGGTACTGATTTTACATTCGGGGCCCTGATCCACGGGGTCATTCAGCACAATATCTATCACACCGGGCAGATTGCGCTGTTGAAGAAGGTGCCGGCGTAAGGCTGTTCCCGCTTACGGAAGTCGTCTTGAGTCCTTCCTGAGGTTAGTCGGCATCTGCCATAGAAGCAACGCATAATCACATCAGTATTTGACCTGGCGAACCAATATCCGTTTATTGTATCGCTAAATGCGACCTCACTCAATAAGGATTATCTATGTCGTCTGATACCGCTGCGAAGTCACCGTCAGCGCCGGCCAAACGAGAAGGTTTGGCGGCCCAGATGTCCACTCTGCCGTGGTCCTTCTGGATGGTCAATGTCATGGAAATGTTCGAGCGCCTGGCCTACTATGGCGTTCGGGTCGTCATTCCCATCTACATCGCCCAGGCCGATGAACCGGGCGGGCTGCATTTCTCTCAAACGGACAAGGGCATCATATTCTCGGTATAGGCCCTGGTGCAATCGCTGGTGCCGATGTTCTCCGGCGGCTTCGCGGACCGGTACGGTTTCAAGAAGACAATCGCATTTTCGGTCGCTTTGAAAGTAATCGGCTACCTGATTATGGCTACTCAACGAGATTTTTATCCCTTCTTGTTTGGCTGCTGCGTGCTGGCGTTTGGGACTGCGGTTTTCAAACCCGGTGTCCAGGGGACCATGTGCCGCGTCATCCATGAACGCAACTCCGGTGTGGGCTGGGGGACATTCTATATGCTGGTCAACATCGGCGGTTTTCTGGGCCCGCCGCTGGCGCACTTCCTGTACGGCTGGTCCTGGGAAGCCGTTTTCTACGGCTGTGCGGTCATCGTGTCACTGAACTTCCTCATGCTGTTTACCTATCGCGAAGTGTCGGCGGGTGACGACCAGAGACGGAGTCCGGCGGAAGTGCTGTTTCTCACGGCTCGCAACTTTCTTAACCTGAAACTGGTTGTATTTATCCTGATAATGTCCGGATTCTGGCTCATGTTCATGCAGTTGTTCGACATGCTGCCCAACTTCATTGTCGATTGGGTGGATAGTTCGGATATGGTGAAAACGCTGGGATTGCCGGACTGGATGCTCCAGATCAACTCCACCCGTGGCCCGCAGCTGTCTCAGGAATGGATGATCAACGCCAACCCCGGTTTGATAATCGTGGCGGTCGTCTTTATCTCCTGGATCGTATCGCGCATCCGGCGAGTACATGCCATCTCGATCGGCATCGCCGTGGCATCCCTGGGATTAATCCTGGCCGGGTTCACCAACGAAGGTTACTTCTGTATATTGGGCATACTAGTCTTTTCGGTCGGTGAAATGCTCTCCTCTCCCAAGATGAACGAATACCTCGGTGTTATCGCTCCCGATGATCAAAAAGGACTGTACATGGGCTATGCCAATGTGCCGGTTGCGATCGGCTGGGGGTACGGTTCCATCTACGGGGGAAAAGTGTACGGCAGCATGGGGGACAAAGCCAACCTGGCCCTCGACTACCTGCGGGAGAATTTCAATATGACAGATGTGGCTCGAACCGAGGCCATGGACAAGCTGATGGAAGTTACGGGCATGGATGCCGTCGAAGCCACCAATATGCTGTGGAGTATTTACGACCCATATCAACTTTGGTATCAGTTTGCCGCCATCGGTTTCCTGTCGGCCATCGGTATGTTGCTCTACGCGCGATGGGTGAGGAAGGATGGGTCACGGGCTGCCTGAGACGAAATAACAGTACTTCAAGAGCGGTCCGTTCCGTATATTAAGCCCATGCTGCTTGCGATAGATGTCGGCAATACTAATATCAGCCTGGGCGTTTTCGAGAACGACTCCCTGAAAGCTGACTTTCGCAGATCGACTCCGACTCTGACCACGGCTGACGAGATTGGAGTATCCATTGTCGAAATCCTCGAACGGAATGATGTTTCGCCATCGTCAATAGAAAAGGTCGTGCTCAGTTCGGTGGTACCCTCGCTCACCCAGACCTTCCAACAGGCCGTCAACAAGTATTTCGGTTGTCGACCGGTATTGGTCACGCACGATCTCCGTCTGCCCATACGCATAGATATCGACCACCCCGAGCAGGTCGGTGCGGATCGCATTGCGAATGCCGTGGCGGTTCACGCTCAATACGGCGGACCGGCCATAGTGGTCGATTTCGGCACCGCCACGAATTTCGACGTCGTGGACGGCAACAATGCGTACATCGGGGGTGTTCTTCTGCCCGGACCGGAAACTTCAATGGCCGAACTGGCCAGGCGGGCCGCCCGGCTTTTTGAAGTAGGTTTCGGAGAGCCGAAATCAGTGGTGGGGCGCTCGACCGCCGACGCGCTCAAGTCCGGTCTGTTCTACGGTACAATCGGACAGATCGATTATATCATGGACCGCATTCTGGAAGAATGCGGGTTTGACCACTGTACGGTTCTGGCCACCGGCGGCCTTGCGGCGGGGATTGAGAAGCACTCGCGGCATATCAAGATCGTATCTCCGACCCTGACTCTCGAGGGCCTGCGGCTGATCGGGGAATTGAATTAGACCGTGTAATCGTCCCATCTTGCGCGTAGAGCCAGCAACTTTTTTCTAGAAATGACCTGATCAATCTCTTACATTTTATTCCGTAATGGCTGAATTGGAGCGACGACAATTGTCGCCGATGGACAAGCTCAAAGCGGCGCTGGTCGTCATGACCGTCATCGTCACGATCGGCACGATCTGATTTATAATCCTCGAACGGATGTCACCACTCAACGCGCTGTACATGACCGTCATCACATTGTCTACGGTTGGATCCGGCGAAATCCGTCCGCTGCATCCCGAGGGCCGTGTCTTTGTCATCTTCTTGATTCTGTTCAGCATTGCCAACGGGGCTTTTATCGCTTCGGTCATCGGGCAAATCGTCGTCGATGGGCAGTTACGCGCTATACTGGGAAGGAGAAAAATGGACAGCCGAATTCGGAAACTTTCGAATCACCATATTCTGGCCGGTTACGGCCGGGTCGGTCGGCAGGTCGCCGACGAATACATCAAGAGGAAGATCCCGTTTGTCGTGATCGATCAGACCGAGGAAGCGGCGCACCGCTTGACCGACGAGGGCCAACTCTTCATCCGGGGCAACGCCACCGATGACGATACTCGGCGGATGGCCGGTATCGACTCGGCGCGGACTCTTATCTCCACCCTGCCCGGCGAGGCCCACAACGTCTACCTGACGCTGACCGTCCGTGATATGAACAAGAATCTCCACATCATTGCCCGCGCCGACTATGAAGACGGGGAGAAGAAGCTGAGGCGGGCCGGCGCCAATCATGTGGTTTCACCGCACGTTCTCGGCGGCCAGCGCATGGCGATGGCGTCACTGCGTCCCAACGTGGTCGATTTCATGCATACGACGTCGCTGGGACAGGGAGGGCTGACAATTGAGGAGATAGTCATTCCGAAGAATTCTCCTCTGGATGGTCAGACGCTGATCGAATCGAAGCTGAAACAGGAATACGGCCTGACTGTTATCGGCATGAAAAAGGTCGACAAAGAGATGATAATAACGCCCGGTCCGAACACAGTACTGAACGCGGGCGATATCCTCGTTTTGATCGGCCAATACGAAGATCTGGAACGATTGAGCAAGAGTCTCGGTTGGTACTCATCGAAGCGGTTCTCGGAACTGCCGTTTCCGGAAAAACCGGTTGACATTCGGGAGTCATGCGGTATTATGAAGGTCCGGGTGACCCACCGCTCGCGGTGGTCCAGCCTTGTCATTCCCGCTAGAGCCGTTTAGGTCCGCCTCCGGCGGGCGGGAATCCGGTCTTCCGTAAGGACAGGTCGCGACCTGTCCGCCCAACGGATGACAACTCCAAACTCGTTTGGAGAAGAAGGTCGAATCCCGCTTCGGGTTTCGACAACGTAGGTCGGAATCCCCTGTGGTTCCGACAACCAGTTTCGTACTGGGGGTGTAGCTCAGTGGTAGAGCACCTGCCTTTTAAGCAGGGTGTCGATGGTTCGATCCCATCCACCCTCATTTTTTTGTCCAGTCAGATCAGCAGCCCCTGCAACGGGTGGGCTCTTCGTTCAACATTGCCAAACGCGAATCCCAAGCCACCTGTCAGGTGGGGTACCGTTGTTGATTGAGGATCCGGTTTACCGTATACTCGCCACAACATTGTACAGGGAAAGGAACCCAGAATGAAGAACATGCGCATATGGACAGTAGTAACTGTTATCGCTTTTCTGAACTGCGGTTGTGCCACGGTCTTCAAGGGAACCTCAAGCGATATCTATCTGCGTTCCATTCCCGAGAGGGCCGAAATTCCGGTGGCGGATTTGGACTGAACTGCGATCTTTTGTTGGCGAAAATGGGTTCGTTTTGCAGAATCGGTTGTGTTTTGATAGCGAAAATCGGTGCGTTTGGAGAATCGAGTAGAATTGTATGATTCCTGGTGTGGGGTATACAAGCGTTGCAGGGAAATTGGGCAGTTTTTGTGGTGGTCCTGTAGTGGCCGCGGTCCGGGTCTCTCACCGGGATCGGAGATTCCGGTTACACGTGATTTGTCAGGCCTCGAATTGGAGTGACCTATGGCAGACAGGTCGCGACCTGTCCCTACGGTAGACTGGATTCCCGCATGCGCGGAAATGACAAATAGGAAGCGGGAATGACAAATAGGAAGCAGGAATGACGGAGTGAGTGGAGTCGTTCAATACTCACTTATATCCACCCGCGTTATCTTATCTATGTGCCGTCCCAAAAACCGCATCGCGATCGAGGAGAATTTCTCCGGGACGTCGGAGACGTAGAAGTTGTGCAGGGCATCGGATGAGGACTCCGACAGCAGGTTGGCGTGACGGAGTTGATCGCGGGCGACCTTCGCCGTTTCTTCGCCGCTGTCGATAAGTGTGACGGCGTCTCCCATGACCTCACTGATCACGCGCTTGAGGAGCGGATAATGCGTGCAGCCCAAAACGAGGGTGTCAATGTCCACGTCGTGCATCGTCTGCAGGTAGTCGCGGGCGATGAGGTAGGTGGCTTCCTTGTCGGTGTAGCCCTCCTCGGCCAGGGGTACGAAAAGCGGACAGGCCAGGGAAAAGACTTTCAGCCCGGGATCGATCGTGTGTATCACGCGGGCATAGGCATTGGAACCTATCGTGGCCTGGGTGCCGACGACGCCGATTCGGCCGTTGGTGGTGCGTTCCGTGGCGGCGCGGGCGCCGGGCTCGATGACGCCGATAATGTCGAGCTCGTAGTCGCCGGCGACTTCGTCCAGCGCCACCGACGAGGCCGAATTGCAGGCGCAGATAATGAACTTGACCTGATGCTCCTGCAGGAAGGCGATGTCCTGCCGGGTGAACTTGGTGATGATCTCTTTGGAGCGGCCGCCGTACGGATACCGGCCGACGTCGCCGAAATAGACGATGTCTTCCTTCGGCAGCAGCCGAATTACTTCGCGGAAGACCGTCAATCCCCCCACGCCCGAGTCGAATATACCGATGGGTGCTTTCTGATTCATGCCCTACAATAAGGCGAATCGTCCATACACGCAGCATAAAAACGCAGGGACAACTCAGTTCACGACCTGAAATTGCGACAGATTCCCAAACGAAAGGCGATGAGGAGAGCTACCGTCGGTTCAGAGGCAGGGACAGCAATCCCTAGCGTATGAGGAATGCGTCCTTGAGTATCCGCGAGTGATCAAAGGCCAGCGGCAGGGTGTGGTAGTCAGCCGTTCGGCGGATATCGGCAGCGTCGGTGTCGGCCTTCATAGCCCCTCCGACAGGTGTGGCGTGGTAGACGATAGATACGACGTGTCCGCGCGGATCGCGTTTGGGGTCGGAGTAAACTCCGACGAGCCGGTCGAGTTTTACGTCCAGCCCGGTCTCTTCTTTGGCCTCGCGCACCGCGGCCTGCTCAACGGTTTCGCCTATTTCCACCATTCCGCCCGGGATGGCCCACTGACCCTTGAAGGGGTCGAACTTGCGCTCGATCAAAATGATCTCGCCGTCGGGAAACTCGATAATTATGTCTGTGGCCAAAACCGGGCTTTGGGTGTCCATCCCGTTCTCGCTACGTATTCAGGTCGAGGCAGCCTTACAAGAAAGGCTGGCATCGGCGCAAGTAATTGTGCATCTTCGCAGTTCGGGCAGATGCGTCACAAGTACAGGAATACAACATAGTGCAATGATAAACAAGGAGGAAGAAATGAAATACGGCGCCCGCAACGAGATCAAAGCCCGCGTCACATCGGTAAAGAAAGGTGACGTCATGTCCCTGGTGAAATTTGAAATAACCTCGCCGACCCAAATGGCTTCGGTTCTCACGACGGAATCGGCGGAGCATCTGGCTCTCAAGGAGGGTGACGAGGTGACGCTGGTTGTGAAGGCCATACATGTCTTGCCGGTGAAATAGACAGAAGGGTCGGAACCGCAAGGGTTCCGACCTACAATTGAGGAACGTCAGGTCGCATCCCACTGTCGGTGGGACAGGACCCGACGCAACATTCAAGTCGATCTTTGAATCGCGTAGAGGCGGAGCTCGTCCCCGCCGATCCGGTAAGTCGGGGCGGCGCAAGGCCGCACCTACGCGGGGAGGGCGCAGTCGGCAATCCTTGGTGCCGATTCGCCACTTATGAGCCAGCCCCACCCTGTCAGACAGCAATGGTACAGTCGGGCAGAGTCGCCCGACGGCACAAATCAAATACAGCCCGCCCTTCGGCCATCTCGACTGCCGGCGGCAGGGGTGATTTAGACACATGGACCCACCAGAACCATAATGTGCTTGCGCGTACTGCGTGCATTGCGTATCTTCCTGTAGTTATCAAATCAATCCGTATGTAGAAGAACAAACGCGTGAATCAGCCCATGGGAACCCGAAAGGCAACATCGAGTCGAACCTTCTCCGAAGAAGCCGCCATTCGTCATATCCTGGAAGGCACTTCCTCGGAAACCGGAGCGAGATTCTTTGCCGCGCTGGTGAAGAACCTGGCGGCTGCTTTGGGTATGGCCGGCGCCTGGGTGACCGAATTTCTGCCGCGCGAGTTACGCCTGCGGGCGCACGCCTTCTGGTTCGAGGATCATTTTATCGAGGGATACGAGTATGATATCGTCGGTACTCCCTGTGAACCGGTTGTTTCCAATCGTCGATTTTATCATGTTCAAGACAATGTCACGAGCCTCTTTCCTAACGACCCGGACCTGAAGCCGCTTCATGCCGTTAGTTACATGGGGGTACCGCTTCTGGGTAAGGACGATTCGATTCTGGGGCATTTGGCCGTACTGGACACCAAGCCGATGCCGCGGCAACTCCGGACGGAATCGCTCTTCCGGATCTTCGCGGCTCGCGCCGGCGCTGAACTCCAGCGGCTGCGGGCCGAGAAGGACGTTGCGGAGCGAGAAGAAAAGCTGTCCCGGATGGTCAACAGCGCCATGGATGCTATCATGGAATTGGGTTCATCACTCAAGATTACGCGCGCCAATTCGTCTGCGCTCGGGTTGCTGGGGACGGATGAATCGACTCTCCTCGGTCGCGATTTTCGCGGCCTGCTGAGCGAATCCAGTGCCGCGAAACTGGAAGCGTTGGTGGCCGATCTGTCATCTCGGTCCGACGGGCCGCGTTATCTCTGGATTCCCGGCGGACTTGAAGTGCGGGATGCGGAGGGCTCCGGGATTCAGGCCGAAGCGAGTTTGTCGCAGTTCGAAATGAAAGGGGAGCGATGTTCCACGTTGATATTACGCAACGTCAACGACCGCCTGGAAGCAGAGAGACAAATCCGCTCGCTGACGGAAGAAGCGGTCTATCTTCGCGAGGAAGTCGAGTCGGTTTACAATTTCGGGGAGATCATCGGCAAGTCCGCGCCCGTGAAACGGCTCTGTCGGGACATCCGGCAGGTAGCTCCGCTCGATACGACCGTGCTTATCGTGGGTGAAACCGGCACGGGCAAGGAACTGGTCGCCCGCGCCATTCACGGTGAGAGCAGCCGAGCCGGGAAGCCGCTGATCAAAGTCAACTGTGCGGCCATTCCACCCGCCTTGATCGAAAGCGAGTTCTTCGGACATGAAAAAGGCGCCTTTACCGGGGCGACCCAGAAACGGCAGGGACGTTTCGCGTTGGCCGACAAAGGGACGATCTTTCTCGATGAAATCGGGGAGTTGCCGCTGGAGCTCCAGGGCAAACTGCTGCGGGTCCTGCAGGAAGGGGAATTCGAACCGGTGGGCAGTTCTCAGACACACAAAGCAGACGTACGCGTAATTGCCGCCACCAACCGCGATCTGCAGGCGGCGGTCAAGGAAGGCGGTTTCCGCGAGGATCTGTTTTATCGACTTAGTGTTTTTCCCATCGAGGCGCCTCCGCTGCGGGATCGCGGTGAAGATATTCCGCTTCTGGCGGAACGGTTCGCGGCTTCATTTGGCCAGAAGATCGGGCGAGAAGTTGCGCCACTGACCGAGGACGCCAGGTCATGTCTCCGGAGATATCGCTGGCCGGGCAACGTGCGGGAGCTGCAGAATGTTGTCGAGCGGGCCGTCATCACGTCGGTCAACGGCCGGTTGAATCTGACCGGACTGTTACCTGCGCAGCATACGGATCACGCCGCCCCCGCGGTGCTTCAAGCCGATGAGTCGTCACAGACGGTGCTCACGGCGGCGCAACTCGTAGACCTCGAGCGCAAGAATATAGAGTGCGCGCTGAAGCAGGCACTGGGGAAGATATCGGGCACAGACGGAGCCGCGAATCTTCTCGGCATGCCCGCTTCGACGCTGTCGTCCCGCATCAAGTCGCTGGGGATAAAGATTGCCAGAAAAACGTAGCGGGTATGAGATTGCCCATTCTTACGCCGAATAATTCACGCATTTATGAATCAGTTGCTGACCCAGCGGGTGGTTATCCAGATTCACCCTTCTGCTTGTTCCAGGAACTGCTCTGACAAGGCTTGTTTCCGCGTTTGGCGGGCGAAGTAGTTCCGGGCTACTGCAATCTCCGGCGGGACCTGCCCCCCGCCAATTTCCTCTTGCCTTTCCCGAAAGATTGATTATACTGGTGAGCTGTCGAAACTATATGTCAGGCAAGCGTGTTCTTGTCTGGTGAGTATCGAAAACGGTAACTGAAATAGAGGATTCAGATGGCACATAAGAAAGGTGTTGGTTCTTCGAAGAACGGCCGGGACTCGAACGGCCAGCGACGAGGCACCAAAATATACAGCGGCCAGGCTGTACCGGCCGGCTCCATTATCGTTCGTCAGTGCGGCACCAAAATCAAGCCCGGCTACAACGTCGGTGTCGGCAAAGACTGCACGCTTTTCGCCAAGATCACCGGCGTGGTCAAGTACGAACGCATCGGACGCGACCGCAAGCAAGTTTCGGTGTACGAATAAAAAAAGTCAGAACGGATCCGTTCTGACTTGTCGAGATTCTTGTCGAACCGGCGCTGTTGAAGCGGCGGTTCTTTTATGACTACTCTTCCGTCTTTTCTTCCTTCACCTGCACTGAGGCTAACTCCGCCAACCCGTCGTAATCAATCGAAGCGGCGATATCCGTGATTTCTTCCACCGATGTCCGCTCGTTGCCCTCGACCATCACGACCAGCCGCTCGGAAACGATTGTCAGCACTTGCACTTGCTCGACTTCGCCGTCATCCTTTTCAACCATCAACGATGATTTGCGTCCGTCGATCTCGGTCCACTTCATATACCCGTCGGGGGAATCGTATTCCATATTCATGGTAAAGGGCGCCAGCAGCATCTGATTGAATCCGGAATCCATAATGGAAAACTTGATACTCTTCCTCCCTTCCTTGGTTTTCTGAGTAAACCTCCGCTCCACATTGGAGTGACTCATTTTCTCCCCCGGATTGGTCGGACTGCTCATCGAGAATGTGCCGCCATCGAGGTCCCCGGCCTCCATGCCCTCGATTTCCTTCGGCAAGAACTCGGCCAGCTTATTCCAATCAATGGCCGGGGCAGACTGTTGCGACTGCATCTTGCCCAGCATGGCCATCGGATCGAAAGACGGTGTCCCCTCTTCCTTTTCACCGGCCCATCCGATGACTGCCAGACACAGCGCGAACAAACCAGGGCTGATGTTTCTCATGATGATGTTCATTGTGATTCCTTTCGATTGTGATTAGTACTCTGAGGGGAATATGTCAAAGAACTGGCTCCGATACAAGCCAAATCTACTTTATCGATTGCATTCTTACCGATGTCGCCTATATTCGTGGCGACACTATGAACAGACTTCTGCAAAATCTCAACGAGGCTCAACTGCAGGCGGTATCGACGACCGAAGGTCCATTGTTGGTCATTGCCGGAGCCGGTTCGGGCAAGACGCGCGTCCTCACTCGACGGGTCGCCTACGTTCTGACCGAACGGCTGGGCGAACCGTACCAGGTACTCGCGGTAACTTTCACCAACAAAGCCGCCGGGGAGATGAAAGACCGTATCGAACACCTGCTGGGAACGGAGGTTCGTGATCTCAGTGTTTCCACGTTTCATTCCTTTTGCGCCCGGCTGTTGCGTACGGAAGCTGATGCCCTGGGGTACGATTCCGATTACATTATATATGATTCGGCTGATTCGGAGACGCTCATGAAGAACTGCCTGAAAGAGATGGGCATGAGCAAAGACCAGTTTCCACCCAAGGCTCAACTCCGCAAGATATCGAATGCCAAGAATCAGTTCATCGGTCCGGCTGAATTCGCCCGCACGGCCACGGGGCATTGGGAGGAAGGCGCCGCGAATTTGTACCGCCTGTACCAGAAGCGGCTCCGGGAATGCAACGCTATGGATTTCGATGACCTGCTGTTTAATACGGTCTCCGTGCTGAAGAAGAACACGGATATTGGGATTAAGTATCGGAGCCGGTTCAGATACCTGATGGTCGATGAATATCAGGACACGAATCACGTGCAGTACCTGTTGCTGAAGGAACTGCTCGGTACTCACAACAACATCTGTGTTGTCGGCGACGAAGACCAGTCCATTTACGGCTGGCGCGGCGCCGACATTCGCAATATCCTCGATTTCGAGAACGACTTCCCTGGTGCGCAGGTTATCAAGCTCGAGGAGAATTATCGTTCCACCGACGTCATCCTCCGGGCGGCCTCCAAGGTTATCAGCTGCAACCAGGCGCGCAAAGCCAAAACTCTGCGCAGCCGGCGGCCCGGCGGCGACCGTCTTACGCTTATGCTGGTCGATACCGCCGACGATGAGGCGCATCATGTTATCGCCCGGATACGGCAGGAGCAGGCCAACTTCTCGCTTAAGGACATGGTCATTCTGTACCGTACCAACGCCCAGTCGCGCGCCTTCGAGGAACACCTGCGGCGACAGGCGCTCCCCTACCAGATTGTCGGCGGCATCTCCTTCTACGAACGCAAGGAAATCAAAGATCTGATGGCCTATCTTAAGCTGATCGTCAACCGCCGGGACGACGTCTCCTTCCAGCGCATCATCAACTACCCCAAACGAGGTATCGGAGAAAAGAGCGTAGCCGATCTGGCCGTCGTCGCTCGCGGCGAAAACTGCTCACTGTACGACGTGGCCCTCAAGATCGGTACCTACGATGACATTCCCGCCCGGCCCGCACGCCTGATCAAACCGTTTGTCGAACTCATGGAGAAATATCGCGAGAAGCAGGAAACGGTACCGGTGGATATTCTCGTGAACGACCTCATCAAGGAACTCAACCTGGTCGAGGAGTTCCGGTCGGAAAACGAGATTATCGGTCAAACACGCGTCGAAAACATCCAGGCCTTCGTCGAAGGCGTGGCACAATACGCCCTGCATTATCCCCACGCCACACTCGCCGACTACCTGTCGGAGATTACACTCTACACGGATATCGATACCTACGATGAGGCCGAAGAGAAGCTGACCCTGATGACCCTGCACGCCGCCAAAGGACTGGAGTTTGACTATGTTTTCCTGGTTGGCCTGGAGGATGGCCTGTTTCCGCTGGCCCGGACGATCAACCAGCCCATGGAACTCGAGGAGGAACGCCGTCTGTTCTATGTCGGCGCCACCCGTGCCAAACGACGGCTCTGTCTCTCCGCAGCCGGCACTCGCCATCGCTTCGGCGCGGTCCAGTCAAAACCGTCCCGTTTCATCCAGGAAATTCCGTTAGACCTGATCGACACGGTTGACGTCAGAACGTATACCTCGGAAACGCCGCCGACGCGAATCGAACGACAACGTTCGTTCCTGGGCTCGACTGCCCGTGCCCGCGTGACGGCGCCGGTGGACGAGGGAGTGCACTACGAGTACGAAGGCCACGAGTCCCTCAGATCCGGCCGCGTCGTGCACCATCCCACGTTCGGTCGAGGGACGATACACAAAGTCGAGGGCTATGGTGAATCGCTCGTATTGGAGATCATGTTCGCGGGGGTCGGACCGAAAAGAATCATGGCCAAGTACGCCAAACTGAGAGTAATCGGCTAGCTGGTATGGTTTCGTTCCCAAGCTCAGCTCGGGGACGAGGTTGTGAATTCAGCGCTGATGAACGTGTCCCTTCAGCCCCATCGCCCGCGACAGCTTCAGGCGATTCTCAGCCACTCTTCGATAGACAAACCTGGCCAGCGTGTGAACGACGGGCAGTCTCAACAACGCCGCCACGAACCGTCCGCCCGCCGTCACTCGATAGAACTCGGCAATAGCATCGACTCCCTTGTACACTTCACCGCCGGCATCGAGGAAATGAATCTCTTTGCGAAGTTCTGATTCGGGCGGAAGCTTCTCGTCTTCAGAATCGCCAGCCTCCGAAAGAGGCATAAAATGTACTTTATTATCCGTGTCCCGTTTCCTGAGTCTCTTGACGCCGGTTCGGCAGATCGGACAGTCGTCATCGAATATGAGCACGTGCAGTTTCACATCATGTACAACAATTCTCCGATGACTTGGTTCGGTGGGAGGTCGGTACATCCGGAAGGGTCGAATCGCTTTACGGACAGGGCGGCGGCTCCGGACCGCCCTGCCAGAGCTTGGCGATGAGATACGTCAGATCAGCCACATCGATCGGCCCGCCCGGGCCGTCCAGCCCGTTGACATTGCCTTCCTCGAGACAAGGCGGATCGGGTCCCCCTTGCCAGAGCTTCGCTACGAGGTAGGTCACGTCGGCCACGTCCACCGGACCCGCCGGACCGTCCAGGCCGTTGGCATTGCCTCGACTGAAGCAGCAACAGGCGTTCCCGATCCCGTCGCCATCGGAGTCAAACTGGTCCGAGTTAGGCGTATCCGGGCAGTTGTCGCACAGGTCAGCCACTTGATCAGTGTCGCTGTCGGCTGCCGACGGATCGAGACAGGCCGCATCGACAGCAACAATAGCGGACGGGGGCGACAAAGCACCCAGGCTGTCTTCCAGGATTACCAGGTATTCATAAGAGAGACCGGTATCCACTGAAGTGTCTACAAACTCGATTCCAAACACACCGGGATTCGACAAATCGCCCGTCGTATCGTCGATCCGAAAGAACGACCCGTCCGATGTCCCCACACGCCGGTACACATGAGCCGATTCACCGCCGGACGCATCCCATCTGACGCTCACGCCCGACTCAATGACAGGCACAGCCTGAAACCAAACCGGCGGCTGCGGCCAGGGGCCTGGCCCGAGAACGATATCTTCCCGTTGAAACGAATTGTTGGGGATGAGCTTGTCGAGAAGAAATGACTCACCCTTGACGTTATTGAAGAAGTAATACTTGTAGGGCACACCGGGCGCTTCATCGAGAAAATTCTGGAAGTCGTCAAACCAGTTGCCGGCATCATATCCTGCTCCGGTACTGGTACTGAGCCTGATTTCATTATCAGTATCATGTAGAAAGCTGAAGAAAACTATGTCTGTCGAATCCGGCACCGAGCCACCCGAGTTCTGCACCGTCCCGTAGATAGACCCCTGGCCCGAAACCCGGGAAACAAGGGAAGCGGCGATAAGCAGGACTGTGAGTAAAAGGACTCTCAAGTTTTTCATGGTCGGTACCAACAGCATGTAGCAGTTATACACAATATAGATATTATCGGTCCGGGTGCAAGGATTGTGAACAGAATCCGAACCGGGGTGTTAGCCCGAGTCATGCAAAACCCGAGCTTTCAGCAGGAAAGCTCGTCCCTGAACGGCGCCCGGGCACGAGCCTTGTTCTAATTCGTTTCTACTGGCAGGGCGGCATGGCTGAACCGTGCTCGAACAGGTACGCGACCAGCACCGTTACGTCCGCCAGGTCCAGCAGATCGGCGCCGTCGATGTTGGCTTCATCGACGCAGGGCAACGGAATGTGGGAGCGGTACAGGTAATCCACCAATCGTGCCAGATCAGCTATGTTGGGCAAGCCGGCGCCGTTGTCGCCGTAGTCAACATCGCCCCGGTCTCCGATACAGCAGGGCAAGCCGTTGTCGTAGACCCGGATCGTCTTGGTGGCACTGATCTTGAATTCTTCGGTATAAACGGCATCGTGCGCAATGAAGCGCAGGTAGTAGAACCTCGGCGAGGGCGGCGAACTGCCCTGTACCCGGTTGGGAATGAAAGTTAACACACCGACCCCGTTCCCGGAATCCGCAAAAGACATATTCGTCGCCAACGTGTCCTGACCATCGAGCACGGACGACAGAAGCGGTATGGTAGAGTCCGGATCGGCCGCCGATACCGCGAAGTTCAGCGTATCTTCCTCGCTCAGTGTGTCCTGCTGGAGGGGATGGAAGAATATGACCGGCAGTTGATTCGTTTCATTCACTGTTATGGAAACGGTCGCGGAATCTACGAGTGACACATTGGTTGCGTAAAACGTCACCGCGTACTCTCCCGCCTGCTCGTAGTTCGGATAGAAACGAAACTTTCGTTGTTCGGGATGCTGTGGTCCCAAAGGGTAACTCATCCAGGCATTGTTTGGAAGCGGGCCAGTTGAAATATCGGGCAGGTCGCCGTCGGACGTTGAGGCCGTAACTACGAACACGAGGCTGTCGTTCTCCGCAGTCGTAAAGGGCCCGGTGCCGAACGAAAAGCTGAGTTCCGGGACCGAGACTCCCAGGTTTTCGTTGAACACCCATATGTTTGCGTGAGTGCTTACAGTTAGTGTCGGGTCATCGGCATCACGAATCGTATACGAAACCCGGTAATACGTGGGATTACCGTTGCCCTGAAATCCATCGGGGGTGAATGTCAGAAGGCCGGCGCCGTTGCCGGAATCGATGAAGACCATATTGGTTGCCAGCGTATCGTCAAAGCGCAGTCTCGCTTCCAGGGAAGGCGGACCGGAATCCTCGTCCGTGGCGTGAATCAACACTTGCACGGTGTCTCCTTCAAATACGGAATCCGGCGTCAGATATTCGAGTGTAGCCTCCGGCGGGAAATTGCCGTCCAGGACCGTGAACGTTGCCTGTATAGAGTCAACTAAAGTCGAATCAATGCCGTCCGTGGCGTAAAAAGTCACAACATGAACGCCGATGTCGCTCTCATCGCGCGACCAGTAGAAGAACCCGGCGCCGTCGCCATAATCCGTGAACGTGGCTGTGCCGGGAAGCGGCGAGGTTGACAGGCTCGGTATGTCGCCATCCGGATCGGAAGCTGTCACTTGAAAGCTCAGGGGTTGATCGTATGGTGACGTGTTATCGGAAATCGGGTCGAGCACCGGGTATTGGTTCTCACCGGGTAATGTCACGTTTACGGTTACACTCGCCTGCATCGACGTATCCTGTCCGTACGCGGTCAGCGTGTAGTTCGTCGTTGTGTCAGGTGATACCGGCACTGAGCCGGAAGGGGTCTCGAAAGCTCCGACGCCATGGTCAATAGTGACACTGTCGATGCCTGAAGTAACCCAGAATAGCCATGTACTGTCCCCTTGAATGATTGACGTGGGCTGGGCCATGAAGGCGTAGATCGTCGGATTGCCGCCTGATGTATCAACATGAAATGTGCTCGATGGAGTAGTCGGCCATACATCGACCACATCGCCTGTGTCATTATAGGTTAGGGCCAGGTGTGTCTTGCGACAGGCGACGTAATTCGAGTCGATGAGCGTATCCGGACCCGTGATGGTTGTATCGAAAATGATGATATCCGCCTGATGAAACCAGAATGTCGAGCTGTCTCCCAAGGAACCCCACCAATTGACAACAAAGGGAATTCGGAAGATGACGCCCGCCCCGGGATCAATCACGTTGTCACCATCCAGTGGCTGGCCAAATGAGGCTACAATAGAAGCGGAATCGAGGCTCCAGGCCGTATGGCTTACGAGGAAATTCTCTGCCTCCGAGAATCTTCCCACAGTTTCTGACTGGATGTGGAAAGGATCAGCGGGATCCGGAAGCGGCGTCAGCAGGGTCGTATCGTAGCGAATCAGCATGATAAAGCCGAGCATGGCCGAATCGGTCTTGAGATAGACCGGCGCCCAGACGGTGTCGCCCGGTCCGCCCGAAAACGGCAGAACCAAAGCCGTATCGGTCTCGGAAATCAGCAAGCTGTCGCAGCTTGACTGGGCCGTGACCTGCGCTGAAAAACCAAAAACCCCCAAACAGATTACGAGGAAGGCGGTGAGGAACGTACGCATGAATACATCCATTTAATCAACCGGCTATTGCAGTGCGTTTTGATAATTCTGTTACTATAGCAAGGGTGTCGTCAGAGGTATCCGTTAAGTTGTAACGTTTTGTACCGAGCTTTCACCTAACACATTAATATACGCAGTTCATCGGTACGTGTCAACACCAAAAACGGACCTTAACACATTTGGAACAGTCACTCAGGTTTGACAACCAGTGGCCGTATTTCGAGATATGAAGTCCAGGCGTTTTCGTCCTGTGCCGCCTGATGCAGAACCGCTTCCGCCACCTGTTCAACCGTCAAGCGTTTCTTGCTCCCGGAGGAGGGATGTCTGTCTTCGGACATATGAGTCAGGAAGCCCGTTCCCGTGGACCCCGGGGCCACCACGGAGATTTTAATCTTGTCATTGCGAACTTCCTGCGCCACCCCTTGACTGAGTATGTTGACCGCCGCCTTCGAGGCACAATAGACACCGAGATTCGGACTGCCCTTCTTGCCTGCTATGGATGAAATGTTGATGATATGCCCGCCGCCCTGATCTTTGAGACGTGGAATCAGTTCTTTGAACGACCAGAAGATTGCCCTGACGTTCGTATTGAAGGTGGCGTCGTATTCCTCGTCCTCGGTCAGGACCGTCTCTTTCCGAACTCCCACGCCCGCGTTGTTGATGAAGATATCCACTCGACCGAAGGTATCAAAGGCCGTATCGACAATCTTCTTGACTCCTTGCAGTTGGCTAAGATCGGACGTCACGATGGCGCAATGGTCTGACGGCAGGTTCAGCCGAGACTGGACTTCCGAGAGCGCCTGCTTACTCCTCCCGCACAGCAGCAACTTCGCCTTCTCCCGCGCCATCTGTTGCGCGATCGCCGCCCCGATTCCTCGCGAAGCTCCGGTGATAACAACGACTTTATCCTTGATTGACTGCATATGGCGTATCCTTCTTTTCTGGTGTCTGTTTCGTTCTTTAATGGACTATGGTTAGCATTATGTGTGTAACAAGTCTGTATAGCGGATGTTCACTTCGCGGTCGGGCAGCAATCACGCCGGCCGATTTCGTCACGTTTGCCAACATACCATCACGCATCAGTCGAGAACTAAACGGGTCGAAATTGTTTTATTGACATTGACACGGCTACCGATAACGTGTAATCTGGGTACCATTATGCTAAGTAGATATCAGTACGGGAAAAGCAACTTCGTGAACCACCACCACGTGAACTTCGTTTCTGATAATGCCGTCATCAATCGTAACGATCATGGGAAATGAGGGACAGAAAGTGGTAAGTCCGGAATTACAAACATATATCGACGAGAGTGTGAAGGCGTTCGAGAATATCCCCGGCGAGCGCAAGGAACACTTGCATAAAGCGGCCGCGTACGTGCAGGCGCGGGCGGCCGACGGTCGGGAGTCACAACTCACCTTCATCTGCACACATAACTCCCGTCGCAGTCACCTGTCCCAGATTTGGGCTCAGACGGCGGCGGAGTACTATGGTATCCCCGGTGTAAGGACGTTTTCGGGCGGCACTGAGGCGACCGCCTTCAATCCCCGGGCTGTTGCTGCTCTCGAACGAGCAGGTTTCATCGTTGAGAAAACGTCGGGGGATATTAATTCGGTTTACCACGTCCGGTGGCATGTTCAGGGGCCTGTTATGGAAGCCTTCTCCAAAGTCTACAGTCAAGAACCCAACCCGAACACGGGCTATTGTGCGGTGATGACCTGCTCCCGGGCCGATGCGGCCTGCCCGATGGTGTTCGGCGCGGAAGAACGCATCTCCATCACGTACGAGGATCCTCAGGAGTTCGACGGGACGGACAGAGAAGAAGCAGCGTATGATGAACGCTGTCGCCAGATCTGTACCGAGATGTTCTATCTGTTTTCGCAGGTGAACCCTGACGAACGTCACTAGGACAAATCAAACACCAGAATTTCAGCTTCGCCAACGCCCTTTATGCTGACTTCCGCCTCATCATTTGCGGCGGCACCATCCCCCGCTGAAAGAGGCTGTCCGTTTACACTTACCTGACCACGGAGAACCTGAATCCACAGGTGACGCTGGTCGGCAATGGGAAAAGTCACCGACCGGTCCGCCTCCAGGACGGCGGCGTACACTGAAGCGTCCTGATGAATCGTCACCGAATCCTCGCGACCGTCGACTGACGCGATCAACCGCAAACGGTTTAGCTTGTTCTCTCGCGAGAACATCTTTTGTTCGTAGCTCGGCTGAACGCTCTTTCGATCGGGAATAATCCAGATCTGCAGAAAGTGGACGGGTTCCGTCTGTGAGGCGTTCTGTTCACTGTGAAGCACTCCGGTACCGGCGCTCATCCGCTGCACGTCGCCGGGACGGATGACGGACCCGTTGCCCATGCTGTCTTCATGCTCCAAAGCACCTTCAAGAACATATGAGATGATTTCCATGTCCTGATGCGGGTGCGTCCCAAACCCTTTGCCCGGCTGTACGCGATCCTCGTTTATCACACGCAACGAACGAAAACCCATGTGCTTCCGATCATAGTACGTGTTGAACGAAAAGGTATGATAGGTATTGAGCCAGCCGTGGTCGGCATGCCCGCGATCTTCGGATTTCCGAACTTCAATCATTTATCTCTCCAATTTCATTTGTTCCGACTTTGATTGTAACGACAAGTAGTTGGAAGAATATGTTCCCGTTCGTCATCCTCTTGAGGTCTTGCTCAAAAGCCCTATAATCCCCTGGCGCTGGTACTGACACTGGTCGTGTCTGAAATATGAAGGATTCTCTTGTCATTGGCGCTTGGATACACAACATTTAGTTCCAGACTGTTATAGCATGAAAAGTGAGGACCTAAAGAGATAATGAACTCCCGCACTCTCATTGTCTGTTTGTGTTTCGGGCTGGCTACGACCTTGTCCTGTTTCCAGCCCGGCAACACGGAAAGCACATACACGCTGCCGCTCCAGGAGGCCTCGGGGATCAGTGCGATGGGCGATACGCTGCTGTTGGTCGGCGACGACAATCCCGGCCGGTATTTCAAATTATTCGTGACGGACACTGCCGCCAACGTGCTGGCGCCGGATCCGCAAGAAATGGTCGAAGTCATCCTCGACGGCGCCGAAACGGTCGTTGACCTCGAGTCGATTGATATACTTGCGGACGGACGGGTCGTCGTGCTTTCCGAAGATCTGACATCGCTGGCCGGACCGCCGACATCCTCTGCCGCTTCTTACGGCCTGATCGCCAGGTATCCGCCGACCTTAAACGAATTCGGCAACAAGGGTCTGGAAGGGCTGGCCGTCGTGCCGGCAGCAAACGGCGCATCGCGAACGGCCATCCTGTGGGAAGGAGGCTATCCTGATCTCTATTTGACCCCGCCGCAACTGGCGCCTCTGGTCGGTCGCACTCCCCTGAAACCGATCATCCTGGTGCATACGATACCGGCCGATTCGTCGGTCGACTGGGTGCATGACCCGGATACCGTTATCACGCTTCAAGTCCCGGAACCGGAGGGAAAGCCGCCGGATGCCATGCGGTATCGGGCCAGTGACCTCGTGTGGCACGCGTGGCATGAGGCCGACAGTCTCATCGAAGGGTTCATTGTACTTATTGCGCCCGCCAACTCACCGGTTAATTCATCACCGACTTACGGCCCGACCGAGGCGTTGCGCTTCACAATGGACGGTCGGCCGTTCGGAGAGTCGATCAACGTCCAGCAGACAGCCGTGGCCTCGCTGCAGGCCCTCTCGGACAACGACCTGCAGCGTTGTACGGAGGCCCAGCAGGACCACATTCTTTCGTTGCGAAAGATGCTTGAGGAAGAACCCGAGAGGAACATCAACTTCGAAGGGCTGGGCTGGTTTCGTCAGGGAAAGCGGCTGGTAACGGTCTTTGACCGTTATCCGATAGAGCCGACGTTGGTCTTTTTTGTAGACGTACCCCGGCACTGGTACTAATCTTGCCTTACAGCCACTTCTTCTTCTTGAAGTAGAAAAGCAAGCCGCCTGCCAAGGCAACAGCCAATGCCCAGAACATTATGTAGCCGAATCTGAAACTGAGCTCCGGCATGTTGTAATCGCTGACATTGGTGTCAAAATTCATACCGAAAACACCGGCCAGGAACCCGAGCGGAATGAACAGGGCGGCGAAAATCGTCAGCACCTTCATGATCTCGTTCATGCGGTTGGCGACGTTCGTATGATACAAATCCAGCAACCCGGATACCATGTCCCGAAAGGTCTCCACCGTATCGATGACCTGAACCACGTGTTCGTACAAATCGCGGATGTACGGGCGCGTCATCTTGTTGATCAGCCGGGATTCGGACCGCTCCAGTCCCGCAATGACCTCCCGCAAGGGCCAGATGGCTTTGCGCAGGAATATCAGCTCATGTTTCAGGGCTCGGATCGTTTCCAGACTTTCGCTTCCGCCGTTGTCTTCCAGTTCGTCCTCCAGCGTCTCGATGCGCTCACTGATATTTTCGAGCACCACGAAGTAGTTGTCGACCGCCGCATCGATCAACGCGTAACCCAGGTAGTCGGCGTGGATAGCCCGCAGGCGCGGCACCGTCTTTCTGATACGTTCTCGAACCAGGTTGAACACGTCCTGCGGAGCCTCCTGGAACGTAATTACCCAGTGCTTACCGAACAAAACACTGACTTGCTCGGACATAAGCTCATTTGTTTTATCATCCATATACAGCATGCGAAACACGATAAACATCGCATCGCCGGTATCTTCTATTTTGGGCCGATGGCCGGTATTGACTATGTCTTCCAGGATCAGGGGATGCAGGTCGAAATGTTTTCCGATCTTCTCAACGACCTCAACATCGTGAATCCCCGTGATGTTTATCCAGCTCATGGTCGGCGAATCTTTGAGCGCAAAACAGTCTTCGACGTTCGCCGCCCGGTACTCGGTCAGTTCGGTAGCGGTGAAGTCCATAACGTCGATGGCGGTCGTCTCGACCCGTTTCTTGCCGACGAAGACAACACTACCCGGCTTCAGACCGAGTTTCTTCGATGCTCTCCTTACAAAGAGTGACATAACCGTTCCTCTCGTGACGCAGAACGCGCCGGTGCCTTCGGATGACTTATCCTGAGGCCACAGGGGCTTTCGGGCAGAGTGGCCCGACAGCACCTCTGTTAATCGGCCACGGTTCAGCGCAGGGGCGGGCCGATTTCCCCGCCCGGGTTCTAACTACGGACTCCTGTAAACCTAAAATCCGCTTACTCCGGACACAACTTTTAACTATTATGTCGAAATGGCATCAAACGAGTACGGATACTCACCGACCTGAAGAAGGCTTATGCTGCACGTACATCTGCTTGAAGACAACGATCCGGAATGGCTGAAGAGACTGACGACTTTGCTGGACGGCAATACCGATTTGACCGCCGGTTCCGACCTTCCGAAACAGCCGACATACCGTATCCTGATTGCCGGCGTTCCGGAGAAAGAGCATATCGAAGCCAGCCCCGAATTGCAGACGCTGGTGATCCCCTGGGCCGGACTGCCCCGAGCCACGCGCGAGCTGATGCTTGGGTACCCGCAGATCGCCGTTCACAACATCCATCACAACGCTCTCCCCACGGCCGAGATGGCCGTCAACCTGATGCTCTGCGCCGCCAAAGACACGGTCGGTATCGATCGCAAACTGCGCCACGGCGACTGGACTCCGCGCTACGAATCGAGTAATGCGATTACCCTGAGCGGCAAACGCTGCTTGATCCTGGGGTACGGGGGAATAGGTCGACATATTGCGGCCGTTTGCCTGGCATTGCAGATGCAGGTGCAGGTGATAAAGAGGAATGCTTCGAATAAGGAAGACAGCGAAGTAACTTTCCACGACCCGTCTCGACTGCACGATGTACTCCCGGAAACGGACGTGCTGCATATTGCCTTGCCCTGGACCCCCGAGACGGACGGGCTCATCGGCGGCAAGGAACTCGCGCTGCTGCCTCGAGGCGCGGTCCTCGTCAATATCGCCCGAGGCAGGATCATAGAGGAAGAGGCGTTATATGAAGCCCTGACTGCAGGCAAGCTGAAAGCCGGCCTCGATGTCTGGTATAATTATCCGCAGGATGAATCGGAGCGACACCAAACGTATCCTGCCGATCACCCCTTCCACGAACTGAATAATGTAATCATGACGCCCCATTTAGCCGGCCATACGAGCGAAACCGAGGAGCACCGTATACACCACCTGGCTGACCTTCTGAACCGAGCCGCCAGAGGTGAGACCCTGCCGAATCGGGTTGACGTACTGCGAGGGTATTAGCCGGCAATCGCACTGCCGTCGTCACACGAACAGGCGGCCGGCACAGCTGGACAGCTCCAGATTATGGGCCGCCGACCGGAAATGGAATAACGGCCACAGTGAAATGACCGGCGGTAACACAGCCTGGGGTGAGCCTCATGTGTACTCGTTGCCTGCCGTAAGGAATTGATAGGGAATACGCAAAAAAGAGAGGGAAACGGCTAGCCCCTAACCGTTTCCCTCGTGCGCTAAAAAAGCAGCTCCGCAGAGCTACCGAATTTCGCTCTCGCCTAGAAGAACTTCAGGCCTAATGTAATCGGTATGAACCCGGACGGGTCGCCTTCCGTCTGCACCGAGACGTAACGCACCTGGGCGAACAGACTCCACATCGGACCGGTCGCTAGCTCGACACCGGTGCCCACGTTGAAATAGACCTTGTTCTGCGCCTCAGGCTGATAGTCATTCAGGCCGGTTGCCAGTGGATTGGAACTCGACAGCTCCGAAATGGAAATGTGCGCCAATCCCAGGCCGCCCAGAACGTACGGCTGCAACGGAGCCTGCGGCATGTCGAACGCATACCGTAGATCGCCGCCGAACATCCACATATTGTTGTGGCCGCCATCGACGTTAAGTCCCGCCAGAAGCGGATCGGCTTCGGCATCGAGCTGGAAACGGTGATATTCGATTTTAGCTACCGCCTGCACGCCAGGTGACAGCTTGTAGCCGATACCCGCCGAACCGTGGAAGCCCATTTTGTAGAAGTCCGCGAATTCCTGAGGCGAGGTCGGCAGCGACACGGCGGTCCCCAGGTGAAGGCTGAACGGCTGCGGCGCCTGGGCGGAGGCCAGAGCCGGTACGACCAGTAAGATGGTGCTGACAATAAGCAGTTTCCTCATGTTTTTCCTCCTTTGGAGAACTGGTTGCTCTTACGGATTATTTTCGACAACCGGAGGAAAATCTTAACGAATAAGGGACAAATCGGGAACTTCCTACGACAGCTGTAACGATCTGCACGGCAGTATATTACGGTGATATAACCGCTGGGAACTCAACAACAAACAGGGAATCTGCACGTATCCGTGCCAGCCGAAACAGCCACCCCGCCGGGCGGCGAAGGGTGGCTGTTCAGGGGAGGTGTCTTTACGAAGAGACAGGGAACTCTACTACGGACAGTCCGGTGGCGGCGGTCCGGCTCGGAAGAGGAAGTCGACCAGATAGGACAGGTCGGCGACATCAATCGGCCCGCCCGCTCCTTCAACACCGTCAACATTACCCTGCTCCGGACAAGGCGGTATCGAACCGGAGCGGAAGAGGTAGTCGACCAGGTACGACAGGTCGGTGACATCAATCGGCCCGCCAACTCCAACCACATGGTCTACATTACCCCGGTTAACGCAACAGCAGGCGTCACCGATACCGTCGCCATCGGTATCCGTCTGTTCCGGATTGTAAACCAGCGGACAATTGTCGGCCGTATCGGGGATACCGTCCGTGTCGGTATCGGCCACGTCTTCACAGTCGAGGACGCTGACGGTGAAGCCGTCAATACCGGCCTCGACAATGCTCTGCGGGTCGGCGTCGTTGGCGGTGAATCTCAGGCGCATCCGAGAAGTGGGCGTCACGCCGGCGGCAATCATGTCGGCTTCGTGAATCTGATGATACCGCCAGTCCAGCCCGCCGTCAGAATCGTGACGGGCGACCTCGACCCACGCTCCGGTGCCATCGTTGTTGTTCATCTCCACCAGCAGCATGTCTACGGCTCCGGAAGTATTCGTAAGGTAGAGATAGTAGTAGTAGCTGACCACGCCGCCACCGAGGCTCATATCGAACTTGGGCGATGTCAACCGCACGGCGCCGTCGTCAACATCCGTGTTGCCGATTTGATTCAGCGTCAGGAAACACTGTCCGCTGCCGTCCGCATCGGCCGCCGGGTCGTAGTCCCACCCGGGATCATCAACCGGCACACCCCGCTGCCAGTAGCCGCTGGATGCACCCAACACTTCGGTAGTCCAGCCCTGGTCGGTCTCGAAATCGTCCGCCATGACGGCCGCCAGGTCACCGACCCAGCAGTGATAGCAGTTTGCTGGTGCGCCGGATGGGTTCGTAACAACGTGGCCACCGTCGGTTTCAGCCTGGACGTAGAATTCGGGAGTGGCATCGCAATTGGTCGGCGGTAAAGCAGCTTCGTACATCTCCCCGCCCATAAGTGTGAGCGGATTACTGAGCCAGACACCACCGTCGTACCGATAGTACAGCGTTGCGCTGCCCGGTACCAGCGATTCACTGCCGCTTTGTATCTGCACGGCGAAAGTGGCTTCGGTGTTCGGATCGATGTAATCTGGAGCGCCTTCGGGAAGGAGCAGGTTCAGGTACTTCTGCTGAACAGTCAGCGCCTTCATGCAGTAGTTGGCGGTCGTGTCGCCCGCGAAATACAGATCGTTCCAGATCCCGCCACTGTAGTAGAAGCTTTCCCCCGGGTTCGCCGAGGATATCACCGTCGCGCGGTAATCGGCGCCCAGCAACACCGGCACATCCGAGGTCCTGTCGAACGGATGGCCGCCGTCGGACAACGACAGATACACATAAAAGCTGTCACCCTGAACGAGCGGTACGGGGGTGTCCAGATTGACGGTATGAAAGCCGCGGAACTCAATGATCCCGGTTTTGACGGCTAACTCGTCGAGCAAGTCTGTACCGTTGAAGCGATCATAGATTCTGACCGTGAAGTTGACCGTATCCGCCGCAGTATAGAAACTCACTGCTTCCAGCAACTCGCCGCCCTCACCCGCGTGATTGCCGACAAACGTATTGAACGCTTCCGTCACGTTGGTATCGGTGTCGCGCCAGCCGTGGTAATCGTGATAGTATATCGTATCGTACTGCAGCGGCTCCACGTTTCGGAACGTTATGGCGCCCATTTCCGGGTGCTGCCCGCAGTGTTTGTCGTAGTAAGATATCCAGAAATAGCCGCTCAGCCCCCAGCTCGCCCCCCAGCTGTTCTTGCACAGCCAGGCGCCCGGTTGCGGCGCCTGCGTGATCTTGTTGTCGTCCCACCCGACTATAGCAATGGCGTGATTGGGATCGGTCGGGTCCGACGGCGGTTGGTAATGGATATAGCTTTGAATGAAAGCGCTGCTGTAGCACATGCACGTGCCCATGACGCCTTCCGATATGATCTTCTCTTTGATATTGTTGATCCGACTCAGGTCGGTTCCGGCCGTATACCATTCCATATCCCTGACATAGTAATAGTGCCAGCCGGTATCCGACCTGGGCGGCGCCGGCGTATGAGACTGACCGTCGACATCCCGCACCGCACCTTCGCCTCGCGCCAGATAGGCCGATGTTACCAGGTAATCTCCCCCCTGGTGAACGGTCAGTCCGCCTCCGGTGGGCGGATCGGTGTCGTCGTTATTGTGCTGATTAAATCCGTTCCACCAGTCAAGGTGATACTCCGCCAGATTTGGCTCACCGGTTTCTCCGGCAGCAGCCCAGTTGCCGGTCATGAGCAGATTGCCCTCGATAGCGGCCATGGCGCCATGAGTCCAACAGGTGCCATCGATCTGGCTCTTGACTGATGTCACGTAGTTGATCCCACCGACGTCTCTCAGATCGAACGTGGCGGGCGGGTCGGCCAACACAAACCCGGCGACCCCCAAATGGAAAAGGATCATCGCAATGACAAACAGCCCCCTGCTGGTTTTCGGATGGTGCTTCATATCGTCCTCCAAACAAGAATCAGAGATTTATTATCCCATGAAAGATAACACAAACTTCTGAATTGGCAAGACTTCATTTGTACGTGTCATTGCTCGGTTGAACAGTCGAGCGAAATGAGCACACTCGAACTAACAATGTCCAGTGGCTTGACTTCCTGGCGGGTAGCCGGGAAATCTAATTACCTGGAGTCATACTGTCAACGTGAAGCGCGAGTACTCATCATGTCACAGCCACCCCACGCGACGGTGAAGGGTGGCTGTCTCACATGAGGTGCCTCGGAAGAGGAGCTTCTCGAACTAGGGGCAGTCCGGCGGCGGCGGGCCGCCCCGGAACAGATAGTCGACCAGGTAGCTCAAATCCGCCACATCGAACGGGCCGCCGGGGCCGACCACATCGTCCACATTCCCTTCATCTTCACACGGCGGTGCGGGTCCGCCCCGGAACAGGAAGTCCACGAGGTAGGACAGATCAGCCACATCGATTTCACCGCCCGGCCCGCTCTGGTAGTCCACATTGCCCCGCAAGCCGTCGCCGTTGCAGCAACCTGTGTCGGGTGGAGACTGACTCAGCCGAACAACATAGATGTCATTGTACCCGTCGCCGGTGCAAGTTGTGTCGTATCCGCCCGCATGATATATATCGTCCGACCTGGATGTCCCACAAACGGAGATATCGCCATCGAGATGCAGGTCAATGGCGCGTGCCTGGTCGGTCTCCGAGCCACTGACGAACGTACTGAATACTATCTCCTATACTTGCGCGCCGTCATTGTAAGCCATCTTCGTCAGAAACACTTCTGCGTATTCGGCACCGTGATAGCTGTCGAAGGCATTGACCATGGGGGCGTCATCTCCGTCGGTTACGCCCGTCACCAGGATGGCGCCCTCGGAATCAACCACAATATCCAGCCCGTGCTCGATGGTACTGTTGGTGGCGCCCAGATATGTGCTGAACATCAGTTGGGCTCTGGAGGCGGATAACTTCGAAAAGAAAATGTCGTGTCCCCCGCCCTGGTGAGTGGGGTAAATAGCGCCCACCGTAGGGAAATCAACGGAGAATGTGGAGCCGGTCACGTACACGTTATAGGTAGCATCGAGCGCAATGCCGCCGTAGTAATACTCGCCCTGGAAGCCGCCCAGGTACGTGCTGACGACCAGCCCTTGTCCATCAGATGTAAACTTCGTAATGAAATAGTCTTCCGCCGACGAATTGTGAGTTTCATCGTAGGCGCCGGGTGTAGTGGGGAAATCGTCCGAACTCGTATACCCCACGACATAGATAAAACCCGGATCATCCACCGCAACATCGACCGCCCGTTCAGAAGCCTCACCTCCCAGAAACGTGCAGAACGCCAACTGACCGTCGGGCGCAATCTTCAAGAGAAAGGCATCCTGAGTACCGCCCAGGGAATCATCATAGGCGTTATGCGTGTAGAAATCAAGGTTCTTCGTGTAGCCCGTCACGTGGATACTGCCGTCGGGACCAACGGCGATTCCTCCGGTGGTTGCTGTCATAATCACTTTCATTGCTACCTGCTCCTATACTGCTACAAAATGTTGAGAAGCCCGGACTGTGACCAGAATGGAGCCGGCGAGCACCGATGGACAAGGCAATGCCTGCTGGATCGTCCGATTGGGAATCCGTAAACAGCTCTGCGCAGGTTTGCGCGATTCTCACGCTCCTGTCTCAGCAGGCAGTATAGCGAAACTAGAGTTATTTGTCAAGTTGAATGGCGTTTCCGACTTGACAATTGAGTAGAATATCCTATATTGCATGAGACTTCAAAATGCCCCTCCAAGCCGGTGGACATTTCCAAGCACCTCCTCTGCGTCCATCGGCTTCTTTATGTCTGACAAAAAAAGCAGCCACCCTGCTTATACAAGGTGACTGCTTTGTGAGCGTTCTCGATAGAACGAACGTTTAGCAGATCGGCGCCGGACCGCCGCGGAACAGGTAATCGACCAGGTAACTGAGGTCGTTGATGTCTATCATTCCGCCGGGACCGGTCACACCGTCCACATTAGCCTGGTCCAAAATCGGCGGCGGCGGGCCGCCGCGGAACAAGTAGTCCACGAGAAAAGTGAGGTCTTCGACGTTGGGTGGACCGCCGTCATCCGTCACGTCACCGCACTGGCCGCCGGAACTGTACCAGTTCGTATATTGCGCATAAATATCGCTGTTTTCGTTACCGTTGCGAAAATCCTCCCAGAAAAACGCCGCCGTGGTGCCTTTCGAATACCCGGCCGGATAGCTTTGTCTTTCGGAAGTGCCGTCGTTGTTCACCTGTCCCGGGAATCCCACAAACTGCCCCGTGGAATTAAATCGTCTCATGTACACGTCCGGGTCCTCGTCGCCGGCAGTGTACCAGACGCCCATGAATTCGTGTGCCGGACCGGCAATGAGACTGGCCGTCAAATCGTAATTGAAGACGTGGAAATCGGTGTACTCGATCTGCGGGCAGAGGGGGACCCCGAGCGAGTTGTACACTCTGGCCCACAGACCGTATATATTGTTGAAGCCGCCACCGGTCCAGGCGATACAGTATTCTCCGAACGGATTGACCACGATATCCGGCCGAATCTCCTGGTTACTGATCCACTTGGCGTTGCCCGTCGTGTCACTGACTACCAGGTTGGCGCCAAGCTTGCTTCCACTGCTGCTGTAAAACTGAACCATCACCGACTCATCATCCCAGGGCGTCCACTCGTAATCATGGATCTCCAACCAGGCAATGGCGAAAGAACCGTTGGTGTGCACGGCGACACTCGGCGCATATTGAAAATAGAGTCCGTCAAAACCCAATCCGATATACTCGCCGGGCGAGTCGTTCACCTTCACGGCCGAAGTCCACTGGGACAGGTCAGCATTGTAACGCTGCATATAGGTGTTGGTAATATAGTCACTCTGGCCGAGCCGCTGACGCCAGGCAATAACGAATTGACCGGTACCGGACACGCCGACGTCCGGCCAGTAATTACGGTAGGTGAATCCGGGATCGACCGCCGTTATCACATCCCCCAGCTTCGTGAATCCCGGAGACTCAAAGGCCTGGAAATTGATGACGTCGTCATCAACCCATACCGCGACCGCCCGGTCATTGCCGTTGGAGGCTAACGCTAACTGACGGCAGTACCCTCCGCCGGGCAGACTGTTATTGACCTTGAAATTGGCGCCTACCGGATTGCCGAGCGGGTCCAGCACCTGGCCATAAACATCACCGTTGGGAGACTCGCGATAGTCTATCCACAACACGAGCGAATTCCCCGTCGCATCCGCCGCCGCCACGGGAAATGTCTGAAAAGCGCCGACATCGTCGTGGACCCGCTGCAGAGAAAAGATCTCGGCGCCGTTGCGTTCGAAACCGGCGGTAAAAATGTCGGCGTTGTAACTCGAGTAATTGTATGACCGCCAGATCACTGCCAGATTCCCGCCGGGCAACACCTCCGCATCGGGAGAACGTTGGTATTGATTGGTGTCGCCCATTATCAAATCGGTTATGGTGCCCGTGGGTACGCCGTCCAGCCCGAATTCGATAAAGTGAATGACACCGGTCGTATAGACGATCAAGCCGAATATGTCATCGAACGCCACCACGTCAGATTCGTAGACATGATGGTCCAATGTGGCGTCGTCTTTGATGTACCCCTGATTCACTATAACCGTTCCTGAAGTATCGACGATGTGGGCATAGGTCGTGTCGCAGCAGTAATTGTAACTGTTGGGATTAATCTCAATGTAGTAGGAGCCCTCCCAGACCACACAAGCCCGCTCGTTCTCATGCACCGTCATATATGGCGGTGTGATCTGATGCCAGTACTCGCCGAGTACCCGCGCTTCCCGATCCAGTTCGCTCTCGGGCAAGGGCGCCGGATTGGAATAGGTAAAGTGGTTGTAGGCAATCACTGCCTCGAAGGAGTCCAGACCGTAAAACGCACAGAATATGTGATCATCTGCGGTTATTTCCACCTGGGGTATCGCTTCGTATTCCGGCTCGGTATATTGACTGACAGGGAAGTTCTGCCCAACCAGACCGGTATTGAAGTCCACGTATTGTCCATAGAGCCGAAACTCTTCTTCGTCAATGAGTCTGCCCCGAAATACAGCGATAATATGCCCCTGGTCGTTCATGCCGACACCGACAGTGCCGGTGTACTGAACATTCAGGCCGATGCCGGACACCGTCAGCGCACTACCCACCGGCTGACCGTCAGCCGCGAAACGTTGAATGACCACTGCAGAGTAATGGGGCCGATAGATAATGACAAACTGACCGGCCTGATTCATGGCCACTACCGGAGTCGGCTCCCCGGAGCCGTCCTGCATGTCCGCTACGACTTGATTGCTTCCCAGCGGCTGTCCGTTACTGTCAAACCTCTGGAAAAACAGCTTGCCGTCCCCGCTGCGGAAGTCCCGCCAGACGACTACATAGTTCCCCTGACCATCTTTGGCCATAGACTCATTATCCTGCCGGTACGCACCGGGATAGTTCTCTTCATTGACCATGAAATCCGATATCTCGACCGCCTCGACACCGACGGCCAGAACGCCGAGCACAAAACAAACCAGCACACCTCTACTAATCGACATACCACTCCTCCATTTGACCATATTGCTTGATACTTGGATCACCCACGATCTGACTCCAGTGAGCCAATATGACAGGCTGGTAACTAGTTATCTCTCCTGGAACACAGCTATAAGATAATCAGGAGTAATTCGATTGTCAACCATTTCTTTTAGGCTACTTTTCACTCCACGATCGGTCGCTGGAGAGTATTCTGACACAGGTGGGATGTCTCTCGGACCGCTGCGGTGTCCGCCATAGCCAAACTCATGCCGTGTATCGTTTGGCCGCTCAATCCAGAAGTATGCCGTCGGGCGACTCGGGGTTGTCCCAAAAGCTCCGATGACAACGGCATTTCTCATGCTCACGGGCTGGGGCGGACGCCTGACAACAAATGAAAACCCGGCCTCGTCAAACGACGCCGGGTTCTAATTCGTTGGGAACGATATCTCTCGTGGAGAAGCAAATCTTCTTAACTCTCAGCCGTTTTACATTCCATCTATACCACAAGTTCCGGAATTGGGTTTAGCGGTCGGTTTTTTTTCGATTTTCCTGCAAATAAATCGCCGAGTGTTAAGGGACCGTTCCACAGTGTTGCTGCGGCAGGTCCGGCTCCGCCAAAGGCGAGGTGTGACCTGCCACCGGCCCGAATTCCCTGGAGCGCCGATTCCAATGCCGCGTCCTTACACCTTGCCAAAATCACCTTTTCCTGTTTTATTGCGCTTTGCCCCGAACGGTTCGGGCCCAAACAATTGCAGCATCCGGAGAATTGGCGATGGATTACAAGGTCAGAACGAAAGTCAAGCAGATTCTAACAGACGACAAGGTCCCCCTCGACACCCCGGTCACTATCCTGGGGCTGGTGCGCACCGTCCGCAAGGGCAAGGGCGTCGCTTTTGTCGAGATCAACGACGGCTCCTGTATGCAGAACATCCAGGGCGTAGTGGACAACCCGGAGAAATTCCCGGCCATGGACAAAATCCTGACCGGCGCCGCCGTGCGTATCCGCGGCAAGCTGGTTGAATCCCAGGGCAAAGGCCAGAAGTACGAAATCACGGTCGATTCCCTGGATCTGGTCGGTGAGGCTGACTCCACCTATCCGCTCCAGAAAAAGCGCCACAACTTCGAGTTCCTCCGCGAAATCGCCCACCTGCGCCCCCGCACCAACACCTTCGGCGCCGTCAACCGCATGCGCTCCAAACTGGCCTACGCCATTCACACCTACTACCAGGAGCGCGGCTTTTACTATATCCACACCCCGATCATCACCGCCTCGGATTGTGAGGGCGCCGGTGAGATGTTTCGAGTAACGGCGTTTGATCTGGACAAGGTCCCCCAAGCCGACGGCGAGATCGACTGGAACAGGGACTTCTTTGCCTCCGAGGCCTACCTGACCGTCTCGGGTCAGATGGAGGGCGAGCTTCTCGCCACCGCCCTCGGCGACATCTACACGTTCGGCCCCATCTTCCGTGCCGAGAATTCCAACACCTCGCGTCACGCCTCCGAATTCTGGATGATCGAACCGGAAATGGCCTGGGCCGAGCTCGAAGACAACATGGATCTGGCCGAGGATTTCCTCAAGTACCTGTTCAATTACGCCCTCGAACAATGCCCCGAGGATATGGACTTCTTCAACAAGTGGATTGCCAAAGATCATGACCTCGTCAACACGCTGAGTGACATTGTCAAAGCCGAATTCGAGCGTATCACCTATACCGAAGCTGTTGACCTGCTGCAGAAGGCGAACAAGCCGTTTGAATTTCCCACCGAATGGGGAGTCGACCTGCAGAGCGAGCATGAACGCTACCTCACCGAGCAGGTGTTCAAGAAACCGGTGATAGTGTACGACTACCCGCTCGACATCAAAGCCTTCTACATGCGCGTCAATGATGACTGGAAGACGGTCCGCGCCATGGATGTATTAGTCCCGCGCGTCGGTGAGATCATCGGTGGCTCGCAGCGCGAGGAACGCCTCGACGTGTTACAGGAGCACATGCGCCGTAAAGGCCTCACCGACTTCGGCCCCTACCAATGGTACTTCGACATCCGCAGGTACGGCACCATGCCTCACGCCGGGTTCGGGCTCGGCTTTGATCGGGCTTTGATGTACATCACGGGCGTAGCCAACATCCGTGATGTCCTCCCGTTCCCCCGCGTTCCGCGGTGGGCGAAGTTCTGACCACAGTCATCCCCGCCTTATTCTTGCCATTGCCGCCCTTATTTGTCATTCCCGCGAAAGCGGGAATCCAGAGTTCCGTTTTGCGGAACTCCGCTGCGCACCTGTCGTACCTCAACCTGGTGCGTTTGACTTTAAAAGTGAAATCCTGGACACCGGCCTTTGCAGGGGTGACAAGAACTGAGCGAGCTGGGAAAACGGCCAACGCCTGCGATCGCAGAACGAGGCCCTACAGAGCCCGTAGCTGGGTCAAGACCTTCGCGCTCCTGACTCCCCGCCCGCGATCGCAAATCGCGTCCTCAGATCGGAACCAAATCGGCTCTACATTATATAACTGTCTTGAAGTCGTAAGGCTTCCGGATGTGCACGAAGGTCAGGACCTTCCCGGTCCGGACTCGGCGCCCGCGGTCGCAGATCACAGCCACAGAAACTGGAGCGTCGTAGCCAAGCTACTTGACAGAGTGCACGTTGTCAGCTATTATTGGAGCTATTTCACAAGAGAGGCACGAAACGGTGACGAGACTAAGAACTGTTAACTTATTCAACAGTAACCAGATGAGGTAAACCAATGACGAACGATGCCAACGGATCCATGATTGAAGCCCGAGGATTGACCAAATACTATGGGTCCTTCGTAGCTATTGAGGATATCTCATTCTCCATCCCCAGGGGACAACTGGTAGCCTTCCTGGGACCAAACGGGGCGGGAAAGTCAACCGCCATGAAAATCCTGAGCGGCTTTCTGGCTCCCAGTCGCGGCAGCGCCTTTATCGCCGGTCTCAATGTCAGCGGTGAAGACAGACTGGACGCCTCCCGGCGGTTAGGCTATCTGCCGGAGAACGGACCGCTGTACGACAACATGACGCCCCTGGAAATGTTGCGCTTCCTGGGGGGGGTACGAAGGCTGCAAAACAGCCAACTGAAGCGCCGCATCGACGAAGTCTGTGATGTCTGCTCACTGCACATGGTACTTGAAAAGCCCATCGGCAAGCTCTCCCGCGGCTATCGGCAGCGCGTCGGTCTCGCTCAGGCGCTTCTGCATGATCCGGAGGTACTCATTATGGACGAGCCCACCGCCGGGCTGGACCCGAACCAGATTCGGGACTTCCGCGCCAACATCACCCGGCTGGCCGAAACCAAAACGATCCTTCTTTCGACGCACATTTTACAGGAAGTCGAGGCTGTGGCACAACGAGTTCTCCTGGTTCACAAAGGCCGGCTGCTGTTTGACGGTTCTCCAGATGAACTGGCTCAGGCCGGCTCCATGGAGGAGAGTTTCTACAAAATGACGGATTACGGCCGCATGGTTGCTGCCGTATCTGCGGAGGAACAGCAAGATGAGATTCAATAGACAAATCATATTCGCCATAGCGCGCCGCAATCTCCTGTCGTACTTCAGCAGCCCTACGGGATACGTCTTTATCACGCTGTTCATATTCCTCAGTGCGGCGGCGGCGTTCTGGCAGGAGCGGTTCTTCGCCAACAACCTCGCCAATCTCGATCAACTTAACATGCTCTTTCCCTTTCTGCTCCTTTTTTTCGTCCCCGCCTTGACCATGGGTGTCTGGGCCGAGGAACGCCAGAAAGGTACGGATGAGTTGCTTCTGACCTTGCCTGCCACCGATCTGGAAGTCGTCACCGGCAAATACTTCGCCGTTTTCGGCATTTACACGGTTTCGTTGATTTTATCGCTCAGTCATGTTGTTGTCCTGGCCCTGCTGGGCAGTCCCGATATCGGCCTGATGTTTGCCAACTACGTCGGCTTCTGGTTCATCGGCGCTGCCATGCTGTCGATCGGTATGCTGGCCTCGCTGCTGACGACCAACAGCACCGTGGCCTTCATCCTGGGAGCCGTATTCTGTTCCTTCTTCGTCTTCGTCAATTCTCCGACCTGGGTACTCAGTGAGACACTTCAGGATGCTTTGGCCCCCCTCGGAGTATTCGGCTATTTCGACGATTTCGCCGGAGGGGTCATCAGTTTCGAGGCCCTGCTGTATTTCGTGTCAATCATTGCCGTCATGCTCTATTTGAACACGGTGCTGATCGGTCGCCGTCACTGGCCGGTGGAGGCGGGCGGCTATCGTTTCTGGATCCACCAGGTGGTACGCGGCGTGGCGCTCGTAGTCGGCGTTATAGCCTTCAATTCTCTGTTCGGCAGCGAGCGCGTGCGCGTCGATGTGACCGCCGAGCAGCTGCATTCCCTTTCGAACGAGACGGGGCGGATGGTCGACGAGCTGTCGGATGATCGCCCGGTCTTCGTGCAGGCGTACATCTCACCCGAAGTCCCGCGAGCCTATGTCGAAACACGCGAAAGTCTGCTTGACAAACTGCGCGAACTGGATGCCGTCGGAGGGGACAAGCTCAAGGTCATCTACTACGATACGGAACCGTTCACGCAGGAAGCCCGCGATGCCCGGGAGAAGTTCGGCATTGTCCCCCGGACCGCCCTGACGACCGAAAGCGCTCGCACCAGTACCGACGACATCTTCATGGGGCTCGCCTTCACCTGCGGGGCAGAGGAAGAGGTCATCCCCTTCTTTGACCGGGGCTTGCCTATCGAATACGAGCTGGTCCGCTCCATCCGGGTTGTAGCCGGAACGGACCGCAAACGAATCGGTGTTCTGGAAACCGAAGCCAAGGTTTTCGGCGGTTTTGACTTCGCTACGATGAACCGTAACCCCTCCTGGCCCGTGGTCGATGAATTGAAGAAGCAGTACGAAGTCGTCCAGGTATCGGCCGCCCAGCCGATAACCGAGGATATCGACGGCCTGCTCGTGGTGCTGCCGTCTTCGTTGCCGCAGGATCAAATGGACAACCTTGAAAGGTACATCCTGGCAGGCAACCCCACGTTGCTTCTCGTTGACCCCCTGCCCACCTTCAATATCAGCCTGTCTCCCGCCCTGCCGGCGGGCGCCAGCCGCAATCCGTTCATGAACCAGAACCAGCCCCAGCCCCCGGAAAAGGGAGACATCCAGAAACTCATGTCGAATATCGGCGTCAACTGGAACTCACAGCAGATAGCCTGGGACGTCTACAACCCGCATCCGGACCTCATGCAGCTTCAGCCGGAAATTATCTTCGTCGGACACGGCAATGAAACCACCGAGGCCTTCAACGACATGCATCAGGCGAGCGCCGGTCTGCAGGAGATGGTTCTGCTCTATCCCGGCTACATTTTCAAGGCAATCGACAGCCCGTTCGAGTTCCAGCCGCTGATTCGTTGCGGCCGCATGTCGGGCATTCATCAGTTTCAGTCACTCGTCCAACGCGGTTTCCTGTTCGGTTTTAGCCTCAACCGCAACGTCCGCCGGACACCCAGCAGCGAGACCTACATCCTCGGAGCGCAGGTCATGGGTAGCGAGGCGGCCCCTGCCCTCGAGGACACCCTGGCGGCCGGCGATACAAAAAAAGTTGACGCCATCGTCATCGCTGATATCGACTTTATTTCCGACCAGTTCTTCCAGATCCGCAACCAGGGCCTGGAAGGACTCAATTTCGATAACATACCGTTCTTCCTCAACTGTATGGACATTCTCGTGGGCGACGAATCGTTCGTCAACCTGCGCAAAAAGCGAGTGACCCACCGTACCCTGGAGACTGTGGAAGCGCAAACGCACGAATTCATCGAGCGGCGCATCGCGCGCGAGAAGGAGGCGGAGCAGGAAGCGCAGGCCGCTCTGGCCGAAGCCCAGCAGCGGCTGACCGAAAAGGTCAACCAGGTGCGCAGTCGCGCCGACCTCGATCAGCAGACCAAACAGATCATGGCTCAAAACCTTCAGGAAGTCGAGAATCGTCGGTTTGAGGTCCTCAAGGCCAATATCGAGGCCAGGAAAGAGGCTCAGATCGCTCGCAGTGAGGAAGAAACCCAGGCGGCCATTCGCGGCATCCAGACTCGCATCCGCACCCTGGCTGTCCTGCTGCCGCCGATCCCCGTATTGGTGGTCGGTATCGGCGTCTTTGTCAGACGTCGCCGAAGAGAACAGGAAGGCGCCGCCGCTGAACGGAGATTAAGGAGTTAAGCTATGGAAGAAACGAAGAAAACCCTTGTATTTGCCGGTGTCGCTGTAGCCTTGGTTCTACTGGCCTTTATCTTCTCGCCCAAACGGATCACCCCCGAGTCGTTCCTGGACCAGGGGGAACCGTTCTTTCCTGAGTTCACTGATCCGAATGAGGCGACGACCTTGGAAGTTATCGAATACGACGAAACCACCGGCTCGCCCCGTCCGTTCAAAGTTACGTTCGAAAACGGGCGCTGGACTATTCCCTCCCACCACAATTATCCCGCCGACGCCAGGGATCAACTGGCTCAGACTGCGGCCGGTGTCATCCAGATCAGAAAGGATGACTACCGCTCCGACAACGTCTCCGATCATGAAGCTTTCGGCGTCATCGATCCTCTCGAAGAAAGCGCCGGTTTGGCCGGACGCGGCAGACGCGTAACTATTAAGAGCAGCGGCGGCAACGTGCTGGCCGATTTCATCATAGGCAACGAGGTCGAAGGCCGGGAGAACATTCGTTTCGTCCGCGTCCCCGACCAGAAGCGCGTCTATGCCGCCCGGGTTGACCTCGAACTCTCCACCCGCTTCGAGGACTGGATCAACACCGATTTACTTGAAGTAACCAAGGCCGGCCTCGAGCAAGTCGTCATCAACGACTATTCCATAAACGAGCGCACCCGCTCCGTAGAGCGTCGCGGCAGCCTGGAACTGAACAAAGAAGACGGCAAATGGCAGTCGCCGGCTGTGTCTTCCGGCAGAATGCTGGATACCGCGGCCGTCAACGAACTGCTCACCACGCTCGACAGCTTGACCATAGTCGGCGTCCGTCCCAAACCGGAAGGCCTGTCGCAGAGCTTGAAACAGGATGAAGCATCGGCTCAGGTGTCCCAATCCGACTTGATGTCGTTGCAGAGCAAAGGCTTTTTCTTTACCCGCGACGGTCAGCTTATGTCCAACGAGGGCGAGCTGATTGCATATGCAAGCAACGGCGTCAAATATACGCTCCGCTTCGGCGAAGTCGTTTACGGTTCCGGGCTGGCTCTGACTGCAGGCATCACCGGCGACGAGGCGGATGGCCAACAAGAGGGTGGTGAGAACCGCTATCTCTTCGTGACAACGGAATTCGATGAATCTCGATTTCCCGAGCCGCCCAGGCCATCGGACGAGGAATTCCTCAAAAAGCCGGACAGCTTATTGACCGAGGCCGATCGGGAGAACAAGAACCTGCACTCGGCGTACGAGACCTGGAAGCGCAAAGTGGAGCGCGGCCGTGAGCGCAGCCAGGAGTTGAACGAGCACTACTCCGACTGGTACTACGTGATCTCGTCGGAAGACTTCGAGAAGCTCCACCCGTCCCGCTCCGACCTGATAGTAGCCAAGACAGAAGAGTCTTAGACTGAATCACATGCCCCGGACCCTAGTCCGGGCTTCTGAGTTGCGTCAGGTCTTGCTCCGCCCCTGGCGGGGTGTGACCTGACGCTTTCCCCAGACTCCCAAATCCTGACCCGGACCTTGGGGCCTGTTGAAAAACACCATGTGCTGTTGTGTCGGGTCCTGAACCCGAGCCAACGGGATTGTGACCCGACACGCAAATCGTTGGTATGTAGAAGCGGCAGGTCAGGACCCTCGCGGTCCTGACTCTCTACCCGCGATCCCAGATCGCGGACACACAGCCTATTGCGAATCGAACCTGCTTCCCCATCCCCACAAAAAAACCGGAGACTGGATAACCAGTCTCCGGTAATCTATCGAAGTAAGTTGTGACTTACTATTTCTTCGACGGCCTCGTGGCGCTGCCGGGATCGGTTGAGACCGGGCCCGGGTTCTCTATGATCTGGAACGGCTGGCTGAAGCCTTCAATGTCACCGGCCGCCTCGATCACGTTGTCACCCACGATTCTGATACGAGCGCTGTCGATATCATCGGTGTCGAGAAGTATCGGAATGTCCCAATCGTACTCATGGTAGCCGACCGGGGTGCCGAATTGCTCCGCGTATCTGTTGGAGCTGGGCACGCCTGTGGCGATCACAGAGTGAAGCACCCAGATACTCTGAGCAACATCGTACTCCTGCAGCTGGATGGTGACTTCCTGAGGATCGCCCACACCGATCGAGTTCCAGGTGATGGTTTCTTCGGTTCCCATCATCCAGGCATCGTCACTACCACCCACGATGTCGGCCGTATCCGGCTGATAGATAGCGATGGACGGCACAGCCACCGTGATGTACTGAGTGACGTTTGGGTTAATCGCTTCGTCGACTGCCGTTCCTCCGTCAGCTCGGACGCGGAGCATGAACTCATCATGTACCGTGCTGTCAAAAGTGCCATCCAAGTACTCAATGTCCGCTTGAACAAGGTTTATATCGTTCGGCACCGTGAAGGAGTAAGCGCCATCATTCGGGGTCGGATTATTAACAGCGAAAGGTACCCAGGTTGTATCGATTCCCGGAGCAACCGGATCGTAGTACCAAGCGAAATCAATCCACACCTGGCCGTCATCCGGGTCACCGATCGTCGCCCACTGCAGCTGTACGATGTCGGACACATAGATGGTATCCGGCGGCAGCGGTGACAGGGCTTCGTAACCGGAGATCACGAACAGATCCGTGGTGTCATACATTCCCTGTCCGGAAACCGGCGGGCTGTTCTCCTGCACTCTTATACGAGTCAGGCTGTCCGGTACGTTGTCGATCGGATCCCAGAGAAACTCCTCAGCTGAGGCCGCTATGGCGCCGGCGTTCGGAATGACAACCCATTCTTCCTCATCGGAATCCCAGTACGAGATGTTGACGGTTTCACCGAGAAGGCCGAAGTTGCCGATGTTCTCCCACAGGACATAATGGGCACTGCCGACATCCCAGTCGTCACCTGCATCCGGCTGCGTTACGAGCAGGCCGGCGATGGTGAACTTGGGACTGTAGTAGTATTCGCCGTTGGCATCCGTGATGCGGATCCAGGCATGATAGGTCGGTTCATTCCACGGCGGGTACCGCCAGCCGTAGCCGCCCTCGTTGTGAGCGGTATCGGTGATGAACCGCCAATCGCCTTCGTCGAAATTCTCCGGATCGGTTTCAAGGGTATCGTCACCCATGGCGATCAGGTAGTCGATCGTCAGTATCGACGGGAAGGTGTCAAAGACCGGATCGTTGTCGTCATCCAGCTTATTCCACCATCTGATGTCGTACTGCTGACCACCCTTGGCGATATCGTAGGGAGGTCCGGGGAACGGATCAACGTATTGAATCATGTCATGGAAGACCATGAACTCGTAGTCGTTCATGTCGGCCGGACGTGAGTCACGAAGCGTGTCATCCATGTTCATGTCGGCATCGGCCAGACGGACCCAGGCCATATACGTCTGGTTGTTGTAGACCGGCGGATACCAGTCATAGGTACCGGTGTTATCGATGTTGCCGACCAGCGTGTCTCTCGTCCATTCGGTGGTATCGTCAACACTGGAGGGACCGTCGTATGGCGAGGTAGCATCGGCAAAGTACCAGATTTCCACCATATTGTCGTCGAATCCGACCGAATTCCAGGTCAACGGTACCGCAACCGAGTCGGTCACACCGCGGTCGAGAATTTCGGTGGTATCGATGTACAGAGAGTCAGGTCCGGTCATCATGATGCCGCTGATTGTGAACAGGTCGGAGGTCCAGAATGAACCGCCCGCCGTATCCTGCAATTGCACCATCGCATTGGCGTCGACCATCACGGTATCCCAGTCGATTGGATCGCTGTCGGTGAAGAATGAATTAGTGAGATCCATAGTTGGACAACCATTGATGGCGATGTTTTCGACGGTGTCGATGAAGGTCGTGCCGCCGTCAAGTGACAGCCAGGCATGAACCGCTTGGATTGTCGAATCGGTAGCATCACGCACTACGAACTTCACTGTCTTGCCGGTCGGTCCGGCTTCCAGACCACTGTCGGCGGTCGGAATGATGAACTCGAAGTTCGGCAGGAGACGAATAGCAGCGGTTCCGGTATTGCCGGAATTGTCGGTGATTTCCACAATCAGCGAATCACCGGCTGCAGCCGTTCCCATCGGAACCATAAACCAGGCAGTGCCACCGCGCAGGTTGTTCTCATCGTCCCACATTACATCGGCATCGGTCAGCAGCGGATCGTTGGTGCCGCCGGCTTCGACAAACGTGAATCCGGGCTTGGCATTCTCGAGGTACTCAAGCAGAGCACCGCCGGTATGCGAACCGCAGACAGAATCATAGCTGATGGCGGTATATGCACCGGTGGCTTCGGCAAAGGTACCAAGTACACTTATGACAACCGTATCCTCGTCTTTGCCGACTCGGTCAGCATTACCGGCCTGTACCAGAGCAAACTCCGGCGGGGTCTCATCTTCGACAAACACGGATGAAGAAGGAGCGCCGTCGCCGCCACGATTATAGGCCCTCACCTGGAATTCCAGTTCGACGCCGCCCGAGAACGGGGTTTGGAAGCCGTCGTTACCATACAGGTCGAATTCTCCGTGTTTCCACAGCTGCACAGTTCGTTCCTGATGCTGGAGGAAATCCTGCTGTGCGAAATCATGGAGTTGTACGAAGTCAGTGTTCTTGCTATCATCGCGCGCGTAAACCTTATAACCGAGCGCTTTCGCCTTCGTATCCCAGCGGAATGTGATTTCCGTAGTATTCCAGTCGGCCGTCCAGTCATCGTCCATCTCTACTGCGAAACCGGTAACGGCATCGAGTGTCGTGGTATCGGGTTCAGTCCAGAACGTGAAGCAACCTTCATGGAAGTCACCCTGGATGCTGGAAAAGACCTTCCAGGAGAATTCATACACGTGATCCCGCTCGAGATTCTGCACGGGGTCTATAACCAGCGTGTTGCCGTTTACGGATGCATCAAAGGACACCGGGAACCACGTACAACCGCCCTTGTCAGTGTAGCAATCACCATTGGGGTCGCCTTGCGGGAATGCCGAGCCATTGCGGAAACAATCAGTAACATCCAGCAGGGTCAGATGCCCAAAGGTCGGATTGATGACCGGGGGCATGTTGAAATCCAGATCGAGATCGTCGCTGATCGTGTAGTCATCGAACTCACCGGCCACGCGTTCGGCATTGGTCGACAGCAGGTCGATTCCGTCCATGGTGGTGAAGTTCATGACGTCGAATCGCGGATTCATGTCACAACCGGACTTGGATTCCGCATGGTGTATCGTCACCGTATAGGTTTCGTCAGTAAAGAGGGTCTTCCTGGGGCTCAGTGTCACCAGCGAATCACCCGCCGACCAGGTTATGTCGAAGACCCACGGCTCACCACCAACAGTCAAAGACACATCAAACGTGAGCGTGTCCATGGCTTCCGAGAATCTCATGGCCAGATCGCCATCGTAGTTGAACGGCGCATCCGGATTGAAATTCTGCGAGAGGATTGCCGGCAGATCGACACAGTCCACCAAGCCGTACTTGTTGCCGACGTCGACGGTATGGTTCTGTACGAGCACAACCGCCGTGTCGAACCGCAGATAAGAAGTGTCACCGGCAGTGAACGGCATGATCGAGAGCATTACCGTGTCTTCGTAGGCCGGCAGATTCTCAAATTCAAAGACACCGCTCGCATTAGTTGCGGTCGTGTAGGCCAATCTGTAGAACGGCAGATCACCGGGGTAGGTGACGCGCACTTCGACATTGGGAACCGGGCTCGGCGGATTCTGCAGAGCTTGTTGCTCGCCGGTTTCCTTCTCGCTCACAGTTGGTCCACCGCCACCCAGCACGTCCGGCAGAGCCGTCATGACGACACCAGTTAAGGACGCGGTTGACGGGTACAAAGGAAGCGGAAAGAAGTCGATTACAGTCTCGTACCTTATCACGCCAGAAGGATTGACATCTATATCGCCCTTAAGTTCCTCAAGAGTTTTGATATAGGCGGTGGTCCAACCCGTAGCGAATTGCCCCGGCACCACAAATTGAAGCTGATAATAGCCTGACGGAAGAGTATCAACAGTGTGGAACTGACCCTCACTGCCCGTAATTACGGAATCTCTTTCCGCTGTTTGGAGCGCCGAACGGTCTCCTTCTTTCTCGGAAACGCCGCTACCTCCAGCAAAGTAATACACAATAACGCCCGGTATGGGTTCATTGGTTATGGCATTGACGACTGTGCCATGGATCGAGCCGTGGACCTTATCAGGGACAACGTCCTGCGACTCTACCGTGGTATCATCGCAGCCTAAAAAGTAAACTCCCACGGTGCTTACCAACAATGTCAGCACCAGCATGAACAGCGAGTTTCGTTTCATGCTTCAATTCTCCTTTTGAAATGGTTTATTAATATATGTGTCATTTTTTGTGTGCTTCATGAATCTCAATATTCGGGAGGCCCGCTACCCGCATAGCATCATGAGCCTGATTCGATCTCGCAGGGTAATATGCTACCCTCATTCTCTCCTCGCTTACCTCCTTCATCTTCTATTCGAGTCCATTATCAGTTTCTAAAATGCGATATAGTTTCCTTTTCATATCGTCTGTTTTCGAGGTCTTCTAAACCCTTATCACATAATCTATTCGGTCTCCCGACCAGGGACTTTGTGCAAATCGGTCACTAACATAAATTGTGCTCTATACCCTGTCAAGAATAAAAGAGTTACTTCCTTCGCCAAAAACGACCGCTTTGCGCCTTACGTTTTTCCTCCTATGAGGTCATAAATCACATGTTTTCATTTTTTGATGCAACAACAAAACATCTGTTCTTTTGCGCATCTCTTCGCTCAACGCGTGCCGAAACTTACGGCGATACAACCCAAAAGCAACAAAAAAAACCAACAATAAACCGGCCAACCCATTACCTCATTGCGTGTTGTGTAGATTAGTCGAGTTGCCGCTCGCCGTGTCGCCATTGCTCACGGCCCGGCATCGACTGCACGCGTGCTCGGTGGTCGGATTCGGCTCACATGAACTTCTTTACGAGTTTCAGTACGCCCTGGTTCCAACCCACCCGGTGAGTCACGCCTGATGTTATATGTTGCAGTTCCTCCTTGTGCTCCAGATACCATTTGTGTGACGAAATCAGCGCATCCTCATTGGAATATTTCGATCGCCAACCCAGCTTGTCCTCGATCTTCTTCGTCGAGACATAGGAGTCTTTGTCGGCGGTGCCGTAAATCCACTTGTACAGCGGAGAAATTCTCAAGAACTCGAACACCGCCAGCGTCCCTTTGACCAGTTTGGCCGGAGTCGGCTGGACACGGGCACCGCTGCCGGCAAATTCACACAGCGCCCCCACGTCACGCTTCACTTTGTCGAAATGCTGCGCGCCGACATTGAATACATCGGAGGCCAGTTCCGGAGGAGCCGCGGCAGCCAGGTAAATGGCTTCAATCAGATCGGTTACTTCCAGCAGTTGGTAGAGATTCTCCCCTTTGCCGATTATGGGTATGCGCTTGCCCGCATCCACCCAATCGTAGAGAATTTGGAACACACCCAGGCGGGCCGTGCCGATAAACGTCTTCGGACGGATAATCGTGACGCACATCCCCTCGTCGCGGAACTCGTTGCATATCGTCTCCCCCTCGATCTTGGTGGTGCCGTACGGTCCGACGCCGACCAGTTCGTCTTCTTCCACCAGCGGATGTTTTTCCGGCACGCCGTACACGGCCGTCGAACTGACGAAAATGAACCGTTCCACTTTGCATTTGCGGGCCTGCTCCAGCGTGTTGCGCAAACCGGAAATGTTGGTGGAGAAAATCTCTTCACGGCTCCACAATGGCAGGGCCGCGGCACAATGTATAATAATATCGATCTTGTTGTCATGGATCAGACGGTACATACCGTCGGCGTCACGCACGTCCTGTGTGACAAGCAGCGCGTCGTCCGGATAGTCGCCCTCGATAAAGGGTGCGATATCGTTGAGAGCCATAAACGCCACCCCGCGTCGGGGGAGGTCTTGCGCCAGATGGTAGCCCAGGTACCCGGCGCCGCCGGTAATCAGTACTCGTTTGCCTTTCACGGACCTTCCAAACTCGTTATTGCCACATATCCAACAATAAGTAACCCTGCTGTGAGGCAGGGCACAACAAGAAACTCCAGATCAAATATACTGCATTTTCTCGTTCTGACAAGAACAAATGGACCCGATAAGCGGCTCCCGACGATACCACCAATAATCGCTTCAAATCGGCTATGGAGGGCGTTTCTCTCCGTCTATTCCGGGCTTTCTTCCGAATAAGGCTCAAAGCCGCTCGTGAACCCCGGACCATAGAGTACGGCGTTGACGAACATCTTGCGCGTGCCGTACCAATAAGCCCGCATATTCGGATCTCCCGCAAAAATAACGATCTGCCCCTTGCCCTTCCGTTCCCGGGTGGTGTAAGCCGTCCCGGCCCATCGCTCCCGAGCCTCGGGCCACAGCAAACCGGACATACGCAGTTTGTCCGCCTCGGGTGTCAGTCGAGCGACGGTGGCCACCGGTTCTTTGGACAGATACGCCTGGCTGCCCCAAATCATAGTCGGCACACGTTCCTTCATACCGAACGCCAGCCAGTGTTCGGTGTCGACGTCGGCCCGCAAAATCACGCCACCCGGACGGAAACGGCGCTGCCACTTGTCCAGCTCTTCAGCATCCTCCTTTTGACCCTTCTTCTGCCTAGCGGCTTCCTCATCGGCAGACTTTTCGGCCTCGATTTCCTCCGGATGCCAGAGAGCCATCGTGTCGACTTCCGGGTCCTCGGCCGCCAGTTCTCTTTCCAGGGCACGGGCATAATCTTCCAGTTTATCCAGAACCTGTCGTTTCAAACGCACCTGTGTCAGGGCCACCGACGTATCGGCGGCCCACGTCGCCGAACTTCCCATAAGAATCAGCGTCCCGCCGTCCTCAACCCATTCCTCGAGCTTTTGCTTGCCGCGCTTACCCAGGCGGTCTTGCAAGCCGCTGCCCCAGGCCGACGGAAATACGAGAACATTATACGGGGATATATCGGTCCACATGAATTCGTCCATATGCAGAAGAGAATGCGGAATCTCTAATTCTCTGTCGATCGTGAACCAGAGTGACCCCACCGAAGTAAAGCTGAGCGGCGCCCCGGTCAGAATGGCTACCTTCGGCTGCTGCAGCAAGCGAAAAGTCGGCGCGCCCAAATGAGACCCTTCGGTCGATAACCCCGTATTGACACCGTGGACGTCGACCCCTGTTTCCCGTGCCAGTCGGGTCAGGATATTCGGCAGGTCATCGGGGTTACCCCGGCGGCGCAGGACCAGTGCCCCCGGCCGGTAGCGGCGACCTTCGATCGTGAAAGCCTTCTCCGACGCATAGACAGTCACGTGCTCGCCAAAGAGACCGTTGAGCATCCGGTAGGTCTTCTCACCTTGCATGTCGACGATAAAACCGTATTGGGCCCCCGGATCGATAACCCGACCGCCAGTCGCTGTCGGCCCCGTTACCGGCTCCTGCTGCACCGATATGCGCGATGTCGTCATGTATGCGTCCACGTCGTAAGCCATGGGCACACACCACGCCGAGACTTCGTACATGCGCGTATCCCCATGTTTCTCCAGCTCCCGGCGCTCCTCTTCCAGAAACTCCGGCTTCAGGTGCAAATCGAATTCAAGCATCGCCTTGGCCAGGGCTCCCTGAGGTTGAGCCGTGCTGACCAGATAGGTCCCGGCCGGGAATCTCTTCATCGAGTGTTTCTTCTGATAGATATCCGTAACGTCCCCCACCGGGAACTCCTCCGCGGCCCGATGAACCTCGATACCCTGAGTCAGCAGCGACGAAATCAAACGCTGCATTTTCAGCTCGTCCTCGTCAGGCACGAATATGAAGGTCAGGTTGCTCCTCTCGCCTCTCGTGACGATGTTGTTGCGGGCGCTCCTGTAGTCGCGCAACAACTCCTCACGATTGTTGGCAACCGTCTGCAGGTTGGCTATCGAGGACGTGAATTGATGGTTGATGGCTTCGTGGTAGCTCAGCAGGTAATTGTCCCGTTGACGGACCACCTGCCCGTCTACCCCGGCTTGTTCATAGAGTATCCCGACCGTCCCGAAGAACGTCGGCCAGGCCGAGCCATATCCGATATACCATTGCTCGTTCCACTCCCCGGTGTAATACGGCCAGCCGCGCTCATCGAATGCCTGCGCCTGATCGTCGCGGAAGATCGAGTACCACTTCATGACGTTTTCCGGTGTGTTGTAGTTGATCGGTTGACGCGGCGGAGAGAACAGAAAAGTGGCGTTGGATCCCATTTCGTGCCCGTCGACAACCATGACCGGGTGATACTCCAGAATCGTCCGCACGCGGCCCTTGGTCTCCGGCTGGGTCAGCAGAATCCAGTCGCGGTTCAAATCGAACAGATAGTGATTGGCGCGACCCCAGGGCCACACCCCGCCGTGCTGCGCCGAACGCGAATCGTAGTTTGGAACGTGACTCTTATACGTCTCCAACATGCTCAAGTAGCGCTCGCGACCGTCCGGATTCTCGCAGGGGTCGATTATGATAATAACGTTGTCCAGTAAATGCAGCGTCGCCGAATCATTGGCGGCTGCTAAGTGATAGGCCAGCCTGATAGCCGCGTCACTGCCGGAAATCTCGTCCCCGTGGATACTGTAGCCCAGCCAGGCGAAGGCCGGTTGTCCGGCCAGAGCCTCGGACAATGCCGAATTAGATAAACCGGCGCGCGGATCAGCCAGTTTATCCATCTGCTCGCGATGGGCTTCCAGATTACGGATATTCTCGGGAGAGGAGATGAAGAGGTTGTACAAAGTCCGGCCTTCGTGGGTCGTTTCGTGTGTCTCGATCCTGAGCCGGTCGGAGAAGGCCGCCAGTTCCTGGAAATACAGAACAAATTCGTGGTACCGCGCCGGCCACTTCCCGACCGGGTACTGCAGATAGTCGTTCGGGTTCGGTACCGATCTGTCATAACTGTGCGTATTGTAGAACTCGACCGTGTCGATTTCGGCCTTTGCTGAATACGAAGGATGCAATCCTGCCTGGGCAGTTATGGCCCATAGAAGCCCAAATCCGCACACGGATAGTAAGAAACCGATATAACGACGGGAATGGTGATACATTGTCGATCTCTCCTGACAAAAAATTGTGATACTCGAACGACCAATATATCCCTCGATTAATATGTGTAAAGGAAAAAGGATGGGGCAACGCGCTTCGTCAAACCGCCTTTGCCGTACAGCTACGATGTCTCCGCTTCCGGTCCCGGAGCGCCGGTAGAGCCGGACTCCTCATCCGCCGGATGCAGGCGAAAATCGAGGATATCAAGTACCGTGACGAACACGGCCGCCACGAGCGGACCAAGCACCACTCCCAACAAGCCGAAAAGCGAAATCCCGCCCATGATGGAGAAGAAGAGCATTAACGGATGCATGGAAGTTCGACCGGATATAAGATAAGGTCTTATGAGGTTATCTATCTGTGAGATGATAATGGTGCCGATACCTATGACGATGATACCCTTTACATAAGAACCGCCCAGCAAGAGTATGATGCCCGCCGGTACGTAGATCAGAAACGCCCCGACGAAAGGTATGATCGACAAGAGAGCCATGATGGCTCCCCAGAAAACGGCCGAGGGGATGCCCACCACGGCAAACAGAAGGCCGCCCAGCAACCCCTGAATCAGTGCCACGACTACGCCGCCATATATTGTGGCCTGAATGACATCCCGCAACCGATTAAAGGTGCTTTCAATTCGATCCGAGGGAATCGGCATGAGCCGCTTCAACTTGTGGATGATCAGGCTTCCGTCTTTAAAGAAATAATAGGTAGTAAACAGCATCAGCACGAAATAGAATACCGCCTTGGTACCATTGGCGATGACCCAGGTGGTTTGATTGACAATGACCCCGCCCACTTTGTCGATTGTGTCCTTTATGAGTTGGTCCAGATTGATCTGCGATATATCGTAATACTCGGACAGTTTCTCTTTGGCGGCCTTGATAAGAGGGATATCCACTTTCAGCAGTTCGTCGAACTCACCGGCTCGATACATAGTGTTGACTCTGGCCACCGCGGCGGCGGCTTCCTGTACCAAAGCCGTAAACAGATACGCCACCGGACCAATGATGAGAACTATGATTAGCAGACACATCAGGAGCGACGCCAGCGCCCGGGATTTGACTCTCTTACTCAGTCGAACATAGATAGGATGGAATATGATAACGAACACGGCCGCCCAGCAGATCGGAATAAAGAACGGGATAATGAGCTGATAAAACAGATAGAAAAATACCGCTGCCAGGATGAAGAAAATCGTTATGAGAAAGTATTCCCGCTTCATAATACATCTAGTCGGTTAGCCGTCTGGCAAAACTAAGTCTACGTACCTTGAAGTTTCATAGCAACCAGAAAAAGTAGAGCGAGTTCCGTGCCCGAGGAATCACTGTTCAGATTTCCAGCAGGTTGCGGATAGTCTCAATCAGGCACAGGACGGGTCCGGATGATCGCAGAGAGTCCGGGTTTCTCGCCGACAGGTTTGGCCGGGATCTTGATCAGCGAGTATGAAGACTGTGTAAGCGGCCGATGTCCAGTTGTAAGTGTTTACATTTGAATGGGTTATGGGCTCTAGTCGCCGAGCCGGGCTTTTCTCCAAATATCCGCGGGCATCGACGAGGCCATGAGTGGCCCCATGGGTGAGGTTGAGTTGGTCGATTTCATGGTCAGTTTGTCATGACAATAGACAAAAACGTACGAAGAGGTCTGCAAAAAACTTAAGCGATTGAGATAAAGACTCTTAACAAAACGGACGATTACTAAACAAAGTTTTTATTTAACGGTGGGCAATGACCCGGCCATGGTCACTGTTCGCCATTGGTAACCTAATTAACAAGGAGTGATGCTATGGCTATGCGAAGAACCCGAACTGCCCGTCGTCCGGTACCACGTCGTCGTACCACGTTCAAAACCGCTCGGCCGTGGTCCAGAGAAGAAGTTGCTTTCATGCGCAAGTTCTACCGGACCTACGAAACGTCCTGGATTGCTCGTCAGTTGGGACGTTCGGTCTATTCCGTGCGCTACAAAGCGGTTGATCTCAACATCAAGAAGGCGAACCCGTCCGTATGGCGCGGCAACACTGGTAATACCAATGCGTTCCGCCAGTTTGCACCCGGATTTTTCCGGAACACGCCGAAGCGCTACGGCAAGCCGCGTCGCACTACTCCGAACCGGAGCTACAAGGCGAAACCGACCAGCCGTACTCCGAAACGGAGAAACAACCGTCGCAGCTGGTAATGACATAGGAAGCATTCGATTTTTTTTGGATTAAACGGCTCGTTCTCTTTGCAGGACGGGCCGTTTTGTTTGTATGGGCATACCTCTAACTGCTTGATTCTCACTCACATTAACACTAGTTTGTCCTCATAGTCGCGCTCGACCTCGCTGGAAAGCCAAAGGCGAGGAGTACATGGAGACTAATTCAGTTTGTTGACAGGTGGCGGTGTCTCACCTGCCCGTAGCGGGCGGCCTTGAACTGCCGTTGCGTGAACCGGCAGGGATAAACCCTGCCGCTACGGGATAACGAGTGCAGTTGTGATGCGGAGTGGAAAAACAACGTTATGCGAAGAGGATACACATTTATGGCGGTAATCAAAGGAAATGAGATAAGGCTCGAAGAAATGACAATCGAAGGCGTCAGAGACATGTCGGGCACGAATGTGATCGGTCCCGAACAGGGCTGGCAGAGCCACACATTGCGAGTATTCAGGTTAAGGCCCGGAGGGTTCAGTCCGCGCCACAGCCATGATTGGGAACATGTCAATTACGTCATCAAGGGCAGTGGCAAGTTACGTCTGGGCAACAACATCAATGACTTGAAAAAAGGCTCCTTTGCCTTCGTGCCGCCCAATGTCGAACACCAGTTCGAGAACCCGTCCGACGAAGACTTCGAGTTCATCTGTATTGTACCTAACCGGGATGCGTGAGGTGCGACAGTAAGATAAGCCTTATCTCACAACCCACCTGCGACGGATCGACTCCCGCGCGACAACAAAAAACCGCCAGGCGCGCGCCTGGCGGTTCCATGAATGCAGACCTGGGTCAAATGCCTATTTGGCGGCCAGATATAATTCGTTAACCTTCTCCCAATTGATCACGTTGAAGAAAGCTTCAATGTACTCCGGCCGGCGGTTCTGGTATTTCAGATAATACGCGTGCTCCCAGACATCAATCCCGACCACCGGCGTCTTGCCGGCAGAAAGCGGCGAGTCCTGGTTCGGGGTAGACATGATTTCCAGCTTGCCGTTGGAGACCACCAGCCAGGCCCAGCCGGAACCGAACTGACCGGCTGCCGCGGCCGAGAACTTCTCCTTAAAGACGTCAAAACTGCCAAATGTCGACTTGATACCGTCCACCACGTCCCCGGCCGGCTTGACGCCCTTCTTGAGAATCGGCCAGAAAAAAGAATGGTTGGCGTGCCCGCCGCCGTGATTGCGGACAGCTGTCCGGATATCTTCCGGCACCGAATTCAGATTCTTAATGAGCTCATCCACCGGCTTGTCCGCCAGATCGGCTTTACCCTCAATCGCCGCCGTCAACTTGTTGATGTAGGCCTGGTGATGTTTCGTGTGATGGATTTCCATCGTCTGCTTGTCGATGTAAGGCTCCAGGGCATCGTACGCGTAACCCAGGTCCGGTAATGCATGTGCCATAACTACTCCTCGTCAATCATCGTTAAATAGATCATAATACTCCATTGTCCGTGAGTAACTTATAACCGAAAATACCGCGCGGGAGTTCCGTACTTGTCGAGAAAGTGGTTAGCGCATCCGGACCGCGAATGTGGTCGGAGGCCGCGGCCGGCCGGACAGCCGACGTTTCTTATGAACTGCCGGGCGCCGGCGGAAGTCTTTCACTCTGGCAACTGATATGGACTCAAGATTAATCCGGCCCGGCCGCCGGAGATAATACTTGACAAGTTAGGTGCATTTTTACTTATTTGCGGCCGATAACGCAGAACTCACAAAGTACCGGTCTATATTTGACCTAATCGAAGGAACAGTGAAAATGACAAAGATTGGCAATGTTGGCCGCAGCCAACACAGGAATCGGGTAAGTATGATCAGATCATCGCTGGCCCTCATACTGCTGATCCTGTCGGCCGCGGCCGGATCGGCCTCGGCGGCGGTCCTGGAAGTCGAAGAAGTTCAGGGAGTTGTCGGGCAGGCGCTGTCGATCTCCGGCAATGGATTCGGCGCCAACGAAACGGTCAAGCTGGATCTTACTGTGGGCTACGATACCAGTGTTGTACATGCGGTGTATCGTTTGCCTGACGTCACCACCGACGACATTGGTGATTTCCATTTGCAGTGGACCGTGCCGCCGGAACTTCGAGGACTGCCGCTTTTCCAGTTGTTCGCGATTGGCTTGAACTCCGGCTTCTTTGCCGAGGCCGTTCTGATGACGGGCAATACCACTCTCGAGATTGATGTTTCTCCCGATGATGTCATATGTCTGGCGACGATTACGCCGGACAAGGAAATCCAGGTATGCGCCGGCCTCTACCAGATATGCAACGGCGGCGAGCAAGTGCCCTTGGCCGGTAAACAAATCACTTTCTACGTCAACAACACCGCCTGTGGCGTGAGTGCCGGCCATGCTTTATTCGGTGCAGCTGTTACCGACAGTACCGGCACGGCCTGCGCGACCATAACCCGTCTGGACACGCTGGAACTAACCGACGAAATCAGTTTTCGCGTCAAGTTTGCCGGTGAGTCGAAGCCCGATTCGACCCAGCCGCCCAACAGCGCTTGCGATCCCGAAGAGCGGGTGACCCTGGCAGTGGCGAACAATTGTCAGGCCTTGCCGGTTATCAATGACTGCTCCGACGTACCGGAAATCGAATTCGGTGTTAGCGCGATTGACACGGCCGACCTGTATTTCGTGCGATCGATTGATCTCGATCGGGACAATTTAGTCGACGTCGTCTACACCGGCAGCGTCACCGAGGGCCTGTTCGTCGCCTACGGCAACAACAGCGGCGGACTGGAGACGCCGGTGAACTATCTGACGATTTCGCAGGATGCTTTCGATTTCGGCTACCTCAACGCCGATACCCTGCTGGACATCATTGCCGTCCAAGGCAGCAATACCTACCTGCTCTACAATGAGGGTAACCGGATGTTCAACGTGGATTCGGTTCAGGGCGTAACCAGGAGCCACGGTTCTCCGAACGCCCTGGCGGCCAATGTCCCGGCTGCAGTATCCGGCTATTTCAATGCGGATCCGTATCTGGACGTAGTCCGGACACCCGATTTGCTGCTTTTGGGACAAGCGGGCGGAATGTCCTTCACTGAAGTCTTGTTGCCGTTCAACATCGATGCCGTGGAGCCCTGCGATTTCGACAATTCCGGCTCCGAGGATCTTGTTGTCCTCAATGAGGATTCCATGTTCATCTATGTCAATGACGGAGCCGGGAACTTCTCTTACGCTTCCGCCGTTCATGTCGGCTTGTCCTCATTCGAAGTCCCCCCGATCATCGTCATTACCGACTTCGACACCGACGGCAACTGTGACTACGCGGTCGTGTTGCCGACGCCGGACACTACCGAACAGAGTGTCATCACGGTCATGCTGGGAGACGGCGCCGGGAATGCCGCCGAAGTTCAAACCCTGACCATTGATGGCATCGCCTACAATCTGTCGGCCAACGACGTTGACCGGGATCATATCCTGGATATTATTGTCGCCAACGGGTCCACCGGGGCGCTGCAGGTATTCTATGGTGACGGCACCGGCCATTTCGAAGAACCCCAGACGATTGACCTGGGCGCGGGCGTCTCGCAGACGTACGCCCTCGGCGCCCTTGACGTCGACCGTGACGGCAACATTGACTTCGTCAGCGGCGAACTCGGCGGCGGCGATCTCGTCCTGGCCGTAAGTCAGGAACCGGATGATCCCGTGCTGCCGGATGAAATGATCGTCTTCGGCTTCTCGAATCTGAATGTGAAAGTACAAAACCCCGATGGCGACATCATATCGCCGACCACGCGCACCGTGGCCGGCTCCGATTACCAGACTGTCGATATAAACGAAGACGGTCTACTCGACGAGCGCACGCTCGATTACAATCTGCAATACGGCGAGTATATAGTTACGGTCGCTCTCGAGCCGGATGCCCCCGAAGGCCCGGGCGGAACGGAACCCACCTATGGCGCCGCGATCGGTATCGACGGCTCGCAGCAGGCGGTGCTTTACTCCAACTACAACAACGCCGGCGTGGCCAAAAACGCCGCCGACACCATCCTGCAGGCCGATTCGTTGACATTTTACTATACGGTGGAGCCGGTGTCTTCAATTCAGCCCCCCAACGGCTACCCGGTCTCACTCTCACGTCCGACATTCGACTGGACGTTGCAGCGCCCCGATGATCTCCCGGAATACGTGCATCATTTCCAACTCGACCGGTTCTTCGATTTCCGGGCTCCCACTTTCGATACGGCGCAGTTGGCAGCCCCCATTTACCGACCGGACGCCTCGCTGGGCACCGATTCGGTCTACTACTGGCGCTACCGGGTCCATGACGGCACGGAGTGGTCGGAATGGTCACGCACGTTTGCCGTGTTTACGTCCAACCTCTGTTGTCTCTATTCCGCCGGCAATGCCGATAGTGACCCGGACGGTATTGTCGATGTGAGCGACGCGGCCTACCTGGTCGGGTTCCTGTTCGCGGGCCTGCCCCAGCCCGGCACTCACCCGGGATGTACGGGTGCGGGCAATGCCGACGGTGAGGGGATCATTAATGTGGCTGATGTAAGCTATATTGTCGATTATCTGTTCAAGGACGGTCCCGAACCGGCCCCCTGCCCGTAATATCGGAATCGGGATCCCCCGGGGTCCCAAACCGGGCGTAAGGACCGTTGTCCGTTGCGGCAGGTCTTGCGAGTCCACTGCAGTGGACTCGTGTGACCTGCCCCTCTTACCTGTCAACGAGTTACGTGTAGGGGCGACCCTGTGTGGTCGCCCGTTTGGAGCCTTCCGGTACCTCACTCAAATTCCGACGAGCGGTTTTCTCGCCAGCCATCCCCAGGTTGACACTCCCATCGAAAATGGATATTATCAGGTAAGAAATCAAACGTTCGCAAGAAGGATTGTATGGCGCACAAAGTAACTCTAATCCCCGGCGACGGAATCGGCCCCGAAATCACGAAATCGGTGGTTCGTGTGATCGAAGCGGCCGGGGTGGATATAGAATGGGACCGTCGGTTGGCGGGCCTGGAGGCTCTCAAAGAGACCGGCGAGTCACTGCCGGACAGTGTCCTGGATTCGATTCGTGAGAACAAGGTGGCTCTCAAGGGTCCTTTGACGACACTCGTCGGCAAAGGGTTCCGGTCGGCCAACGTTACTATTCGGCAGAAACTCAATCTTTTCGCTAATCTGCGCCCGGTCAAGACGATTGGCGGAGTCTCCAGCAGATATGACAAGGTCAACCTGGTAATTATCCGTGAGAACACCGAGGACCTGTATTCGGGTATCGAAAACCTCATCTCACCCGGCGTGACGCAGGCTATTAAAGTGGTGACCGAGCGGGCCTCGCTGCAGATTGTCCGTTGGGCGTTCGAATACGCTCGGAAGCACAACCGCAAGAAAATCACGTTCGTACACAAGGCCAATATCATGAAAATCTCGGACGGTCTTTTTCTGGAGATTTTCGAGAATATGGCCAAAGAGTATCCTGATATTGAGGCTGATGACCGCATTGTCGACGCGCTCTGCATGCAGATAGTGATGGACCCCTGCAAGTTCGACGTTCTGTTGCTGGGTAACCTGTTCGGCGACATTGTCTCCGACCTGGCGGCAGGGCTGGTCGGCGGGCTGGGTGTCGTGCCGGGAGCCAATATCAGCGAGGAATATGCGGTTTTTGAAGCCGTTCATGGATCGGCGCCGGATATCGCCGGTAAAAATATAGCAAACCCGACAGCGCTGATTTTCTCGGGCTTGCTCATGCTGCGGCATTTGGGCGAAGACAAAGCCGCGGACCGGATTTGGAAATCGATCGTCGTGACACTGGCCATGGGCCACCATTCGACCCGGGACCTCGGTGGCAACTGCAGCACCACCGAGTTCACCGACGAGTTAGTAAAGGAGATTGAAAGCAGGAGTTGAGACGATGAATCAGGAAGGACTTCTTTGTTGGAATTGCGGTAAGGCGACCGGCGTGATGGGCAAACCGACCCGGATGGACAGCTGTCCCCATTGTTTATCGGACCTGCGGTGCTGCCGCGGCTGCCGGTTTTTTGACCCGTTAAGCCATTTTCAGTGCCGGGAGACGATCGATGCTCCCATTCGCGACAAGGAGAAAAACAACTTCTGCGACTATTTCCGGATGCGGGACGCCGTCAAACGACCCGGCGGCACAAAAGCGAAAATTAACAACAAAGACGACCGCAAGAAGAAGTTTGATGATTTGTTTGAGGATTAGGGTCTTCGGGCAAGCTGTGAGCCCCGGACGTTTGCCACACTGTCAATCCGCGTCGCACCAGCGCAGTTTTACTACAAACCCGATTGTGAATCCGGCGCCTCCCCCATTAATAAAGAGGAAGGACGAACCCATGCCGATCACTATCACCCAAAATCAACCTACTCCAACCAACAGCCCCGCCTCGAAAAAAAACGACTATTTCCAAACGAACCCATTTTCCGCGGCTCGCCCCTCACGTGTGGCCGGGATCTCCGATCCCGGTTTTCTCCCGCGATCACGGATCGCGACCACACCGTCGTACTGGTGGAACTACTCGCGCCTCACAAATGTTAATTCACCAAACTAAGATTCGTGAGGAAACAATGCTAAAATCGATTCTACTATCAGTATTGATGCTTGGCATGGCAACGCTTATAGCCGCCCAGGAGCAACACTACGCCGTCGGTGACACCGTCCCCGACTTCAATCTGCCCTATGCCACCCGGGACTCGATCATTATCGAAGGGATCGGGCCGGAAGACCTTGAAGGACAACGCTTCCTCATGGCCTTCTATCCCGCCGCCTGGTCACCCGGTTGCACCAATGAAATGTGTACATTCAGGGACGCCATCACCGAGTTCGAGAAGCTGGACATCGAAGTCCTGCCGATTTCCGGTGACTACGTTTTCAGCCATCACGAATGGGCCAAACACCACAACCTGCCCTTCAAACTGGTGGCCGATCATACGCGATCCCTAGCAGTCTGTCGGAGAACCTCAGTTTATTGATTTAATTAGATCATTTGAG
>CAZLBP010000019.1:0-69011 GCA_964557855.1 uncultured Ignavibacteriales bacterium | reverse complement strand
TAAGAAGGTGAATCTGGCCAGCTATCTCAGAACTAGATAGCCGACTTCGTACTAGCAGTATACTAGCATTTTCTTCCTATCCTCAAATATAAGCCTGAGACCGAAAGAGAGTCTATAGAGTATTGATTAGCCACGGGATTTCTTCCGCTCAACAAATGTGCATAGAGCGAGAGTGGAAATACAAACAGCGGCATTAGGGTTAGCGGCAGGTTAAATAAAATGGACATGGACGTCCTCTCCGTGTACTGAGCAGACCCGGGAGTTTCCTCCTCGCATTCATAAGGGCCCCTGGTTCTTCATAATCAGGGGCCGGAAAAATGAGGTTCGACATGCGGATCACGGGCTTATGCAAACATCTGATGGATACGGGGTGTGACAGTTATTGTCTCTGTGACGGCACAGGGAGGATTCAAGGAGCAAATCTCTGTCTGTGCGCATTGGTCGGCAAGAGACACGAGGAGCTGGTGCACTATCGTCTTCATGAACTCTTTGCCGGATCAACGGAAGGCGCCATTTCCGAGCAATTGGCGGCAGCCCGAAAACAGCACTTTGCCAGGTTTCGCATGCCGGTGCTGGTGGGGCGAAGCGATAGAGCGCAGATGGAGGTGACGATACACTCACCTGTCGCAGAGACTTGTGGTCGATACCTTATAGAATTGCGGGAGATTGCCGATAATTAGGATGGTTTTAGTATTGATTACTCGGCTCAGCCAGCCGTAACTGACAACTGAATGAGGGGCCTTCGATGAGGCTACAAGTGAAGCTTTTCTTATATACATTGGCATTGGTTGTGTCCTTCTGGCTATTTGACTCAGTCCTCGACTACTACTTCTTCGAGAAGGGTGCTCTTTTCACCGAGGTACTATGGGATGCCTCAATTCATGAGACGTACTCCCGTCTGTTGATGGTATTAAGCATTTTCGCCGGCGGTTTCGTAACATCAAGTATGCTCGCAAAGAAGGTGGATCTGCAGCGCGAGCTAAACGAAAAGGACGCCCGTTTCAGGGCCATTGTCGAGCGCAGTAACGACGCGGTCATCATGTATGATTTGAACGGAGTCATTACGTACGCCTCCCCATCCGTTGAAGCGGTCTTTGGCTACATCCCGGAGGAGACAATCGGAACAACGATGGGCGACTACGTGTCTGAAGCAAGTCAAAAGGTGCTTGAGACGGCAATGCGCACTGTCGCCTCGGGTGAAAGCATTTCGGCGTTGGAGACTGAAGCCATTCATCAGGACGGTCATACACTCGTTGTTGAGGTATCCAGCGATCCGATTTATGCCGGAGAAACGGTCATTGCGGGTCAATCGATAGTCCGCGATGTCTCGGAAAAGAAGCAAATCGAGCGCGAGACCAAGAGGCAACTGGACTTCCTGCAGTCGATCATGGATGCCGTCCCGAGTCCCCTGTTCTATAAGGACCGCAACGGCGTCTATCTGGGCTGCAACCGTGCATTCGCAGAGGTCCTCGGGCGGTCGCGCCAGGACTTATTAGGCAAGACTGCTTTTGACATGGGGCCGAAAGAGATTGCACAAAAGCATCATGAGTTGGACCAGGAGCTAATCCAGAATCCCGGGCATCAGGTCTACGAGTGGAAAGTCGTGAACGGAAAGGGTGAAGAGCGTGATGTCCTGTTCCATAAGACCACTTACGGCAATCACAATGGAGGCGTCGCCGGTCTGATTGGCATCATGATCGACATCACAGAACGTAAGAGGATTGAAGACGCTCTTCGTGAAACAAACAAGAAACTGGAGTTAGTACTCAGAGGAGCCAAACTCGGATTCTGGGTACTCGATTACGCATCTGATAAAATCGAAGTAAACAACTACTGGGCGGAAATACTCGGCTATCGGGTCGAAGAAATCGGCGATGAACCCTCTATTCTACGTGAACTGACTCACCCCGACGATTGGCCGCAGGTGCAGAAGTCCATAGAGTCCCATGTTTCACAGGTAACCGACCAACACGAAATCGAATTTCGCATGAGATGCCGGTCAGGACAATGGAAGTGGGTGTTGAGTTGGGGGCAAGTAGTTGAGCGGACCAAGGATGGAAACCCTCTTAAAGCGGCCGGTATTCATATTGACATAACCGAAAGGAAGAGAAGCGAACAGGCGTACAAGCAGAAATCGGATGAACTGGGCGAGCGAGTAAAGGAACTACACTGCTTGACACAACTTCTTCAAATGACTCAAGAAGAGTGTGAAAGTCTGGACGGCTTACTTAGCCGCATAGTTCGGCTCTTACCCCCGGCCTGGCAGTATCCAGACCTGACAGCAGCCCAAATTACGATTCATGACAGAGAATTCAAGACCGAAAACTATGTCTATTCTCCCTGGCAACTCTCGGCTCCGATTATATGTGAGGGCAAGATTGTGGGCCGGGTAATCGTTAGCTATGCCTCGGAAAAACCGGAGAGCGATGAGGGACCGTTCAGCCGGGAAGAGCGGGTCTTGCTCAACGCCATAGCCTTCCATATCGGCGATTTCATCGAGCGTCATGCAGCTCGGACCGAGTTGCAGATGTCCGAAGAAAAGTACCGAAGTCTGGTGAACAGCATGCCGTACGGTGTCTCCATGATAAGTGCCGACCTTGAGATTCTCTCGCTGAACTCCAAAATGAAGGAGTGGTTTCCGAACGTTGATGTAAACCGAAAGCCGATATGCCACAGGGCATTGCATGCTCCCCCTTCGGATTCTCCGTGCAGCTATTGTCCGGTCCTGAAGACGTTTGAAGACGGGGACATCCATGAGGCCGTCACCGAAACACCGACTCCCAACGGCATTATAAACTACCGCCTGCAAGCGTCTCCGATACGAAATGTCCAGAATGAGATCATAGCTGTAATCGAGACGGTTGAAGATGTTACCCAAAAACTTCGCATCGAACAGGAACTGATCAATGCGGATCGTTTGGCATCGATCAGCGTGCTCGCCGGCGGCATCGCGCATGACTTCAACAACCTCTTGATGGCCATCTCCGGCAATTTGACTCTCGCTACCATCGACATGAGTACCGAAGACAGCAGCTATTCGCATCTTAAGGAAGCCTCACTTGCTGCTCAACGAGCACAAAGTCTGACACGCCAGTTGTTGACGTTCTCCAAAGGCAATTCACTGAGTAAGAAAGAAGCGAATATTGCCGATATAATTAAGGAGACAGTCGGTTTCACATTGTCGAGCACGAACAGCTCGTGTGATATCGAAGTTAACGGCGATTTGTATAAAACGTTCGTGGACGAGGGGCAGATGGTCCAAGTCATTCAAAATCTTCTGATCAATGCGGACCAGGCTATGCCGAACGGCGGGAATATCACCATTACACTGGAGAATCGAAAAGTAGGCCAAAATGGCGACAGTCCGGTGCCGCCCGGCAACTACGTCAGGATTACCGTCCGAGACGAAGGCGTCGGCATGTCCGAAGACGTGCAGCGAAAGATATTCGATCCGTTCTTTACGACCAAAGAGAAGGGTAACGGGTTGGGTCTGGCTACCACTTACTCCATTATTCAGCAACACGAGGGGCACATACAAGTAGCATCGAGAGTAGGGTGGGGGACGACATTTGAGATTTACCTGCCGGCTGTGAACAACAGCCAGTCGACCGCCGAGCCGTCGACGATGGAGTCGGACAGTCCCAGGACAGATTGTTCGGGCCGGGTCCTGGTCATGGATGACGGAATGATCGTACGCCGGCTGACATCGGACTACCTGACGAATATGGGCTATGAAGTGAAGACCGTTGCAGACGGCGAATCGGCGATCAAGGAATACCAGGCGGCCCGGGAAGCGGCTCAACCCTATGACGTTGTGCTGCTGGATCTCTGCGTTAGTGGGGGCATGGGCGGCAGGGATGTATTGCAGAAGATTAAGGTTTTGGATGATGAGGTCAAAGCAATAGCCGCCTCGGGGTTTTTGGACGACACGATACGACGCGAACTGGAAGCTGTCGGTTTCGTCTCGTGTCTCGTCAAACCTTACGACAAGGCGTCACTCGCCCGCGTATTGGCGACTGTTCTTGAACCGAGGTCGGAGGTAAGTACATGACGCAATCCATGCTGAAACGAAGTCATGAGACGTATGCTAAGAAGGATTTCCGGATACTTCTTGTCGATGACGAGCAATCGATAATCAGTATCCTGGACAAGTTTCTACAGAAAAAGGGATTCAGCAGTCAGAAGGCAAGCAACGGCAAGGAAGCCCTGGCGCTTTTCAACGGCGGGAAGTTTGACCTGGTCATCACGGACATCAAGATGCCGCAGATGGACGGTGTCGCTATGGCCGAAAAGCTGAACGAACTGGGTCCGGGAATCATGATCATCTTCATGACGGGATTCGCGGAATACCAGAGCATTTCTCGCGCCATCAATACGGAGCCGTTTGCCTATCTGGAAAAGCCGTTCGAACCGCTTCAGATGCTGCAACTCGTTGACAAGGCCTTTGCTCGCTGGTGCGAGAAGATGGACAAGCTGGGGTACCAACGCGAATTGGAATCTACGGTTGAGGAGAAGACCAAGGAACTCGAATTCCGCAATGAGCGTTTGCTGGCCGAGAAAGAGCTGATGAACGGCATCATCTCGCAGGCGAATTTCGGTCTGCTGGCGGTCGACACCTTGCAGACGGTGCATCTGATGAATACGTACGCACATGAGATTCTGGAATTGGACCCGGTGTTCAGGAACGCCTATATGGGTATGAGTCTATTCGACCTGGCGGGCGAGAGGACTCGCGATCGTTTCAGCGATCTGTTCGACATAGTACATGAAAGCAACTCCCTGTACTCGGTTCACTGCCACGCTATCCCCGCTAAAATACTCGAGATTCTGGCCTACCCCGTTTCTTACCGAGGGCAGATAACGGCAGTGGTTTTCGTGATTCACGACATTTCGGAAAAAGAGATGCTGCAGAAGCGATTGGTGCAGTCGGCCAAGCTGGCGTCGATCGGGGAACTGGCAGCCGGAGTGGCTCATGAAATCAACAACCCGCTCGGTTTTGTCATGAGTAACTGCAACACGATGTCCAGGTACGTAGCGAATCTGATCCGACACGTGCGGCAGGTGGAAGAACTGACCGCGAGCTGCAATCCGTCCGAAACGGTATCCGATCCGGGAGGGCAGATAGCCAAACTGCGCCAGGCGAATGATACTGCGTATATCATGGAAGATATCAGTGAATTGCTTAGTGAGACTCATGACGGTTTGACGCGAGTATCCAAGATTATCATCGACCTGAAGACGTTCGCGCGAGCTGAGGGCGACAGTAAGGAAACGGCCCATGTCAATGAACTTATCGACAATGCACTCAATCTGGTTCGCAACGAAATCAAGTACAACCTTGAGGTAGTCAGGGAGTTCGGTCAGCTGCCCGAGATTAAGTGCTTTCCCAATCAACTGGTCCAGGTGTTCACCAACCTGTTCATAAATGCCGCCCACGCGGTCAACGAGAAAGGGATACTTTCCGTTGCAACCGGTTTCAAGGATAACATGATCGAGATCAAAGTGCGGGACAACGGGGTCGGTATACCGGAGAACGTGCTGCCCCGGATCTTCGATCCCTTTTTCACGACCAAAGAACCGGGCAAAGGAACCGGCATGGGACTGAGTATCTCCTACGGCCTCATGCAGAAGCATCAGGGAGACATTCATGTCACGAGTCAGGAGGGGGTAGGTACCGAGTTTACGATTACGCTTCCGACGGACAGTTCCGACGGCGGCAGAGACAATTCAGAAACAAAGTGAGACACGGCATGGATAAGTACAATCTCTTATTAGTGGACGACGAGCCGAACATAATCAGATCCTTGAAGCGCTTATTCCGCGGCGAGCGCGTCAATATATTCACGGCTCCCTGCGCCGAGGAGGCGCTCGAGCGATTCAAAGAAGCCAGGATTCACGTTCTGGTGACGGACAATGTTATGCCGGGAATGAACGGAGTGGAACTCTTGCGCCAGGTCAAATCGTTTTCCCCGGATACCATACGCATTATCCTGTCGGGGTATTCCGATATGGATGCGATTCTGAACGCCGTCAACGAAGGTGAGGCTTATCGTTTCATTCTCAAACCATGGAACGACACGGACCTGAAGATAGCCGTGAATATCGCCCTGGCCCAGTACAAGCTGGCCGAAGACAACAGTAATTTGAAACGTGAACTTCAGGAGAAGAACAGCATTATCAAGAGAATTCGGAGCAAGCATCCCGAACTGTTCTCTGCAGAGCGGGAGGAGAAGACGTATGACATGGATGCTTCCGACCACGGCGAGACAACAACGGTTTCGCTAGCAGATAAGGAGGCATAAGATGGCACAAGCTGTTTCCGATGTGCTGGAGCATTTGTCGAGTTTACCGACGTTTCCCAAGGTGGCGGCCAAGCTCATGTTACTACTCGATGATCCGGACGTCGGATCGCGTGAGCTCTCAGAAGTTATCTCCATGGATCCGTCGCTGGTCATGAAGGTCATCCAGTCTTCGAATTCTCCGTTCTACATGTTATCCAGGCCGGTGGAAAACGTCGAACAGGCGGTCCTGGTATTGGGTATAAACACCATCAAGACGATCACAACAGCCGCGGCCGTCATTCAAGGTCTGTCCAAGCTGCGTCCGAGGAAGGATGTTTTCGACATCAATCAGTTCTGGAAGCATTCTTACGGCACGGCGGTAGTTGCTGCCAGACTGGCGCATAGCCGGATGCTGCAGAACAGCAATCGTGTCTATCTGGTGGGACTTATTCATGATATCGGTAAGCTCATCATTGCCTACTACTGGCCCGAGACCTGGAAACAGATTCTGACTCGGATGAAAGCTGAGGAACGGTCATACACAGACGTGGAGTTGGAACTGTTTACCTGTTCGAATACGGAGATCGCCGTTACGTTGTGCAAAAAATGGAGTTTTCCGCCTTATACTTATGGCTTACTGCAGCGGAAGCTGCAACTCGATGGACCGGCGTCTGAGTTCGAACAGGAATATCGACTCCTCTGTGATGCCGAGAACGTAGTATCGAACTGTGGCTTCTCATTTCCCGCCGAAGACCAGGTGCCGAAACTGCCGTCTCACATCGACAAGAAAGTGGTGGAGACTTCTCTGAAGAAGGAGCTCGATTCACAGCTTGAGAGCCTATGTCTGAAGTAGCAGCGTCACAGCCGCTCACGGAAGCGGCGGCCGGCCCGACCAAGCCTATCAACGTTCTGTTTGTGGACGACGAGTCTCACATACTGAAGGCTTTGCGGCGGATGTTTCATGGATTCGAATCCTGGCAGTACTTCTTTGCCAACAGTCCGAAAGAGGCACTGGAGATCATTGCAAAACATGACATCGCGGTGCTCGTGTCGGATCATCGGATGCCGCAGATGACCGGGGCCGAGTTCCTGGCTCGGGTGAAAGAGAAGCGGCCCAACATGGTTCGGATGATGCTGACGGGGCAGGCTGGCTTGGAGGACGTGCAGGAAGCGGTTAATGCCGGTGAAATATTCCGGTTCATTCTCAAACCGTGGAAGGATGATGAGCTGAAGCTGGCCGTCAAGTCGGCGGTCGACTTCCATATCGTGCGGCAGGAGAACCGCCGCCTGACCGAGTTAACGCAAAAACAGAACGAAGAATTACAGGACGTCAATCAGCAGCTTGAGGAGAAAGTCGCGCGACGAACGACCCAACTTACGGACGCGCTGCATACCGCGCAGGCACTGAATACCAAATTGACCAACTCTTTGCGAGAAAGCGGCCGGGTGTTTTTCTCGTTTATCGAACTGACTCGCCCCACTCTCGGCAGCCATTCTCGACGCGTCGCCGAACACGTGGTGGGGCTGGGCAAAAAGCTCGGTCTGACCAGTTCGAGGCTGAGCGAACTCAGTATTGCAGCCCTGCTGCACGACATCGGCAAGGTGGGCTTTCCGCTGTTCATGCTCGAAAAGGATCCCACGGACTATGGCACCGAGGAGCTGGAGATCTACCGGCAACACGCCCGTACCGGCGCCGACACTTTGGCGCAGTTGGAGCAGTTTGATGCTATTTGTGCTTTCATACGGTGTCATCATGAGCATTGCGACGGGACCGGATTTCCGGATGGTCCCAGGGCCAAGTCCGTTCCTCAGGAAAGCTATGTAATCGGCATCATCGACAAGTACGACCATCTGATCAACAGAGTAACGGGCGACAAACAGTTCATCTATCAACATACCTATCAGACGATCCTGGGCTGGTCCGGGTCGCGCTACTCGGAAAACCTGGTCGAAAAGACGCTGCAGTACATCGAAGAAATCAACGAGAAGAGCATCGACGAGAATGAGTTAAGGATCGGCCTTTCGGACTTGCGTCCGGGAATGGTCTTAACGCGCGATACGTTTTCCATGAGCGGTCTGCTATTGCTGGCAACGGGTTCGCGGTTGACCGTACAGGCGATCGAGAGAATACGTTCGATCGCCAAGGTTGATCCGATTGCAGGAGAGATTTACGTGGTCAGATCGCGTATTTAGCCCGACTTACGACTACGACAAGAAACTCGGCACTCACAGTGAATGTGAAATCCAACGCTGGACCAGACTGTATTCGATCCGATAGGCTTCATGTAATCGGAGTGTAAGACCAGTCTCCGATCCAATCCGCAGAAGTGCTCAATTGACGGTTGTGACTCTCGACCATAAATACTACAAAGCCTATGGGCACTTCGTCAGTGTGAATTTGTGGCAGAGGATTTGATTCATCGAAAGTATGCCGCCTACACCAAGCAAAGCCCGTACCAATTTCTACTTTGCGCAAAGCCGACGGATACAATCAGAATTGAAGATTGCCAACGATCTGAGTTTGTCGTAATTTCAGTAACGACCTGTTTGAATGGTATTAAGACTGGCCGCGGTCAGTCGCGCCGCTTGTCGTGTAAATCGCACAAGCGGTTCTGAAATCATCGTTAGGCCGCCAGGCCGGGAGGTATCGGACATATGAAGACGTGGAGACTAATGGCAATTCTGGCAATCGGGGCTTCATTACAGTTCTCATCAGATTCATTGGCCCAGACGCCGACGGATGTGGCCGGCAAGTGTGTGACGTGTCACAAGGAGAAGTCACCGGGATTGTACCGGCAATGGTTCAGCGGTCAGCATGCCGCTCACAAGGTGACTTGCATCGATTGCCACCAGGCCCGGAAAGGGGACCCGGACGGCTACGAGCATTACGACGCCTTCATCGCAACTTTGGTGACACCCAAAGACTGCGGCAAGTGCCATCAGAAGGAAGCGGCGGAGGTCGAGCATTCCTATCACGCCAAAGCGGGGCAGATTCTCGAGTCCGCAGACGCTTATCTGGCCCATATTGCCGCGGGCGATCCGGTAGCGATACTTGGCTGCGAAAGCTGCCACGGCGCCAACGTGAAGATTGATCCCGCCCAGCCCAACAAACTCGCAAAAGAGAGCTGGCCGAATTCGGGAATCGGGCGGATGAACCCGGACGGTTCGCTCGGCTCATGTAATGCATGTCACACTCGGCATGAGTTCTCCAAGGCGCAGGCGCGGCAGCCGGAAGCCTGTTCGAAATGTCATCTCGGTCCCGATCATCCCCAGAAGGAAGTATACGAAGAGTCCAAGCACGGCAACACGTACTATACCAATGTCCACAAGATGAATCTCGAGTCAGATACTTGGATTGTAGGACTGGATTATTTCGTGGCGCCCTCCTGCGCCACGTGCCACATGTCGGCCGCTGCCGGTATGCCGGTGACGCATGATGTCGGCGAGAGGATCAGTTGGACGCTCCGTCCGATAGTGTCGGTGCATAAGGACAACTGGCGTGAGAAACGGGCCAACATGAAGCGAGTCTGTATCGCGTGTCATGGGCAGTCATTCGCGGACGGTCACTATTATCAGTACGATGCCGTCGTGCGGATATACAACGAGAAGTTCGCAAAACCCTCATCGGAAATAATGAAGCTTGTTCGTGAACACAACCTGCTCGAAACGCCGGCCAGTTTTTCCAATGATATCGAATGGACGTTCTGGGAAATATGGCATCACGAAGGCCGTCGCGCCCGTCACGGGGCCGCCATGATGGGGCCGGACTACACCTGGTGGCACGGTATGTACGAAGTAGCCAAGCATTTCTATTTCAAACTCATACCGCAGGCGCGAGCGTATGGCAACCCGAAGGTTAATGCCTATATAGACGACCTGTTAACTGACGATCCGATGCACTCCTGGGTGAATAAGGAGACAGAAAACCTGACGCGTCAAATCCGCACCGGTGAAATGCAGCAGATCTACGAGCATCTTTTCAGGGAGACAGGAGAGTAGACGTGCTGCGCTGGTACGTCGGCTTCATCCGCAGCGTTTCCGTCGACCGAATCGGGAAAGCCGGCGTGATAATCACCACCTCGGCGTTCATCAGTTTTATTCTGTTCGAGTTGACGCGCGTCTCGGGAATCAACAACAATGCGTATGCCGGCCTGGTATCCTATTTGGCGTTGCCGGTTATCTTCGTTATTGGACTTATCCTGATCGCGATCGCCTGGTGGTGGGAACTGCGCCGCAGCCGCCTCAGCGCCCGGGAACTGATTGATAAGCAATTCGACAAAGAGAAGACATCTGCCGGCTTTCTCGGCTCGGGCGTAGTCAAGACCGTGGGACTTTTGACTCTGGCAAACGTCGTGTTCCTTACTCTTGCCGGCAGCCGCATGCTGACATTCATGGACGAGCCGCACTTCTGCGGTACGGCCTGTCACTCGGTCATGCATCCCGAGTGGATCACGTACCAGGAGTCCCCTCATGCCCGGGTGGCCTGTGTGGAATGCCACGTCGGGGAAGGCGTCGATGCGTTGATTGACTCCAAGCTGAACGGCATGTGGCAGATGATCTCGGTGACGTTCAATCTGTACGAACGACCGATTCCGACACCGGTGCACCAGTTGCGACCGGCACGGGAAACATGTGAGAAATGCCATTGGCCGTCCAAGTTCTATGGTTCTCGCATTGATCAACTTGTCCATTACGGCAATGACTCGACGGCGACCCCGGCCTTTACGACTCTCAGTCTGAAAATCGACACCGGCACAACCGCCGGCAAGGGCGGAATCCACTGGCACATTGCCGAAGAAAACGAAGTACGATATACATCCGTACGAGACCAACGAGAGACCATCATTTGGGCAGAGGCGCGTCAATCGGACGGCAGTTTCAAACGGTTTTACAATCAGCGTCTCTCGGGATCCCACGAGGAAGAGTTGCCACGAGTGATGGACTGTGTCGATTGTCACAACCGCGCTACGCATATTTACGAACGGCCGGAAGATGCAGTCGACAAACGTTTGGTTGTCGGCTTGCTGCCCGAGGAACTGCCTTATATTAAGCGGGAAGCAGTAACCGCTCTCACGATCGGCTACACCGACAGTGCGGCCGCCATGGAAGGAATAGAGAACCAGTTGTACGGCTTCTATCGTCGAGAGTTTCCGAACTTGCTCACCGGTAATACAGTGCTGATCGACAGCGCAATTGAGATCTTACGGGATGTCTACCGCCGCAATATCCATCACCGAATGAACGTCACCTGGAATGCTTACCCGAGTTTCATCGGCCACGACGGGTGCTTCCGTTGCCACAATCAAAATCTCATCGGCGATGATGGTTCACGCATTGACCATGATTGTACCCTGTGCCATTCGATAGCCGCCTACGACAGCGAGATTCCGTTTCAATTCCTGCTGGCTCCAGATACGGCCGACCCATCTTACTTCATGCATGAGTACCTGCGCAATGAGTTCTTCAATGTAGAGGTTGAAGCGTCACTTCGTGAGCAGACGATCGAACGATGAAGATCCGGCTCAGCTTGCAGCGACTGGACATGAGTTGATTGCTCGAAAAACCAGGGGCCCGTGTAACCGGGCTTGGGCGGTTGATGAAAGTGCAACATCATCAGGGGTAGGTTCTCAGCAGAAATCCATGAATTATCCGGACTCAGTAAGTTGCTCCGGCTTCTGGACCCTTAAGGTACACTGAAACGCCTGAGGCAATTTCCTGAAGCCAAGATGTTCAAGCGTCAAAACAGGCTGCGGTACCCGGTGTCCCGATTGTTCACATGGCGGAAGTCTATCGTCCGAAATCGTTACAGTTAGCGGTCATTCACAGTTTCTTGCTGGCAGCTAAAGTCACAAGAACACCGCCGTAACTCGTTGTGGTATTGCATGATAGTGGTGCGTTTCAGATTCGGGCACGAGACTTACTTTTCGTGGACGCATTGCAGTCACATGATTGCTGTGTGATCGGATGAAGACTGCGCTTCACCGAGAACAGAAAGAACAGACGAAATCCGGGCGAAAGGAGATTCCTGTGATGCGATTAGCGCTTCTGTTTACAGCTCCGTTAATTCTATTTCTGATGCCGCTATCTGTTCAAGCGCAGGGGGAAATGTATCTGGGGCCACAGCTGGGTATTCAGAAGGCAAGCGATGCCGAAAATGCCAATTATCTGATTGGCGCCTCGGCTCGACTGCAGCTTCTGCCGCTTTTGGGTGCAGAGGGTACTATCAGCTATCGACAGGAAGAGTATTTTGAGGACGCCAACGGCGTTACGGTCCGCAATTGGCCGGTGACTGTCACCGGGCTTCTTTATCCAATTCCGATCATCTATGGTGGCGTTGGCGCCGGTTGGTACAACACGACGTTTGATTATCCTGATGCATTCAACGATATGGGAATTGAAGACAACACCGAGCAGGAATTCGGGTGGCATCTGGCGGTCGGCGCGGAACTGCCGGCTTCAGAGAAGGTCAAGCTCGTTGGTGACCGGCGGTTTGTCTTTTTGGATTATGAATTCGCTGATCTTCCGGATGTCGTCACCGAAGATGTCGATGCTGATTTCTACTCGATTAAGATTGGACTGCTGTTTCAACTCTAGAGTGTGTCGTGGATCCATGGAAACATGATGCCCGATCAGAGCAGACCGGTAAGACTCAGTATCGAAATACATAACTGAAAAGGAGTAAGCTATGTTACGTAGCAGCGCACTGTGCCTTGTCACAGTGATCCTGGCAATATCTTTAGTGACCTGCAATATAGGTTGTCAAAGCGAACTGCAGACTATTTCAGTGCCCGCGGGGACATCGGTTGTCGTGGCTCTTCAGACATCACTGAGTACAGAAAATGCCAGTGAGGGACAGACATTCACGGCTGAGACAACCGAGCCAACCGTGATCGAAGGCAAAACCGTGGCTCCTGCGGGCACTATTGTTCGCGGCAAAGTGAGTTCGGTCGCGAAGCCCGGAGCCATCAAGGGTGCGGCGAAAATGACGCTCGATTTTGAGCAGCTCTCGTTTGCTGATGGGGCAACCTACGAGTTTGACGCCGCACCTATTACACTGGCCGGACAATCTGACACTGAGGCCGATGTTGAACGCCTTGCGGCCGGCACGGTGGCCGGTGCTATTATCGGAGGCATCGCCAAGGGCGGCAAGGGTGCTGCCGTTGGAGCACTTATCGGTGCGGGCGCGGGTGGCACCTGGGCCGTGGCAACCAAGGGTGACCACATTGTACTTGAGCCCGGGCAGAGATTCCGGATTGAAACAACAGACGCGACCGAAATGCCGGTCAAGGACACGCAATCGTAATCGTAAAGGAACATTATATGCATAAACTCATCTATATTAGTGTGCTGGTACTGTTGCTCGGACTCGGGTCAGTGCAGGCGCAGGAAGCACAAACCGGATTTAAAGGTTGGGGACCGAGAGTCGGGTTGACCCTCGATCCGGACCAGGTCCATTTCGGTGCCCATGCGGATTTCGGCAATTTCGCTCAACGAGTCCGCTTTCAACCTAATTTCGAGCTTGGTATTGGCGATGATTTCACAATTGGCGCGGCCAACTTCGAAGCGAACTATCGCTTCCGGGAAACCTGGAACGTCTGGACTCCCTATCTCGGTGGCGGGGTCGGTATTCTCTTCATCGATCATGACACGGAGGGTTTGGGCGACGGTTCGGATACCGAATTCGGCGCCAGCGTGCTGGGCGGAATCGAGAAAGGGCTCTCCGGGGGAAACCGCTTCTTCGTGGAAGCCAAACTCGGACTTGTAGACGCGCCTGACCTTAAGCTGACGATAGGTTGGACGTTCGGACAGTAAACTTGAACTACCGGCGTCACCAGTTGGTAAATTGGAAGATCCCTTATGGTGCAGCCTGCGATAAGGACTCGCAATTTTGAATTCGGAGAAGCGTGAGAACTCAATACGATGAAAAGGATATAGATGAACCTGTTACTGTTTCTTCTCATAGGTCTCCTCGCCGGATGGATTGCAGGCAAATTGATGCATGGCCACGGGCTGGGTATTATCGGCAACCTGGTGGTTGGAGTGGTCGGTGCGGTTATCGGCGGTTACCTGTTTCGGATACTGGAAATTACTGCGACCGGCCTGGTTGGCGAGTTGGCGGCGGCGGTTGTCGGAGCGGTCGTGCTGTTGGGTATTGTACGTTTGTTCCGGCGGGCCAGTGCTTAGTCAGAAGTCAAGAAATAGGAATGAAAGAAATTGTAAGAAATAGACCTTAATTCGTCGAAGTTACTCGGCAGGTCAGTTAAACAAGAAAGGAATTTTGTCATGGATTGGAATGAAATTGTCGGCAACTGGAAGCAGATGCAGGGGAAAGTTCGTGAAAAGTGGGGGAAACTTACCGAAGATGATCTGGACCAGATTCAGGGTCAACAGGAGCAGTTGTTGGGTAAGTTGCAGGAGAAGTATGGCATTGCGCGCGATGAAGCGCAGAAGCAACTGGATGAGTTTCAGCGCTCGGTCAAGTCCTGATTGATTCTGTCAACCTGACAAACACTCACCGGCGATAGACCTTTGTGCTTTTCATATTCGTCGATTATATTGAGGTCATAGGAAAGATGGATGACATCATTTGATCGATGGATTTGCTCACTTGCGGTATTGGCGGGAGTGGTTGTCGCCAGGGCCTCGATAAGCGCCCAGGAAGACTACGAAGTAAGTTCCGTAGACTTTGTGGGCAACCAGACGATCTCGGACGGGGCTCTTGAAGATCAGGTCAGCCTGCATTCCGCCGGCTTCTTCACCCGACTCTTCACCGATAGGGAACCTTCCACGTTTTCTGACGAGGCATTCGAGGAAGACAGCCTGAGCGTCGTACGTCACTACCAGAGGCGGGGATTCCTCAACGTATCCGTAGGCCGTGGCGATTTTGAGGTCGACGTTGAGGAGGAGAAGGTGGGGGTGGTCTTCACAATAGAGGAGGGCCTCCCGGTTATAATAGACAGCGTAAGTCTGCGTTTCACCGGGGTCGATTCCGCCCGGGCAGCGGCCATGGCCGATTCGGCGGTGGCGGGCCAACAGCAACTGACTCTGGCGCCGGGCAAGCGCTTCGAAGACGCGCTGTTGCAGAGTGATCGCAGGCAATTGGCCGGGTGGATGCGGGATCTCGGATTCCCGTACGTTCGGGTAGATGCGGATCTCGAAGTCAACAAGGATCACACTCAGGTCACGGTGGTCTGGACAATTGAGCCGGGACCGTACAGTATATTCGGCGACGTAGTTATCAAGGGGAATGACTTTGTCGCAGCCGAACACATTCGAAAGCAGCTGGTGTTTTCACGGGGTGAAGGATACCAGGAGAGTAAGATAGAACGTTCGCAAGAACAGGTTTATGATCTCGGAACTTTTGACGTTGTGACGGTCAACTCGCAACTTACCGAACAGCGAGACTCGACGGTGGACGTTGAGCTTCAGGTAATGGAAGCCGCGCGGTTCGTCAGCCGATTTGGCGTCGGTTACGGTCGAGAAGATGATTTTCGTGTCTTCACGGATTTCCGTCTGTTGGGTTTTCTGGACGACATTCACCGTTTTAACCTCTACGCCAAGCACTCCGGACTCGTGCCTTACGAAGTGGAGTTGCGATTCACGCGGCCGGCGTTTCTGACTCCACGAACGACGGGAATTGTTCGCCCGGCTGTTATCAAACAAGAAGAGCCGGCCTTTACGGTCGTTCGCATTGTGGGCAGTGCCGCCCTGCAGCATCGCTTCAGCCGCGAATTATCAGCGACCACGGTGCTGGCTTACGAGCGCCTGGATCTCGACACAGCCTCCGTCAGTCAGGAAGGTCTGGAACAGGAAGACTTTGACGAAAGCCTGGACGAATATAGCCGGGGCAGCATCCGGCTGGAAACGGCATGGGACCGTTCGCAACCCCGGCTGGACCCAAGCCATGGGTTCTTCGCAGCCTCAACGTTCAAGTTGAGCGGTTTCATTTTCAAGAGCATTTCCAAGTATGGTAAGATGATACTCGATTTGCGCAAATACACACCGCTGGGGGCGACCATTTTCGCCTCGAGGGTGAAGGTGGGCGCGATCGATGCGTACAGTGAAGTTGATTTCATCCCCATTGAGGACCGGCTATATTCGGGAGGCAGCACTTCGGTCCGCGGTTGGGCTCGCTCCGAACTTGGCCCGGTCGATGCCGATGGGCAGCCTATTGGCGGGAACAGTCTGCTTGAAGTTGGGCTTGAGCTGCGCTATCCGATTTTCGGTCGCTTGAAGGGTGTGGTGTTCACGGACTGGGGCAATGTATGGCGTAGTCCTTTTACTTACCGGGTCGATGAACTGCGGTACTCAGCCGGCCTGGGTTTCCGGTTCGCAACACCGGTCGGTAAGATCCGGACCGACTTCGCGCGACCGATATTCGACGACTCGAAGATCTGGCAATTTCATTTAAGCATTGGACCGGCCTTTTAGCGACAGGTTTATGTCAAATACGAAAAGGAAAGAGAAGAAGAGTGACTCGACCGGCAGCGTGAAGCGTTGGCTGAAACGAGTCGTGTGGGTCGTCGGCGCACTCCTGGTGCTAATCATATTAGCCGGGCTTTTCTCGCAAACAAGCTACTTCAAACGCTGGGTGGCAGATCGGATTGAGGCAGCGGCGGCAAGTTCATTGAACGGTCGTCTGGAAATCGGAGAGCTCGACGGCACTCTTATGACTACTGTTACCTTGAAGCAAGTCAGACTTGTGCAAGAGGCAGACACGCTCGCTACCGTGCAGTCAATCGGTCTTGAGTATAATCTGCTGGCCATTCTTTTCGGAGACATTCATATCGAATTAGTGACCGTTGACTCACCCCATGTCTATTTATCCAGAAACAGCCCAGGCGTGTGGAATGTGGCCCGCCTCGTACGCGCCGACACAACGGCCGACAGTACTACTGCCGAATCAACCGATGGATTCGGCTATACCGTGATGCTGGATGCTTTTCAGCTGCGTGGCGGATCCATAACGGTCTTGAATTCCCCGGACGCGATCCCGGCGTCGGTGCGGGATATAGACATTGTGCTGTCCGGCGTGTATGATAACGAACGCCAGTGGCTTGAGCTTGCCGAGTTGAATTTCGTATCGGAAGAGCCGCCGCTCGATCTTGAACGCCTGGCTTTCCGAATTGAACGAACCGAAGACAGCGTCTCCGTCCGGGACATGGAATTGCGGACGGCTCGAAACAAACTGGTTGGAATGGCCGAGTACACTCCGGCCGACACGCTTGTTTCAGATGTTCAACTGCGCAGTCAGCCGCTTGAGTTCGACGAATTCACTTTTGTTCTCCCGTTCGTATCCATTGCGGCTTCTCCAGTCATCGATTTGTCAGCGTCGTTGATTCAAGACTCATTCTCTGTTCACGTTTCACTTGTGGACAGCAATCAAGCAATAGAGATGGATGTGGGCATCAGTGATTTTAGCCAGATCTTTGATACACTTCTCGGGCACTCGCCGAGATACCATCTGACAATTGGGTTCACTGATCTTGTGCCCGGAGACTGGCTGGCGCAAGTACCGATCGATCTCCAGCTCTCCGGTCAGTTGACGGTAGCGGGACAGGGTTTTACACCTGAGAACGCAGTGGCCACCGTTGACGCATCGTTCCGCGACTGTATCCTTGAACGTCGATCAATAGAGCAGATCGAACTCGATGCCCGCTACGACCGAGGCAACGCCCTCTGCACGCTTGTGGTGGATGCCCCGGCAGGAGGAGCCCGACTGACCGGCGCAATTTCTCACGTGCCGGACAGGCCGCACATCGTGGTTCAGGGCGACGTTAAAGACCTCGATATAGCAGAGGCGCTGCTCGACGATGCCCTGCGCAGCAGCATTACAGCCCATATCGATTTAGAACTAACCGGTCTGGAACTGACGACTATGCGTGGGAAAGGTGTGGTGGCGATGACCGAGTCGTCGTTTCGTGATATAGAGGTGGACACCCTCGCGTCTGAATTCGAATTCGAGTCAGGCTTGTTGCGGGTTGACACACTGTTGCTGTCAACGGATTTGGCGACACTTCATGGCCGGGGCAGCCTTGATACGACGATGAATTTCGATGCCGGTCTGTCAATCGAACTGGGAAACCTTCAGAGGGCCGCCGAGTTGTTTCAAATCTCCGCGTTGGCCGGTACCGGTACTATCAGTGGTACCGTATCAGGAACAACTGACTCAGTCGCCTGCAATATCACCTTAGACTGTGACAACATCGTGTACAGTGATTATGAGGTCGCGCGACTGAACGCTAACGCCAGCGGTGACATCGGCCCCGACCTCCTGGATTTGTCCGGTAAGATGACGGCTGAGTCGATTGACCTGGCCCGGTTGAATCTGCAGAAGCTGGTGACGGAATTTGCTGTCTCAACGTCGTCAGCCGACCTTCGTTCAAACATCACACAGTCCGATTCCATAAAGATCAAGAGTGACCTGACGGTCGCATGGGATTCGACCATAGACGTGTCGTTGCGTGAACTGGAAATGGATCTTCGTGGCCACGCCTGGACTTTGACTGACACATCCAGTATTATGATCGGTGAGGCCGTCTACCGGATCGACAGTCTCAAACTGGTCGGCCCAAGGGGAGACGATGACATCAAGCAGGAATTGTTGATTGATGGTGTTATTGATCTCGATAGTTCCGCGGACTTCCGGCTGCAGCTGGCCGGGATAGATCTTTCCGCAGCCGGCTCCTTTCTTGAACTACCTCCCCCGGTGGACGGCCGGTTGTCCGTTGATCTCAACCTGAGCGGTACCGTAGACCGTCCGGTGCTGGCCGGTGAAGTAGTAATTCGGGATGGTCGGTACGCCGAATTCCACTACGATTCGCTGTACGGCGGTGTGGACTACCGAGGCGACAGCTTGACAGTTCATTTCTCCTTGAGCCCGAACGAGGCGGGCCAATTGCATGTATCGGGAACAACGACGGTGTCGTTGGCTTTGGTCAATCTCGATAATCTGGAATTAAGCGCCTTGCCGATTACTGCGTCCGTAGCCGCAGATTCACTGTCGCTACAGGTATTGCGTGCGATCGGCAAGGAAGTCTCGGAAGTAAATGGATACGTTGTCGGGCGCTGTGATATCGCCGGCACACCGGCCGCACCGCGTTTCAACGGCCAACTGGCGCTGCGTGAGGGCGGGGTTGAGGTTCCTGCCTATGGTATCGCTTATAAGTCAGTTGTGGCGGTTCTGACGTTCGAGGGTGACTCGGTTTCACTGGATACGCTGCACATCGTACGTTCGGACGGCTCATTAACAGCGACCGGTAAGGTAACGTTTCAAGACAATATACTGTCAGGGCTGATTCAGTCGACTCAGATCGGCTTTGACTCCGATGAGTTCTTCGTTGTCCGGCATGATGACTACGAAATCCAGATAAGCGGCCACGCCGGCCTGGAGGGATCGATCGAGAAGCCGACATACAGCGGCGAGATCAGAGTTGACCGTTCGCGTATTTTCCTGCCGGCATTGACGAACGGCGGTGGTGACGACGCGGATAAGACGCAAGGCGTACCGCTGCTGGCAGCTGCAACCCAGCCTGACACGGCCACGGGCGATTCCATCCCGGTCGCACGTCAAAAGGAGACCGAGCCTGCCGGCGAACCCTCGGAATTCTACGAGAATCTGCGAGGAAGGATGAAAGTCAAGCTGCCGCGCAATACGTGGGTGCGACGCCCCGGCTTGTTGCTGGAACTAGAAGGTGAGATTGATGTCGTCAAAGACGGTCAGGACATACAGCTATTCGGGACTATCGACGTTGTCCGTGGTCATTATGAACTATATGGCCGACGTTTCGAATTGGAAGAGGGTAGTCTGAGGTTTCAAGGCGATCCGGAAATCAATCCCAAAGTTAACATCGAGGCCAAGTATGTCTTTCGTGCGGCGAATCGTGACAAGCGATCGCTCACGTTATTCGTTGCGGGCACAGCTACTACACCGTCGGTAAGTTTCCAGCTGGACGGCCAGGATATTCCCGAGGGTGACGCGCTCTGTTACCTGGCTTTCGGTCGAAGCTGCGACCGGCTGAGCAGCGGCCAACGCGCGGAAGCGGCCAGTGTCAGTGAAGGTGACCTGGCTCGGAAAGTCGCTGCCAGCCTCCTGTCGAAACAGCTGACATCGACAATTGGTGATCAGTTGAACCTCGACGTGGTCGAGATCGAAGCTCAGGAGAGCTTTGAAGCGGCGACGCTCGTCGTCGGCAAGTACCTCACGAATGACCTGCTGGTTACGTACGAGCGGGGAATCGGCTCGTTTGAAGACGACGACATCGCGCGCGAGCAACTCAATATCGAATATCAGGTCACCAATTTCCTTTTTCTCCGGTTCACCGAGGGTGACTCCAAGGAATCCGGTCTTGATGTAATCATCAAATGGGAAGAGGAGTGAGGAACTGCAGGCGCCCGCAACATGCTGCGTTCGTTGCGGGTCCCGTGAAGCGGAGTTGATCGGAAGAACGTCCGTTCATCTAATCATACTTCCGTTCATTCCTGGGACAGACGACCGTAAATTTTCGTAAGTTCTTTCAAGTCGGATGCGGTCTGCGGCTGCAGTTGATGGGAAGTCAGCCGCCATTTCCAGTTTCCGGTAGCGGTGGCCGGACGGTTGATTCTTGACTCCCGTCCCAGTCCCAGGACATCCTGCATGGGCAGGATTGCCCATCGGGCAACCGAAGCGAAGGCCAGCCTGGCTAACTCCCAATGCACTCGGCCCGCTTCCACGTCGTGGCCAAGGTAACGCACCATACGTCGCCGGTCTTCGGGTCGGGCTTCACTGTCGAACCAGCCCCTGACAGTATTGTTATCATGGGTACCGGTATAGACGATGCAATTGACCGGATAATTGTGCGGCAGGTACGGGTGTTCAGAATCGTCGTTGCCGAAGGCGAACTGAAGGATCTTCATTCCCGGATAGCCGTACTCCCGCAGTGCTTCGCGGACGTCTTCGGTGATGGTTCCCAGGTCTTCGGCGATAATCGGGGCCTCGTTGAACCGTTCCCGGATCGCCTGAAACAACTCCCGATGCGGTACCGGGGTCCATTGGCCGTTGACCGCTGTCTTCTCACCCGCAGGCACTTCCCAACAAGCAATGAGTCCGCGAAAATGATCGATCCGGATCGTGTTATACAGGTTCAGCATGTGGGCCAGACGCGTTAACCACCATTTGAACCCGGTCTTTTCCAGAGTGGCCCAGTCATAAACGGGATTTCCCCAGAGCTGACCGGTTTTGCTGAAATAGTCGGGCGGCACGCCGGAAACCAGTGTGGGACGGCCATCGTCGCCCAGCTTAAAAATAGTTTGATTACTCCAGGTATCGGCGCTGTCACCGTGGACATAGATGGGAGTATCACCGACCAAGACGACGCTCCGGGAATTGGCGTAATCTTTGACCTGCGACCACTGTGAGTAAAACACGAACTGATAGAATTTCTGTCGTTCGATTTCCTCGGCCTGGTCACGACGTACGGAATCGAGAGCGTTGGTCTGGCGATCGCGCAGTGCCTCGGGCCAGTCGTACCAGGCTTGGCCCTGATAAACCTTCTTGATTGCGAGATAGCAAGCGTAATCGTCGAGCCAGAAGGAATGCTCGTGGCAAAAGGCGTGAAACTCTTCGCGTTCGGTGTGCTCCCGGAATCGCTGATAGGCCCGGTCCAGAAGACTGTATTTGTATTCGTAGACGCGTTCGTAAATCACTTCCGTTTCGGGGAAGTCCGGTATGTCGTCCAGGTCGGACTCGGCGAACCAGCCGAGTTCAACCAGCCCTTCCGGAGAGATGAGCAACGGGTTACCGGCAAAGGCCGAACTGCTGCTGTACGGCGAATTGCCGAGCACGGAACTGGTCGGATGAAGCGGCAGGACCTGCCACAAACTTTGACCGGCATTGTATAAGAAATCGATAAAGTGGTATGCGTTCCGACCCAAATCACCGATTCCGAAACGCGAGGGCAATGACGTAACCGGCAGGAGAACGCCGGCCGCCCGCTTATCGAACATTATCGCCTCCTATCAAGATGGCTACCGGGAAGCTGTTCAGAATTCTGCCGATCTTAAGGTTTCCCGTGCTTTCAATCCGGTTTCCCGAGTATAGCTCACGCCATTGAGTTGGGGATTCATCCGGCAGCCGCAGGGAATTGCCTGACCAGACCTCATCTCCCAGCGGCGCGTGCTCTGCTGAAACGAGGTTCGCTACCAGGCGTGGCGCCACGCACACAATCCATGTGCTTGCCAGCCTCCGCGCCAACGCAATGATATGGTCGCTCTTCGCACCGGATGCCTGGAGCGCTAAATACTCTCCTTTACCGAACACATCGGCATGACTCTTTCTGAAATTCAGCGTGCGCCAGGTGACGTACAGTTTGATTCGGCCGTCCTGCGGATGTTCGATCAACTCGCGCAGGAGAGCCGGTAAATCCTGATCGGCGCGACGCTTGATGTCCTCCAACAACGTTTGCCGCCGATCAAAATCAACCGGTCGGCGGTTATCCGGATCTACCAGACGGAAGTCCCACAATTCGGCGCCTTGATAGATGTCGGGCATCCCGGGCATTGTCAGATGCAGCACTTTCTGAGAAAGAGAGTTGAATATTCCATAATGAGCGACACGGGATAGTAGGGTCCGGAACTCACGCAGAAAGCGGTTGTCATCCGATGGCGTCAAAATCTTTTCCACGAATTCGACAAAGGAGTTTTCATATTCCTCGTCCGGTTTCAGCCAGGCCGTATGAATCTTGGCTTCCCGGACAGCCTTGACCACGTAGTTCTTCATGCGTTCAATATAGTGCGGTTGGACTTTGTCATCGACAGGATACGTTCCGATGAGAGTTTGGTAGAGAAAATACTCGTCATTGCGATCGGGGATGTACTTCCCCTTCACCCGGCGGCGCAGGCCACCGTTCAGGTTCATCCACGTATGCACGGCCGTGTCCCATTCCTCACGGATTTCCGAAAGCACGTTTATTCTGGCGCGTACATCCTCTCCTCTCTTGGTATCGTGAGTCGTCAGGCTGCTCATGGAAGCGGGGAAGTTCTTGACGCGATCGCGGCAGAACTTGTGAAACTCTTCCGCGGTGACGCCGAAGCGATCCGGACTGCCGCCCACTTCGTTGAGCGATACGAGGCGATTGTAAATGTAGCACGTTGTGTCCTCAACACCCTTGGCCATGAGCGGCCCGGTCAGTTGCTGGAACCGCATGATGAACCGGAGGGTTTCCTGACGTTCCGCTTCGGTCAAGACGTCATAGGACTCGAACAGCAGGAAACCTCTGATAAAACGCAGCTCGTATTCGAGGTCGGGGGAGAAATCAAGCGCTCTGGCTACGGCGTCATGGATGTGCTTTTCATCGGGGTCGCTGATTTCGTTACCGTTGACGTACGTTCGGTATACCGGGAAACAAGCCATGACTTCAATCAAGGCCTTCCGCAGACTATACAGGGTAATGTCGTTACCGTAGCGATCCCTGGCCGATATGCGCTTCATCGTGTGGGCCAGGTTGTCTATATCTCCGGCCAGGTGCTTCTCCGCAATCAGTCGTTTCATTCGGACTACCAACTCAAAGTAGGTGAGCCGGCTGCCCGTGACTCGAGAGTAGATATTCTGCAACGCGAGTCTGCCGGCCTGACTGCAAAAGAGACCGTTTATCGCATTCAAGGCGTCATAGCCGGTGGTCCCCTGAACCGGCCAGGAGGCAGGCAGGCTTTCGTGATTCTCGAGGATCTTTTCCACTACTGTGTAAGCTTCCGGCGCCAGACGGCGCAGCCGAGTAAGATACTCGAGGGGATCGTACAAACCGTCAACGTGATCGACGCGAATGCCGTTGACGAGTCTATCATCAACGAGCCGTTTGATCATCTCATGCGAGTGATCAAACACAGCTTCGATTTCGAGCCGCATACAGATCAGATCGTTGATCGTGAAGAACCGACGGTAGTTGATTTCTTCAGTTGCGACTTTCCAGAACGACAGGCGGAAATACTGTTCACCCAGGATGGCATCCAGCCTGTCGAAGCTTTCCGGACGTTCCGGGACCCCATTTATCTCCTTGAGACAGTTCGCCATGTGATCCTGGATCGCGGCGTCTTTCTGATGGAGATGCCACAGCTTGTTCTTGCCGAACGCGATCTGACGGTATCGCGCGTCGGTTCTGTCTCTAGTCGGCAGATTGTCCAGAATGTCGATGGCCGCGACGAAGCCTACGAAATCGGGATTGTCTTGTCCCATCGTCTCGCACAGCTTGTCGAGATTCGGCTTCAGCACCGCTCCATAGGATTCGATTCGCAGTGGCAGGATGACATCGTAGTATCGGACCGTCAGGCCGTCTTCGCCGTAATGGAGGCCAATTTCACCCCGTTCAATAGCCTCGCCGAAAAAGCTGCCCAAAAATGGCGCCAGCAGTCGGTTGCGGATACCTTCGTAATAGTGATCCCAATCGATATCGAAATACTCGAAGTACCGAGAGCCCGGGCCGTTCTCGATAACATCCATGAACCAGCGGTTATGTTGATCGATAGCCATATGGTTAGGTACGATGTCTTGGACCCAACCCAGCCCGGCCTCTTGCGCGGAGCGAGTCACCCGGCGCAGTCCCTCGAAGCCGCCCAGTTCCTCATTAATAGCCGACGGATCAACCACGTCGTAACCGTGCTCACTGCCGGGACACGCCTTGAAAACCGGTGACGAGTAGACGGCGCCGATACCGAGTTCGGCCAGGTACGGGACAATTTCTTCAGCCTCGGCAAACGTGAACTGCGGCATGAATTGAAGCCGGTAGGTACTGGCCGGGACGTACATCTTACAAACCCACCTTGAGCTTGAGCCCGATCTTCTTCATCAGATCCGACCACTTGTCGGGATCGGATGTCCGTTTGTCCGCATCGGGGATTTTGCCTTCCCCATATTCCTGTTTCAGGTTGAAGAAGATATTCTGAGCCCGCCACAGATTGAGCGGCAGCTCGAGACGGTAAGCGGCGCTCAGTAATCCTTCCGCAACCTCAAGAATCGCTAAATCGAACAAATTGTCTTTCATCTCCTGAATCATCGTCACGATTCTCCGACTGGCCAAAAACCCCAGCGTGACTCGGTCGAGTTCGGCATTGAAGCGGTCAGCCTGATCGATCGCCTGACGAATGCGCTCCAGATCGATGTCCGAGGCCTCCACCGCCTGGCGCAGATCGGTATTGCAGACATAGTCGACGGTGGTCGCAATCGACCTGGGAATCTGGATGTTTATCTCGCTCATGACACTGATGAGGGGTGAGTTGTGCTGGAACTGCCGGCGAAACATGAAATCCATTTCCTGGAGAGAGCCGGCCACTAATTGGCTTATGATGCGTCGTTGATCATCTCGGAATAGATGTCGCAGTGAAAAACGGTTCTCACCGTAGTGTTTTTCCATCAAGGATACGGTTCGGGAAATATCGCCGGAGTTGAAAGTGTCCGACAATTGACTTTCGATTTCAGATGTGTCCGGTCCGTTCAAGATTTCCTGAACGCCCGCCAGGATATTGTGTTCTCCGAAGTGCAGCGCCATGAAGTGTATCAGGGCCTTTTCTCGGGTGATGGTGGAAAGAATCTCCAGTTGTCCGTAACCAAGGGACTGCCGTCCGGATACCAATCGATTGAAGCTGATTTCGTTGATGTCATAGCAGTAGACGTTACCGCGCTCCCATTCAACGTCGACCAGAGAGATTATCGCGTAATGCACGGCCACCCTGGCCAGGTCGAGTTGATTGACAATAACGTACCTGTCATACACTTCGGAGCCGTGCGCAAGGTTGGGCATGTTGCTTGGGGCCATTTTAAGGATCTTCTTGAATGAGGGCTCGAGATCGATACCGGTTATGGCCCGGGTCAACTGGATCGCGCGCGCAGAGTACTGCAGCACCTGCACCGTTTCGATGCCGGATATCTCGTCGAAGAACCAGGCACAACTGGTATACATGAGCAGGGCATGGCGCTGCATCTCTAACAATCGCAACGCCTGAACCCGTGCGTCTTCACTCAGTCCCTGAGGGGCTTGCCTCTCGAAAAACGCCTCGAGACCGCGGGCAGTTCTATCCATGATGACGCTGATATATTGATTACGAGCCTCCCAGGGATCCTGCAGATACTCAGGCGCCTGCTCCTCGTAAACTTGCGCCAGGCTGTCACGCAGCCAGTCCATGGCGTTTCTCAGCGGAGTTCTCCAGGCCTGGTTCCAGCCGGCCTGGTGACTCACCCGACAGCCGCAATCGGCACGCCAGCGCTCCACACCGTGAGCGCAGCTCCAGGATGAATTCTGGAAGATCTCAATTTCGTATTCCGGCGGATGTTCTTCCAGGTACTCACCGTAGACCGTGATTTCAGCCGAATCACTGCTTTCGATGTGCCGCAGGCAATAAGCCAGCGCCATGTCTCCGTGCTGTTGATGATGACCATATGTTTCGCCGTCTGTGGCGATGTGAGCCAATTGAGGCTCCTCGGATTCGTCATCGAGCGTAGCCAGCACCTGTTCTGCGAATACGCTCCCGTCACGAAGGAGGCTCCCGAACGCAACTTCCTGCGATATCCGGCCGTCATATATGAACAAATCGATCGATTCTCCGGAAGGAAGTCGGCAGCGGTACGGCCGTCTCGGATCTATCTTGTCACCGCTGACGTCGGTCCATTCTTTGTCACCGATGGCTCGTATTCGGCTGGCCTGGTTCGGCGCCAGGACCGTGAACTTGATGCCGTGGGCCACCAGGAGGTCGAGCGTTTCCAAATCAACCGCCGTTTCGGCCAACCACATACCCTCCGGTGCCCGGTCGAAGCGGTGGACGAAATCTTCGATTCCCCATTTGATCTGGGTGATTTTGTCTCGTCGGTTGGCCAGCGGCATGATAATGTGGTTGTACACCTGGGCCAGCGCCGAGCCGTGCCCCGAAAATCTCGTGCGGCTGAGACGGTCCGCCTCCAGGATAGCAGCATACACCTGCGGCTCGTGCTTTTCGATCCAGGACAATAAGGTAGGGCCGAAATTGAAACTGATGCGCGCGTAGTTGTTGACGATGTGTGATATAAGACCGTCATCGCCAAGCAGACGAGCCGCCGTATTGGGTGCGTAACATTCAGTCGTGATGCGCTCATTCCAGTCATGATAAGGGTAGGCCGAATTCTGCCGTTCCACTTCCTCCAGCCAGGCATTCTCGCGGGGCGGTTGATAGAAATGGGCATGAATACAAACGAACTTGCTCACTGCTTCTCTCCCTGTTCGAAAATCACTGCCCCGAAAGCCCGGAGAACGGCTTTCTCCCTGACAAATCGCTTGCCCGGGCCGCCCCACCGCGTTTCTCCGGTGTCAAGAAACTCGCGACCAGCCACGAAGTCGTCAAAGCCGTCAAGATCGATATCATTGTCGCTAAAGTTAATAACGCAGGACAGGCTTTGTTCCTTATGTCGGCGGCTTAAGCCGATAATCCGTCTGGCCTCGTCACCCTGTACCGTGAGAGAAGTCTTGTCGCATCTCTGCAGGGCCGGGTGCTGATGTCGAAGCAATATTAGTGCCTTGTATAGTTCCAGCATTCTGGCGTGTTGTCCTTTCGTCCGCAAATTCCAGTTGAGTTTCGATTTGCTGAAGGTCTCAACCGCTTGCGGATCGGGCGGTTCCCCCCGCCACTTGAATTCGGCAAATTCCTCCGTGCGCCCCTTCCGGACGGCTTCGACCAAATCCTCGTCGGTATGGCTCACGAAATAGAGAAACGGGGCGACCTCGGCATACTCCTCTCCCATAAACAACATCGGTACATTGGGCGAAAAGAACATGCAGACGGCTGCCGCCTTCAGCGCCTCGAACGGTGCCAGCGCCGTCAGTCGTTCGCCCATCGCCCGATTGCCGACCTGGTCATGAGTCTGAATGGAAATGACGAACTGTTCACCGGGCAAGTGGATCGAGGAACTTCCATGTCGGCGCCGACGATACTGCGAGTATCGCCAGTCATAGGCAAAGCCTTCCCTGACAGATTTTACCAAATGCTCCACTTTGCCGAAATCGCGGTAGTAACCGTCATTTTCACCCGTAAGCAGCGTATGTACGGAATGATGAAAGTCGTCCGACCACTGGCTGTCCATCCCGAGTCCGTTTTCGGTCGTCGGATAAAGGACGTTGACGTCATCGAGATTGCTTTCCGCGATCAGAAAGTGCTTTCGGTCGGCCGTTTGAGAATAATCTGTCGTCGCGTCAGCTAACTCTTGCAGAAAGGGCCGAGCGCTGAAGTCGTAGATGCTGTGTACGGCGTCCAGCCGGAGGGCGTCGATATGATACTCTCTGAACCAAAACAGCGCGTTGCGACCGAAGTAATTCCTGACCCCATCGCTGTGTGCATCGTCATAGTTGACTGCCATGCCCCAGGGAGTGCGGTACTTGTCCGTGAAGTACGGTCCGAACTCACTCAGGTAGTTGCCTTCGGGTCCCAGGTGGTTGTACACGACATCGAGAATAACTGCCAGGCCGAGTGCGTGGGCGGCATCGACGAATTCCTTCAGGGCCTCGGGTCCGCCGTAGGAGTTCTGCACGGCGTACGGATGCACCCCGTCGTAGCCCCAGTTGCGGTCGCCGGGAAACTGCGCGACCGGCATGATGTCCACTGCGTTGACTCCCGATTCCTTTAGCTCGGACAGACGCCGTTGAGCGGCTGCCAGAGTGCCTTCCGGTGTAAAGGTGCCAATATGCAGTTCGTACATGATCATCCGTTCGAGTGGGATACCCCGCCACTGTGAGTCCTGCCACTCATAGGAGCCGTGGTCTACCGTCCGGCTCTGGCGATGTACGCCTCTGGGCTGAAAGTGTGAGGCCGGATCGGGCCGCGATACCTCTCCGTTTAGTTTATAGAAGTAGTCGACTGCCTTTGCTTCTTGCGGAATCCGGGCTTCCCAGTAGCCGAGTTCATCTTGTTGCATGGGAACCAGAGCAGGGGACGGGCCGACTATTTCCAATTCAACTTTTTCGACGTGTGGCGCCCAGACCACGAACTGAATCGCGTTGTCCGGGCGATAGTATGAGCCGACTTCTCGGGACAGAGGATTGTCTTTCATGAGTCTCCCGTGGTGCCTGCCTGATCGGGGACAAAGCTTCTTAGTACTTCAGAACCGACCGAGGTCTACCCCTCTTCCTGGCTGTGTTTGAAAACCGCAATTCCCAGGGGCGGCAGCGTAATGGAAACCGACTGGTAGAAGCCGTGCATGGGAATCGGTCGCGTGTTGACGCCGCCATAGTTGCCTTTTTGACTGCCACCGTAATAGTCGGCGTCGGTGTTGAACAGCTCCTGCCAGTGCCCGGGCCGAGGCACCCCGACACGGTAGTTATCGCGAACAATTGGCGTGAAATTGGCCACCACGATCAGTTCTTCGTCCGGGTCCTTTCCCCGTCGAATGAAACTGATAACGGAACTCTCCGCATCATTGCAATCGATCCACTGAAAGCCTTCCGGCTCGAAGTCCCGCTCGTAGAGGGCCGGTTCCGACCGATACAGATGGTTCAGGTCTTCAACCATCTTCTGCAGGCCGCCGTGCAAAGGATAATCGAGCAGATTCCAGTCGACCGAACCGTCGTGCTGCCACTCGCTCCACTGGCCGATTTCGCCGCCCATGAAGAGCAGGTTCTTGCCCGGGTGTGTGAACTGGTAGCCCAGGAGCAAGCGCAGATTGGCGAACTTCTGCCAGTCATCTCCCGGCATTTTCGCCAGCAGCGAACCTTTGCCGTGTACCACCTCATCATGTGACAGGGGCAGCATAAAGTTCTCGGTGAAGGCATACAGGAGACTGAACGTCAGGCTGTTGTGATGGTATTTCCTGTGTATGGGATCGTTCGAGAAGAACTCGAGGGTGTCATGCATCCAGCCCATATTCCATTTCATACCGAATCCCAGGCCGCCGAGATAGACCGGGCGACTGACCATGGGCCAGGCGGTCGATTCTTCGGCGATAGTCTGTACGTCGGGGTAATCCTCGTATACGACTTCATTGAACTGCTTCAGAAGGCTGACCGCTTCCAGGTTTTCTCGCCCGCCATACTGGTTCGGAATCCATTCGCCTTCCTTGCGGGAGTAATCCAGATACAGCATCGAAGCCACGGCGTCCATGCGCAAACCATCCATGTGATATTTGTCCAACCAGAAAACGCAACTACTGATCAGGAAATTCCTGACTTCATTGCGACCATAATTGAATATGGCGCTCTGCCAGTCCGGATGAAAGCCCTTTTTGGGGTCGGCGTGCTCGTAGAGGTGCGTGCCGTCAAAGTAAATCGGCCCGTGTTCGTCCATGGGAAAATGGGCCGGAACGATATCCATGATGACGCCTATCCCGTTCTGATGAAACTTATCTATGAGGTACTTGAGATCCTCGGGAGTGCCGTACCGACTCGACGGTGCGAAATAGCCGATTGTTTGATAACCCCAGGAACCATAAAACGGATGTTCTTTAAGAGGCATCATCTCCACATGCGTAAAGCCCATTTTCTTGACGTATGGCACCAGTTGATCGGCGAGCTCGCGATAGGTCAGATAACGGTTGCCTTCTTCGGGGATGCGACGGAACGAGCCGAGGTGGATTTCGTAAACGGACCAGGGCGATTCCAGGCTGTTATTCCGGGCGCGCGTGTTCATCCAATGGATGTCTTCCCAATGGTGCTGTTGCTCCCAGACGACCGATGCCGTTCTGGGGGAGAGCTCCCAGAAGCGGGCATAGGGGTCACCTTTATCGACTGTATAATTGTTGTGTCTGGAGCGGATACGGTACTTGTACAACGTACCGTGCAGCACGCCGGGTATGAAGCCCTCCCAAATTCCCGATCCGTCCCAGCGCACCGCGAGCTGGTGGCTTTCGCCGTTCCAGCCGTTGAAATCACCGATCACGGACAACGCTTTTGCATTGGGCGCCCAAACGGCGAAGTGCGTGCCCTTGACGTCTTTGTGCGTTACGACGTGGGCGCCCAGCTTCTCGTACATCCGAAAATGATTACCTTCCTTGAACAGATAGATATCATGATCGGTGAGGCGAGAGTAATCATGATGGACAGCACGTTGATCATTCACCGCGGTATCGACTCGGTTGATATTGGATTCCTTGTTATTCACTGCACTTCACTCCTTGCATCGCCTGTAGTAGAGAGGTTTAGGATTTGCAGAATACCGTTCAGGGGAATGGCTACCCATTCCGGACGGTTGTTCAGTTCATAGCTTATTTCGTAAGCCGCTTTTTCCAGCAGCAAGGCTCGGAACAGGTTCCGAAAATCATCGACATCTCGCGGGACAAAATCCTCATCCCGGACAGCTTCCCGATAGGCATTGATGAACAGCCCGGTCAGGTAATCACTCCAGATCTCCGCCCAGGGCGAGAGGTCGGATCGATCTTCAGGACGTATCGAAGGGTTTTTTCGAAGCCCCGAATGCGCGGCATAATGAAATGAGCGGACCATGCCGGCCACGTCCCGGAGTGGCGACCTCTTGATGCGCCTCTCACTTATGGGGTGAGCCGGTTCTCCTTCAAAGTCGATGATAACAAAGTCCTTGCCGGTGAACAGCACCTGGCCCAGATGGTAATCTCCGTGAATCCGTGCCTTCTTTGAGTCTATCTTTTTCTCCGAGACTTTCGAGGCCACACGCAGCAGTCTGGAGTGAGTATCGAGGACCTGATCCGCCAATCCTCTCGTTTCGGACGGCAAACGTCGGCGGTGTTTGTCCAGCATGCGCAGCGATCGGCGTATCTGACTGCGGATCGACTGGTACATCGAACGCTGATACAACAGGGAGAACTTCTCCGGTACAAAGTCCTTGTTGTCTCTGTTAGAAGCCAGTGCCTGGTGCATCTCCCCGGTACGACGGCCGAGCGTAACGATCATGTCCCCGAAGAAGTCACCCACGGTGTCTACGAAATCCGGGCTCCACGTGCGGACGGGGAAGACATCAATCTCCCGGTTACTCTCCAGAGTCGGCAGGGCCGGCGGCTCCGTCAGTATTCTCTCGAAGTACCGGCCGACTTGGTTCAACGCCAGCGACCAGCCGTCACCCTGATTGGGCACATATTCCTGCAGAATGGCCACGTCGAGCTTCTTTCTGCCGGCTTGTCTGAATTCGAGACCACCCGCATAGGCGGGGACGTTTTTGAATCGAGTGCGCTCGGTTAACATCCGCACCAGCTCGGCATCCGGGTTGTCTCCGGCTTCGACTTTTCGATACAGCTTGAGAATGAACAATTCATCGTACAAAAACGAGGTGTTGCTCTGCTCCGCTCCCATGAGTCGCGAATCATACGACTCATCGGCATTATTGTTGGTAATTTTGTCCCGGCTTCGGAAGAAGCGGCCGCGCCGAGCCGAGAGAGTTCCGGTTTGTCCTTTCACGGAACGCCGGGAGCGAATCATCTCCACCAGGCTGCGACGAAAGCCTTCATCATAGGCGGCGTCGAATACCACGCGGGAATGCCCGTTATCTTCGATTCGGGCAATTATCGAGTGCGGCGATTCCTCCTCTACCCGGACTGCCGTTTCTATATCCGTTACCACGATGGGCACGAGATAAACCTCTGGTTCATCGTCTTTGTATTCCACTTCGGTAATCAGCATATACGCTTCTTCCGGCAATCCCTTGAGCCGGATCTGATCTCTGACCTCGACTTTCCTGAGAGATCGCCCTTTGCCGCCGAACCAGCGCGACGACCGCAGGAACCGTTGGAGAGCCCCTTTCTTGAGCTGGGCTGCCAGAGCTTGACCAGTAGATTCGGCTTCAGCATCCAGAGTCACAACGTACGGGGAGCGATCCGGCAGCGTCTCCTCAATCACTTCAGGCTCCTTCAAATGCAGCCAGTAGTGACCGTACGGACCTAACGTCAAACTGTACGGTCTTGGTTTTATCTGGGCAAACTCGTTGTGACTAAACAGCTCCTGAGGTCGACGGTTTTCCAGATCGACCAGGTCCAGTTCGACCATTTGCGAAAAACGGGATAGATTGACGACTACCAGAATGGACTCATTTTTATATTCACGAAGAAACGCCAGTACTCGCGGGTTGTCGTGAATCAAAAAGCGAATGCTGCCGCGGCTCAAAGCCGGGTGTTGTTTGCGCATGGCAATCACCCGACGCATCCACCACAAGAGCGACGAGACATTGCTCTCCTGTACCTCGACGTTAATGGCTCCGAAATGATACTGTGGCTCGATGATCACCGGCAAGTACAGGCTGTGCGGATTAGCCTGGGAGAAACCGGCGTTACGGTCGCCGCTCCACTGCATGGGGGTTCGGACGCCATCTCGATCACCCAGATAGAAGTTGTCGCCCATACCGAGTTCATCGCCGTAGTACAGGACCGGGGTTCCCGGCAGCGACATCAGCAGGACGTTCATAAGCTCGATCCGCCGTCTATTATTTCCCAGCAGCGGAGCCAAACGTCGTCTGATGCCGACATTGATTTTCGCGCGCGGATCACTGGCGTAGCTCCGGTACAGGTAATCTCGTTCTTCGTCGGTGACCATTTCCAGTGTCAGTTCGTCGTGGTTGCGCAGAAACAGCGCCCACTGGCAACTGTCGGGAATATCCATCGGCGGGTCCAGTATGTCGGTTATCGGGAAGTTGTTTTCCATCTGCACCGACATGAACATTCGCGGCATGATCGGGAAATTGAATGCCATGTGGCATTCGTCGCCCTCGCCGAAATACGCCAGCGCGTCCTCCGGCCACTGGTTTGCTTCTGCCAACAGCATCCGGTTATCGAACTTGCGATCCACGTGAGCCCGCATTTTCCTGAGAAAGCCGTGCGTCTCCGGCAGGTTCTCACAATTTGTATCTTCTCGTTCAAACAAATAAGGGACGGCATCCAGACGGAGGCCGTCGACTCCCATGTCGAACCAGAAATCGACCACGTCCAAAATGGCTTTCTGTACCTGCGGGTTGTCGAAATTGAGATCCGGTTGATGCGAGTAAAAGCGATGCCAGTAATAGGCCCTGGCCTCGGCGTCCCAGGTCCAGTTGGACGACTCGAAATCGGTGAAGATGATACGGGCGTCGGAGTATTTTTTGGGGTCGTCACCCCAGACATAAAAGTCGTGCCACTTGCTCTGCTTCCGGGCCGTACGCGCCTTCTGGAACCACTGGTGTTGGTCCGAGGTATGATTGATAACCAGCTCCGTAATCACGCGCATGCCCCGAGCGTGGGCTCTATCGAGAAATTCTTTGAAATGCGCCAGCGTCCCGTACAGCGGGTGGACGTTGTAGTAGTCGGCGATGTCGTATCCGTCGTCACGCAGGGGAGAGGGATAAAAGGGCAGGAGCCAGATGGCCGTAGCTCCGAGGTTCTCCAGATAGTCAAGCCTGGAGATCAGACCTTTGAAGTCACCGATGCCGTCCCCGTTGCTGTCTTGAAAGGCTTTGACGTGCAGTTCATAGATAATGGCATCCTTATACCAAAGTGGGTCATTGATCAGTCTGTGTTTCTTACTCGGCATCATTCCTTCCCTAGAGGTAATAGTCGAAATCGGCTTCCCGCCGCATGCGGGTGTGTACCCGGAAGATATGCAGGGGGCTGATGTGCGGGTCCAGCTCGATGTAGTTGCGCTCCCCGCGCCAGATGTACTTCTCTTCGCTCAGAAGATCATAGACCAGGTAGCTTTGCGTTGGCGACAGCCCCAGTTCTTCCATCGGCACTCGCGCGGTTCCCGCCTGGGCGTGAAACGGGTCCAGATTCACCACTATGAAGAGCACATTGGACAAGTCGGAGGTCTTCTTGACGTAGAAGAGGAGATGGTCGTTATCGATCTCGTGAAACGATACGTTCCCCGTTTCCTGCAGGGCCGGGTTTTCGCGTCGGATCCGGTTCAGATCGGCTATATACTCACGCAGGTGGCCGGGGCGGTTCAGATCCCAACTCTTGATTTCATACTTTTCGGAGCCCAGATACTCCTCGGTGCCCGGCACGGCTTCACTTACGGCCAGTTCGAACGGCGGTCCGTAAATGCCGTAATTGGACGACAGCGTTGCCGCCAATACCAACCGTACGAGAAATGCCGAACGTCCGCCGTACTGTAAATACTCCGGCAGGATATCGGGCGTATTCGGCCAGAAGTTCGGGCGAAGGAAGTCACTGACTTCCGTTCGGGTCAAATCGTTTATGTACTGGATGATCTCGTGTTTGGTGTTACGCCAGGTGAAGTACGTGTAGGACTGGCTGAAGCCGACCTTGGCCAACCGGTGCAGCACGGACGGACGAGTGAAAGCTTCCGAGAGAAAGATAACGTCCGGATGCACCCGATGCGTCTCTGCGATCAGCCACTCCCAGAAGCCGAACGGCTTGGTGTGCGGATTGTCGACGCGGAAGACGTTGATTCCCTTGTCAATCCAGAAAAACACGATCGACTTGAGTTCCTCCCAGAGCTCCTGCCAGTTTTCCGTTTCGAAGTCAAACGGAACCACGTCTTCGTATTTCTTGGGGGGATTTTCCGCGAACTGGATCGTCCCGTCCGGACGCCATTTGAACCACTCCGGGTGCTCCTTGACGTACGGGTGGTCATGCGAACATTGATACGCTAAGTCGAGTGCCACTTCCATATTCAGTTCTCCGGCTCTGGCGACAAACCTCTGGAAATCACTCATCGTACCCAAATCCGGGTGAATAGCCTTGTGACCCCCGTCCGCACTGCCGATCGCCCACGGACTGCCGGGATCGCCGGCAGTCGCTCCCGGCGTGTTGTTTTTTCCCTTACGTTTGGTTGTGCCGATGGGGTGAATCGGCGGCAAATAAATGATATCGAATCCCATCTTGGCAATTTCATCCAACCGGGATAAACAGCTTCTGAATGTACCGTGCTCCCCCGATTGAGAACAGAACGAGCGTGGAAAAATCTCGTACCAGGCACTGAACCGGGCTCGGGGCGGCTCCACCTTCACTACCAGCTCCCTATCGAATTGCGTGGCCCAGTCCCGCGGTGAATAAACGCTCAAAAGGTCTCTGAGTCCGGATCCCAGGGCCTGGGCGGTGGCCAGGTCGATTCTGTCGGGGTTCTCCAATTGAGCTGCCACCTCTTTCAGTGTGGCGGCGTCCGCCGGTGATGCGTTATACACGGCTTTGTTTATGAGGTCGGCGCCGATTTTCAATTCGATCGTCACATCCTGTCCGGCATCGACGCGTTTCGACAGGTCAGCCTGCCAGGTGGCAAAATGGTCAATCCAGCCTTCGACCGTAAAGAGATATCTGCCCGGCTTCTCTATATTGAAGGTACCGCTCCAGCGGTCCTGAACGATGAGCCTCATTGGTGCCGATTGTCGGCTTTCATCTGACTGGTGGCGATAGAGAATGCGCGCGTTGACGCGGTCGTGGCCATCGGTGAAAACATCCGCGCGGACCGTCAGCTCTTCACCTACCACAGCCTTCGCCGGATATCGGCCACAAGCCACCTGTGGCCTTACATTCTCAATTACGATCCTTTGTCTACCTTCCAATGGCTGCCTTACAGGTAATAAGGGGTTTTCCCCCGTCACACACCAGGAGGAGTCCTCCCATTTGCTTATTTGATTGTTTGACAGTTGACCAACCTAGCTTCGGAACTGCACTACGTGTATTCCATTTGTTATTCCACTAAACAAGCGCAGGCAGATATTGTTCCGATAACTATCTGTTTGATAGAAAGTTGGACATGTTGCCATGAAGGGTATGATCGGGAGGTTTGTGTCATGCCTTTGGCAGAGCCACCATGCGTTCGAGTTCGACGGCGATTTCGTCCCGGCGCAGGCGCCGAACATTGATAACCGTCCTGCTGCCGCCTTCCGATTCCTTTTCGGCTACGAAATGATGGTCAGCCACCCGGGCTATCTGGTGCAGATGCGTGATCACGATCACCTGACAGCGCTCCGATAATCTCTTCAGCTTGCGGCCCACTTCAACGGCCGTTCGTCCGCCAATGCCGACGTCTACTTCATCGAAGACAAGCAGCGGCAACGGCTCGGACGTTCTTTTCGATGCCGTCCTGCGCTCACGCCTGTTGTCGCCGCTGTTAAGCGCCGGCTGATTCGACAACTCGGCGGATTTCAATGCCAACAGCACTCGGGAAACTTCTCCGCCGGAGGCTGTCTTGACCAGTGATTTCAACGGTTCTCCCGGATTCGCGGAGAACAGGAAGCGGGCCTGTTCCAGACCGCAGGGGAGAGGACGTATTGTGCGATCTTCGATCGCGATACCGGCATCGTCATTTTCGTAGACCAGTTCGCAATCGAACTGCGCTCGGTCGATGGCCAGATCGCGCAGCTCTTCAATCACGCGCCGGCCGAGCTGTTTGGCAGCCGCCCGGCGACCGGTGCTGAGTCGGAGCGCAATCTCAGTATAGACTTGCCTTAATCTCCGCTCCTGTGCCTGCAATTCATTGATATGTGTGTCAATGTCCGGACGATCTTCTAGCTTGTTCTCGATGTCGCCCAGAGTAGCAAGTACGAATTCTTCCGAGCCGCCGTACTTCTTTTTCAACTTGTAGATTTCATCGAGACGGATATTCACTTCCTCCAGTCGTGCCGGATTGTCTTGAACGGATGAACCGTACCCTTCGACAAACCGGCGCATATCCTCAAGCTGGTAGTCGATTTCCATCAACTCTCCCACTTTCCCTGCCAACGATGGGTCGATATCGGCCATCTGCTCCAACTGCTTACGGGCGGCCCCGAGCAGGTCGATGACGCCGTTCTCCCCGCCGAGGACATCGGTCAGACCGGCCGATGCAGCCATGAGCTGTTGCGCCGAATCGAGGATTCTGCGCTCCTGCAGCAACTCTTCCTCTTCGCCGACCCTAATCGATGCCTTCTGGATCTCCTCCTGTTGAAAGAGTAGAAGTTCACGTTCTTGAACGAGCTGTTCTCGCCGATTGATTACGCGCTTCAGTTCGTCTGCGGCCTTTTGCCAGCTATAGAACGCCTGCTCGACTTCCTGTCGCAAGTCCATCAGCGAGGCGAAGCGATCGACAAAATCGAGATGCCTCGCTTCATCCAGCAGTTCCTGCCCCGCGTGTTGCCCGAGTATTTGGGCCGGCGGTGGAGAGATTTCCTTCAGTTGCAGCAGAGTAGCGCGGTTGTCATTCAGCTTAAGTCTTCCGGCGCCGGTTCGCGATAATTCCCGTTCTATGTAAAGGTCGTCGAATTCGGCGGTGACGCACGCCCGAGTCGTCCCATGACGAATGTAATCCTGATCGGCTCGCTCACCCAAAGCCAGCGACAGGGCGGTGACGACTACGGATTTGCCGCCTCCGGTTTCACCGGTAAGAACCGTCAAGCCGCTGTCAAATTCGAGAGTAGCCTTCTTAACGAGGGCGATGTTTTCTATGGTCAGCTTCTTTATCAACCCACAGACCCAGTCTCTTAAGTTCTTCGGAGATACGCTCAGCTGTCTTAGAGTCGCCTTCAGATGTGGCTTGCTCCAATTGTGTCCTCAGTTTCGCCCGTAAGGCCTTTCGCCTCTTCTCCTTCATTAGTAAATACTGTTCTACCATTATCCGATCAACTTTCTCTCTGTCCCACTCTTGCGACGCCACATAAGTGATAAGCTTAACGAATTCGTTGTCCCGTGCGGTGTCGATGAGCCGACCGGCATGCAATTCGCCGGTCGATATATACTGCTGGGCCATGGCCGAGTAAAGACGCGATAGTTCGCGTGAATCAAAATCCTCGGGCGATACTTCTTCCAGCACCTCATCGATATTGCCGGGGTTATGGAACAGCAACGACAGGAAATTAACTTCGATCGGGTTATGCTTGTTATCGGAGGCGGATACTCTCACTTCGCTGTCGCGACCATCCTGCGCGGCGGGCGCACGCTGCAAAAGAGAAATATCCACATCCAGAACATTGGCCGCCTCAGCCAGAAACAGGCTCCGACGGGTGGGATCGGCGATCTTGTTCCCCAGAGCGCTGAACTCCTTCACCAACTTCTCCTTGCCGATAATCCCCGCCGAGCGGATTTCGAAGTCATGCGTTCGAAACGGTATGAAGCCCATGGCAGTTTCGCGCAGTTCCTCGATCTTGAACTTCCCGTACGTGCGCGCCAACGAGTCCGGGTCCTCGCCGCTTGGAGCGGTCATGACTTTCACCTCCAGTCCCGCATCATAGAGTACGTCCACCGATCGAATCGCCGCCGTTCTTCCGGCCGAGTCAGCGTCAAAGAACAAGTATACCTCTTCGGCAAAACGGGCCAGCAGTCGGGCCTGTTGGGCCGTGAACGCCGTTCCCGATGATGCCACGACGTTCTTCACGCCTACCTGCCAGAGGGACAGCAAATCGAAGTACCCTTCGACCACTATCGCAGACGACACCTGTTTGATTTCATCCTTGGTGAAATTCAGCCCATAAAGTACGTTTCCTTTGATATACAAAGCCGTTTCAGGAGAGTTGATATACTTGACTGATTCGCCTTTCTTGAGAGTGCGGCCGCCAAACGCGATCGGCTTCTGGCTGAGGTTGAAGATGGGGATGATCAGTCGCTGACGAAACCGGTCATAGTACGACCTGGTCCTTTCGGAATAGGCCGCCAGGCCGCAGGCAGCCAGCTCATCGGGCTTTAAATCTTTCGACGCTGCGTACTTAATCAAGCCGTCCCATTCTTCACCAGCCAGCCCAAGGGCAAACGTCTCAATCGTAGTCTTGTCCATGCCGCGTTTGGCGATCAGGTACTTATTCAGGATATCACTGTACCGGGGACTGAAAAGCTGCCGGCGAAAGTAATCCAGAGCCACTTGGTTGGCGTAGGTTATGCGTTCCGACTGTTCTCGACGTGTATCCGAGGCTCGATCTTCACGTATCGGAATGTTGGCTTTCTCAGCCAGGTACCGTACCGCCTCCGCGAAAGACATCCCTTCATGTTCCATGAGGAAATTGAATACCGTGCCTCCCCGACCACAGCCGAAGCAGTAATACAACTGTTTGTCTTGCGAGATACTGAAGGAAGGCGTCTTCTCAGTGTGAAAGGGGCACAGCGCCACGTATCTGTTGCCCCGTTTCTTGAGTTTTAGGTATTCGCCGATGACTTGGACTATGTCAACCGCCTGACGAATCTGTTCTATGGTCTCGGGGGGTATCATACTCAGGACATCAGCTTGACTATCGTGACTCCCGCGCCGCCTTCGTTCCAGTCGCCCAGCCTGATTGACTCCACATCAGGGCGGCCCCGAAGGAAAGTAGAAAGAACCTTTCGCAGCGCCCCGGTTCCTTTGCCGTGGACGACGTATACCTGTTTCAGGCCGGACAGCACGGCCTGGTCCAGGTACTTGTCGAGTGCCTCGACCGCCTCTTCCCCGGTCATCCCCCGTAAGTGGATCTCCGGTGAAATACCGCCGCCCAGTGACGGACCGGAGACCGTCACCTTTGGCTTGCCGGAGGACAAACCCTCCGTCTTGCGGAGGTTGCGCCGCTCTACAGTCGTGAAAATGTTGCCCACTTTTACCCGGACTCGTTCCTGGCTGATCAGATCCGTGATTTCGCCTTGTTGTCCAAGGGAGAGTATCTCAACCGAATCGCCGACAGTAAAACTCGTCGGCTCGACCGGTGTGTCTTCCAGTCGGTTTTTCATCTTATTGAGTCGGCCCTGCTTCTCATGCAGACTGCGATGAAACCGCTTCACAGCTTCAGGTTTCGCCTTTGATTTGCGTATCTCAGCGACGAGGTTCTCTATCTCCCGTCTCGTTTCATCCAGAAATGTCTGGGTGTCCTCAAGACTCTTCTTTTTCTCGGATTCCACAGCGGTTTCGAGCTTCTTGTTTTCCCGCTCATAGTATTCTTCCAGCTCCCGGACTCTTTCCAATCTCTCCGAGAGTTCGGTTCCGTCTCGGCGAACCGTTGCCAGCTCACTTTCCAGCGAAGAGATAAGGCCGCTTAAGGATCTTTCCCCGCTGCCGACCAGTCGAGCCGCGTGACGACAGACTGCCGGGTCCAGGCCCAGTCGCCCGGCTATCTCCACTGCATACGAAGATCCGGGAATACCTACTTGAAGCTTGTACGTGGGCTGCAGTGTCTTGCGATTAAACTCGAGCGATGCGTTTTCGATCTCGGCGTGTTCCGTAGCCAGGGTTTTCAACTGGGAATAGTGGGTAGTGGCCAGAATTCGCGCCCCCTTTCTGATTCCTTCAAGGATAACCGCTTCCGCCAAAGCGGCGCCCTCCTTAGGATCGGTACCGGCTCCTATTTCATCGAAGAGGAGCAATGTGTTCTCTGAGGCTTGTCTAACACCCCGGACAATGTTGGTCATATGTGATGAAAAGGTGGACAATGATAATTCAATCGACTGTTCATCGCCGATGTCAGCCAACACGTCTTCGAACAAGCCGATCGATGACTGGTCGCCCGCCGCGATATGCAGTCCCGACTGAAACATGGCCACCGCCAGCCCAACGGTCTTAAGCAGAATCGTCTTGCCGCCGGTGTTCGGTCCGGTGATGAGGATGACTTGACGAGATCCGTCTATGGCGATACTGCTGGCCACGACTCGGTCGATCTGATCCGACTGTGTTATCAGCAACGGATGGCGTGCCTCCTTGAGGTCCAGAGAAGCTTGTTCACCTGTCAACGGCTGATTGCCGTGTATTCTTCGCGACAACTGCGCGCAGGCGTAGGCCGCGTCGAGCTTGCCGATCAAACGAGTGTTCTCCAGCAACGCCTCTGAACGTCGGCCAATTTCACCCGTAATAGCCCGAAGGATACGATCAATCTCCAACCGCTCCTCCTGCTTGAGCATATTGATGCGGTTGTTCATTTCTACCGTCTCCTGAGGTTCCACGTACAGAGTCATACCGGTCTGACTGCGATCGTGTAATATCCCCATATTCGCCTGGTAGCGATTGGACGGAACCGAGATTACGTAGCGGCCGTTGCGCATGGTGACAACATCATCCTGCATACCGGGTTGTCTGGTCTGTCCGGCCTGAATACGTTCCAGGTGTTGAAGAATGCGACGTTTGTTCTCGGCCAGCGAGTTGCGAATCTTCTTCAGTTCCTGAGAGGCATTGTCCCGAATTTCACCGTCTTCATCGATCGCCCGACGGATTTCTTTCCTTAGTTCGGGAAAGGCCCGTACTTCGGTAATGTACTCGGCGATAGCAGGAAACTTCTCGCGGTTTTCTTCATCGTATTCATGAATCTCGATTGAGACTTCGACCAGTTCAACTACAGTCAAAATCTCTTGTGGTTCCAGAAAGACGTTTTCGACCTCCGCACGTTTCAGAAGTTCACGCGCATTTTCCAGCCGCGCCAGGGGAAAAGCCGGGCCGAACTCGATAATATCCTTCATCTGGGATATTTCCGTACCCCGGCGGCGGATTTCACTGACATCCTCGAGCGGTGCTAGCCATTTCACGATCTCTTTGCCGTACGGAGTTCGGCATTTCCCTGATATCAAAGATATAATCTTTGGAAACTCCAGAACTTCTAGTGTATGCTGATCGAACATGGTACTGTTAACCGTCAGTTTGCCGCCAAAATAAAGGCCGACCCAGTGGTCGGCCACAATATAAGGCTACGAATTGGAAATCAAAATCAAATCGATCTAGGTGCCGTCCAGCCCCGTCTTGAAGAACTTTCTCATCTGGTTCATGACCTGCAGCACTGCCTTGCGATCTTCGTCTGAAATGTCGTGGCCGCCGTTCTGCGACTGTGTCAGAAGCAGAGTCGTTTCGATTTTGTCGATGAAGTCTCTGTTCTCCGGATGAATGGGGGCGGTCGTTTCAAACATAAGGGGCACTGTCTTGGCCACAACCGGGCCGAAGAATGATGTTTCAAACGACGTATAGAATGCCTGCGGCAGGGGCAGAAGAAACGCCATAAACGTTATGAAGCCGATCAGTACCCAGCCGCGCAGGAAGCCGACCAGGGCGCCTCCCATCTGGTCTCGCTTGCCGCTTGACTTGATCTGAGCTACTTTGTAGAAGAGAAGGCCAAGGAGCTTGAATACCACATAACACAACGCCAGTAACACGGCAAAGGACAGAAAGGCAGACAATAGGGGCGACCCACCTGTATTCCGTGCAACCCAGACGGCGAACCGGTCTACATAGTTGACCGAAACGATGATGGCGACAAAGAAGATGATAAACGCCGTGAGCTCCCGAATCATCCCTTTCTTGGAGCCGACAATCACCATCGCCAACAACATTACCAGTAGAATCCCATCAACCCAATTCATCCACAACCGCTCCTGTCTCGGATTCTGTGTTTTCTTCTGAAAAGGTAGGACTTTTTTAAATTATTGCGCAAGTAATTCCGAAGCCAATTTATTGACGAGTTTCCCGTCCGCCTGACCCTTGATTTTGGGCATGACAACCTTCATTACGAGACCTATCTGTTGCGGGGAGTTGGCGCCGGTCTCATCAATGGCGGCTTGTACGATTTCTCGCAATTCGTCTTCAGAGAGCTGTTTGGGGAGGTAATTCGAAATGATGTCGAGTTCAAGCCTGGACTTTTCAATCAAATCTTTGCGGCCGGCCTTCTCGTACTCATGCAGAGATTCACGACACTTCTTGGCCGCGCCGGACAAAACCGCAATTACATCTTCATTCGTTAGATCGTCGCCTTTATCGATACGACGGTACTTCAGGTCAGATTTAAGGCCCCGAAGCACCGTAACTTTTTCCTGCTTTCGTGCTTTCAGGGCCTCTATCAAGTCTTGATCTATCTGTTCAAGTCGATTCATTCTAGCGTTCTTGTTCAAGCCGTTTCAGCCGTCTCATTTTGCGGCGAGCAACGGCCATTTTGCGCTTGCGAGCCTCGGAAGGCTTCTCGAAGTGCTGATGTTTCTTTATATCAGATAACACACCTGTCTTTTCGCAGAACTTGTTGAAACGACGCAGAGCTTTTTCGAATGACTCGTCGTCACGAACCTTTACGCCCGGCAAATGGCAACACCTCCTTAACCGGTTTAATTACAATATTTAACCAAGGCCCAATTATTGGGCACACTACCACTATACCGGGAAGATAGTTAAATCTTAGCAAATGTCAATCAAAAATCCGATTTCCTGCTGCCGATCTGCAATGTGCCGTCGGGTGACTCTGCCCGACGGCTTCGGGTATACTTACGGGTTGTTAGGACAATCCGGAGGTTGGGGACCACTCCTGAACAAATAGTCAACCAAATATGATAGATCCGCCACATCCGGACCACCGCCTTCGCTGCCGTCAACATCCCCCTCCTCCGGGCACGGCGGCTGAGGTCCGGCTTTGAACAGATAATCTACCAGGTAACTCAGGTCCGAGACCGTTATTTGATCCACACCATCCCCGTCAACATTACCACGAAATCCACTGCAACACGTCCGAATGATATAGATTTCCCCATCAAAGATGAAGACAGCGTTGGTGTCGATTGTCGGCTGAATAATTGTATCTATCGCTATTGAATCAGCTGGCGGACCAGATATTTCGATCCAGATCAAACATGTGTCTGTTCCCTGTACACACAAAAAGTAACTGGTGTCTACGATCGTATCGTAGTCGATACCTATACTGCTCCCATCCGGTCGACTAAACACAAAGTGTTCCGGCTGCCGGTTCACCAGAACTCGGACTGTGCGATCCTCCAGCGTATTGGGCACATCCAACACCTGGAGAGGCAGCGAAAGCAGCCTGCCGTCCTGTTGTGGTGCGATTCCCGACACGGACGGTTCCCCCGGCTGATCTGCAACCGCGACCATTTGGAGGTCAAGATTCTGTCCCCCCAGGCTGCTGACTTCAAGAAACTCCCAACCTGATGCGAGACTTCCGGCGTTGTCGAACGAACCCTGGAATTGAATCAGGTCCGGTCGGTCAAACTGCAGCCAGAACTTAAAGCCCGCTACGGTGTCCACGAAATTGCTCAAGGTAATAACTAGTGAGTACTGCAAGTCAGGACCGGCACATACGGTGTCGCCGACTTGAAATACCAATTCAGGCGATTGTGCCTGAGCCGGATGCAGGTAAACGAACGATGCCACTACGATCACGGCCCCGACCAGAATTGTGATAATTCTACGAAGCTCGGCAGACATGATAAACTCCACCGTTAAGGAAACCTAGCTATGTATAACCAATTATCAGTAGCAGTATCGCTGCCTTGCCTGAGTGCTTGTGTACCCGGACCGGGCCTCTGTCTCACGCCGTGCGCGATCAGGAACTCTCCCCAAATATGTGAACATTGTCCCTGTTAGTCAAGCTTTAGCGTGAAGGACTAGCGGAATTCCGCGGCCATGGTCTCTGCTAATCGATCCACGCGAGCCGTTCCGCCCCCCGGTCCGACATGAAGTGGTAGTGCAGATGATCCACTTCCTGACGGTAACCGTTGTTTATGACGACTCTGAAGCGGTCCTCTAGATTGAGTCTCTCCGCAATCATCTTGACTTTCTCGTTGAGCATCGACAACAGTTCCGCCGGCGACTCATAGAAGTTCTTGGTAACCTGCTTGGGTATGATAAGTAGATGTACCGGTGCCTGGGGTCGGTAATCGGCAATAACGATCACCTCGTCGTCATCGTGGAAAATCTTGGCGGGCGTTTCTCGGTTGATAATTCGTGTGAAGACAGTCTCCATAACGCTACAGTATAAGCAATCAGATTACGGATTCAAGCGCTAAAAGCGGTCCGGCAACCAGGGCGACCGTATCCGGCGGAAGCAGAAGACGATTGTGGCAAATTGTCTGATTTAATCTGTTGACAAAGATGTTACTGCTATGTTAATTTGCGCCAATATTATCCGGCAGTAGGTTTTTTTGAACGCTTACTGCCGACTTGTGCGTCTATAATTGAAGCGAAGTTCTTTTTGAATAGTTGAGGTTAACTGAATGAAATATGTGTCAACACTGACAGGTATGTTTCTTCTCTTGTTCGCCGGTTCAACCGTCTTTTCACAGGATGAGTATGTCGAACGCGATGTTCTGGAACTGGTCGTCTACAGTGGCCTCGGCGTTCCGGTCGGCGGCATCTCCGACTGGCGGACCGGCGCCGAACTGAACAATGTTCAAGACCGTGGAGCCGAACTGGGCTGGGACATCGGGATAGATATCGGTTATTTCGTGACACCCAAGTTCATTCTTGGCGCGAATTTTGTCTACACCGAGTTTTCGATTGATACCGAAGACGAGACCAGTCACAATCATCGTCTTTTCAATCCTAATCTGTATGCCAAGTACACGTTCGAAGGTGAGTCATATTTCGTTCCATATGTTAAGGGACATGTCGGTCTTGAAAACCCCAAGTTCAGTACCTTCGTCGCCAATCCGGATCGCAATCGATTTCGGGAAGTATCTTACGAGCCATCGGTAGCATTCGGAATCGGCGCCGGCCTCTTCTACTACACCGCCGACTATAGCGGGATTTTCATCGAAGTTAACTATCACACGGCGCTTTCGGATGAGACCGAAGCTACCTATCGGGATCGCGATTACAGCTTCGGTGAAAACGTCAGTGTTATCGATCTCCATGCCGGTATCAGGTTGCTTTTCGGCACCGGCGAATAGCCGATTTCAATTCGGACATCCAGCCCGTCGCTTTCGCGGCGGGTTTTTTGTTTGACTTGCTAAGCGTACGACCGGGGCGTATAGTAACCGACATATGAAACTGCTGGTAGTTGACGACGAGTCTTCACAGAGGAAACTGCTGAGCGGCTTCTTGGTTAAGAACGGTTTCGAGGTGCTTGACCGTCCAACCGGAGAAGAAGCTGTGGAGGCGTATCACGAGTTTTTTTCACCGGTAGCTTTGATCGACATGAAAATGCCCGGTATGTCCGGACGGGAATTGTTGCAGAAGCTCCGGGAAATCAACCCCTTCATACAGGTCATCGTTTTGACGGCGTACGGAACCGTGGAAGCCGCCGTCGAGGCCATGAAAGCCGGGGCATTCGATTATTTGACAAAACCCATAGAAGATCTGGACGAGTTGCTCCTGAAACTCAAGAAAGCCGCCGATCAAAACAGGTTGATTGTGGAGCACACGGTCATGCAAGAACGCCTGGCCGAGGCCTTTCCGGAAACGGAACTTATCGGCCAGTCGGAAGGCATCCGACAGGTCAAAGAGCTCATTGCACGAGTGGCGCCTCGGGAAGCGACCGTACTTATAACGGGGGAATCGGGCACAGGCAAGGAACTCGTAGCCAGGGCTATCCACTCTCTGTCGCGACGGGTGGAACACCGATTGGTGGCCATCAATTGTGCAGCTTTTCCTGAGAATCTCCTGGAATCAGAACTCTTCGGATACGAGAAGGGCGCTTTCACCGGGGCCGACAAGGCCAAACAGGGTCGGTTTGAATTAGCCGATGGCGGCACGCTCCTGCTGGACGAAATTGCCGAAATGCCGTTATCGATGCAGGTCAAGCTTCTGCGGGTACTTGAAGAGAGAAAAATCCAGCGCCTGGGTTCGGTGAAAGAAATATCGCTGGACATAAGAATCATCGCCGCGACTAATCGAGATTTGCAGCGTCTGGTGGCTGAAGACAAGTTCCGAGAAGATCTTTATTACCGGTTGAACGTGATTACAATCAATGTGCCGCCCCTGAGGGACCGTCAGGGAGACGTCTTGCTCCTGGCGGATCGGTTCCTGGAGAAATTCCGTCAGAAGACGGGTCGTGAGATTGAGGGTATAGACAACAAGGCCGCCCAAATCCTGACCCAATATAGCTGGCCCGGCAACGTGCGAGAGCTGGAGAATATCATAGAGAGGGCGGTGGTACTCTGTCAAAGTCCCACCATTTCGAGCAGTGACCTCTCCGGACTGACCGCCGAGCCTGCAACGACGTCGAGACCTGAGCTCATTTCGTTGCAGGAAGTTGAAAGGAGGCACATAAAGTTGTGTCTGGATCAACTGGATTGGAACTTTAATAAGTCCGCTGAAGTGCTTGGTATTCATCGTAATACACTCAGAGCGAAGATCAAAGAGTACAACCTGACCGAGACCTAGATACGACCGCACGGCTGTTCCCGCAACACCGATTAAGCTCCGAAAATCGGTCTCGTCCGCTTACACAGTATCAGTGCATTGAAGGCTTTGACCGCACAATATTCGTGCATTTCCGGCATGGTGATTACCTGTAGGATATTGTAATTCTCTGTACGATAGAGGGTTATTGCTGTTGGCATGATTATTGATATACCGTTAGCGTGGATGAAACAACAAACGCATCAGGAGTCTGAAGAATGTTGAGAAATTTCGTGATCATATTGCTGCTTGGAGCCTTCTTGGTAGTGGCCGGTTGTGAGGATGATGATGAAATAGTCGATCCGGTGCCGCAGCCCCCACAAGGGGTTACATCGGTAACCGGTGACAGTGAGATATACCTCTGGTGGTACGGGCCTTACGATCGCGATATTGCTGAGTTCATCATTTACCGCAACGATGACGGTCCCAATGATCCTTATGTCGAAATCTCACGTCGGTCGGCGGATGATAACCCAAACCTCGACCTGATCATTTACTCTGATACGGACCGTACGGCTCAGAACAACGTCACCTATTGGTACGCGGTAGCATCGGTTGATCACGCCGGGCAGATTTCTGAGTTGTCCGCGGAAAACGTCTTTGACACCCCACGTGACGAGGGAGTTGTGTCAATGTTTGACTGGGTGGTCAATGAGAATGCCTCCGGCTTTAACTTCATGGCCATGTCGACGGTGACCGCCTTCAGCGCCGCATGTGATGTATATATTGACCGGGATCAAAATGGGCTCTTTTACATCAACGCTGCCTATCTGGAGGAAGACCCGCCTGATATCTTCTTCGTTCCCAAGGGTTTCATTCAGGATTTGGGGTATACGGACCAGTTTGATGAAATCGGCTGGGCGCCACAGGTCGGTTGGTCTGAATTGAACTTCTTCGAGATCATCGAAGGTCATACCTATGTGATTCTTACGGATGAGGACCGTTATGCCAAGATGCGGGTCACCGACATCAACTCGGCAACGGGACGAGTCGATTTCCAATGGGCCTTCCAGCGAGATACCGGCAATCCCGAGCTGATTGCTCCTTATAAAAACGAAAATGATAAATTAGATAGAATAGATGCCAAGAAGATTGAAAGTCTCAAAGCCGACAAACATAAGGCTTTGAAGTAGGCAGCCGGAAAGCGAGGATAAGATCATGTTACGTATGAAGAGGATGATTACACTGCTGGTTGCACTGATGTTTGCTCTCGGGGCGACGTCGGTACCGGCCCAAAACATAGTCCGCGACTATAATGCGGATGACGACAATGATTCCAACTACGAGTATTCCGACCGTACCCGGTCCGACCGCTACCTGGACGTGGAAATCTGGACCAATCACAACGATGGTGAATACTACGAAGGGGACAAGATAGTCATACACTATCGGACGAACGCTGATGCCTTCGTAGCTATCTACTCCATCGATACGCGCGGTCGGGTCAATATGCTGTTTCCATCCGAGCCGGGCGAGGACAACTTCGTGCAGGGCGGAGTGACCTATCATATGCCGGGCAAGTGGGACGAGTATGATCTGGTCATCTCCGGGCCGGAAGGAGTCGAGAATATCCAGATTGTCGCCTCGCGAGATCGTTTTCCTGTTCCCGACTGGTATCCCACATCCGGACTGGTCTGTGATTGGGACGATCGATTCGCCTACATGGATTACCTGAACGAAAGGTTCTTCGTACGGTTCGAAGGCCAGCGCTTCGCATATAACCGGGCCTCGATCTATGTCAACGAGTGGGAAGAATACTATTATCGACCGGTATACTATCCGGTTTACCATCCCTGGACCGTTAGTGGTAACGTCTATATCGATTATCCGTTCGGTGCTTCGGTATACGTCAACGGTATTTATTGGGGCTGCGCCCCTCTTTATCTCCCACGCGTGTATGTCGGCTGGCACACGATAACTGTTTACGATCGTTGGGGGTACTGCTGGGAATCGGATTTCCATGTTTCCCGCTACCACACGGTTGTACTGGACCACCGTGTAATTCAGACGTCGCCCTCGGTGCAGTCGAAATACCGAGAGGTGCGTTTGGCAGGCTATCGGGATCCGGTGTCCAACGGGTATCCGAAGTTTGCCGAGAAAAAGAAGGCTGTTCTTAGCTCCAAACAGGTGACAATGAAAGAAATAACGATCAGTCACCCGGCCGGGAAGAAAGAAGTTGAAGTCGCTGTTGCAGCCCCGAAAAAACACATCCGCGGCAGCACGGAGATCGTTAAGACAAAACGCGGTTGGGAGACCACCGGCATCATCAACAACGCCTCGGTACCGGGAACGCCCAGCTACAACAAGCCGAACCGCAAATCGGTTGTCGTAGGGAGTTCCGACGGGACGTCGAGCTACCAATCGAAAGGGTACTCGTCCGGGAAGACAACTGTCGGCGCCGATCCGGGAAACAAGCCGAGTCGACGTTCGATCGACGTCCGCGGGAAAGCGTCCCAGGGGTATGACTCGAAAGGCAACACCGGTTACAAACAGAACAGCACCAACAGTTACTACCAGAAAAAGTCCGGTTCGAGTTTTAGAAAGAAGTATGACCGGTCGACCACTTTGCGACCGAATACGGAAAACAAAAGGAGCGGAAAAGGATCCACTCTCGTCAGGCCGCCCGCCGGTGGAAACAAGAGTAATTCCAAAGGTTCATCTCCATCATATAGTCCCGGTGGCGGCTCGAACAGCAAAGGATCCGGTTCCACGATCAGACCTTCCGGAGGCAGTAAATCCTCCGGAAGGCAAGCTCCGACCACGAAATCCGGTGGCGGCAGCAGCAAGACCCGGAGTAAGGGCAAAAGCGATAAGTAGAAAGTAAACGTTGACAAGATGACTACATTTAGTACCTTGTCGAGTAAATGGGAGGATGGAATATGAAAAGACTTCTGACTTACATAATCGCGGCGGCTTTCCTGGTGTCATTTTCGGGGAGCGGTGGTGTACATGCGGTTGAGAAAAAGAGTAAGGTCGCCAAGCAAGAACCCGTAAAGACGAAGCCTGCTGCCAAAAAGCCGGCGGTTACCAAGCCGGGTCCAAACCAGCAGGCTAAACAGAATCCCGCTCTTCCTCAAAAGGGATCGAAAAAGAAGTACGACACGTTCGTGGATAAAAACAACAACGGTATCGATGATCGCAAAGAGAATCTGAAGCGCACCGCCCCGCCTCCGCCTGCCAAGGCGAAGAAGAAGACCGAGGACAAGAAAAAGTAGAGGTCACTAGTCCATAAATTACTTGTCCGGTAACGCCAGGCCGAAAAGCCTGGCGTTTTTACTGTCCACTATACGAAAATCCCCATCCCCAGGGCACCTTTCCCCTTGACTGTAGTTTAATATATTTGTACCCTTGTTAGCAGTCTGACATTATGGCTGCCAAATTGGCAGTGGGATGTTTGCGCGTGTAACTCGATATGGCTTTTGAGAATCTGACAGATCGCGAAAAACAGGTTCTGGGGAACCTTATAAATTACTATATTGCATCAGCCGGACCGGTCGGATCAAGGGTGATTGCGAACAAGTTCAAAATGGGTGTCTCTCCGGCAACAATCCGTAACACCTTGCAGGATCTGGAGGAACTGGGTCTAGTGGCCCAGCCTCACACATCCGCGGGAAGAGTCCCTACTGATCTCGGTTATCGCGTCTATGTCGACTATATTCTCAAGCCGGAAGCTCTTTCCGAGGCCGAACAGAACGTCATTAAGGAAGAGATTTTCAAGGAAGGCCGCGGCATCAAAGAGCTTCTCGGCCAGACCTGCCGGGTCCTGAGCGAGATTACGCATCAGCTGGGTGTTTCCAGCGCGCCTCGTTTTGAAGAAGGTATCCTTAAACGGATCGAGCTCATACCCCTGTCTCACGAACGAATTATGGCCGTGGTTGTCGTGGAATCCGGGCTGGCGCGCAGTGTTATCATTGAAGTTGAGACGACTATATCCGAAACGTCGTTGCTTGAAGTGGAACAGGTCCTGAATGAACGTCTGGCCGGTTTGACGCTGGGTAAAATCCGCAAGACGATTACGGACAGGCTCACCGACGTACCGCACCGGGGCCGGCTCATCAAGCTCATTATCGACTCCAAGGACCAAATATGGTCGGCGGAGGGGAAAGGCGACGTCTTCGTGGCCGGAGTCGACAACCTGCTGCAGCAGCCGGAGTTCGCTGACGTAGTCAAAGTCTCGCAATTGATCAAGCTGCTGGAAGACAGTTCCGAACTTCGAGAGTTTCTCATGAAGGCCAAGGATGAAGGCCTGTTCATCACGATCGGCAACGAGAGCCAATGGTCACAGATCATGAGCTGTTCGCTGGTAACATCATCGTACAGCGTCGGCAGTATTTCGGGTACGATCGGCATTATCGGTCCCACCCGCATGCCGTACAGCAAATTAACCTCCGTAGTGGAGTACACGGCCAGGACTATCACTGAAGTCCTGACTGGTATCGAGGACAAGGAAAAAAGGGAGTAACATGTCCGGAAAAAAGGAAACAGAGATTCCGATTACCAATCACGAGAATACTGAAGCCGAAGAACCGAAGAAACAAGGTAAACAGGTGGAATCAGAAGAAGAAACTGCCAGTCGAGCTGATGCCCGGGACGAAACTGAAGAAACCGCGGAACCCATAGAACCGGCCCAGCCTCTGACCGAGGAAGAGCGGCTGGCAGCACGCGTCGCGGAATTGGAGGACAAGCTGCTGCGCACGGCTGCCGACTTTGACAATTACAAAAAACGCATGGCGCGCAACTACGAAGAGATGATGCGCAGCGCCACCGACAGCATACTTCACGAGTTCCTTGATATTGTCGATAACTTCGAACGCGCGTTACAGCATGCCACGGAAGATTCCGGCGACGGCGCTTTTCGACAGGGGGCCAGGCTGATCCTGAATCAAATGAAGGAGCTGCTCAGAAAACACAATGTCGAACCGATCGAAGCCGTCGGGCAGCCGTTCAATCCTGATTTGCACGAAGCGCTGATGCAGGTCGATTCCGACGAATACGAAGAAGGCGTCGTAGCGGTTGAAATAAACAAGGGCTACCGGCAGGGTAACCGGGTTCTGCGTCACGCCAAAGTAGGTGTCAGCAAGGGCAAATCGGACAGGGACAACAGTGATCAAGACGATAACAATGAACAATAAAATTCTGCAAATCAAGATATAAGAGGAGTACCGCTATGGGTAAGATAATAGGTATAGATTTGGGTACGACCAACTCCTGCGTGGCCGTCCTGGAGGGCAAGGACGCGGAAGTAATTCCCAATCAGGAAGGCGCCCGCACGACACCATCGGTCGTAGCTTTCGCCAAGGATGGTGAGCGTCTGGTGGGAGCAGCCGCCAAACGTCAGGCGGTCACCAACCCCGAGAATACCGTCTTTTCGATCAAACGGTTCATGGGGCGGATGCACCACGAGGTTTCCGAGGAAGAAAAAATAGTCCCCTACAAAGTGACGGAAAACGAGAAGGGCGCCGTTCTGGTCGATGCCGGCGGTAAGACGTATTCGCCTCCGGAAATATCGGCCATGGTCCTGCGTCATTTGAAGCAGGCCGCCGAAAACTATCTCGGATCCGAAGTCAAACAGGCGGTGATCACCGTCCCGGCCTACTTCAACGACTCGCAGCGTCAGGCCACCAAGGATGCCGGCAAGATTGCCGGTCTGGAAGTTCTCCGTATAATTAACGAACCGACCGCCGCCTCACTCGCTTACGGTCTGGACAAGAAGAAGAATGAGAAGATTGCAGTGTACGATCTTGGCGGCGGTACATTCGATATTTCGATTCTCGAAATCGGAGACGGCGTCTTTGAAGTACGCGCTACCAACGGCGACACCCATCTCGGGGGCGATGATTTCGATCAGGTCGTTATCGACTGGATGGCCGAGGAGTTTCTGAAGTCCCAGGGTATCGACTTACGCAAGGACCGCATGGCCCTGCAGCGGCTCAAAGAAGCCGCCGAAAAGGCCAAGATCGAGCTGTCATCGACCATGCAAACCAATATTAACCTACCCTTCATAACGGCTGACCAGTCCGGGCCGAAGCACCTGGACCTGACGCTAAGTCGCTCGAAGTTCGAGCAGTTGACCGATGCCCTGGTCCAGCGTACGGTCCAGCCGTGCAAGGCGGCTCTGGCCGACGCCAAATTGTCGACCGGAGAGATCGATGAGGTCGTTCTGGTCGGCGGCATGACCCGGATGCCGCGGATCGTCAGTCTGGTGAAAGAACTGTTCGGCAAAGAACCGCACAAGGGTGTCAATCCGGACGAAGTCGTTGCTATCGGCGCCGCCATTCAGGGAGGCGTCCTCTCCGGCGACATGCAGGATATCGTGTTACTTGACGTCACGCCGCTATCGCTGGGCATAGAAACGCTGGGCGGCGTCTTGACCAAACTGATCGACCGGAACACGACTATTCCCACGCGCAAGTCACAGATATTCTCCACGGCCGAAGACAACCAGACGGCGGTATCGATTCACGTCCTGCAAGGCGAACGCCAGATGGCAGTCGACAACCGTACGCTCGGGCGGTTCGATCTGGTCGGTATTCCACCGGCCCCGCGAGGCATGCCGCAGATTGAAGTGACCTTCGATATCGACGCCAACGGCATTGTCAATGTGAGCGCCAAGGATAAGGCGACGGGCAAGGAGCAGTCTATCAAAATCGAGGTTTCCTCGGGATTATCCGATCAAGAGATTGATAAGATGGTCAATGATGCCGAGAAGCACGCCGAGGAAGACAAGAAAAAGGCCGATCTGATCAAAGCCCGCAACGAAGCCGATCAACTCATCTACTCCACCGAGAAGACACTCAAGGAGCATGGCGACAAGGTCTCGGCGGATGAGAAGAGCAAGATCGAAGAGTCGGTCAAGAAACTCAAAGACGCCATCTCCGGTGAATCCGCCGAAGCCATCAACGCCGCCAAGGAAGAGTTGATGCAGGCCTCGCACAAGCTGGCCGAGGAGATGTATAAACAGTCACAGGCGGAGCAGGCTGCGTCCGGACAGCCGGGAGGTGGCGGGGAAGCCGGAGCGGGTGGCTCTCAGGAATCGAAAGACGAAGGTGCGGTTGACGCCGATTATGAAGTAGTCGACGAAGACAAGAAGTAGTTGATTGATGACGACCAAACGCGACTATTACGAAGTGCTCGGGATCAACAAGGGTGCTTCCGAGAGTGACATTAAATCGGCCTATCGGAAGATGGCCCTCAAATATCATCCGGATCGCAACCCCGGTGATCATACGGCCGAGGACAAGTTCAAGGAGGCAACCGAAGCCTATGAGGTCCTCAAAGATCCGCAGAAGCGGCAGATGTACGATCAGTTCGGGCATGCCGGGGTCGGTCAGGGAGCCGGTTTCGGCGGCGGCTTTGGCGGATTCGAGGGATTCGATCTGGGTGACGCGCTTCGTGCTTTCATGCGAGACTTCGGTGGTGGCGGCTCTATCTTCGATGATATCTTCGGAATGGGCGGCGGTGGCGGTCGCACCCGCCGACGAGCACGCGGAGAAGATCTGCGCATTCGTATCGAGCTCTCTCTCGAAGAGATTGCCGAAGGTGTCGAGAAATCCGTCAACGTCAAACACCTCGTTTCGTGCCAGGACTGCAACGGCCGCGGCGTCGCGGCCGGATCGTCCAAAAAGACCTGCCCGCAGTGCAAAGGCGCCGGGCAGGTGCGTCGCATTAACCGGACCTTCTTAGGCACTATCCAGCAAGTTACTACTTGTGACGTCTGCCGCGGCTCCGGAGAGATTATTGCGGAACCGTGTAAAACGTGTCTGGGGGAAGGTCGGGTGCGGGGATCGTCGAATGTGAACATCAAGGTACCCCCCGGGGTGTCCGGGGGCAACTACATGACGGTCGAGAATATGGGCAATGCCGCCCCGGGTAATGGCCAGAACGGTGATCTTATCGTTGTGTTCGAAGAAACGGAACATGACCAGTTTGCCCGCCACGGAGACAACGTGGTCTGCGAATTGCCGTTGTCGGTGACCACGGCGGTGCTGGGCGGCACGGTTAAAGTACCGACCCTGGATGGTGAAACCGAGCTCAAGATCCCATCCGGGACCCAGCCGGGCAAAGTGTTCAAGATCCGCGGCAAAGGTATTCCCCATTTGCACGCAAGTGGTCGCGGCGATCAGCTCGTTCGCGTACTCGTTTGGGTGCCGACCAGGGTAAGCGATGAGGACAAGAGACTCCTCGCAAAGCTGGCCAAATCACAGGCGTTCAAAACGCCGGAGGCCAACAAGTCGTTCTTCAAAAAGTTGCGCGAGACCCTCGGGGTATAGACCGAAGCGGAACATGTGACAGCGAAAGTTGATAACTGACGATACGAATGGGCCGCTGCACAATGTCGGACAACAAACATTCCACGGCGCAGGAAGTAGCCGAATTGCGGGTCGATGTTCCTGATGAATACGTCGATCTCGTGTGTGACCACATCATCCACCATGTAGCCGACGGCCTTGTTCTCGAGGAGGAAGAAGAGGCGGGAATCACGGGCATTATTTTCTACGTTCCGAGTGAGCAATTGGCTCGCACGCAAGAAGGCATCCGCAAGTACATCGAACAGATACTGGACAGCAGTCTGTACTCGATACCGGAGATCACTTATCACGTAATCCAGCGTGACGGCTGGGAGGAAGAGTACCGTAAATCGGTCAAGTTGCTCCGTATCACGGATGACATCGTGGTGCGACCGCCGTGGGAGCTGTTGCCGACCCCGGTCCCGTTTGACATTATCATTGAACCCAGGATGGCTTTCGGTACGGGCAGTCATGAGACGACTCGCACGTGTCTCAAGGTCATACGAGAGCGGCTGCTCCCGGATACACGGTTTCTGGATCTCGGCTGCGGCTCCGGCATACTCTCGATTCTCGCCGACAAACTCAAAGCCGGTTATATTAAGGCTGTCGACAACGATCCCGATGCCGTAGCGAACTGTACGGACAACTTCGCTGTCAATGCTGTTCAGACGCCATATAATGTAGTTCACGGAACAGTGGACGTCTGTAGCGACGATGAGCCGTATGATTTTGTCTGTGCCAACCTCATCAAGAACACGATCCTCGGTATCATGCCGCAGCTGGCCAACCTTCTCAAACGGGGCGGCACGCTGGTGCTTTCCGGCCTGTTGCAGCAGGATTTGGCGGAAGTATCCGCTCGACTGGAACAACAGGGACTCTCTGTAATCGAGGAGACAGCCGATTACGAGTGGTTCTCAGTCGTCGTAACGAAGAAGTAAAATGCATATTCCCGTATTCTATGCCCCTCCCGAATGTCGCTCCCATGATATAATCGATCTGCCGCAAGAGGAAGGCCGCCACGCTACACAGGTATTGCGCCTGGTGACGGGCAGTCCGGTTATGATTGTCGATGGTCTCGGCCTGGCCGTACGAGCTGAAATCTGCACTTCCAATCGGGCTCGGACGATCCAGGCTCGGGTCTTCAATGAAATACGCAACTTTGGTGAGCCCCGGGTCGGCCTGACTCTGGCAGCCGGGCTGTCGACCGGATACAAATTCGATACGGTGATCGAAAAAGGCACCGAATTGGGAGTTAAACGGTTCGTGCCGCTGTTAACGCAATCGTCCAAAATGAATCTGGACGATCCCAAGAGGATCGCCTCCCGGCTGCGACGCTGGGAAAAAGTGGCGCTGGCCGCCATGAAACAGTCTCGTCGCTCCTACCGCCCGGACATTTCGCTGCCAATCGGCTTACGGGATTTCTTAAACGAGACCGATTCAGAATTCGTCAACTTGATTTTTCATCCGGGCAACCGCAGCACTCCTTTTGATCGACTCAAACAGGAGGACTTCAGCAGAAGAGTGACCGTACTGGTTGGTCCGGAATCGGGCTTTGCGCAGGAAGAAGTTGGCGCCGCGTCAGAAGCCGGCTATCAAGTTATTTCTCTCGGAGGACGAATTCTGCGCACCGAGACTGCCGGGCCCGTCGTCTGCGCTCTTATCATGAATCTTCTCGGGGAGTTGAGTTAACTCCCGGATATCCGATATACCTACTATATGAATACCATAGTTCTCATCTGGATTGGTCTTCTGGGCTTGTGCATCGGTTCATTCCTGAACGTAGTCATTTACCGATTGCCGCGCAAACTGCCTCTGGCGAGGAGCCGCTCGGTCTGTCCCGGCTGCGGCCGGCAACTGCAATGGTATCATAACATCCCCCTGTTGAGCGTGGTTCTTCTCCGCGGCCGCTGCGCCTTCTGCAGAGACAAGATATCCCTGCGCTATCCGCTGGTCGAACTGCTTAACGGCCTGACCTACTGTTACTTCTTCTCGTATTACGGCCTGTCATTCTCTTTCGTTACCCATGCTTTGCTCGTCTCGATCCTGATCGTCATCTTCTTCATCGATTTGGATTACTACATAATTCCTGACTCGATCACGCTGCCGGGCATCGTCCTGGCCCTGGGCGTCTCGTTCCTGCCCGGCGGTATAGGCATCATCTCGTCGGCAATCGGGCTTCTCGTCGGCGGTGGGTCGCTTTTCCTGATCGCACTGCTCGGTGATTGGCTGTTCAAGAAAGAATCGATGGGCGGGGGAGACATCAAGATGGCGGCCATGCTGGGGGCGTTCCTCGGCTGGAAGCAGGTACTGTTTATTTTCATTTCTTCCGCCGTTATCGGTCTGGTTGTTTCTTTGGGGATGATGATGTTCTCCGCCAAACTCCGTCAATCCCGGATGATTCCGTTCGGACCGTTTCTGGCCCTGGCGGCGGTGGCGGCCATGATATATGGTTCTCAAGTTATCGAGTTCTACGTCTCTCATGTTGTCGGTATCCCGGCAGTCGGCGTGGCTCCCTGATCGGCTTTGACCGTCAGGAGATACATAGGTTGTATAGTACATTATGGGGAGCTCAAAAAGGAAATTCAAGTCTGAAATCCATCTGGGCGTTTTGGCAATAGTTCTGCTTCTCCTGAGTTTGAACTTCGTATCGAATCTGATCATCTATCGTGCCCGAACCGCCAAGCGCCAGTCGGTCCTGACTGGCTTCAACAACGCGGCCCTGGCCGTGAACAGGGTGTTGCCGGATGGGGCCGTCCCTCGACTCACTGCCGCGGACAGTGAGCACATCAAACATGAATACAGACTGAGTTCCCTGCACATTATTTCGGCTGTTCCTTCGGACGCGTCGATCGAAACCCGCCGTCAATGGTTTGTAGCCACGGTTCGTCAGTTTCCACCCGATCATCTGCCGAATCTGGCACAGAAGCTGCTTGCGTCCGAGTTCGAAACGCTGACCCGCGGTCATGAGGCGGAGTATTACTACGTTACTCCCCTGTCCTCCGGCAAGGGCCGCAGCTTGTTGATTCTGTCCAGAAACATAGATGATTTGGCGTTTCTCGATGACAGTCACCGCGTGGTCGTGATGGTCGGCTCAGTAGCCGTACTCGGCATTCTCGCGATCTGCATTTTACTTTCACGGTTTATCATTACGCCCTTCCGAAGAATTATCAGGGCCGCCGTGAACGCCGGGCGACTCGAGAATCGGCATGAGGACGACGTGGACCAGATTGTCGATGAGTATGAAAACATCATCGCCGAACTACGGGACAAAGAGCAGGAGTTGCTCCGCCTGAATAAAGCCATCGAGAACCGGGCGGAATCCGCGGAACAATTCAGCCAGTTTCTGTTGGACTCAGGCAATTCCGGTGTTATCACCACCGACACAACCGGGCGGCTGGTGACTCTCAATGGTACCATCAAGAAGCTGCTGAGATTGACCGCAAGTGACGATGAGGGCAAGCATTTCACGGAAGTACTGCCTGACAACGCTGAAATCGCGGGCCGTTTGAATGAAGTGCTGACATCTGGCCACGCTGCCGGGTACAGTGAGATCGATTACGATCTGCAGGACCATACGTCTCTCAGACTGGGCGTAACTATGACGACAGTAGCCGATTCTGAGGGCGCCTTCATCGGCGCGGCTCTGGTGATCAACGATCTCACGGAACGGGAACAGCTGCGGCGAGAGTTGGAGACAAAGAAACGCCTGGCGGCGCTGGGTGAAATGTCCGGCGGACTCGCTCATCAATTGCGCAATTCGTTGGGCGCCGTCGCCGGATACGTGAGACTCCTTCAGAAGCGACTGGCCAAATTCGGTTTCGACGATCCCGCCGTAAAGGAACTGCTGGACGGTACCCACGAGGCGAAAGAACTGACGGAGAGATTCCTGCAGTTCGCGCGACCGCTGGCGGCACGCCCGATCGAGACTCCGCTGCGCGAGTTCTTGCAGGAGATCTGTCAAGGATATGGGAATGATGACAGTACACGGCTCCGGTTCACACTGGAATGTCCGGCCGATGTATCCGTTTCGATTGACCCGCTCTTGTTCCGTCAGGCCGTCACGAACCTGATTGACAACGCCATTGACGCCTCGCCCCAACAGGACACAAAGATAGACATACAGGTTCAATCGCGGACTACTGAAACGATTATTCTGGTGCGAGACTACGGCTGCGGCATAGCGCGTGACCAGATCGATAACATCTTCACGCCTTTCTACTCCTCCCGACCTTCCGGCACCGGGCTCGGTATGCCCCTCGCCGCCAAAGTGATCGACCTGCACGGCGGGCGAATATCGGTCGAATCGGTAGTCGGGGATGGGACGACTTTTCGAATTTGCCTGCCCAGGAAAAGCACCGACACTGTTCAGGACATTGATACTTCCGATCCCGCCCGGTCGTCTGTCTGATCAGATTCCAACTGATGCCGACGGGTATCACCTATTGGCGGGATGCCGGACCCTGAGATGTATTTCCTTCACAAACACACCTCGCCCTTCGGCCACTCCCTTCAAGACGGGAATCGGAGTCGGTTGTTGGCTTGACACTCCACATCTTCCCAATTAAGGCAGCCTCTCGTGTTGTGCCGCGCGGGACTTCAGACCCGCCGGAACCGCACTCCCGTGAACGGCAGATGTCCGCATCATCCGTCAAACAGCACAAAAATCTGTTTGAACCAACGCACATTTTGTTATATTACGCGCCGTTAAATTAGGAGGACATAAATGTATTCACCGTCTGACTTTAGAAAAGGTCTGCGGATACTGGTAGATGACGAGCCGTATTATGTTATCGATTACCAACACTTTAAGATGGGACGTGGCAAGGCCAACATCCGCACCAAACTCAAACACATAAAGACCGGCTCCATACAGGAGAAAGTGTTCGGGTCCAACGACTCGTTCAAAGCTCCCGATGTCGAAGAACGCAAGATGCAGTACCTGTACGAGAACGTGGGGGAATACACCTTCATGGACACGACTTCGTTCGAACAGGTGTCGATTCCGGTTGACAATCTCGGCGACGCCAAGTGGTATCTGTTGGAAAACGATGAATATAAGGTGATGTTTCTGGACGGCGAGGCCATCTCGGTCGATCTGCCGGCTTCGGTAATTCTGGAAGTAGTCGAGAGCGAGCCGGCAGTCAAGGGTGATACGGTTTCCAACATCACCAAGCCCGCGAAGCTGCAAACCGGGCTGGAGGTCAAGGTCCCGCCTTTTATCAAAGAAGGGGACCAGGTCAAGGTGGACACCCGTACCGGCGAATATATCGAGCGCGCCAATTAAGCATGGGCGCTGCACGCCGGATTGTCGGGGTCGATGAATCAGGGAAGGGGGATTTCTTCGGTCCGCTCGTAATTGCCTCGTTCCTGGCGCCCGACAGTGATCGCGATCGGCTGTCCGAATACGGCGTACGCGACGGCAAGAAGATTTCAAACAACCGTGTCCTCGAGATAGCCGACTATTTGAGCAATCTTTACCCCCATGAAATACTCGTCATCCCGCCCGCACAATACAATAAGCAGTACCTGCGCATCAAGAACCTTAACAAGCTGCTGGCGGCGGGGCATGCGCGGGTGATTGTCGATTTGCTGAAGGACAACGAGGCCGACCAGGTCGTGGTCGATCAGTTCGGTAAGACCGAGCTGATCGAAAACGAAGTCAAACGGACAGGAATGACGGTCGACGTTCACCAGCAGTTTCGGGGGGAAGATGTCTTTCAAGTGGCGGCGGCCTCGATTTTGGCCCGCGCGGCCTTTATTCGGGAGCTGGATAAGCTGAGCGAAAAGTACGATCTGAACCTGCCGAAGGGCGCCGCGCCGATAGTCGACGAAGCCGGCCGGGCTTTCGTCCGTAAGTACGGCACTGATGAACTTGCCAATGTCGCCAAGATCCATTTCAAGAACTACAAGCGGGCTACTGATCTGAGTCTGTTCAGCCGCTGAGGCTGTTGTGGCGAGCCCGTTTTCGGGGGGCGAAATCCCCTGCATCATACTGCCGGAGGCCGGACTCGAACCGGCACGGTCCTTACGGACCAAGGGATTTTAAGTCCCTGGTGTCTACCTATTCCACCACTCCGGCGTTAGTGGGTGCAGCAAAAAGTTATCTAAGTTGAGTGAAAAACGCAAGAGACAAGAAGTCCTTGGTGCCCTACTATAACTTCGCAATTGCCAGCAAGTAATCTTGTTACCCCGGGAGCCACGAGTGGTCCCAATATGGTCCCAATTGTACCGACTCTTGGGATTTGCCAAATTGGCCGATAGAGCTATATTGAGAGAGACACATGCATTTTTCAGCGCGCATCTATATGACGAACAGAAGAACCCATCCTTTCTGGGAAAGAGACATGATTACTTTGAAACCAGCGCTTGGTTGTAAGTCTGGCGAGGCGTACGCTGGCTGGCCTCTCCGGTACCCTGGCAAGACATAAAGGGGCGGACTAGCCGCACGACAAGCGCCCGGACGCGCCATAATTCGCCCGGAGGGCTTTAAGCGTCAGGCGTTTGAAGAGGAGGCCAAGTCCGTCCGAGGCTGTGGGCAGGCGCAGGCTGTCCAGCAGACCGGCGGGCGCTGTCCGTCACGGTGGAGGCGAAGCACTACCTTGGACGGATACTGAGTCTCTATGGTACCCTGCCGGAACCTGCAGGCCAGTCAGGTGTGCTCTTTGAGTTTGTGCGAAGTTGAGGGGAGTTGGGTGGGAACCTGAAAAGCGTCTACCCAAGACAGTCAAATCTCCATAAATTCGGTGAAGACATCGATATCAACCTCCGAATGCGTAGATACAAACTGCATCAAGTCTTGGACAAATTTCCTAGTTAGGTCTGAGTACGTCTTCACCATAGCGAGCCGGATTTGAACCTTGTCCTCGTAAAACGAGTTCTCTCGCAGATCGCGAAGAAGATTCAGAGTAAGAGAGCTGTCTCTTGTATGATCCGTAAACCTTGTCGACAAGTTCACAAAATCCTCTTCCCAAGGTGGGGAAAACTGCCTGTTTTCTCCCAAGGTTTGGTTCACCATATCGTAGATCTTTTGTTTTTCGCTCAAAGCTTCGGCACCGCCATAGAGCGAAACTCGCAACGCTTGATTTATGTCTGAAAAACCTACGACCATAGCATCGCCGATATTCCTCAACACAGATAGTGTAAGAAGCTCCAAAACATAATAGCAGAAGAGCTTGTGGTTCGTGTCCGAATTGGGAAACAACTCGCCAGACTTGGGGTTCTTTAGCAAATGCAGGATATTGTGTATGTTCCGCCAGTTCTCCTTGTTCCAATAATCAAAGGTCAGGTAATCGACTATTTTCTCATTTACCCTTCCTTGATCGGCGATTGCTTTTAGAAGCCTACTATATCGAGCACGTTCCACCTTAATTTGCTTGTCAACATCTACATTAAGTCCTAGTAGCAACCTTCTTAATTCAGCCTCTGAATAGCACGACACATTCTGCCGGCTAGCCACCTGCCGTGCGTTCTGATGAATTTTCGTCTTGACAAAGTAAGCTTTTCGAATACCGCAGTATTTGATGACTCCCATGAACTTGTATAGCTCTTCCAGAGCGCCCGACTCACCACTCTTACATTCCGCACCAAGAGTTTCGAAAGTCATGTCTGATAGGAAGCTACACGCGTAGGCGTCTATGTCGGAAACATCATAGGTCTTTAGAGATTGAACATAGCTTTTGGTACGAAGTCTGACCTCGTAGTAAGTCACAAAGCCCAATTCGTCAAACAAAATCTTGCATAATAGCTTCAGGTTATGGTCTCGGTTCTCAACCGACTTACTCATATATCAATCCCTCGCAGTATATCATTCACTCGCTCCATTGTTGCTGAAGACTTTCGACGAGATTCACCCTTCAAAACAAGAGTTCTTGTCTGAGTCGGATGTTTGATGCTGTCGGGTAGGAGGATTTTCTTAGCCAATTCCTGACTGTCATCATACTTGGCGGCCTCGCCGACAGCCAACATCTCCAAAGCAAACGCGACGGCTTTTCGGTTCTCCTCATTGTCCACAAAGTGAACCTCGTACCTACCTATAGCAGACGGAATCAGTTTAACGAGCCCCTGGTTTCTTGCCGATTCATACTGCTTCAAACTCTCAGAATGACCTGACAAGTAGCCTCTGCCCGACAAAACGTTTAGGAGTTTTTCGGGGTCGTGAATCTTCGTTATACCCGCGAAATTCTCCCCGTAGCGCACACAAGATAGCAAGACCCTAGCTTTGTGAAGCAAAACCTTTTCGGCCCGTCCAACTCCGAGCTGGGGTGTGAAAACGAACTTGCGCAGCCCAGAACTGGAATTGACACTCAACGTTGGAAAACACCCCAGTTTGATCGCGTCGAGCATCAATTGATCTGAGACACTATCGCCCGAAAGACCTTGATACTTCTTGATTTCTCTCAGTACGCCTGCGAGTTTCTCTGATTTGTGCTTCTTGAGCAACTCAAAAATCTGTTGGGGATTGTCATCCCAGTAGATAGGTGAGAAAATCACGCTCTCCGAGTCAGCCGGAGACACGTACGTATCCAGCAGTGACGTCGCAGTGCCGACATCCTTCATGCAGTCATAGTCTTCCGGACTAACCGCAAGCTGAGATCTGACGTCCCGCTCCTTGTGGGGAAAAAGACTCAGTGTATCGAGCAGATCAACAAATTTGGCCGCGATCTCACTACTGTTTTCAGAATCGAAGTAGTCTCCGGACGCGGTGTATATGCTATGTAACTCGGGTACGGTTATGTCGATTCTGGTGACATTGATCTTTCCTGTATCCCACTTAAGCCTCACGAACCCGAGACGTTCCAGGTGTCTCAGAGCTTCCTTAGCAAGAGATCGCGGAATCTTCAGTTCACCGGCCGCCGCGAAGAGGGGCTTCAGATCGCTGATAACTTCATGATCCTTGATGGTTGTTGCGATTTGAATGGCAGATCCTAACTCCTTTAGCAAGGATAGTTCAGTCTCGACTATGGCACCCGTGGCCTGAATGAGTCCGTGATGCATGTCGTGGATTTTTATCCCTGTTGAAGCCTTGTCACCCGACATGAGTACACCTCACCTCTGATATACTCCATTGCCCGCAAAGACTAAGCTGGCACAACATCTTGGTAGTATAGGAGTATTGCCAAGTGTCCATAGAAGAACCAAATATAGCCAAACCAAGCCTAATCCATACCATTAGACGCTCTCCGCAATCTCTTACGCTGCACCAACATCCATTGCGCACCAACTACTTACATTTTCACCCGGATGGCTTTTTAAATCCCTGGTGTCTACCTATTCCACCACTCCGGCGTTAGTGGAAAAGTAAAGTTTCATTTCATTTGGCGCAAGAGAAAGATGTGGGGGGCCGGGGGCGAGCCGGCTGTAGCAATGTAACCCCTTGCGGTTGTGCCTTCTACCTGTTTGACTGATCCTCCTACTCGATTGGGATTGATTGTTGAATGAGCGGCGGACGCGCTGCCGCCTGTTCAGTGTAGGAGGACTGGGAATGTCGTCAATTGCCTAAGGAGGCAATCTGCGCTCTCACGGAAATTCGATATGTCACGATCCGTTTGGAGGTATCGAGCCCGGTGACCTGCTGACGACCTCGGCGAACCCCGGCTACGCTATGAAAGTGCTTGATTACGACCAGGCCAGAGGGGCTGTCCAGGGTAAGGCGATGCAGCCGCTGAAAGAAGGTCGGACGGGCCAGATTCTTGTGCTGGTTACTCTTCAGTAGGAGGACAACATGCGATACATCTTATTTGTACTCTTGCCAATGGCCTGGTTTTGGCTGGGAATCTGCCGCTCCGCAAGCTGCAACATGGTGACCCCCAACGAAGCTCACCTGATAGCCGCTAACTGGACCGCGATGATCACCTTCTATACCGGCGGATGGAACGGACCGATCGAGGCGACAATCAAAGTCAGCATAAACTATTTTATTTACGTCTTCAATATAATGCACGCATGGCGAGGACGAAAGGCCTAAAGGTCTTTCGGATTGCGGCGGCAGAGGGATTTCCCGTGAGTCGGGCAGGCCGGTCACACCCCGATGACGGGAGTGCCCAAAAAGCCTCATCTGGAAATTGCAGCAAGTCCTGCGAATCCACGTTAGTGGAATCGTGTGACCGCTCTTGTTTCCCAACGCATTGCATGTCAGGTCACAATCCCGCTGACGCGGGCTCAGGACCTGACACAACCGTATCCGATGTCTTTTGACAGGCCACAAGGGCGGGGAAGGACCTGTCGGAACAGCACAAAAAAAGCGGCAGATATCCCTATCTGCCGCTTCGGGAGTGTATGGCGGTCCTTTGCTAGTCCTCCCAGACAGGATTGGCAATTTTGCCCATGAAGAGGATGGTCCCGGATTCGTGTTCGTAAATGATGAACAGGAAGGGGCGGTCGCAGAAAAGCTGAGGGGGGATCGACTCAACACCTCCGACCACTGTCACCGCAGCAGCTTCCGTTCCCTTTTCATCAACCTGTACAAACGTCTTGTGAATCACGGTATCAATCCAGACCCCGCCTCCCTCAAGCATGTTACTGAAATCAGCCGCCCCCGTCAGAAATGCTCGCTCCATACCAAGCGCCTGAAGCGTCTCGTCCAAACCCAGATCGTAACTGAACTTGAATTTGGGGAAGCTGAGTTCCAGCCGCTGTTCGTGAGACAGACCGGAGATGATTCGATTCCAGACGGCAGCATCAAAATCGGAACAGAAGTCAGCGATCGATACATCCCTTTCCGGAAGGACAATCATCGCCTGGAAATACTGGTTTCCATAGGGGAGTGACACTGCTTTGAAATCTACATGCTGATAGAAAGTGATTTTATCAGGCGGGACATCTTCATGGTCCGCAGCTATTTGCGGAACCTCCGCATACATCATGTCACATTCCGTCTCGGAGCCGCTTGCGAGATGGAAGGGAGACGTTCTGGTTTTCTCCGGGTCAAACGGAAACGTCCAATCCCCTTTAAAATAGATAGCGTTGGCAAGCAGAAAAACGAGGTTGGGATCCAGTCGGTCCATGATTTTCTTTATCTTGCCGTTCGTATTGTCCTCGGCCCATTGATTGATAGCCGCCAGGGTATTTGGATCGAGAAAGTCGACCTCATCCACCGTAGCATCAAAGTACGTGAGATTCAGTTCAATGAACTCCGGGAGCACCGGTTTGCCGATGCGATACCAGATGGCGTTAGCGATAGTTATGACTACCGCCGGGTCGAGTTGGGTGAGGAGTTGGGTGAGGCTCTGATACGACTGGTTGATCTCTTCAAGAGTCAAGCCGGCCAATTCCAGTGTTGCGGCAATTTCCTCTCTCGTTTCACCGGCGGCGCCGTTGTATGTCATCCCCAGCGCATATGATACCGATAGCGGCGCTATGAAGATATTGGAGTCGGCCGGCGTATGGGCGGCAATTTCCTGAAAGAGCTTGAAACTGAAGGCAGCGCCGGCATCGACCAATGCCTTTTCTTCAGCCGTCAGGTCGGCGGGAGTTCGTTTTGGATCCCATTGTAATGGCTCGGTGGAATTGGAGCACTGCATATGCCACCCGGTCAAAGCTACCAGTAGCAAAATCTGTGGGAGTTTCCGCATGATACTATCCCCAAGCTAAACGGTTTATTTCAATATACCTAACTGACGATTTCAGTCAACGTTTTGTTCACTCGAATCTGACTGAAGCTCGGGCAGCGAGTGTCGATTCGTGTACCCTAATTCGTTGCAGCACAAGGGAAAAAATAGCGTTATTCCGGCCTGAAACCGGTTGACATTACTATAATATCCGATATATTACCGGCTTGTATGCGAGCGCTGTGAATAAATTCACAAAGCGGTTCGTGGGAGTTGTGGCAAGCTATTGAACGGTAAAACCTTAACGGAGCAGCATATGAGCAAGCCAGAGGTTTTTAAGAACTTTATAAACGGCCAGTGGGTCGAGTCGAAATCAGGTCGGACTTACGAAAACATCAACCCGGCCAATACGGACGAAGTTGTCGGAGTATTCCAGAAGTCGAATGGCGATGACGTCAAGACGGCGATAGAAGCCGCGTCTGATGCTTACAAAAAGTGGCGTCTGGTACCCGCTCCGAAACGAGGGGAGATTCTCTACCGCATCGGCACGCGCCTGACGCAGCAGAAAGAAGAGCTTTCGCGCGACATGACACGTGAAATGGGAAAAATCCTCGATGAAACCCGAGGTGATACCCAGGAAGCAATCGATATGACCTTCTACATGGCCGGTGAAGGCCGACGTCTGTTCGGTCAAACGACACCATCGGAGATGCGCAACAAATTTAACATGACAGTGCGCCAGCCGTTGGGGGTCTGTTCCTTTATTACGCCCTGGAATTTCCCGATGGCCATCCCATCGTGGAAAACCATGCCGGCTCTCATATGCGGTAACACGGTCGTGATCAAGCCCGCCACGGAAACGCCGCTGTCCGTCGTCAATATGGCGAAAGTATGTGAAGAGGAAGGCCTGCCGCCGGGGGTCTTCAATGTCGTGACCGGTTCCGGTTCGGAATTGGGCGAGCCGTTGATGAAGGATCCGAACGTGCGGGTGGTGTCATTCAC
>CAZLBP010000018.1:0-74588 GCA_964557855.1 uncultured Ignavibacteriales bacterium | reverse complement strand
ACTGTATCATCAAGGCTGAATAATAATAAGACTGGTTAGTCCATAAGTTTTGTCTGGAGCCGCCCACCCGGGCGGCTTTTTTGTGAACGGGAGAGTTGGAGGACTGACATTGACAACGCACCCGGGAGTGCAGATTCAGGTACTTAGTCCTTGATTCCCTACTCGGACCGGTTACTTTAAATTGGAAACGAATCTGATTGTTATTCGCCGGGTGGTACGGGTCACGTCGGCACCGGCGCAATGAAGATAGCATTCACACCACATTGCACGATAGTGGTGGCAAACAACGCTCAGTGTAATTGGATACCAAATGCCACGAACGAAGATAATATGTACGATCGGACCGGCGTCCGATAGCGCCGCCACGCTCAGGGACATGATGCGGGCGGGCATGAATGTCGCCCGGCTCAACTTCTCGCACGGCACGCAGCACGAACACCGAAACCGGATCGACACAATGAAGAAAATCAGCGGCGGCCCCCGAGGTGACCTGGAGCTTCTGCAGGATCTGGAGGGATTTCGTATCCGCGTGGCCACTCTACCCGCCTCGTCAGATCGACAGATTCGGCTGACGAAAGGTCAGACGGTATATCTCACGGCTGAGAACGCCCGCAGCAGTTTCCTGTCGATTCCCATTGATTATGAAGGCTCGCTCGAAATCGTAGAAGAAAACAGAATGATATTTATCGATGACGGTACGATTGCTTTGAAGGTGCTGAATACTTCGAACGACTACATCGCCTGTGAAGTAGTGGTGCCGGGGATCGTTAAACAGAACAAGGGTATCAACATTCCCGATGTCCAGTTGCCGCACGTCGGCCTGAAGCCCAAGGACCGGTCAGACATTCGCTTCGGCCTGGCTGCGGGAGTCGATTTTATTGCTCAGTCCTTTGTGCGGAACGGGCAGGATATGAAAGACATCAGAAAGGTCATGTCCGAGAGCAACTCCTCGTGCCGGCTCGTTGCCAAGATCGAGAATCGGGCGGCTATCCGGAATCTCGATGAGATCCTGGATATTGCGGACGGCATTATGGTGGCCCGTGGGGACCTGGGTGTCTCGCTGCCGATTTACCAGCTGCCGGTGCTGCAAAAGATCCTCTTTGATGAATGCCGTCGGCGCAAGAAGTTCGTTATCACGGCGACTCAGATGATGGAGAGCATGACGCACAATCCGCGCCCGACGCGGGCGGAAGTCAGCGATGTTGCCAACGCGGTTCTGGATGGGTCGGACTATGTTATGCTTTCCGGAGAAACGGCGGTCGGGCGATATCCCGTTGACGTGGTCAAGATGATGGGTCGGGTCGTCGAATTCAGTGAACAGGCGCCGACCCTCGACTACTTCACCCGGTGAATGCCCCGAATACAAAAATAGAGGGCGCTACTCTGGTTGGGTAGAGGGGGCTAGGAAACTACCCAGGGACAGCAGAGAGTCACCCTCACTACCTCAAGTAAGCTCCTCGGAGAGCTCGTGTCAAGTCATTTTTCGGCTGGATCCGTCTACCGACACGCCGGTCAAATCGTATCGCAACGGCATCCGCTACCTCGTTGCCCCTAGTACACCACGATTTTGATCGGAATCGTCAGTATATTCGGCTCGTCGACTTCAACCTGGGTGACATGTAACGTGACGTTGGATACGTAGGACCCGCTGGCCAGATTCGGGTTGGGTGCAATCTCGATTTCCAGGTCCTCGCCTTTTGGTGCCGTTTCGCTTTTGATATGAGTCGTAAACGTGGAGTCGCGCTGGATGTATTGCGTCACCATGATCTGGTCATACAGGGGATTTTGGATACGTATTGTCTGGGGACCCTTGCCAGGAAGAAAGAACAACGAGTGCGGCTCCGGCTTGATCCCGCCGTACCATTGGCCCACAATCCCCGAATAGACGTAGATCATCTCCGGCAGGCGGGGATGATCGGTATGGACGGTGAAGGTCTTGGTTACCTTACCGTAAAAGTCCTTGGTGCTGAACTTCAACATGAAATATGTCGTGTCACCCGGCGGGATGACCGTATTACGCGCATAGACCGAAGAACAGTCGCACGTGACATCGATTTCTTCGACCCGGACGGTATCGCCGGTGCGGTTTTCGTACGGATAATCATGATAGATCGTATAGTCTATGCCGACATGGCCAAAATCGAATCGTAACTCCTCGGTCACGGGAAACCACGTCGTCGGAGTCTCGGTCTCCTTTGCGACCGCCGCCAGGAATATACCTGTCACACACATCATCAGCCAATGCATCGCTAGTTGTGTACCTCCTGCTCAGGTAAGAAACCGTGCTGCCTCATCCAGGAATCGTTATAACACTTGCTCAAATACCGTATACCGGCGTCGCCGAAAATACCGACTATAACGGCACTCGACTCCGCCTCAGCCGCCACACGTTCCATGGCTACCGCTACGGCACCGGATGAACCGCCCGCGGAGATGCCCTCGTTTCGGGCAATCAGTCGCGCCCGATTGAACGAATCGCGGTCGGATACGGTGATCACCTCATCGACAAGATGAGGGTGTAGTGCCTCCGTTATCACATCCGAGCCGATCCCTTCGACTTTGTAGGCATGACCGGCAATCTGCTTGTTCTCTTTGATGTACTCCGCAAAAACGGAGCCTTCGGGGTCGACGGCGATTGTGCGAACGGTCGGATTCTGTTCCTTGAGGAAACGAGCCGTTCCGGAAAACGTACCGCCGGTCCCGATCCCGGCCACCAGGTGAGTGATCCGGCCGTCGGTATCCTCCCAGATCTCCGGACCCGTCGTGTGGTAATGCGCCTCGACGTTATCCTGGTTGTTGTACTGGTCCAGATCGAAATACCCATGCTCTTGCGCCAGGCGGCGAGCCACCATGAAGAAGCCCTCCGGATCATCATGATTGTCCGTCTCCGGTGTGATGATCACTTCCGCACCATAAGACCGGATCAGATCGATCTTCTCCTGGCTGGTCTTCACGGGTGTCGTGACAATCGCCTTCAGGCCATAAAGTGAGGCTACCATGGCCAGAGCCGAGCCGGTATTACCGGACGTATTATCGATGACCGTATCTCCGGGTCTCAGTCGGCCTTCATCGAGAGCTTTACGGATAATATAGTGCGTCATCCGGTCCTTGAGAGAGCCGGTTGGGTTGAACATCTCCAGCTTGGCGAACGCCTGTGGTCCCGGGGACGGAACGCCCGTCCGAAGTCGGACCATCGGCGTGTGGCCGATCAGTTCCAGTATGTTGTCATGGGCTCGCATAATATTCTGTTGTACACGATATTCTAGGCACTGATTATACAAATTTCAACCATTTAGTTTTTGTTATCGGCACCCTTTTAAGTTGACAGCGCTTTTGGCGTCCGGTTAATAAGTGGATGTTCCATAAGCTGAGATCCAGCACCGATGAGGATCGGACCGTTGTTTCTTGGCGTAGAGCGCGGCCTTGTGCCGCACCGGGCAATGTTCGGGCGGGGCCAAGCCCCGTCTCTACGCGGGTTGGAAACAATGTCAACTTGGACCTCTGGGGACAGTGCTGATAACGAAGCACCTTATGGCGGGAAGCCAACAACGTGAATTGCGTTGTATAAGATATAGAAACATAACGATTTGGAGGATACGATGAAACAGACAGGCTATATTTCGATTCTGGCTCTGGCACTGTTGTTGTATGTCGGCTGCGGGGGAGAGGAAGAGGAGGCTACGCTGCCGGAACCGACCCCGGTGGACACGATGCCGGACACTATAATGGTTGCCGATACGATGCCGGAGCCGCCACCTGAGCCCGAGGAACCGGAGATCGAAGGGATGCGCACCGAGCCGGTCATGGGCTTTACGGTACAGACGGCCGCCTGCACGGATCTGGACTACGCCCAATACTTGCTCGATCTATACAGACAACGCGGCTATGACCCGTATATCACCACGGAGACGGTTGACGGTACGGAATACTACCGGATCCGCATCGGCGACTTCGAGAGCTATGCCGACGCGAAGGCACTGAGCCGCGAGATCCACGACAAGTACTCTGTGGATGCCTGGATAGCGGAGCCGTAGCAGCTTTTGCCACTCCTCCCTCTACTTGTCACCCTCGCCCTTCCGGTCACTCCTGCGCAGGCAGGGGTCCAGGGTCGCCCGGGATTTCGTGGCACGAGTGGTGAGTAAACGGGTTAGGCAGGAAGGATCGGTGCAGAGATGACCGGACTCCACCGCAGAGCGGTGGGCGACCGCGGCCAGGTTTATCAGCTACCTCAGACATTAATGTGCCGTCAGGTAACTCTGCCTGACAGCTTCCGAGTGTTGCGTCAGGTCCTGCTCGCTACAGGCGACTGTGACCTGATGCCACCAGCAACATAAACAAGGAATCATACCATGAAATCCTACCGGGAATACCTGACGTTCAATGTCCCCAAAAGGCGAGACTACATTAATATCACCGACAAAGTGGAAGCGGCGGTCGAGAAGAGCGGCATCCGCGACGGCCTCATCATGGTCTCCGCGATGCACATTACGGCCGCAGTGTATGTCAATGACGCCGAGTCCGGCCTCATTGTGGATATCGATGAATGGCTGGAGGGGTTGGCGCCGTTCGGCAAGGACTACCGGCATCATCGCACCGGCGAGGACAACGGCGATGCGCACCTGAAGAATCTGCTGATGCATCACCAGGTGCTGCTGGCGATCACGGATGGCAAAATTGACTTCGGCCCCTGGCAGCAGGTCTACTACGCGGAGTTTGACGGGCGGCGAAAGAAGCGGGTGATAATTAAGATCATCGGTGAGTAGATAAGTTGCGTCAGGACCTGCTCGCCGCAGGCGAGTGTGACCTGACGCCCGGTACGTGTGCCCGGCAGATGTCCACATCTGCCGTAATCGTGTTGCGTCAGGTCCTGGCGCGCCCACGGCGGGATGTGACCTGACGCCTGTCCCGCCGCCTGTATGCCCCCCTCTCCTTTCAAAGGAGAGGGGACGGGGGTGAGGTTGGGCGGACAGCTCGCGAGCTGTCCCTACACGGGGTAAGGACGCACGCCGCTGAGATGGGTTCCGGACCTTGGTCCGGGTGTAGCTGCGATTATGTAGTTGCGCGGGATTTGACGTCGGACTATCTTGCTCGTTGGAAGTGGAAGAGGCGAGTCTGAACTTCATATCTGAAGAGGTCTATGTGGGTGAAGCATGCCGAAGGGTTTGCCAAAGCTAGCAAGTGAGAATCTCGAGAAATGCCGATCTGCGGCTATAGCTGCAGTTAGTTCGTACAATAGACCCGGGTCGAGATTTCGTACAGCGGAGTTTCTTGTCTTGATCATTATCGCGTGGACAGCCTGCTTCCATGCCATATACTATAAACGCAAGCGTCGACCTTGGTACAAAAGCAGTGCCTCTAGTACTGGAAGAGGTGTGCGTTATGCCAGAATCGATGGGGAACCAAAGCACTGGGATCTTGCGAAGTGCTTGAAAGAGTACTACGGCGACAAGAATCCACCCGAAAGAAAAAACCTCGAGTTTTTAATAGGATTAAGAAACAAGGTAGAACATAGACATCTCCCAGATCTTGACGCTTCGCTATATGGCGAATGTCAGGCCGCACTATTAAACCTAGAGGACTTTATAGTAAGTAATTTTGGTGCAAGGTACGCGCTTACTGAGCAGTTAGCGGTATCTCTACAATTCTCCCGGACAATTCCATCGGAGAAGAGAAAGGCCAGCCAACGGTTGGCAGTTGATAGCGTCAAAACGGTCAGGGAATATGTTGAGCGGTTTCGCGGGAATCTGTCGTCCTCTGTACTGAACAGTATTAAGTACTCCTTCAATGTATTCCTCGTGCCAAGAGTGGTGAATAGGCAGAATATTGCAGATGCAGCAGTCACCTTTATCCCAATTGACGAAGCTAGCAAAGACGAACTTCAACGCTTGGAGAAGCTCAACGTGCTCATTAAAGAAAAGCACATACCGATTACAAATCTCGATTTGTTGAAGCCCAGTCAAGTTGTTGAAAAGTTGCAGGAGAATCTGCCATACCGAATCAATATGCATACTCACACTGAAGCGTGGCGATTCTTCGGAGTTCGCCCAGTCGGAGATAGCCCACGTCCTGAACGAACAAGATCAGAGTATTGTATGTATGATGTAGTGCACGGAGATTATCTCTATACGAAGGCTTGGGTCAATTTGTTGTTGCGTGAGCTACGTGATGAGGAGAGGTTCGAAGAGATAGTTGGTCAGACACCGACGCCAGTTCGCTAACTTGCCGCAAGTGTCTGCTATGCGCAACTCTTCCTACTTTCAAAAATGTGATTGACAGTCTTTCCAGGAGATTACTAGTTTAGAGTTGAGGATCGGGCACACGGTGCCCCAAGCGGTAACTGAAAGGCTGACTGATATGAACTCGATTGCTCGAGGAGTGCTCTGTACATTGTTGTTTGCGTTCTCTCTGCGTGGGAGCACAATTGCAGGAGAGCCTTCGGACTCAACTTCGGAATTGTCTTTCGTAATCAATGTAATCAAGACGTCTTTGGCACATGTAGAAGTTCCGTCGCTCGACAGTAGTCCCGCCAAGCACGGAACTTCTTTCATAGTTGCCAACAGTAAGAATGGTAGAATCATCTTGGCAACTTGCAAGCACTTATTCATTAATAAAGAGTGCACTGATTCAATGGCAATTGACTGCGATACAAGCGCAATCAGAGTCTTCTTACATAAGGACCCCTATCAGCCATACGGGGCAAACCTACTGTATCTCGACTCGGCTCGTGATATTGCACTAATTGATGTTACGGAGCCCGACTTGTCCAAGCGTCACATTCAGAAAGTGAAGTTTGCAGATATCTGGGACTTAAACGATGGTGAAATGCTTGCATGCACTGGTTATGATCTGACCCAATATACGATACGAGATACCCAGATCTATTATTGGCCCAGTTCGCACACGGGAATATTGAGCTGCAAACAAGTAGAATCAGTTGGAGATACAATGAAAGTAATAAAACTCCTTCAGGCTGATATGATGGTGAACAAGGGCTCCAGCGGCTCACCTGTCTACAGAGCATATGACGGCCGAGTCTGTGGCATGGTAATGAGTTTTCAAGATGCCAGACTCGGGGACTTTCCAATTAATGCGGGCTTAGTGAACATCGTACCGTACCCCTATATAGTGGCTTCCGTGAAAAAAGCACTGTCATCAGATGAAGTCGAAGCTGATTCTCTCTAGCGGATTGATCGGGACCGACGCTGTTCCGACTTCTTCTATTTAAAGGAGACTCCCCGCACTTGACATCCTCCCCCCAATCTCGTTTCATATACACTACGAAAACTGAAGCACGAACGATCAGGATACAAGGAGGAAAGCATGCCGCAGATACGATTTCTCGGTCATTCCTGCGTGACCATCACCGAGGGTGACCACAAACTCATCATAGACCCGTTTATCACCGATAACCCGCAGGCGCCGGTCAAGGCGGATGAGATCGATGTCAACTACATCCTGCTGACGCACGGCCACGGCGACCACGTCGGCGACGCCTTCGCGATCGGCAAGAAGCACAAGGCCACCGTCATCGCCAATTTCGAGCTGGCCAATCTGTGCGCCTCCGAAGGACTCGAGGTGCACCCGATGCATATCGGCGGCGCGCACGATTTCGATTTCGGCCGCGTCAAACTGACGATCGCCCATCACGGCGGCGGCTACGGCGAGGATGCCTCCCGCTACACCGGCCCCCCGGTCGGGTTCCTGGTGACAATCGGAGGCAAGACAATCTACCATCCCGGCGACACCGGTTTGTTCCTGGACATGAAGCTGATCGGCGAGATGAACAAGATCGATCTGGCCTTCCTGCCGATCGGGGACAACTTCACCATGGGTATCGACGACGCCGTCAAGGCGGTCGAGTTCCTGCAGCCGAAGAAGGTGGTGCCGTTCCATTACAAGACATTCTCCGTCATCGAGACTGAGCCGAAGGATTTCGCGGCGAAGGTGAAAGGGGCGGAAGTGGTGATCCTGAATCCGGGGGACACACTGGACCTGTAGGGGATGCCATTGAAGCACGCTTCGGGCGGCCGGTCACACCCCGCTTGCGCGCGTCAAGACCTGCCCCAACAATTAGGCGGTGATCCTGAATCGGGGTGATACGCTGGGCGTGTAATTAAACTACCTGTGCCCAAACTTGCTTTGGAATGGTCCCACGATCAACCCCAAACGTGTTTGGGGTTACCACCCGCCCCTACAAAGCGAACAACCAGGTGCTATTGTGTGCACCAACCGACCGGGTTGCGCCCGGACCAGTTTTTGCTTGATCGGCTCGACAACATTCCCCTAACATATGTAAAAGACTTAAAAAGGACTTTGCCATAGTATGAAAAAGTTTTTGAAAATACTTGCCTGGATAGTCGGCATACTGGTTGTACTGCTGATAATCCTGATAATCGGTGTAAAACTGTTCTTCCCGGTCGAAAAAGCCAAGGCCCTGATTATCGAACAGGCGCAGGAGCAGCTCAACCGGCCGATCGACATCGGAGACGTCGATGTCTCCGTCTGGGGCGGTCTGGGAGTTAACCTGCATGAGGTCGTCCTGGGCAATCCACCCCATATGGAAGATGACACGGCGCTGTTGCAAGCGCAGAACGTCGACGTCAAACTGCAGCTGTTCCCCTTGCTGTTCGGCGAATATCGTCTGGACAAAGTGATCATAAACGAACCGTCCATTTACATGCACAAAAGGGAAGACGGCGCCAGCAACTACGCTTTCGAGTTGGCTGGGGCGGATGCGGAAGGCGCCCCGGCGCGCGTCACGGATGAAGCCAAAGCCGCCGCGGCCGCGGTCAGTTTCGACAACCTTGAAATTCGCAACGGCGACCTGACGTATGTCGACGACAGCAGCGACATGCGAGTTCAGCTAGTGGGACTCAATCTGGCCACGTCGTTGGCCAATCCGATGGAAAACAAGTTTCAGTCCAGAGGCCGACTGTCCATTGAGCAAGTTGAGTCGGGCGGGGCGTTCCCGTTTCCGCCGGCGCCGGTGGAATTGAGCTGGCAGGCCGATTACGATTACGCCAGAAAGTTTCTTTCACTGCAGGAAGCGGAGCTCCGACTGGGGAACCTGGAGTTTGCTATCGATGCCGATCTGTCTCATGCGAACGACTCGATGGTGATCCGAGCCGGGATGGAGGCGGAGCAGATCAAGGTCGTGGACCTCTTTTCTCTGGCTCCCCCGGATCAGTTGACGGCACTGGAAGGCTTCAGTATCGAAGGCAATTTCTCTTTTACGGCCGACTTGACGTACGATGCCGCGGCCGAAATGCCGTTCACCTACTCCGGCACGGCGATCATAACGTCGTTGGATATGGCCTATGAAGAAATCGACGGCACGCTGCACCTGGACAAGGCTTTGATCGATTTCAAGCCGGACAATTTGCGCCTCAACATCGAAAACGGTTCCTTCGCCGATAAACCGCTCACCGGACATCTGGTGGTCGACAATTTCGAGGATCCCCACGTAAACGGTGAACTCGGGGGAGAGGTCGACCTGCGCTTCGCACAGCCGTTCCTGCCGGCCGAGGATGACCACAATGTGGAAGGTATGGCCCGTGTTTCCATAAAAGTGTCCGGACAGGCGAACAAGCCGAAAGAACTGACCCTCACCGGCAGTCTCAAGATTCCACGAGGCAGGTACAACTCGCAACTCATACCCGAAGCGATCGACTCGTTTTCGGTCGACGCCTATTTCGATAACCGCGTGACCCGCATCAATCAACTCGACCTCGCCACCGCTTCGAGCCGGCTCGCCTTCCAAGGGCGGTTTACCGATCTCCTGCCGTACCTGCTGGCCGACAGTACGGAAGTTGAGCACATCGATCCAACTATCGACGGTACGCTAAAGGGAAACGTCAACCTCGAACTCGCCAACCATTTCTGGCCGCCCGAATCCGCAACAAAAGTCGGCGGCGACATGCAGGTGGATGTAAGCATCTTAAGCAGTATTCTCCACCCCTCTACCGTGAAACCACGGGGCCAGGTAACTGTGACAAACGGTTCCTACTCCGATACGATGTTGTCCGAGCCGATTACGAACTTCACCACCGAGCTGGTCGTCTCGCCCGATACATTCTGGATCAATCAACTCGATATACAATTCGTCAGCAGCGATCTCGGATTGACGGGCACCGTCATTCGCCCTATTCCCTATTTGCTCCCGATCGACAGCGCCGCTCGCAGCCGCCTCAAGAAACCGCTGTTTCTGTTCGAACTGACTTCGCATCGGTTTAATGTCGATAGTTTGTTCCCCGAAGCCGCCCCGGGCAACGGCCTGCGTGCGGATTCCCTGGCATACCTGCCTCAAGATTCCACCGAACTGATGGCGTTCCCCGATATACTCGGTCGCGGTACCATGAAACTGGATACCGTCGTCTACAGTCAGGTCGACTTCACCGATATCACCGGAGATATCGAGATCAAGGATCGGCGGATCATGTGCACGGATGTAACGGGCGACGTTTACTCGGGCGACGTGTCGGGAGAGATCACGATTGACCTGAGCAATCCGCGGAAACCTGTTTACACCGGGGAATATCACGCCACGGCTATCGAAGCCGATGATTTCGTCAGCCGCTTCACTGGATTCGGCGGCATCGTGACCGGCAAGTTCGAGCTGGACGGCACTTTCAATGCCGCCGGCTGGGAACCTGAGCAATTTTTGCATTCGCTCTCGATGAACGGCAAAGCTCTCATGAGAGACGGCCGGCTGTTCGTAGCGGGACCCGCCTTCAATGCGTTGTCCGACTTGTCCGACCACCTCAATACGGACTTCGATCCCGAGCAGGACCTCAAGAATCTCAAGACCGGCATACAAGTCAATGACGGGAAAGTTATGCTGGACAGAATGGACGCCAAACTGGGGAGCCTCGGTGATCTGCAGCTCAACGGCTACTATTCATTCGAGAACAACGTCGCCTATTCCGGCAGCATTACGCTCTCGCCGGAAATGACGGGGAAGCTGATGTCGAACAAGGGGCTCCTCGGTGCCCTGTCCGGATTATTGAACAACGACAACGCTAACCGTATTCAGTTGCCGTTCAGCGTCCAGGGAACGATCAGCAGCCCCGATATTAAACTCGATTACTCGGCCTTGACCGACAAGGCGCAGGACGAAATGAAGGACAAGGCTTCCGATCTGCTGAAGGGGATCTTTGACAAAGACTAGTTATGCTATCCGGCTTAGAACGGTCGTGTCGATGGTGCCGGTGGTGCTGGCGATAGTCCCTCTCGTTTCCGTACATCCTCAATCACACGTCCCGCACGGGCAGCCGCATCCGTCCGACTACGTCCCCGCGCCCGGAGTAACCTGCAAGCTCCAGGCCGAACTGAAACCCGACTCGGCTTTAATAGACGGCATGCTCGAGATTGTCTACCGCAACTTGTCGGAAGACACACTCCGGCTATGGCGCTTCTCGTACCCGAACCGCCACGCGCCGGACAGCGTAATTCAGCTCCCGCGTTTCCACATGGACTCGATATTGTATCGCGGTGTTCCGTTACATGACTCGCAGTTGACTGTCAACGGGTCAGGCTTGACGATCACCTCGTACGCCGGCCTCGGCCCCGGTGAGACCGCATTCTTCCTGCTGACATTCAGGCTGCAGTTGACGCAAAACGACGGCAGCGGCGATCTCACCTTGCCTCACCTGCTGAGCGACTGGCTGCCCCAAGTCGGTCTCTATCGAGAGGGTGAATGGCTTACCGGCGGAGATGGCGATCTCAACCCCGAGCCGGCACGGTTCTTCGTGGACCTGACTGTCGATACCTCATATTCCGTGGTCTTTCCCGGAACTCTCATAAATGAACGAGAGCATCGCGGGCTGCTGCCACCGCCTGAATCCGGAGCTGTCCGGGTCGACGTGCTGCACGATTACAGCCGTGATCTGGCCGGAAATCTCTATGTCCCGCAATTCGAGAGTGGCGTCAAGCACTACTACGTAAGGTTGTTGTACGCATCGGACTTTCCCATGCTGATCCACCGTAACTTCCTGCTGGACAGGGCTGTCGTGGATAGTATTGTCATTGATGTGTGGTATCCACCGGATTATGGGAGCGATTTTCAGTATAAGGCGGCCCGTGACGTGGAACGATTGTTGACGGGGTTGAAGGAATTGATCGGCGATATATGGTTCAAGCGTATCACCGTTGCCGCGGTTGACAGTACCGCTCGGTTCAAATCCTTGTCTCCATTCATAGTTGTCGACCGGCGGCTGACGGATTATCAGCGCACAGCCGCACTGGCCCAGGGGCTGGCGGAGGGGTGGCGGCCGATAATTGCCGGTGAAGCCGCCGATGGCGCCGGTGAAATTGCCGCGGGGGTGTCGGGCTATGTTGCCTGCGAACTGCTCTTCCGCCTTTTCGGTGAGGCTGGTTATGATATGTTCGAGGAGTACGGAATTCACGAATTCCACAGCCGGGCGGTTTTGGCCTGGCTGCACATCACGCGCTGGATTGTCGGAGATGATGATTTCTGGAGTGTCTTGAAACGGTTCGGTCGGGACAAGCGTTTTGAAGTTGCGACACGGTTGGAGGTCGAACGACTGTTCGCTGCAGCGAGCGCCGAATACGGGCAACTGCCGACTCCGGAACAGATCAAAAAAAGACTGAGCATGTTTGACATGGAGCTGCGCCAGATTCAGGTTGATCGAGACAAAGAGCTGAACCGGGTGACCGTTACACTCGTCCACAATTTCGATTTCGCTGTCCCGTTGGAAATGGTGCTGGTGCAAGCCGACGGGAACATGCTCTACGACACTCTTTGGTTGAGTCCCCAAGCACCGTCGGACACGGTTGCATCATACTCGCGCACACTGCAAACGGCTTCCGTGGCAGTGAGCCTTGACCCTCATTACCGACTTCCTGATGTGAATCGTGAGAACAATTTCCGCTACATCTTGCCGCGTAAACACCGTCCCTCGCCACGCCCCGCCGTGTTTCCGGGCTACAGGCCGCCTGCAAAATGAAAGTCCGAGCACCAAACATCCGGCTGATTTTGCTACTGGGACTTATACAGATCTCATGTCTGTCTTCCGTTTTGCTTGCTCAAGACAAACTCACTCCCCGATTGCACCGGCTCCTCGCAGCCTCTTCACCCGGCGAGACACAAACCGTGTGGTTATATATAGACAGTAGTGGCATCGATACGATGCCGATCCCGCTCAGCGACCGAGCCGTAAGCCGGCGGGGGAGAGTGGATGGTGCAAACCTTCTCGTGGATTGGCATGACTATCCTGTGTCCGACAGCACCGTCCGGGTCATCCGACAATCGGTGGCTGCAATCAGGGGGCAATCACGCTGGCTCAAGGCCGTTGCTGCCGAGGCGACCGCCGAACAGATACGACAAGTCTCGAGGCTGCCTGTTGTGCGCCGTATTGACCGGGTTATGACCCTCATGTCGATGCCGAAGCCAATGGCCACCGGGATCAAAAGTCGACCGCAGCTCAAGCTCGATGATCGTTTCAACTATGGGGTCTCTCGTTTCCAGAATCAATTCGTCAATGCGATCAGGCTGCATAATGCCGGGCTGACAGGCGACGGTGTGCGAATTGCTCTCTTTGACACCGGTTTCGAACCGGATCACGAGGCTTTCGATTCCGCTCTTGTCGTTGGTACCTGGGACTTTATTAACAACGATACTTTGGTTGACGATTCCAAATGTTCCACCATAACGAGGGACATACAAACCTACCACGGCACCCTGGTGTGGGGTGTTATCGGGGGTAACCTGCCCGGCGAACTCATCGGTATCGCTCTCGATGCCGAATACATGCTGGCCAAGACGGAAATCTCTTGTTTTGGCACCGAAATTAAACTCGAAGAAGACAATTGGATCCGGGCGGCCGAGTGGGCCGATACTTACGGGGCTGATATCATCAGTTCTTCCCTCGGCTACTACCGGTTTCAGGACAGCGGCAGTTATGACTTCTCTGATCTTGACGGCGATACGCCGCTGATTACTGCCGCCGCCGACATCGCCGCCTCGAAGAATATCCTGGTACTCAACGCCGCCGGCAATGAACGCCTGAGTTCCACGTTCAGACACATCATCGCTCCGGCCGATGGCGATTCGGTTATCGCTGTTGGAGCCGTCAACCCGGATTCATCAATTGCATCCTTTTCGTCACCAGGGCCCACCGCCGACGGCCGCATCAAGCCGGACATAGTCAGTCTGGGTGTGGGAGTCATTGCCGCCTACCCGTTGGGTGGGCTGGCTGTTGTTGACGGCACCTCGTTCTCGACTCCGCTCGTGGCCGGCGCGGCAGCGCTGGCGTTGCAGCATGACCCCAGCCTGACTGCCGAGGAATTGCGGAATCTGATTCGCGCATCCGGCAATCGCAGCGTGTTACCGGACAACGACTTCGGCTACGGCATCTTCGACGCGGTCAAAACAGCCGACATCGTCCGGGTCGTAGCGCCCGAAGTGATTACGGTGCTCTTTAATGAAGCGAAGTCGGTTACGATTACGACTGCCGGCCGCTCTGAGACAACGCCCCGGCTAACAGCGCCCAGTTTGCCGATAGGCGTCGAGCTAATTGATCACCAGGACGGCACGGCAACACTGCATATCCTCGGTTCCCACAACAACGCCCTTGTAGAACAATTCCAGATTGTGGCGGACGTCGGCTATTTCACCGACACGGCCCTGGTCACCCTGGAAACTACCGAATCCTCAGACGGCGCCCGGATCACGGTCGGCCCCAATCCCTTCTCTGATACAATCAATGTCTACGTCCCGCCCAGTGTCGGAATCTGGAGTATCCTCACCGTCTACACCATTTCCGGCGAAAAAGTATGGGAGACGGTCAATGTCTCCCGCGTAACATCCGATATTATAATAACATGGGATGGTCGAAGTGCATCCGGTGACGTGGTTGCCGATGGTGCGTACGTAATCCGCGTGAGCACTGATCGGGTGACCGAGATGATAAAGGTACTCAAAGTCCGTTGATAGCCACTTATGGTCGACACTCGTAGCGCCAACATCGACACCATCAAACGGTGTGCTGTCTGCAAAATAGACCTTAAGGGGAAATTCGTCTATGTCGATTGCGAAATAGAACGCTTGATAGGTCACTCCAAAGAAAAGCTGTTTGGCAAATCATTTTTGGACTACCTTGATGAGCCCTCTCAAATCGTCCTCAATCATTTGATTCAACAACGGAACCACTACGAAACTTACTATGACTCGGTCTCGATCGTCCTGATCAGCGCCGGCAAGAGACCAATCAAAGCCACCGCAATCTTCTCGTTGAACTTCATCGCCGGCAACCCGGCCAACTTCATGGTCATCATAACTCCCACCGAGCTCCCGTCGACTCCCGCAACCGCCAAAGACTCCGAGAGTTTTCAACTCTTCTTGGAATCCATCGTTGAAACCGGAGGTGTCGGCGATTGGCGTACGTTCCTGGACAGGATTCGCTACTTCGCTTCAGCTCGAGACGCGGCCTTATACGTGCTTTCCAACGAGAACCTCGAACCCCTCTGTGCCGTGACCAGGGAATCCGGGAGCGAATTCGCGTTCGCCTTGATTCCGGAACTGGTCGACCAGCATCGGGAGGTACTCTCAAGCGGCAACAACTTCGATTTTACCGACCACGATCAATACGGCGCTGCAGTCGAGAAGAACGGATCAGCGCCTTCCGAGTATATCGCCCGGATTGCTTTCGACCAGAACCATGTCTATCTTCTTCGTTTGATTTTCGATGAGGAAATAGACCTGGATACCGCTCGCCGGAACATCAAGCGTAATAATGTGGCTCTTCGACTGGTCAATACCTTTTCGCCTGAAGCTTCCCCGACAGAAGCCTCAGAGATCAACGTCCAATTCACCATAGGTCTTCTCGATTGCCTGGGGTGTGGGGGAATCTTGATCGACAATACCGGGGAAATAGTCGGCTATAATCCCACAACCCGGAATCTGCTTCAGCGTGATGAAATCACCGGTAAGTACGATACCTTGGCGGAAATTATAAGCGTTTCTTCTGAAGCAAGATGCAAGAACTTATTGATGGAATACTTTAATAATGAAGACGCCATCACGCAGCCACTGAGGTTTGCGGTTACTACGCCGGCCGGCATATCCGTCACAATGATTGTTGTCAGGCTGGCTAATGACGTGTCTGACCGGACAAGCTGTGTCGCGCTGATTCCTCACCAAACTCCGGAAACCGGATCGAATGGGCAGAGTAGCTCGTTCCGGAAATCTGCAACTATCTGACGAATAGTCCGTTCGAGATTTCTTCTATCTCTGGTAGGCCAGGTTGTCGAACGCCGGGATCTTATTAGGAAGTTAACCGGAATGAGATATCGATGGTTCTCCTGTCCTGCAACCCTCTGAAAACTCAGCATGAACATGAGGAGTATCAGGGCAAACAGAGTCGTACGCATGGAGCTTCATCAACCTGTGTTTCGTCGAACCAACCCACTGCTTATTACGAGTACTCTGCGATTCTGCCGTCAAACATCCCCAAATCACATGAGCAGATTACAGGTTGACAAATCAAATCAACTCGATATTCTTACCCGCTGACCTAAAGTAGTTGGGAAATACCATATGAACTCCATGACCGGATTCGGCAAGGCCGAATTGACAACGAAATCAGGCGCCTTTAATGTGGAAATATCCAGTGTCAACAATCGATTCCTGGAGGTTTCGGTCCGTTTGCCGAGACAATTTTCAGCTCTTGAGTACCGGGTACGGGAGTTGGTCACTAGCCGGCTGAACCGGGGCAAAGTCTTTGTCTTTGTCGGGTACAACGAATCGGATACGTCCCCCGGAAAATACTGCATCAACAAAAAGGCGATAGCCGCTATAGCCCACGGATTGCGGGAGATTCGCGAGGACCTCAAGATCGAAGGCGACATTGAATTGGGTGACCTGCTCGTATTTCAGGATGTTACCAGGTTTGACGATGCGGACTTTGACGAAAAAGAGATCTGGCATGCGCTGGAAAAGGTCGTTACCAAGGCGTTGCGAGGGTTGCTCGTCATGCGCCGCAAAGAAGGCGCGGCCATGGCGCGAGACATGAGACAGCGCCTCAAAGCGATCAAGCAACTGAACCATTACATCGAGAAGTGTGCACCCCAGCTCGTGGATCGCTACCGGGAAAGACTAAAAAGCCGTCTGGCCGAAATGGAACTGTCATCCGCTGCCGACCCCGGACGTCTGGAACAAGAAGTGGCCATAATCGCGGAACGAGCGGAAATTGCCGAGGAATGCACTCGCCTCTACAGCCATATAGCCCAATACCAGAATGACTTGGGGCAATCCGAGCCGGTCGGCAAACGGCTTAATTTCATTCTCCAGGAAATGAACCGCGAAGCCAACACGATCGCTTCCAAGGCCAGCGACAACGAAATAACCAAATCCGTGATTTCCCTGAAGGAAGAAATAGAGAAATTACGGGAAATGGTGCAGAACATAGAATGAACAGCAATTGAGCAGGGCCACATGTCCGAGTCACAACCGGGTACTATCGTAATTATCTCATCTCCATCCGGCGGGGGCAAAACCTCGATTTGCCGCAAACTACTCCGGTCACATCCGGATTGGAAGTTCTCCGTCTCCTACACCACCAGGCCCAGACGTCAAGCGGAAGTCGAGGGGATTGACTACTACTTCGTTGATCCCGCCACATTTGAAAGACTGGCTCAGGATGGTATTTTCGCGGAGCACTGTCAGGTGCATCTCTACAACTATGGTACGCCCTGTCAGCCTCTGGATGAAGTCAATTCCCGTGGCGGCGTGATCTTATTGGATGTTGATGTGCAGGGAGCAGCCAAGATCAAAACAGAGTATCCCGAGGCTATTACCGTTTTCATTTTGCCGCCTTCGGTTAGCGAACTCAGGCAGCGACTGACTGTGCGTGGTTCCGAGACCGAAGAGCAGCTCCAGGTCCGGTTTGAAAATGCCGCCAGGGAAATGAAACTGTGGCAGGAATTTGAGTACGTAGTCGTCAATGATGACCTGCAAGTCGCTGTGAACAAGGTACATAGCATAGTAATTTCACACCCGTGCCGCACGGACCGGGTTATTAAGGAACAAATGGATAACATCGTTCGTTAAAAGCGTGTCATATTCAGGAGGCAACAGTGAACAAAATACGAGTTGAAGACATTGACAAAGTTGGTCTTAACCGCTACGAAGCGGTAATCGTGGCCGCCAAACATGCCCGCCGGCTTAACGCTAAACGATTGAAAGCGTTAGAGTTGATGGAAGAAAACCCCGAAGTCGAGCTGGATTCGCGGAAAATCTCTATGGTGGCGCTGCAGGAATTAGTTGAAGGAAAGGTAAAGTTTGAGCGCCCGGACTCGATGTAACGTGTAAGCATATTAAACAGATCTCCAAACGCTCAACATAAGGAAGCTTATGGCCAGGAATCTTGTCATCGTTGAGTCACCATCGAAATCGCGCACCCTCGCCCGGTTCCTCGGCAAGGACTTCGACATCATGGCTACTGTCGGCCACATTATCGATCTGCCCAAATCCAAAATCGGCATCGACATCGAAAACGACTTCAAGCCGCAGTACACGGTCATCGACGGAAAGAAGAAAATCATTTCGGAGCTGAAGAAAGCCGCCGGCAAGGCAGAGAAAGTATACCTGGCGCCCGATCCGGATCGGGAAGGCGAGGCCATCGCCTGGCACGTGGCCAACAGCATCAAAGACAAATCCAAAGCGGAATTTGCCCGTGTCGCGTTCAACGAAATCACCAAGCGCGCCGTACTGGAAGCCATCGAGAACCCTCGTGAAATAGATATGAAGTTGGTAAACGCCCAGCAGGCGCGACGAGTACTGGATCGTATTGTGGGCTATACGGTGTCCCCGTTCCTGTGGAAGACCGTCGCCCGCAATCTGTCCGCCGGACGGGTCCAGTCGGTCGCGTTGCGACTGATTTGCGAGCGCGAAGCGGAAATCCAGGCGTTCACACCGGAAGAGTACTGGCAAATCGCAGCTCTGCTCGAGACTGATGCCGGCGCCAGGTTCACTGCCCGACTCTTCAAAATCGATGACAAAACCCTGGTCAAACCCGGTGAAGTGAAAGGCAACAAGACATGCCTGCGATCGGAAACCGAGGTCAACAAGTGCCTGACGGATCTCAATCAAGCCGACTTTGTCGTATCGTCGATAAAAGAGTCTAAAAAGGTCCGGCGTCCGTATGCACCGTTTATCACGTCGACCCTGCAGCAGGAAGCCGCGAAGGCTTTCGGCTTCTCGCCGAAAGGCACCATGCGCATCGCCCAGGAACTGTACGAAGGCGTCGAGATCGGCAAAGAAGGACCGACCGGACTGATCACATATATGCGTACCGATTCGACCCGCATCGCCAACGAGGCCCTCACAGCCGCGCGCAAGTACATCCTGGCCGAATATGGTCAGAAGTACCTGCCGGCCAAACCGCAAGTGTACTCGAAGAAGAAACAGGCGCAGGATGCTCACGAAGCTATCCGCCCGACCTATATGGATCATCCGCCGGCAAAGGTCAAGAAGTACCTGACACCCCGGCAGTTCAAGCTCTACACCCTGATTTGGAACCGTTTCATTGCCTCGCAAATGAACCCGGCGAGATTCATCGTCAATACCGTTGATATCGATGCCGGCCGGTATCTCTTCAGAGTCACCTCGCAGAAGATGCAGTTCGACGGTTTTCTGAAGGTTTACCATGAAGAGAAAGAACCCGACGAAAACGGCAACGGCGACAGCACCGATTCGTTGCCGGTCCTGAAGGAAGAGGAGATTCTTAACCTTCTGGAACTGACACCTAACCAGTCGTTCACCAAACCGCCACCCCGGTATTCCGAAGCCATGCTCGTGAAACGACTCGAAGCCGACGGTATCGGGCGTCCCTCAACGTATGCCAGTATTATCACTACGCTCAAGGATCGGAAGTACGTGGAACTCGATCAACGCAAGCTCACCCCCACTGAACTGGGCCAGGCCGTCAACAAGATTCTGGTCGAGAACCTGCCGAAGATCTTCAATGTCAGCTTTACGGCGGAAATGGAAAAAGAACTGGACCTGGTCGAGGAAGGCCGTGACGACTGGATTACCGTACTGAGCAATTTCTACACACCGTTCAAAGCGACGATCGACAGCCTCAAGGAAAGAGAGAGCGAGATCAAGGCTTCCCTTACCGAACAAACGGATATCGATTGCGAGAAGTGCGGTTCGCCGATGGTCGTCAAATGGGGGAGAAACGGCCGTTTTCTGGCTTGTTCGGCATACCCCGAATGCAAATCGACCCGACCGCTGCCGGAAGAAGAGGCTCAGAGCCGCACCGACGAAAAGTGTGAAAAGTGCGGTTCGCCGATGGTAATCAAATCGGGACGGTTCGGGCGCTTCCTGGCCTGTTCCGCCTATCCGGAATGCCGCAATACGAAACCAATAACGCTGGGTGTCAAGTGTCCTAATGAAGGCTGTGACGGCGACATTGTCGAGAAACGCACTCGTGGCGGCCGAGTATTTTACGGCTGCTCCAAATATCCCAAGTGCAAGTTCGCAACCTGGTCGGAGCCGTCTCCGACACCCTGTCCCGAATGCAATTACAGCTTCACCGTGATCAAACAGTCGAAATCGAAGGGCGAATTCCACCAGTGCTCCAACTGTAAGCACACATTCCCGGTCGAATCCGAAGAAAAAACAACTGTCGGCTAGCAGCCGAAGGTCCGAACCCCGGCGGTTCGGATATCCCTTTTGGCCCGATGTAGGTTGGAACCACCGCGGTTCCGACTCTCCCTCGTTCCAAAGTTGCACTTGAGAACACTCCAGTATTGTGCCGCGCGGGTCTTCGCACCCGCCGGAACGCGCTCGCCCGAGAGTCCTCTTTTCCCCGTGCCGTCACCAACCCTGAGGCTGTCCTAAAAGGTGATATTCGGTTGACTTTCGTGTCGCGTAGAGGCAGGGCTCGTTCCCACCGATCCGGTAAGTCGTTGCGGCGCAAGGCCGCAGCCTACGCGAGGAGAGCACAAGTCGGCAAGCCTCAATGCCGATTTACCACTTATGGAACAGCCTCCCCCCTTCGTGACAGCCCAACGCCCCGAGCTTGTTGCGGCAGATCTTGCCCCGCCTCCGGCGGTTGTGACCTGCGGCGGTCTCCCCCTTCGTCTCGATCCCGTCCATTTTATTTGACCTTCCGCCAGGACCGCTCTATTATGTGGGCGACAACGTAACCTAAACCGGAGCACTTCTCGTACTTAGAGACCACATGCTGCAGAAAGCACTGGACGAATACCTTGAGGATCTGGCTCAGCAGAAACGTCGCGCAACCCGTACGGTAGAGGCCTACCGGCGTGACCTGCAGCCCTGGATTGAATTCCTCACCAAACAACTTGAACAACTTCCGTCGTCTCGCAAGAACGATCCGCTGCTGTTACGAGTCTACTTACGTCAGCGGTCCGAGCAGGGCGTCTCGCGCCGCTCGCTGTCCCGTTTTCTCTCCGCGCTCTCCGGATTTCAGAAACATCTGGCCGTCAAATCGCAGTACAAACCGTATCTTTTCCCGATTCCAAAAATGAAATACACTGCCGCCATTCCCCGGTTCATGTCTCAGGACGAAGGGGCTCGCCTGAGTGCGGCAACCGACAGCGACACGCACCAAAGCAACTACATCCGGTACCGCGACTATCTGATGGTGATGCTGTTGTATGCCACCGGCATCCGCCGCGAGGAACTGGCCGGAATCACGCTGCCGGATATCGATCACCGCCAACAGATGATCACGGTCAAAGGCAAGGGCAACAAAGTGCGAGTCGTCCCGCTCGGGCAAAACACGCACGCCGACCTCATGGGCTACTTGCCGGTGCGCGATTCATACCTGACTGTCAAAGGCGTGGCCACGGATAGATTATTGCTCAATCGACTCGGTCAGCCGCTCAGCGTCCGATCGATAGACCGACGAGTTAGAAAATACGGCCTGGCGCGGGGGATGGACTTGACACCGCACGCTTTGCGGCATTCCTTTGCTACCCACTTGCTGGAAAACGGAGCCGATATGATGTTGATCAAAGAAATCCTGGGACATGCTTCACTGTCGACCACCCAGAAGTACACGCATGTCACTGCGGAGACAATGAGACAAACCTACCAAAAAGCCCATCCGCGTTCGGGTGCGAAGGAATAACGAATTGAATATCAAGACGAGATCGACGACTATTATAGGCCTTATACACAAGGGCCAGGCGGCAATGGCCGGTGACGGTCAGATAACGCTGGACGACACGATTATCAAGACCCGTTCCTCGAAAATACGCACCATGCGTGATGGCCAGGTATTGGCGGGTTTCGCGGGTACGGCGGCCGATGCCCTGGCTTTGTACGAGCTGCTGGAAAAGAAGGTGGAGGAGTATCCGGGCAACTTGTCCCGCGCCGCTGTCGAGTTAGCCAAAGAATGGCGCACCGATAAAATTCTGCAGAAGCTCGAGGCGGTAGTGGCAGTTACGGACAAAAGGAACATCTTTCTTATCAGCGGTAATGGCGATGTGATCGAACCGGACGACGGCATTATCGCTGTCGGCTCCGGCGGAGCCTATGCCCTCGCCGCGGCGCGAGCGCTCCTGCTGGCCAATCCGCGCACGTCCGCCGAAAAAGTGGCGGTAACCGCCCTCGAAATCGCCGCTGAAATCTGTATCTATACGAACAATCAGATAACACTGGAAACGATCAAATGAATAATTCCAATCCGACTCCTCGGGAAATTGTGGCTCATCTGGATAAACACATCATCGGTCAACAAGCCGCCAAAAAGTCGGTGGCTATTGCCCTGCGGAATCGCTGGCGGCGCCAGCAGGTGCCGGAAGACCTGCGCCGCGAGATCATGCCCAACAACATCATCATGATCGGGCCGACCGGGGTCGGCAAAACCGAAATCGCCCGCCGCCTAGCCGATATGGCCCAGGCGCCGTTTATCAAAGTCGAAGCGTCGAAGTTCACCGAAGTCGGCTATGTCGGTCGTGATGTCGAATCGATGTTGCGCGATTTAGTGGATATTGCGGTCAATATGATAAAGGGAGAAAAGTCCGAGGCGTTGAAGGAAAAGGCTGAAGAACACACCGTCGAGCGAGTCCTGGATTTGTTGCTGGCACCCCCGCCCCGCCGCCGTACCGGCGAAGTGGCCGATCCAAACCAGGTCGAATCCCTCGTCAAGACTCGCGAAAAACTCCGACGGAAACTCATTGAAGGAAAACTGGACGAACGGGAAGTCGAACTCGATGCGCCCCAGTCACAATTCCCGGTGGTCGAGATCTTCTCCCCGATGGGCATGGAGGAACTGGGTGTTAATTTCCAGGAGATGTTCTCCGGGCTGATGCCGAAGAAGACCAAGCGGCGCAAAATGTCTGTCAGCGAAGCAAAGAAGTTTCTGTTCAATGAAGAACTCAACAAGCTGATCAATATGGACGAGGTCATTGCGGATGCGTTGGAACGCGTCCAGGAATCCGGTATCATTTTCATCGATGAAATAGACAAAGTGGTCGGGGACAGCAGCAAGACCGGCCCCGACGTCAGCCGGGAAGGGGTGCAGCGCGACATCCTGCCCATTGTCGAAGGCTGCGCCATCATGACCAAATACGGGATGGTCCGGTCCGACCATGTCCTCTTCATCGCTGCCGGCGCGTTCCATGCTTCCAAACCGGCCGATCTCATCCCGGAACTTCAGGGCCGCTTTCCTATCCGGGTCGAGCTGGACTCGCTGACAGCCGAGGACTTCGTCCGTATCCTGACCGAGCCTCAAGCGGCACTCGTCACGCAGTACAAGGCGCTTTTGAAAACGGAAGGCATCGATCTGGTCTTCGACAAGTCCGCCATCAAGCGAATCGCCGAATACGCCGAGAAGGTCAACAACGAAGCCGAAAACATCGGTGCCCGCCGCCTGCATACGATTGTCACGACGTTATTGGAAGACCTCCTCTTCGAACCGCCCACTCGCCGCAAAAGAATCACCATCACGGCCAAACAAGTCGACGAAAGTCTGCAGGATATCGTCGAGAATGAGGATTTGAGTAGATATATTTTGTAATCCGATCTTGGCGTCTGATTACGTAACAGCCGTTGGCATAACAAATACCTTCCCCGGATTGATCAATTCATCCGGGTCAAATACTTCCTTGATCCCACGCATGAACCGTAGCGTCGGCTCATCGAACTCCAGGTGCAGGTAGTTTTGCTTGGCCAGGCCGATCCCGTGCTCTCCGGTCAACGTCCCCCCGAGTTCTACCACCTTCTTGAACACGGTCAAAATACCCTCCTCGATCTGCCGCATCTCTTCCGGAGTTCCCGTCATAGACATGAACGTAACATGGATATTGCCATCACCGGCATGACCGAACGTATTGATCCGCAGTGAACTGGTGCGGTTCATCTCCGCCACGAATTCGACCAGCGCCGGTATCCTGGAGTTCGGCACGGCGATATCTTCGGAGATCTTCTGCCGGGCCATCGCCTTGATCGCTTTGGACACATTGCGCCGAATCTGCCACAGACGGTCTGCCTTCGTCGGGTCCGGCTCGATCTGAATGACGGCCGAGTTGTTCTTCTTACAAAACGAAATCACCGACCGGGTCTGTTGTTCGAGATTCGCACCCGACGTTTCAATCAGAAGCGCCGCCAACCCGTCGCGCAGTCCCTCCGCCTTCTCGTACGCGATCGAACAACCCACTGCATCGGCGTCGACAAATTCCATGATCGACGGAATAACGCCGCTGGCCGTGATATCCGAAACCGTCTGAGCAGCGTCGCGAGCGTTGTTGAACCCGGCTAATATGGTCGTGCCGGTCTGCGGTTTGTCAATGAGCCCGACGGTTATTTCGGTAATGATTGCCAATGTCCCCTCGGAGCCGACCAATACGTCACCAAGCGCAAAACCGCGATTCTCATTGTAGACGCCTGTGTTGAGTATCATACCTTCGCTCGTGATCGCCCGCATCCCCAGCACGTAGTCTTTGGTGACGCCATATTTCCGGCAGCGCAGACCACCGGCGCATTCCGCCGCATTGCCCCCGATCGTGCATTCATCGTAACTGGCCGGGTCCGGCGCAAAAGTCAATCCGAATTCTTCGGCCTTATCCTTCAGGTCCTTCGTTATAACACCCGGCCCGCAAACGGCGGTTTTGCTTTCAACCGCGACCCGCAGTTTCTTGAGGCGTTCGGTCGATAACACCAGGCTGCCCGGTGAAGGCACACACCCGCCCGACAAACCCGTGCCTGCACCCCGAGGTATTATCGGAATATGGAATGTGTTGCAGAAATTGACAGCGGCCACGACGTCCTCTTCGGTCTCGGCAAACACCAGGGCCCGAGGTTGACCCCGCTTCTCGGTGGCGTCACGCAGATATGCATCATGTTGAGTAAGATCCAGGATGAGATTTTCTGGGTTGTGGAGTAATCGAGCCAGTACGCCAAAATCCGGGGTCATCATGAACCCAATATAAGAATCAATAGACCGGGCTGTAAATCAATTTGCCGAGGATGAATTCTTTTCGGTAGTCTTCTTGTCGTTGGATTTCTTGTCAGTTTCCTTTTTGCCGCCTTCAGAAGTCCCGGTCGCACCAGCTCGTGACGACTGGTCTTTGCTCGCCTGCTTTTTGTACTGTTCTGAGCGGTAATCGGTTATGTAGAAACCGCTGCCCTTGAACAAGAAACCGGCCCCCCCGGTAATTACGCGTTCCGTACGACCTTCACACTCCGGGCAAAACGAAATAGGAGATTCCGTTATCGTTTGAAATTCTTCGAACTCATGGCCGCACTTGGTGCATTTGTATTGATATGTAGGCATCTTCGTTTATCGATACTCCGTCATGAACGCGTTCTTCGTAGTCGGTCTGTCACCCCAGTCAGAACAAGGGCGGCTGTCAAAAAGTTCTCGCGCAAGGTCTGTTACCTGTCGGTCGCTGGTTCGCAGCAGCGATTCAGACTATGCCTGTTACGTCCTCGATATTGCAGCCACCCCATCTTTGGTCGGACCGGCCTTGATGACTTCCGGTGTACAGCCGGCCGCGAATTTCTTGAAATTCTCTATAAACAGTCCCGCCAGCTGCTGATACTTGTCACGATACGCATCGGGGTCTTCCCATGTATCGATCGGGTTCAGCACTTTGTCCGGCACGCCCTCACAATGCAGTGGCACCTCGAACCCGAACACAGGATCGGTTCGGTACTCGGCGTCCAGCAAGCGACCTTCCAGCGCCGCGTCCAAAAGGGTGCGTGTATACTGAATACTCATCCGTTTGCCGATTCCATATGGTCCACCCGACCAGCCGGTATTAACCAGCCAGCAACTGGCCCGGTATTTCTCCATTTTGTTCTTGAGCATTTCCGCATAGTGATAGGGATGGTGCACCATGAACGGCGCCCCGAAACACGCGCTAAAAGTGATCTCCGGTTCCTTCCCCAGATCGATCTCCGTGCCGCTCACTTTCGACGTATATCCCGATATGAAGTGGTACATCGCCTGTTCCGGGCTGAGCCTGGCGATCGGCGGCATGACGCCCGAGGCATCGCAGGTCAACATAATAACGTTCTTCGGATGGCCGGCCCGTTTTTCCGGTACGGCATTGTCGATGTAGTGCAGCGGATAGGCCGCGCGCGTATTCGGCGTCATCAACTCATCATCCAAATCCAGCAAACGGCTCACCTTATCATATACCACGTTTTCCAGTATCGTACCGAACTTCCGCGTGCAGGCATAGATCTGCGGCTCGGCGGTGGGGGAGAGGTTGATGACTTTGGCATAGCATCCCCCCTCGAAATTGAAAATACCGTCATCACTCCAGCCGTGCTCGTCATCACCCACCAGATTTCGCGATGGATCGGCCGACAGAGTCGTTTTGCCCGTTCCAGACAGTCCGAAAAAGAGCGCCGAGTTGCCGTGCTTGCCCACGTTCGCTGAACAGTGCATAGGCAGGACCCCTTCCAGGGGCAACAGGAAATTGAGGACCGTGAAAACCGATTTCTTGATTTCACCACCATATCCCGAATTGCCAATCAGACACACTCGCTGATCGAAGTTGAGTACGATGAATGTCTCGGACGCCGTGCCGTCGATCTGCGGCACCGCTTTGAACGAAGGGATACTGAATACCGTGAATTCCGGGACGAACTTGCGCATCTCATCGTGTGTCTCCGGTTGGATCAGCATGTTGCGGGCGAAAAGGCTGTGCCAGGCGTGCTCGGTAATAATGCGCACCGGCAAACGGTAGTTGGGGTCGGCGCCGCCATAGCAATCCTGAACGAACAGGTCACGTCCCTGCAGGAAACCTTGCAGACGCTGATACAACGCGTTGAATTTGTCGATACTGAACGGCCGGTTGTATTCGCCCCACCAGATCTTGTCTTCGGTCGTGGCTTCCTTCACAATGAACTTATCGTTCGCGGCCCGCGCCGTGTGCATGCCGGTATCGACCGTGACCGGTCCCATGTGCGTGATCTTGCCTTCGGACCGGAATATGATCTCCTCGTACAGGGCCTCCGTCGATAGATTCCAGTAGACGTTATTCAGGTTCGTCAGGCCATGATTGGACAGACTGTAATCGCTCTTAACGGCGTATTTCTCATCTTGAGCCGGGGTCTTGACTTTAATGATGTACTGGGTCATAGCCAGTCCCTCCTCAGTTTGCGATCACCGATGTAGATTTCGTTGGGTGATTCCGGATCCAGGGCCCATTTGATTCTTGCCACGCCTTCTTTGATATCTTTCACCGTGCCGCAGTAGCTTAGCCGCAAGTGGCCTTCCATACCGAACTCGCGTCCGGGCACGGTGACCACCCGTGCCTTGTCCAGCAGGAAACGACACAACTTGACCGAGTCCTTTTCGTACGCCGAGAAATCCGGCAGGCAATAGAAGGTTCCCCCAGGCGGAATGGTGCGCACGTCATTGAAGGAATTCAGTTCATTGAGCATAATACTGGCGTTGTTCTCCAGCGTCAGCCGAAGATTGTCCACTCCACTTTGAATGCCGTTCAAGGCCCCCGCCGCAGCTTCCTGGAGAACGATCGACGGACAGGAGGTGTTCTGGGCGGCCACGTTGATCATCGTCTTGATGATCTTACGGGCGGCAATACACCAGCCGATGCGAAATCCGGTCATGGCGTACGACTTGGATACACCGTTCAGTACGATAACATGCGAGTCTTCCTGGTCCTTTTTCGTAAACGAATAAGCCGAGACCCACGTCTGCTTGTTGAACACCAGTTTATGATATATGTCATCCATCACCAGGTAGATGCCCTTTTCCTCGCAGAATTCGACCAATTCTCCCAGCAGGTCTTTGCCGTATACGGCGCCGGAAGGATTGTTGGGGCTGTTGACCACGATGGCTTTGGTATAGGAACCCACCGCCTGCGTGATGTCCTCCATGGTCGGTTCGAAGCGACCGCTTTCGGGCGTAACGATAACCGGCACCCCGTACAACATTTTGACTATCTCCGGGTAACTTACCCAGTACGGCGCCAGGATTATAACTTCGTCCTGGGGATTCAATAGGGTCATCATCAAATTGTAAAATGCCTGCTTCGCCCCGGCGGAAACCAATACGTTGTCCGGTCCGATCGACTTGCTGTAATTGTCCTCGGTGTAGCGTATGATGGCTTTGATAAGCGAGGCCGTACCCTCGGTCGGTGTATACCGTACTTCACCCGTCTTCAGTTTGGAGGCGCAGGAAAGAATGGCGTCCAATGGTACTTTGCTTTTCGGCTCACCCGCGCCAAGATGAATTACCGGCTCGCCGCGATCCCGAAGCTGCGCTGCTGCTTCGTTAAGCTTAAGCGTCGGAGATTCTCCGATTTCTCTGGCCAGTTGACTTAGGCTCATGAACTACCCCTTTAGTAGTGTAGCTATTGCACAAACGTTTACGATATCATCCACCGAACACCCGCGCGACAGATCATTGGCCGGCTTGGCCAGACCCTGGATTATCGGACCGGTCGCCGTCGCGCCGCCGAGACGTTCGGTGAGTTTGTAGCCGATATTGCCGGCATCGAGGTCGGGAAAGATCAAGACGTTGGCCTCACCGGCAATGTCCGAATCCGGCGCCTTGCGAGAACCGATCTCGGGTATGATCGCTGCGTCTACCTGGAATTCACCGTCCACTTTCAGGTCGGGATGTTCGGTCTTGAGGATCTGCAGCGCCTGCACGACCTTCCCGACGTCGTCGTGCGAAGCCGAACCCTTGGTCGAAAACGACAGCAGCGCCACTTTCGGTTCTTCGCCCAGAAGGAACTTGAGCGTTTCTGCCGTCGAAGCGGCAATCGAGGCCAACTGCCCGGCATTCGGGTTAGGCACGACGGCGCAGTCGGCAAACATGAACACCTTGTCATGTACGTCGCGAAACTTCGGTATTGTCATCAAGAAGCAGCTGGAGACAACGTTGATCCCCGGCTTCAGGCCGATCACCTGAATGGCCGCTCGCAGGACGTTACCCGTCGTGTTCACCGCCCCGGCTATAGAAGCATCCACCTTGTCGTGGCGAACCAGCATGGCTCCGAAAAACAGGGGATCGGCCATAAACCGTTTGGCTATCTCTTCGGACATGCCCTTGGCCTTTCTAATCTCCATCAGCTCGGCCACGTAACTGTTGTAGTCGGGGGAATGAGTCGGATTGATCACCTCTACTTTGCCGAGATTGAGTGCGTGCTCTTTGGCCAGCTTCGAGACCTCAACCTCGTCACCCAGCAGTACGAGCTCGGCAATCCCTTCCGACAGAATCTTCTTGGCCGCCTGGATGGTGCGGGGCTCCGTCCCCTCCGGCAGCACCGCCTTGCGTTTCTTCGCTCTGGCCTTGTCTTTTATGCGCGAGAGTGCGTTCATACTCTGTCTACTCCGTTACTGTTGATCCGAATCGGCCCGGGAATGGGTCAATTCGGCGACACTGTCATTCAATTCGGGATTCGTCAGATACGCTTCTATGAAAAGTTCGAGATCACCGTCCATTACGGTCTGCACGTTACCCGTTTCGACCGACGTGCGATGATCCTTCACCATGTTGTATGGATGGAAGACATACGACCTGATCTGCGATCCCCATTCGATCTTCTTCTTCTGATCCTCGTATTTCTGCATTTTCCTGGCCTGTTCTTCCTTGTGCAACTGGTACAGGCGCGATTTGAGAATGGTATACGCGTAATTCTTGTTCTTGTGCTGACTGCGCTCCGACTGACAGGTGACTACGATACCGGACGGGATATGCGTTATGCGCACTGCCGATGATGTCTTGTTGACGTGCTGCCCGCCGGCCCCGGAGGCCCGAAACGTGTCTATCCGGACGTCCTCATCGGCTACCGTGATATCTACATTATCTGCCACTTCAGGATAGACGTGCACGGATACGAACGACGTATGCCGGCGCGCGTTGGCGTCGAACGGCGATATGCGCACCAGGCGATGCACCCCGGATTCGGATTTCAGGTAACCGTACGCGAAGTCGCCGGTAATCTCCAGCGTCGCCGACTTCAGACCGGCCTCGTCGCCCGGCTGCAGGTCAAGCAGCTCCACTTTGAAATTCTGACGTTCCGACCAGCGGTTGTACATCCGGAAAAGCATCTCCGCCCAGTCCTGCGACTCGGTCCCGCCCGCTCCCGGATGGATGGTGAGAATGGCGTTTCGGTGATCATCCGGACCCGACAACAGAGCCTGGAACTCCAGATCATCAAGCTCCTTCGACATTTTCTCCAACGAGGCCTCCAGTTCCTTGACCTCACCGGTACTCTCCTCGTCGATCATCTCCGTCAACTCCCGAATATCCCGTAACTCCGCCGTCAAATGGGCGTGCGTATCTATCCACTTTTTGTGCACGGAGACTTCTTTGAGCACCCCTTGGGCCACCGTGTTGTCGTCCCAGAAATCGGCCTTAGTCGTCTTCTTCTCCAGGGCCGTCAAACTCTTCTTTCGGTTTTCGAGGTCAAAGAAACCTCGCTAGCTTTTCGAGCCGTTCGTTGAGTTCGGAAATGCCGTATTTAAGTTCCGTAATCATCTCTTCGATTCCTCCATAAGGAAGCTACCAATATAAAAACATGGTACGCTCCGGTCAATGACAATTATACACATTGTGTTATTTTTTTCACAAGCCCTTACCGATTTTGTATTGAATTCCAACGGCTAAGCAACGCCGGATTGCTCCACATGTTTATAAACTTCAAACAGGAAGAAGGTCGCTCCTGATCCCGAAACCGGTTGACAAAAGCTCCCCGCTGTGTAACTTGGGCTCCACATATGAAACTGCAAACCATTGTCGTCGGACCGTTTGAGGTTAACTGCTATCTCTACTGGGATGAAACCGCCAAAGAAGGCGTTATTATCGATCCCGGCGCTGATGCCGACAAGATCTTCAGCGAGGTAGAAAAATCCGGCTTCTCGCCGGTAGCAGTGCTGCTGACTCATGGTCACGGAGACCATATCGGCGCCCTAAAACAGGTCAAAAAACGATATGAAATCCCTGTCTACATAGGCGAGGGTGAGGAAGATCTGCTTTCGAATCCGTCGGCCAATGTCTCGGCCCTGATCGGACAGCCCATAGTTGCGCCACCCCCGGATCATTTGGTCATAGAAAACCAGTTGCTCGTGGTCGGTCCGCATCAGTTTCGCGTCCTCTCAACACCCGGGCATACTCCCGCCGGAGTCTGTTATCTCGATGAACAAAACGGCATCCTGTTCACCGGCGATACGCTCTTCTGGGGCTCGATCGGGAGGACCGATTTCCCCGGCAGTTCGCATGAGCAACTGATCCAGTCTATTACGAGCAAGATACTCACATTGCCGGACCGGATCGTCTGTTACCCCGGCCACGGCCCGGAAACAACCGTAGGCGGCGAACGTGCCAACAACCCGTTCTTAACCGGCGGTTATGCGGTTTAGTGAGAGTATCATCGGCTCCAATCTTGGTACCCCACCCGGTGGGTGGGTTGAAAAGCTTCGGTTACTATCGTGTCGGGTCCTGAGCCCGCGTCAGCGGGATTTTGACCCGATACGTAACTCGTTGCGGAGTAACAGCGGCAGGTCTCACGAATCCACTGGAGTGGATTCGCAGGACCTGACGCAACGGCCAAAAGAGGCTTTTTCAACACTCCTCAACGGGTGGGCTCGATCGTAAACCATGCCGCGCCGCCAGCACCCCAAACTCTCCCGAAGCTTCTACAGCCGCCCCACGCTCGAAGTCGCTCCCGACTTGCTCGGGAAATACATCACGTTTCGATCGCCCCACGGAACGCTGTCCGCCCGCCTCGTGGAAGTGGAGGCTTACATCGGACAGGGCGACCCGGCCTGTCACGCCGCCCGAGGCAGGACCGAGCGCAATTTCGTCATGTTCGGTCCACCCGGTTTCAGCTATGTCTACTTCATTTACGGTATGTACTATTGTCTCAATTTCGTGACCGAACCGGAAGGTCGCCCGGCGGCCGTACTGCTGCGCGCTGCTGAACCGAAAGACGGCTTTGACAATGTTAATACTCATGCCGCTGTCCCCAAGATGCACACCGTGCTCAACGGGCCGGGGAAGTTTTGCCGCGCTTTCGGGTTAACCCGGGAGCACAATAATATTGATTTGACCGGCGACACTCTGTACCTTGAAGACCGAAATGAAGATGTGCCGCACGTCGTGCAGACCGAACGGGTCGGCATTCGGGTCGGTACGAAACATCCGTGGCGTTTCTATGATGGAGATTCCAGGTCGGTGTCCAAGCCGAGAACAAACAGCATTCGGGTAAGGAGGAAGGGTAATCGTGCCTAAAAGTTCATCCTCGAAAAACACGACCGGTAAAAAGAAGACCAAAGTATCGATTCATCCGCGGTCGGTAGTTCAGCGCCGAAATCTCACGATCCCCATATCGGTCTTTCAAAATGTCATGCAGCAATTCGACGCTGCCGCCAAGAAACTCAAACTTGATCCGGTCATTCTCGAGTTCATCAAGATGCCCCGACGCGCCACCATCGTGAACCTGCCGGTCAAGATGGACGACGGTTCCTTCCGCATGTTCACCGGCTATCGCGTCCAGCATTCCATCGCCCGTGGCCCGGCCAAGGGCGGCATCCGCTTTCATCCCAATGTGACTCTGGATGAGGTTCAGGCCCTGGCGTCCTGGATGACCTGGAAATGCGCCGTCGTCAACATCCCCTTCGGTGGCGGCAAAGGCGGTATTGTGTGTGATCCGAACAAGATGTCTCACCGCGAACTGGAACGCCTCACACGACGATACGTGGCTGACTTGAGCGATGTTTTCGGCCCCGACTCCGATATCCCGGCGCCCGACGTCGGCACCGGTCCGCAGGCCATGGCCTGGTTCCTCGATACGTACTCCATGAAAGCCGGCCACTGCGAACTCGGGGTCGTCACCGGCAAACCGATTGTCCTGGGTGGCTCCCAGGGTCGCCTCGAAGCCACTGGGCGAGGAGTTGTCATCTGTGTCCGCGAGGCCGTCAGGCATCTCGGTATGCATCTCGATGACTGCACGGCCGCCGTACAGGGCTTCGGCAACGTCGGCTCCGTCGCCGCCCGGCTGCTCCATGAACACGGCGTCAAGGTTACGCATATCTCCGACGTCAACGGCGCTATTTACAAGCCGGACGGCATCGACGTCTTCAACCTGCTGGACTACGTGGCCACGCACAAAACCATTCTCGACTATCCCGGTGCGGAAATCATCGAGCCCGCCCAGGTCCTGACGGCCAAAGTGGACATTCTTATTCCGGCAGCATTGGAAAACCAGATCACCAAGGTCAATGCCCGCTCGATCAAGTGCAAAATCCTGGCCGAAGGCGCCAACGGACCGACTACCCCCGATGCCGATGATATTCTGGACAAAAAGGGCATTACGGTCATCCCCGATATCCTGGCCAATGCGGGCGGCGTGACGGTCTCCTATTTCGAATGGGTCCAGAACCGCATCGGCTATTACTGGAGTGAGGAGGAAGTCAACCGCCGCCTGGAGGAGAAAGTGGTCGCATCGTTCCACGATGTCCTGCGCATGTCGGAGGAACACAAAGTGAGCCTCCGCATAGCCGCCTTCATGCTGGCCATCACTCGCGTCGTGGAGGTAGTGCACCTGCGGGGGATATACGCCTGACATCATCGGTGGATGTCGTGTTTTATGCTGAGGGTTATGAATCACTGAGGCCGGGTGCCCCAGCGCTTGCGGCGGAATCTGTACGGTACAAGACCACGTCGCCAACCAGGAGATGACAGTGGGCGGCAGATGTCCACATCTGCCCTTCTTCGTCGCCCATCGCCGGTTCGTTGCGTCGGGTCCCGGTCGCTACGCAGTAGTGAGTGTGACCCGATGCCTACACGCCAGGCCCTACGGACACGGCGTCGGCGCCGGACCACCCTTGAACAGATAGTCAACCAGATATGTCAAGTCGACGACGTTGATATCACCATCACCGTCAATATCAGCTTCCTCCGACGAGGGCGGGGGAGGACCGCCACGGAAAAGATAATCGACCAGGTATGATAGATCGGCGACATTGATGTCGTCATTAAGAAAACCATCCACGTTGCCGCGCATCCCCACGCATCCTGAAAACACTTCGCAAGAATCCCCGACTCCGTCCATGTCGCTGTCTTCCTGCAACGGGTTGTAGACACCCGGGCAGTTATCATCACCGGCACAGAAACCGTCATTGTCCGCGTCATTGAAGGGATCATCGGGACAGGCGTCACACAGATCACCGATCCCGTCACCGTCGGTGTCGGTCTGGGTCGGGTTGGCGTCATTCGGGCAGTTGTCACAAGCATTAGCAAACGTGTCGCCGTCCGTATCTTCTTGCCCCGGATTGAAGTTATCAGGGCAGTTGTCACACACGTCACCGATACCGTCAGAATCGACGTCTGATTGATCGGTGTTGGCTACGCCGGGGCAATTGTCGACATCATCACACACGAGATCATTGTCGGCATCGGTGCAGCAATTCAAGGACTGCGTCTCACCGTTGACCCACAAGAACGGGTAACCCGGATTCTCGACCCAATAGGCATACGAGCCGAACCACTCTTCGCAAACCTTCACGTAGTAAAACACGTCGCATGTATCCGGCGGGTTGGTGTCGAACACCACCGATGGATACGGTCCCGGACCGGGATCGGTATACTCGATGCCGAGATAGAATGGCCCGGTGACACAACAGGGCGTGTCAAACGTCACCGTGCCGGTGTTCGGAAACTCGAATGTACTCTCATCGCACACGACCGTCTTCCGACACAGCTCGTTGAGGGGTCCGAAACAAGGATCGCCCGATACCTGCAAATCATAGACTACAACATCAAGTGTCACCGGCCAGTCGTACGAGGCGTCGGGGGCAAAGAGAAAAAACTCGACTGATTCAATTTCGAACGGGTAGATCGGCGTACCGCAGGATGATGGATCAAAATAGGAAATCACCTGGTCTCCCTCGATCCACGCCGATGAGAACCCGTAGAGCGTATCCAGGTCAGTATGATTGAATAATAGACACTGGTCCGCAGAAGCCCGCACAGCGGGAACTTCTAACTGGCTTGGATATTCGAAGTACTCAATGCCTGCGCCTGATTTCTTACAGGGTTGCGCCTCGACCTGGAGAGCCGCCAACATCAGGATAACCGCTATCAGAATCAGTGAACTCTTTCTCATATCTACCTCCGTTGTACTGCAAGCCTATGTCTCTCCGTAATGACTGTATAGGTCTCTGTCGTCACATGTGCACTCTGAGTGATTGATAACACTTCGGGGCGGAGAAGTCAAGGATATTGTGCAGTGCATTAGAAAGCCACCCCTGATTGCTCAGGGGTGGCTGTACATCTCGTAAGATGATAACTAGCTATGCGGTCTATTGACAGATCGGTGCCGGGCCGCTGCGGAACATGTAATCTATCAGGTAGGACAAGTCAGATACGTCAATCTCCGTACCGTTAACGCCGTCGACATTGGCCGCTTCCAGGACCGGCGGTTCCGGACCGCCCTTGAACAGGTAGTCGACCATGCACGTGACGTCCTCGATATTCGGACCCTCACCGTCATCGTTAATGTCACCGCAGATGAAGTTCTGAACGGTCAGAGAGACCGGGATAGTCGTGCTGGGGAAGTTCGGGTCATTGGTAGTGATGCTCAACTGTCCGCTGTACGTCCCATCGGTCAGATCGGCCGCATCGAAATGAACATTCACCGTGGCGGAGCTGTACGGTTCCACGAGGCCGCCGGCCGGCTGGACCCACAGCCAGCGCACGACTGTAAACTCGATTGCCAGATTGTTGTGCATATAGGGTGCGTTGTAGACAACCTGAAGGCCGTCGTCGCCATAGACATTCTCGATACCGATCGAAGCACTGGTCAGGCCTTCGCCGTCACTGCCGGGATCCATCGTGCCGTACTGCATCGTGATTCGGCCGTCGGGGTAGAGAATGGCCTGAAAAGTCAGTGAGCCTGTTCCGCTCGGATACTGGTAGTTGGGAACATCTACAAAACTGACAATGAAGCGACCCGTAACTGCGTCATGGTAGTAGTAAATATGACCGCTTTCCTCGGGATCGAGATCATCCCACCACAACGCCAGCATGTTGTTCGGCGCGCTCGTGTACGGCAACAGCGTATTTATTCTGGCCGGCGTCCCGGACCCAAAAGTAAGAACGCCGTTGGAGCCGATATACAACTGCGTGTAATTGCTGTCGTAGTAGGGGAAGGCGAACCCGATATCAATCGGACCTTCGTAAGCATCGTCCCTCAACATCACTTCCGTACCCAGTCCGGAAATGTCGACCCACAGAAACGCGGTGCCGCCCGGATCATCGGAATCGATCCAGGAATACCCGTACATGTCCGGGCCGCCGTGTCCGCGATCGGAGGCGGCGTACAACGGAGCCACGGCTCCTGATTTGTCACCGTCGGTCGGTCGATAACCCAGCGGCTCCGGCATGGAAGCCACCTCTGCCGGCGCCTCGCGCTTGGTCACGGGATCGAATGACTGACAGCCGATGCTGTACGTCAGACGACCGGGACCGTTGTTATCGATAACAAGCGGCTCGACAACCTCCTCACCGGCGGCTACCGAGCCGTCGACCGACGTCTGCGGAATATTGCAGGCCGGCAGATAGATGTGGAGGTCCACCGGGATATCGCCGTCGGGATGACCCGGATCATCGGTCACATACTGCACGGTGCCGAGATGATCTCCAGGCACCATCCCACTCGAGTTCAATGTGATATGACAATCCGTGCTGTCGTTGGGGGCTACCACGTGCTCGCCGCCTCCACAGTATATCCAGTCATCAGGCGACGTGAACGTGATGTGCAAGTCGCCGGAACCGACATTGTGTACCCGGATTGGCAGCACACAGCTGTCGCCACCAACCAGACTGTCGGCCAGTATCGGATCCATCGAGAGCGTACCGATGGCGCGCACCGGCAGTGAGAAAGAGCTGGTCCAGAGCAGGCGGCTGTTGCCGGTGACGTTTACTTCAAACGAAATCAGATGCCCGTGCGGCGCGTCCTGAGCAACGTCGAATGCAAAACCATCGACCACGTAACCGATGCCGTCGTTACCGCTTACGGTTCCATAATACTCGTTGTCGTCCGCTATGTTGACGTACAGGTCATCAGTCGTAAGCGCAGCCGTCACCTCGAGCGCGTCGTCCGGTCCGACGTTCTTCAGTTGCAGGCCCAACAACACACTCTCGCCGGCATCGACCTCGCCATTGATAATACCCAAATCGTTAATCGTATTGTCATTGTAAATAACATACGGACCGTCCGGCGTGATCACTTGCACGCTGCCGATGTACGGATTGGCGTTGAAGGCGGTTACCGTCAGCGTTATCGCTTCTCCAATCGGCAGAGCCTCGCTTATCGGAATAGTAGCAGCGCCACTGGCTTCTGTATACGCCGCGCCATAGAGCACGCCGTTGTGATACAAGGCGCACAGTGCCCCTTCTTCACCCGCGACGGTCACGTCGAACTCCGTAAAATTGAACAGCACGACCGACTCATGACTCACGTTCAAATCAGCAGGAATATCGGTCCGAACCTGCACAGACGGGTCACCGAATATGTGCCACGTATCGTACATTTCGACACCACCCGCCCCGTTCACATCGATCATGTAGCAGGAACCGTTAAAACACAGGCCGCCAAATGTCGTCTTGGCTTCCGCCACGAGCAGATCGACGGCTTCATCCTGGGCGTACATAGGCGGGCTCCAGGATTGGTTGATCGACGACATGTAGGTGGCAATAGCTCCCGACGGATTGCCGCCGCTGGTCGCCCGCAACCACGCCTCGGCGAAACACGTGTAGCCATCGAAGTCACCATTGACACAGGCCACGCTGATAATGAACGGCAACATATCCGTATTAGTCAACGCATTCACATGTGAGCTGCTGAAACCCGATGAGGACCAGCTCGTAGTGCTGCCGTGACCGCAGTAGTTGATTATACTCCGACCTTCATTTAGAGCAGCACTCACTTGCGAGGACGTGGCGGTCGGATCATAAATCTGATCCACATGAGTGTACGTAAACGCCAGGAGATCATTACGGATGTAGTCCATGTGCACGTTGTCATATTCGCCATTGTGTCCCGGTCCCTGGTTGGAGGCGATCCCGGTGCCCTTATGCAGCCACGCTGTCGAGACAGGGGTCATTTCATATGCGACCGTACGTTCAACCTGTGTCTCCACGTGGCCGGTGTTTTCCGCCGAGAAGCGCCCCACAAAAGCATCCGGGTAATTGTCCGAACCCGCCAGCTTGGCGTAGCTGGGGTCTGAGGCCCCGCCGGATGCGTAGGGTGTTGCGACCTGCGTATGGTCCCCCACCAGCAGAATCCAGGCCAGATCATTGTTGTTGTAAAAGTTCTGAATGTAAGCTTTGATGGACGTCGAGTTGTTACCGATAGTGGAAACGTCGACCACGGTGGTCTTGATACCTTTCTGTCGCTTCCATTGAACCAGCGGATCCAGATAGGGATGAAAAGCATCGTACGTAATGATCAGCATGTCGCCCGACTCCATGACGGGCGTATAGCGCTGACTCAATTGACTGTAATTGATGTAGCGGCGCTCGTACATCAAATCGAAATCGGGCACGAGTTTGATTTCGGCGCTGTTTCTGGTTAATATATTGTGGACCCCAGACCCCGCGTGCACTACCTCGATCGTAATCGACTCGTAAACCCGCAGGGTTTGCTTTTCAGGATGGTACTGAAACGCATACAAATCGATAACGGTTCCTCTGTAATCGCGCTGGATATGGGGTTCCCGGAGGTTGACCACCTCGCCCGGGTACCACTCCGCGGTCTGGTAGACCGGCCCCAGCGTATATGGGATGTCATCCGGATTCACCGTTCGCAGCAGATTGCCTTTGGACGGCGCCACCGGCGTGCGAGCATAGTCCGTATATTTGGCCGAGACAATGTTCACTTCCATACGTGCGTCATCGGGAATGATAATACTGCGGCAGATCTTCGGCAAGGCCGGTTCTCCCGCTTCCAGCAAGACGCCTTCTTCCGGACAGGTAACGGTATAGAATGTCTGCCCGTTGATTTGCACTTCTTCCTTGACGAAATCGTTGACTTCGTACCGAACGACAATTCGCGAATCATTCGATTCCTCGACAACGACATCGACAGTTCCTGTCGGTGACCCCATCAGGGCCGGAGCCAGCAGCATCACCGTTGCGACCACTGTAATAACGTTCTTGCGCATGCATACCTCTCTCCGCTTAACGGTTCTTGTATTTCTAATCTTTTTCTTCACGAGTAAAATCCGCTTAAAGATCTTTGCCATACACGGCCATACACGAAATCAGCGGCCACCCCCTCTTGAACGGGGATGGCCGATCGTAACTCTCCTCACTGACAAACGGGCTCGGGTCCGCTCCGGAACAGGTAGTCCACCAGGTACGAAAGGTCGGCTACGTCAATCGCTTCACCGCCAATGCCGTCGACGTTGGCGGCTGCCAATACCGGTGGCGGCGGGCCTTCCTTGAACAAGTAGTCGACGAGGTAGGTCAGGTCTTCGACATTGGGACCTGCCCCATTGCCGTTGACGTCACCGCATATGTAATCCTGAACCTGTAGCGACACCGGCAATACCGCGCTGGGCATGACGGGGTCGTTGGTCGTGATACTGAGCTGCCCGTCATACGTGCCGTCACCCAGTTCCGTCGCATCGAGGTGCACGTCGATCGAGGCCGAGCTGAACGGCTCGATAATGCCGCCGCCCGGTTCCACCCACAACCAGCGCACGACCGTGAAATCGATGGCCAGGTTGTTGTGCATATACGGAGCGTTATAGGCCACCTGCAAACCATCGTCACCGACCGCATTCTCAATCCCGACCGTGGCGCTCGACAGACCTTCGCCGTCGCTGCCCGGGTCCATCGTCGCATATTGCATCGTAATCTTGCCGTTGGGATACAATATGACCTGGAAACTAAGTGAACCGGTCCCGCTCGGGTAGGCGTAGTTGCGAACGTCTACATAACTGACTATGAATCTGCCGACACCGGCATCATAGTAGTAATAGACGTTTCCTCCCTCTTCGGGGTCGAGATCATCCCACCAGACCGCTAACATGTCATTGGGTACCGACGAAGTCGGAATGCCGGTATTGATGCGGGCGGAGGCGCCGCTCGAACTGAACGTGATGATACCGTTGGAACCAATATAGAGCTCCGTATACGTACTGTCATAGTACTGGAAGGGGAACCCGATCGGTAGCGGGCCTTCACAGGAGTCGTCACCGAGTGTCACCGGTGTGCCCAGCGACGAAATGTCGACCCAGATGAACGCCGGTCCACCCGGATCATCAGAGTCAATCCACGAATACCCGTAAAGATCCGGTCCGCCGTGTCCTTTGTCGACCGGCGCAAAGTATGGCGCTACGGCGTTAGACTTATCGTCGTCGCCGGGTCGGTAGCCAAGCGGCTCAGGCAGCGATGCGTTCATCGCCGGCCGTGTGCGGCTCTTCCTCTGGTCAAACGCCTGACAGCCGACACTATAACTCAATCGACCCGGCCCGGTGTTATTGATAGTCAACAGCTGTGTCGTCTGTTCTCCGGCTGACACAGTGGCCTCGATCGAAGACTGAGGAATGTCACAGGCGGGAACGTAGACATGAAGAAGTACCGGAATATCACCCTCCGGTGCTTCCGGATAGTCGCAGGTGTAGTGCAGGTTGCCCACATGGTCACCGGGGGCCATGCCCGCCGAATTGCACGTAACCGTGCAGTCCAGGCTGTCGTTGGGCGGTACGAGATGGTCGTCATCGCCGCAATCGAGCCAGCCGTCCGTGGTCGTGAAACTGATATTCAGATTACCCAGTCCCGTATTGTAAATGCGCAACGTCAGTACGTCGCTGTCGCCGCCGATGAGGCTGTCGATCAGTTCCGGCGGGGAGAATGACAGTTCGGGACCAAAAACGTGCAGCTGAACCGGGATGTCACCTGACTGCTGCAAGTAGTCATTACAGGTGAAGTGAACGGAACCGGTGTGATCACCGGGCGCCATCCCGCTTGCATCGATAGTAATCGGAAAATCAAGACTGTCACCGGGCGGCACGTCGTTCAAGTCCGTGGAACAGGTAATCCACTCGTTATTCGGATTGAAGCGAATGCGCAGGTTGCCGTCACCATTGTTATAAACCCGTAAGTACATCTGGCTGGTCTGATCGTTAAGCAGGCTGTCGCCCAGTTCGTTCTGCAGGAATGCAAGGACGGGGGAGCCACCCGTGCTCTGATTATAGCCTTTCAGCGTAATGTCATCGACATTCCAGCCGCAGTACTGCACGGAACCGTCCGTCGGTCCGATACCGAAGCGGATCTGAAAATCCGGGTTCTCATCGGCGTAGGCTGAAAGATCATATTCCTCTTCGGTCCAACTGCTCTCGTTGACCGTACCGCCGTTTTCGTACAAACGGACCCAACTCACGCCGTTGTAGACTTCGAAGTAGGCATGATCATACGAAGGTGATTCCACACCCAGCCAGTGGAAGTAGGCCATCTTCACGCCGGTGAAATCAAAGCAGTCGATTATGGGTGAATAAACCCAGTATGTTGAACCGAGGTTGGCTGCGTAATCGCCCCCCGAGCCGGACGTCAGGTCATTGCCGAGTACTTGATTATCGGCTGTGGGGGAATGGTCGTTGGAGGGATCGGGGCCGCCCGAGCCATCCGAACCGGAACCGCCGACAGCGGGCCCGATCGTCCATTCACCGGAACCGCCCAGGCCGGTCCAGCCCTGGTCAAACGAAAAGTCATCATAGAAGAAGACGACGCGATCACCGACAACAACATCAAAAGTGACGTTTGCGCTGTAACCGCCGTCGGCGCTCACCGACATGGTGAATCTCGCAGTGTCACCCATAGGACAGGCCGCATCCGCCGACACCGTATAGACGTCCGTCGCATTAGAGCCCGTGCCGTTGATCGAATCGATGAGGCCGAAATAGCCGTAATCGTCGGACACCGTTACATACGTGTGTGACTCCGTGATTGTAGCATCCGTGCCAATCGCCTGACCGCTGCCTGTATTAGTAAGAGTGACCGTGATATCAACCGTCTCACCCGGGTCGAGGATACCGTTGCTGTTACCCGATGCATCATCGATGGCAACGATCGGATTGACGACGTTCGGAGCGTGAACCGGAACGACAAACGTACCTACCCACGTATCCCTATTCGTCCCGCTAACCGTCAGATCGAACGTAATGTTATGTTTGTCGGGCGTCGCTGGTGAGACGCTGAAGGCGTACCCATCGGCGATATACGAAGTTCCTTCGTTGCCGGTGATAGTACCATACGCTTCATAGCCGTCGACGATACTAACAAGAGGATCGGAAGTGGCAATCGTCGCCTCGACATTGAGCGCATCATCCGGGCCGACGTTCTTCAAATTCAGTCCCATCAACACGCTCTCACCGACGTCTACCAGGCCGTTGTTGTTGCCGGTAGGATCGTTTATGTCGTACGAGGCATAAACAACATAGGGACCGTCGGGTGCAAAGAGATCGATCGTCGATACGTAAGGCTCACGGTTCTGGCAGGTAACCACGATGTCGGCCGTCCCCGGCGCGCTGAATGCATCGAGATTTATCGTGGCCGTGCCGGACGCGTCGACATAACCCGCGCCATGCAAGACACCGTTCATGGAAACACCGAAATAGGAGCCGGGATCGGCAGTAACATCCACTGTAGTCGACGTGAACACCAGAGCGCTGGGATGAACTACCGGATTCACGGTCGGGACGCCCATGTAAGACATCACCGACGGATCACCCATCAGGTGATATATCTGCCAGTAATAAGTTGTCCGCGAGCTACCGGACTCGGTGACCGCCATGTTTCCGGCGAAGATTATGGCGTCGTTTGTTACATAATGAAGATTGGTCGGCTCGCCATGATCATGAAAGATGCCGTCATAAGCGCCGATTCCGGTTTGTTCGTAGGTCGCTCCGCCGCCGACAACCGGCCCATAACCGACTCCCCACCAGTAGTCTTCGTCCCAATACGTCGAGTTGGTACCGCCGATGTAACCGATGCCGCCGCCATTGGCTTTTTGCAGCCAGGCTTCACCCATGCACGGTGAACCGTAATCGGAACCGAACGTGTTGGCCAGGCAGCAGTTACCGATACCCAGACAGTATTTGTGCTCGTTGGTAAGTCCGTTTACATCGGATGTTGTAAACGACGGATCCGAATGACCAGTGTGCCCGCAGTGGGCGGTGTAGTTGATTAAGCCGATACCGTCGTTGACCGTCTGAATAATCGCTGCCGACGCGCCCGGTTGATCCGAAGCGGGATACAACCACGTATTGGGATTAATGCCATGCGCGGCATTGAAATACAAATTTGTACCGTAATTGATCTGGCCGTTGCCGTGTGTAATCGCATATGTACCGTCCACACCGGCAATTAGGGTGACTTCGCCCAAATAACTCGGATCAGGCATCAAATACTGCTCGTACTCGAGCGTCTTATCTATTTGCGGTTGAAGTTGAGCCGGGTTCTGCGCTGAGAAACGACCGTAGTATATTTCCGGAAACACATCTCCGGTGAATTCGCACGCATACAAATCCGAAATGTGAGCACCGAAATCATACGCCGGAATCTGATTATCATCACCGACAATAAGCAGGAAAGACGGCGTCGGGCCGCCACTGCCGAGATCGGCCGTATACATGCTGTCCAGATAGGAGTTCAACGCCGATGGTGTGGAGCCGATCACGTCAGTATACGTCTCGACTACGTAGAATCCCTTCTTAGTCTTCCATTCGATAAACGGCTGCAGTTGACTCTCAAACGCCCTGTCGGAGATGATGACGTATTTAATTGGATAGTTCACCAGATCATCACGGTACCGAGTCGCCTGCTGCTCGTAGTTGCAAATCCGACTATAAAGCGGTTCGAATACGGGGGAGTAGGCACTTTTCCATGTCTCCTCCGTAGCGAACCAATCAGGATGCTCGTACGTGACCTGCACGGTCAGACTCTTGTACACCCGAATGACATTCTCAAGCGGATTGTACTCAACCGGTGACAGGGATACCAAACCGAGATGGACTGACCTCATCGTCCCCAACTCCCGTACACTCGCGGTCTCTAGGCTGTAGAACCCCGCCTGCTCGTAAACGACCGCATCGTATTCAAACGGGATCGAGGCCGGGTCATCCGACTTCGAAACGGAAGGCTGAACCGGAAGCAGCGGATACTCGATGCCTAAATCGCTCAGATTGATTTCTTCAGTCTCGTAGCTGAGTAGTTCGATCCTCAGCTCGCTGCCGAACGGTACCGAAATGAGTCTGTTGACAAGCGGCAGGTTCGGCTCACCCAGTTTCTGCGAGCGAACGCAGCCCGGGAAAGACAGAAGTGTGAAAACTCCACCCTGGGTGAGTACTTCGTGAGACTCGAGGTCGCCAACACCTATTTCGAGGATTATTCCGTTACGATCGAGATCGTTGACCGCAACTTGGGTTTCGCTGTCCTCAATTTCTATGATCTGCCCCGCCGAGATAGTGCCCTGTGCTATGAAAACAACGGCCAGCAACAGAACACCAGTTAGAATACTTCTCACAGTTTCCTCCATTGACGCTTATTGTAGTAGTTTCGATTTTTCATTCGGGAACCAAGAGGCATTCGCATTGTGCACGTAAACCGGATAGTAGAAATGTGGAAATCTATGTTCTTACCCACATTATATGGGTTTTTATGGAAAATGAAAGCGAAAAATGAAAACCTTCTCTATTTAACTTGTTGGTTTTTGATAAGATAGGAAAGGATCAAACGACTAATCCACAACATGCAACGTGTCGGGACCGAATAAGTGGCAAAGTCCATCCATAAGACAATTTTTAATGGAGCGTGTTAGTCTATTATAGAAACGCTAACCTATAATCCGGATATTACTTAGGATGCGATGCCTGGAATTGGGCGGAGTGATGACGCACATGACGAAGAAACGTGGGTCCTTAGCGATAAAACACTACTGATATGTAAAGATTTTCGGTATTCACATAGGTGCAAGATGGCTTTGACCTAAATCAAAGCCCATTCTGATGCTTTTGGTTACCATCCGCTCAGGCAATAGGACTATGGAAACAACGAGATTACAGCAAGTCACCACAATTCCGCGCAGAGACCGAAACAGAGTCCAAAGAATCCGCTTCTACAGCCAGCTCTTCTCGCTTGTCATCAATCTCTGGATTGGACTACAGTTCTATCTCTGGATCAAGTCGTTAGAGTTCAATTTTTCCTGGCTGCCGCTCTCGCGCCCGCCCGGAGTCGAAGGGTGGTTACCGATAAGTTCCTTGGTTTCACTACGTTACTGGCTTGAATCGGGTATCATTAACAACATCCACCCGGCCGGATTAATCATCTTCCTGGTGATCCTGCTGACTGCTATCCTCTTCAAGAAAGGCTTCTGTTCCTGGGTCTGTCCCGTGGGATTCGTCTCCGAACTACTGGGAGACATCTCCGACAAGATCTGGCGCCGTCGGCTAAAACCACCGGCCTGGCTCGATTGGCCCCTGCGAATGCTCAAGTACCTGCTGTTGGCCTTCTTCACCTGGGCCATTCTCATCCAAATGACACCAGACTCAATCAAGCAGTTCATCTATACAGACTACAACAAGGTGGCTGATATACTGATGCTACGCTTCTTCACCGACATCTCACAGTTGTCCTTGATAGTAATAGGCCTGCTGTTCCTATTCTCACTGGTCATTCGGGGCTTCTGGTGTCGGTATCTATGTCCCTATGGCGCCCTGCTGGGTCTGTGCAGCCTCGTTTCACCGACGAGAATTAAGCGCAATCCCGGAAGCTGCATAGATTGTTCAACCTGCGCCAAAGTCTGTCCCGCGTTTATCAAAGTGGACAAGGTGAAAGAAGTCATTTCCGATGAATGCTCCGGGTGTATGGCCTGTGTGGACAACTGTCCCGTGACCAACACACTCGAGATACAAGTCGCTCGCAAGCGGAAGACGTTTTCACATGTCAAATGGGCGGCCGTCCTCGTGCTTTTCTTCTGGGGATCGTTGCTGATCTTCAAGATGCTCGGTCCCTGGGAGAATTCTATTTCCGACGAAGAGTATCGTCAACACCTCCCCGCCATCGAGCGCGGCGAATACACCCACCCGTAAGCTCCTTTCCTGTGTCGCCGCGTTATAGATTTCTCTCACATGTGACCACAATCTGTGATCGCGGTTCGTACGTCCGGGCGCCCCACCACTCGGGTGGGTGGCAACCCCAAACTCGTTTGGGGTTGTGCGGTGTCAATATTCAAGGCAGACTAACAGGTCGGGTTCTGAGGCGCCGAAAGCGGTGTACAACCCGACAGCCTTGTAGCCTCGCAGGGAAGGTCCACTTCGAACCGGCTTCTTTGCTTCGTGAGCGGCAGATGCCCACATCTGCCGGGCCTGAAATCCTCACCCCGCCTTCGGCACCCCTCTCCTTGCAAAGGAGAGGGGACGGGGGTGAGGTAGACCAAAGGCCGCTTCGGGTTGCGACATTTTCGACTTCTCCGCTTGTATATCCGCGAATGGAAGCGTATCCTGCACACCATGAAAAAACAAGAATCCGTATTCGAAACTTACGCCCACGAGTACGATTTGATAACCAATGCGGCCCAGCGCGAAATCTACCACACGAAAGAAGTCCGCGCTGTGATCGACCGGTTCCAACCGGAAAGGGTGCTTGATGCCGGCTGTGCTACCGGGCTTACCGCTATGCTGTTTGCACGCGCCGGAGTTACAGCCGTCGGCCTGGACAAGTCTCGACCGATGCTGACTCAGGCCGCAAAAAAGTACGCCGATCAGGACTTGCCGCTGTCCTTCCAACTCGGTCAATTCGAGAAGCTGCCGAAGAAACTGCATAGCCGCTTTGAGTTGGTCGTCTGCCTAGCCAACTCGATCAGTGGCGTCGAGACGCTGTCCGGTTTGCGTCGCAGCATGAAATCGTTCTACGATGTCCTCGTTCCCGATGGTTCTTTGGTGCTTCAGATGCTGAATTATAAAGCTGTCAAGGCGGACACGCTGCTGCCCATCAAGGCTACCCACAATGATGGCCTGGTGTACGAGCGCTTCTCGGAGAGGCGGGGGAGAAGCTTGTTCGTTTACGTGACTCGCGCTGATTTCGGCCAGAGCCCGCCTCAGTTTGAGATCTTCCGCCACGAGTTCGACAACTTCGAACCGGAGCAGGTTCTCACGGCACTTGAAGGTGCCGGGTTCAAGAATATCAGAAAGTTCGCCAATCTGCATTTCACGAAACGCTTCTCGAAGACCTCGCGTGACCTCGTGATTACGGCTGATCGGCCGGCCGGGAAGTAGATCTAGATCAGTGCTTGTGGTGGGTGCCACTGACCTTCGCACCCACATGGTACATGGTACCCCACCCAACGGGGCTTGTTGAAAAAGTCTCGATTGGAAGTTGCGGCAGGTCTTGCGAATCTACGTCAGTGGAGTCGTGTGACCTGCCGCTGTTGAATATTAACGAGTTACGTGTCAGGTCACAATCCCGCTGACGCGGGCTCAAGACCCGACACAACGACACAAAAGGTTTTTCAACATGCCCAACGGGTGGGTTTTCTCATAGCGCTGTCACGAACCCTTTCGTGATGGCCAACCCATTTCGTGAACGGCGGATGTCCACATCTACCGGGACCAAGCGTAAGGCCGGCTCGTGACCTGCCGCTCTCCCTGTTCCTGATGTTACCAGCGCCTCCCGGAAAAACCTCTTGCATAATTGACAACTGCCTCTTATTTATTGAGATATGTCGCCAACGGTCTCGTGAAGAAAGGAAGACGTTATGACAAAAATCGCTATTGTCGGCTGCAAACGCATTCAGGATCAACTCTGTGTCGCCTGCGAGAAATGCCTCAAAGCCATGAGCCTCAAAGAGGGTGAATTCGCCCGCTACGACGACGACCTGGAACTGGTCGCACTCGGTAACTGCGGCGACTGCCCCGGCTTGATTATGCCCAAACTGACTTTGATGGGAGAAATCGCGGCCTCGCTGGACCGAGAGTACGATGTAATTCATCTCGGAACCTGCGTCGTCAAAGCCAAAAAGACCGGACAATGCCCGCTCGATTTCGACAAAGTAGCGAATTTGGTCAAAGAAAACTTCGGTAAGGAAGTAGTTGTCGGTACCCATAACTATTAGCGGTACTGTAGCCCGACTGAGCTGAAACAGCGACATAGTCCGGAGTGAGGCACTTCATGGTCTCCGTCCTGGGTGGACTCACTATGACTTCTAACCCGTCACCCTGAGCGGAGTCGAAGGGTGAAGAACGGAAACTGCTCAAGAGGCCGATAGGTGCTTCGACAATTCATGAATAATCCGAAACGGATCTCTCGTTCTTCCTCTCGAATTGATTGCGCTAGCCTTCTTGTTTGCTTATCCTTACCCGTCCGTAAGGTCGTGCGGAAACTGGTATTCGCACGTTGTCCGAAAATGAATCGATAGACTGACTCAAATGGGAAATAGCGACAAACCGGCCGACACCACAGCCTCGCCCCAGGTACAACTGAACCCGCTCGAGAACTATCAGAAGACCCGAAACCTCGTCGGTTACGTACCCCGCATACAGGCCGATGCAGGCACCTATCAGGCACTCGGCTTCAAATGCGGCCTCGAGATTCACCAACAGCTGCTCACCAAACAGAAACTATTCTGCCGCTGTCCGGCCGGGATATACCAGCGGGGAAGCGAATTCGACTCGGAGATCATCAGGCACATGCGTCCCACCCTGAGCGAGATGGGGGAGTACGACGGTACCGCCCTCATGGAGAAGAAAACCCGCAAAAACATCACCTACCGCATTAAGAACGAAACGGCCTGTACCTACGAGTTCGATGACACCCCACCGTTCAAGATCAACCAGGAAGCTCTGGATATTGCCATTGAAGTGGCCCTGATGCTGAAAACCAACGTCGTCGGAGAACTGCACATTACGCGCAAACAGTATCTCGACGGCAGTATTCCCACCGGGTTTCAGCGCACGGCCATCGTCGGAATCGAAGGAAATATCCCGCTCAGGAACAAGAAAGTCGGCATCATACAGATCAGCATTGAAGAAGACGCCTGCCGCGAAGTTTCCGACATCGGCCACGAACGCATTTACACGACGGATCGTCTGGGTATGCCTTTGATTGAGACGGTCACGTATCCGCATTTGCTCACTCCCGATGAGGCGGCGGAAGCCGCCCACTACTTGCGCTTCCTGGTCAGGAGCACCGGCAAGGTCCGTACCGGCATCGGCGCCGCTCGTCAGGATGTCAACGTCAGCATCGACGGCGGCACTCGAGTGGAAATCAAAGGCGTTGCCCACATTCGCTGGATCCCCGAGTTGACCCATATCGAGGCCTACCGCCAAAAAGCGCTGCTGGCCATAAGGAAACAGCTTCGTTCACGCATCGAGAATCCGGAAGACTGGCGCCTCAGCTACATAGATATTGAAGCCGCCTCTCTTGCCGAACGGGCCGCGTCCTTCCATAAGCTGGTGCGAGCGAATGACCGCGCGGTGGTCGTGAACCTCCCCGGTTTCGCTGGTACTCTGTCATTCTTCACGCAACCCGAGAAAATCTTTGCCGACGAGCTGAGCGACAGGCTGAAGGTGATTGCCTGTCTGGAAAAGCCGAACCTGATTCACAGCGAAGAGTTCGAACCGCGATTGACCTCCGCGGACTGGCTGACGTATATAGAACAACTACGGGCGGAGCAGGGTGGTGCTCAGGTAATCGTCTGGGGAAAGGACCAGGACGTCAATACCGCACTGGATGTCATACAGGAGCGCTGCCTCATGGCGATGGAAGGGGTGCCCAACGAAACGAGAAAGTCTCTACCGGACGGGACAACTATCTTCGAGCGGGTCCTCCCCGGGCCCGACCGCATGTATCCCGACACCGATTCGGCGCCTCTGCCGATTTCGCAGGACAGGATCGACACCATACGAGAGACATTGCCGGCGGATGTCTCGGCACGAATTCAACAGCTTCGCGAATGGAATGTACCTCCGGACTGCCATGCCTATATTCTCAGGAGAAACCTGGTGCCGCTTATGGAAGACATCATAAATAATTTTCACGCCTCCCCGGTAGAGGTGGGCGTTATATTAGGGCAGGTGCTCAAGAATGTCGATGGCAAACTCCGGCTGCCTGCAGAGTATGACTTTGGTATCGTTTACCGGCTCTGGCAAGCGGTTTACCATAATGAGATGCAGACGGAAATCATACCCAAGATGCTGCCGCTCGTTTGTGAACGTCCTCAGGCGGATTTCGAAGATTTACTGGATACTATGGGGCATGTTACCTGCGATATCGATGAACTGCTGGCGCGTGTTCCCGACCTTCTGGCCGAGTTCGAGAATCGGCGAACTTCAAAAAGCCCCGAAGCAGAAGTAAACTGGGTCATGGGACAATTGCGGCCAGACGCGCTTGGCAATGTTCCGCTGGAACTGCTGTACAAAGAAATCATCAGGATGCTGCCCCGTGAGTGAAACTAATCACGGCTACAAAGGGCGAGCGCTGGCGGCTATGAAACAGTTCGGCGCCCGCGTGTGGGGTGAGGTGGCAATCAAAACTTCGCGCGGCGAATTCAAGGGGATCATGCTGCCGCGCTCGGAAAATGACGATGACCGCCATCTGGTGCTCAAACTGGCCAGTGGCTATAATATAGGCATTGATGTCGACACCATCACCGACATTAAAGAAGAGGGGTACAAGGAAGCTCATTACAAGATCCCGGAGCAGGAATTTCCTACCTCACCCGACAAACCGTATGTCAAGCTCTTGGGTACGGGCGGAACTATCGCTTCACGATTGGATTACCGGACCGGCGCCGTGATACCCGCCTTTTCACCCGGCGAACTGTACGGCGCCGTGCCGGAGCTGGCGGATATCTGCAATCTAACCACCGAAAAGCTGTTCGCCGTGTTCAGCGAGAACATGGGCCCAAAAGAATACATTGGGCTCGCGAAAGCTATCGGCCGCCAAATCGAAAACGGCATTGACGGCATCGTGGTCGGTCACGGTACCGATACCATGCACCACACCGCCTCGGCGCTGGCGTTTATGATACAGGATTCGCCCGTCCCGATCGTGATGGTCGGTTCACAACGGTCCTCCGACCGCCCGTCCTCCGATGCTGCTCTCAACCTCATTCATGCCACCAAAGCGGCCGCGGAATCGGACATCGCCGAAGTGACGGTCTGTATGTTCGGGCCGACGTCGGATGAGTATGGCCTCCTGCATCTCGGCACCCGCGTTCGCAAAATGCACTCCTCCTACCGGTCCACGTTCAGGACCCTGGGCGACATTCCGGTGGCCATGATTGATCGCGAGAAGATCACGCCGCTCAAACAGAATTATAACCGTCGCCGTAAGGACAGAAAGGTCAAAGTCGCCCCGTATTTCGAAGAACGAGTGGCACTGGTGTATTATTACCCGAACATGCATCCGGACATCATCGACTCGCTGGTGGAGAACGGCTACAAGGGAATCGTAATTGCCGGCACCGGGCTGGGGCACATCAACAAACCGGTCTACCCGGCCATCGAGCGCGCCACCAGAGCCGGGGTCGCCATCTACATGACGGTGCAAACGCTGTGGGGATATGTGCATATGGTTGTCTATGATACCGGACGCGATCTCATGAGCCTCGGCATTATCCCCGCCGAGAACATGTTGCCCGAAGTCGCTTACATCAAGCTGGGCTGGGCGCTGGGACAGACCGATGATTTGGACAAGGTCCAAGAGATCATGCTGACCCCGATTTGCGGCGAAATCACCCCCCGTGAACCCTACAACGGCTACCTCATCCTCCAGGGCGGCATCCCCGAGGTGGAGGAGTTTATTCATAAGATTCATAAGTGAGGCAAGTACTCAGGTTACAAGTACTCTCTGCTCCTCGTTCCCGGGTTGTACTTGGGGACGTACTGGAGTGCGTTCTGCCTGGTTACTTCAAGTTCGCAACCAACGGATGCGCCATGTCCGTCCTGCCGATCGGCTCGTTCTCCCGGATGTCATGAACTACTTCGATAGACGGTCGCGCGTCCGCTAACCCAAAGCCCTTGCCTTCGAGGGTCTTCTGATAGACGATCGTATGCAGATCGGTGAAGCCGCCCGAGAACTCAACCTCCTCACCGTCAATCGTAATCGACCTGAAAGTCGGTTGTCCGTTGGCTTTGACTTCATCGGGTAAATCGTTCCTGTCTATGGAAAGAAACCATTGCACTCGGGCGTTTTCCAGTTCCAGGAAACCGCCGGTCTTGGTCGGCTCATTGACATGCACTTCCGAATGCCGTACGCCGCCGAAAAACCACATGAGCAGGTCGAAGAAATGTATACCGATATTCGTCGCCAGGCCGCCTGAGCGTTCGAGGTTGCCCTTCCAGGATGTCAAATACCAGGGACCTCGCGAAGTAATATAGGTTAACCGCACGTCTTTTTTCGTGTCGGTCGGTTGACTTTGCAGCTTGTCGCGAAGTGAGATCAGCGCGGGATGAACTCGCAGCTGGAGTATGGTGAAGATACGCTTACCGAATTCCTCCTCCAGTTCCGCCAGGGCGTCAACATTCCAGGGGTTGAGCACCAGCGGCTTTTCGCATATAGCGTGGGCGCCGACCCGGAGTGCGAAGCGGGCGTGGGCATCATGAAGGTAATTTGGTGAACAAATACTGACGTATTGAATCGCTTTCTCCGGTACCTGGCGTCGGAGCTTCTCGATATGCCGATCGAACCGCTCGAACTCGGTAAAGAAGCGAACGTTGTCAAAATCGCGGTCCAGAATACCGGCGCTGTCATGCGGATCGACCGCCGCCACGAGATTGTGGCCGGTGTCTTTTATAGCTTTCAGATGCCGCGGAGCAACGTATCCCGACACTCCGGTCAATGCGAAATTGTATGCCATCAATCTGCCTCAAACATTCTTCTTCAGCTTTAACTCACGGTTACCATACTTCTCAAGTTGTCCAAAATAGTAGTTTTCGGCTGAGATAAAAGCGATTTTTGTCGAGAACGCGCCGCCCCTGTTGGGTGCAAACAAGAACGCCCGTCAGGCGTGCCTGACGGGCGTGGCAATTCTGCTCCATTTGAGCGCTATTGAATACTAGGGACAGACGGGAGGCGGGCCGCCTTTAAACAGGTAGTCGATAGTATAACTCAAATCAGCGACGTTCGGTATACCGCCGGAACCGTCTATGTCGGCGTATTCCATAATCGGAGGCGGTGGACCGCCTTTGAACAGGTAGTCGACAAGGTAGGTCACGTCTTCAATATCCGGTCCGGAGCCGTTGTTATTGACGTCACCCACGCGGCAGAAGTCAACCGAGCCGGCGACCAGTTCCGGTGTATAGTTGCCAGCATCAGCGGCGAAATAAGGTGAATAAGCCCCAAAGGATGTTATCTCGATTGGACTGGGTCCCGGTCCTGGCGAATTGGAGATAGTAAAGAAGAGTCTCATTATAGAGCCGGTATCAGGCGGTAATGGCTGGGAACCGTCGAGTGTGGTCAGAATCCTGTACGCGGCCAACTTGTTGTTGGCGTCAGATGCTACCTTTGAGAACGAATAAGCGTATTCAGTTCGCAAGCCCACAACCGAGGCCGAATCCAGCTTCAAATCAAATGGACCGGCGTAGGAAACAGGCACGATGATATCTCGAACAGGGAGTTTATTATTGGCGTAAACATCCACTTGTACCTGCTGGCCGGCCGAGCCCGTAACGTAAGCCACTACCATCGTGTCGGCATAGACCGAGATATAATCGGCCCGAGCCGTTTGATAGATGCCGTCCAGCGCTTCAATTTCGACAGTGACGTCATATTGGCCGCCGTCGACATACATATTGCTTGGATTCTGAAGGCCGGATCCATTGCCGTCACCAAAATCCCAGTCCCAGGTCAACACCGTCTTGGGCGTGACGCCGGTGAAATTGACGTTAAGCGGTGCCGGTCCGAACACCGTATCAGCGAAAATCTGTACGTTGATCTGCCAGCTCGTCAGCACGTCGTCTGTCCAGCAGTGCATCCGACCCCACTGCTGAACGGAAAATGTATTGCGGCAGCCACCGTAGCCCATATGATTTTCCGGGTGGGTCGGTCCCCACGGCTCGAACGTGCATGGGTCACTGCCTCCCGGCGGGCCGCAACCGTAATTCGTAGGAGTTGGATCGGTGTCGGAGCAGAAGTCCCCGCGGTCATCGGCCGGAGCCCCGGCGAACTCGTAACACGGCCCGCAGGTCGATACTTCGCTGACACCGTGATGCGTATGCCAGAGGCCCAGATTATGTCCGATTTCGTGCGTCAGAGTGCGGCTGTTGTAAGGCGGAAACTGTGTTCTGTTCATGACAATACCGCCGTAAACATCGAGAGCGTCCGGGTCCCACGGAAATGTGCCGAATGAAAAAACCGAGCCGTTGACGTTGACCGACGCCACGTAGATGTTCAACTGTGAGTCCGGGGCAATGGCATACTGGGCTTTCATCTGGTTGAACTCGGCATCCGATGTCAGGTAGCGGAACTGGGACGAATTCACGAACCGCATTTCGTATTCGAACTGAACGCGCAACGGCAAGTAATGACCGTTGGCATCCTCAACCGCGTCGGCGACATCCTGTTCGTCGGCCGCCGGGTCGGAACCGTCGTCGTTGCGGAACACATGAAAGTAGAGCTGTAGCACCATTATCGGATCGGTGGAATCCGGAATGTACGCATCGCGAACACTGGAGATATCGCAGTCGCCCAGAATAGTACAGGCTGATCCGCCGTCCTTGAGACTGCCGTACTTCTCCTCCCAGATCACTTGCGTGTAGCACTGATCGTGCTTCGGGCCGGTCGCATCAATAGCTGCAGCCGGGAGTGTGGCGGCGGTCAGCAGTATCCCTGCCAGCGTAAGGAGAACCAGTTTGCATACAACTGAACTCGCAACAGCATTCAGTTGGGATCGCTGGAGATCGGTCATATCGGTGAATCCTCTGTTTATAGGGTTTGTTTGCTGTCGTCAAAGACTCTCATGGACCGGCATCTCCGGTCCCACATACAGCGACGGACTGCTATGGTATCCGCCCCCTTCTATAACTTTCCCGCCGCTCAATTGTTCCATTCGGCTCTGGAAAACCCGCACTATACGGCTTGTTGAAGAACCCCGTGAGCTGTTGTGTCGGGTCTTGAGCCCGCGTCAGCGGGATTGTGACCCGACACGTAATTCGTTGTCAGGCAGGAGCGGCAGGTCACACGACTCCACTGACGTGGATTCGTGTGACCTGCCGCAACAGCCAAATGAGACTTTCTCAACCCGCCCGAGTGACTGGGCGGGCCTTCATCCAACTGCTTCCTCGTAGGCGTCACCGCGTATCGAATCAGATACACGGCGGTGGCACCGGTCCCGCCTTGAACAGGTATTCTACGAGATATGATAGATCAGCCACGTCCGTATACAGGCCGCCGACTCCGAGAACAGCATCGACATTGCCGGCCTCAGCACAGACGGGCGCCGGGCCGCTTCGAAACAGAAAGTCAACCAGATACGAAAGGTCAGCCACATCGACCGCTCCGCCGGCGCCGACAATATCATCCACGTTGCCGCGATCGATACAACAGCGAACATGAACGTCCAGAGTCGGGCTCCAGGCCGTCTCCAGATAGAAAACATCACGAGCTTTCACCGAAATCGAGAAGTCACCGGTATCGGAGAAGACATGAGATGCCACGGCTGCGGCGGCAGAGGTGAACGGACCGATCCAGTCGGTAAGTGTGCCGTCACCGAAATCGAACATGTAATAGAGATTATCATTATCGAGATCGGTTGTCGCGGCGCTGTAGTTATAAGTCGAGTCCAACAAGAGATCGACTTCACCGGTGACACCGCCGGGCATAATCGCCCCGTTGTTTACGGCAACTCCGTTGGCGACCGCAAAATGGTAGCGGATCGAGTCGGCATCGATATAATCGACCGACACGATCAGACCGATTTGAGGTACTGACCTGGCGCCGCTGGAATTGATGCGACTGAGATACGGCGACTCCCCACTGTACCCGCCGACGAGGACCTGGTAGCCGCCGTCGAAAAAGCACGAGGGATAACCGGCAAAATTGTAATCAGTGGCTAAGCGATGATACGCTTTGGTAATTTTGTCTGCCACGAGGGCCACATAATGAAAGTTGTGTCCTGCGTCATGTACTTTGCTCAACCAGAACCTGGTTGTAGGGCAGTAAGTTCACCACGTGGCCGTGCCTTCTTCTACGAAGACGGTGTGCGTGTAGCCGCCTCCCGTGTCGTCGCTGTCACTGGTGCCGGCCAGAGCGGCGGCCGCCGCGTCGTTGTAATAGGCAAAGAAGGCGTTACCGTTGGGCGGATCGGCATAACCGACATGAAGCTCAGTATTGAACAACACCGCCGTGACCATGATGTTGTCTTCTTCCAACGGGTTCCAGACAGATGACACTCCTTCGGCCCAGATACCGGTACGATAGTGCCGCATGCCGTCTTCTACCATCACCACCGTGTCCAGAGCATAGTCCAGGAAGCCATAGGCGTAAATCCCGCCATTCTTGTCTTTCCAGTCGGACTCCGGTTTGTTGACATATAGTTTCAGGTAGGCGCTGTACGTATCCCGACCTTCCGTCAGTGCCTGTTGCGGCGGATTGGTTATGTCGATCTCATTTCCCTGGTTCGCCACCGGTGTGAAATTGTCGCCGTAGGCCAGGCCGGACATAACCAGCATCGCAGTCAACACCCCGACCGCAACCCTGATCTGTCGTTTAGTGTGGATCATAGTGTACCCTTTCTCCTTTGTTGCACTTCTGAAATCTATGGTAAGCTTCGTTCATCGTCTGTGCTCGGCCACCACGTGAATTTCCAGTCGACCCGCTCCCATCCACGTCACCGCTAACTGCAGTCGGATCGGCGGCACTTCTCGCGACCCGACAGCGTTGACAGCGTTGATATAGGGATCCGATGGGCTCCATCCGCCGACGAGTACGCTATCACCACCGTCGAAATAAACAGTCGGGTATCCAAAAATGTTGTAATCGTCATCCAGTCTGTCGTAAGCCATATTGTTTACGTCACCCACCATGGAAACATAGTAGAAATTATGGCCTTCAGTGTAAGCGACGTGCAGCCAGTGGCTGGTAGTCGGGCAATATGTACACCACGTAGCCGTGCCTTCTTCAAGAAACACCGTGTGGGTAGTCATGGCGCTGGTTTTGTTGCTGTCCGATTCCCCTGCCGCCGCGCCGGCAGCGGCGTCGACGTAGTACGCCGCAAACGGGTTCTCGTAAGGTGGCCTCGAGTAATTCTGATGTGCCTCCGAATTGAACAGCGCTGCAATGACCATGATGTTGTCTTCCGTAATGCCTTGCCAGCCCGCTCCCGGCCCGTTCCAGGTAACGGTAATATCAACCGAGGTCGTGTCCGACAGAAGGACGGCCGAGTCGAGCGCATAACCCAGAAAACCAAAATGGTACGGATCGCCACCGTTGTCGTTCCACCGAGAGGTCGGTTCGACCACATACAAACGCAATTCTCCATTGTAATCGGGGACCGGCAGTACAGTGGCGTTGACGGTCAGAACGCATGTGTCGGCGCCGTGGGCATTGAGGGCGAAAACCGTATCAGCGCCCGCGAAGGTCTCGGAGAACACCCACGACAGCGTATCGTTGTCCCACGTTCCGCCGCGAGAGGTGCGCACCGTGTCGGCCTCCGTTACCCGCAAGTACGTCCGCACCGTGCCCGCTCCGACTAGTTCCGCATTGATCGGTGTGCCCGGGCAATCGATTTCCGGCATCCGCTGCACGACCGTGGCGTTTATGCTGATAACGCACGTGTCTGCTCCGTGGGCGTTAATTGCAAACACCGTGTCAACGCCTGAAAAGCTCTCGGAAACTACCCACGAAATCGTATCCGCCACCCACGCGGCGCCCCGCGTCGTTCGCACCGTATCAGCCTCCGTTATGGGCACTCGCGCCCGGATCGTTCCTCCGCCTGTCACATCCTCGTTGATCGGGTTGTCTGGGCATTCTATCTCCGGCGCACGTTCCACAATCGTGGTGTCGCCGTCATCACCGGGACCCGTTCCGTTGTCGGAACCGGAACAGCCCGGGAGTGTCAGGCTGTATGTCGCCCATCCCAGCCCGAGGAAATAGAGTACTAATTTAGTCCAACTGCTCTTTGATGTCACGTTTTTGCATCCTTTGTATCTGCTCCATGTCACTCACACCATCGCTGTCAATGCTATTAGCGCCTGTATGTCAGGCCGATTGTTATCGTTAAACCCGTAAAGTCATAGCGGTTGGGGTCGACGTCTATAGCGCGTGTCGGATATTCAAGAACATTCGGGTCTGTTGAATTATTGTCAGAGTAATCCAGAGTCAGCGTGGGTTCAATCACCGACGTTTGCCCAAACTTAATGGGGCGTTCAATGCTGAAGAACAACCTCGTCATATAGTCCCGTCTCCTCCCCGTCTCGGATGGAGCGTATTCGTAATCGAACCTGCCTGATTCGAGCGTTCTCAAGTACGTCTTTTCCCAGTAACCTATGCCGGTGGAGACCACGGCATGTGGTACCAGATAGGTCTTGATGTTCAGTCGTATAGATTGACCATCGAAAATCGTCGACCACGGGGACAGAAACTTCGTGGATCCCAGGACGACGATCTCGTCGTGATCGCTTTCATTGAAATTCCGATAGGTATAGGCCAGGCTGATGCCGGTTCTTTTGCCTATAGGACGGGAGTACCGAGGCGAAACGTAGAAGGATCCCAGACTGCCGTTGAACATCGAGTCGATTGGTTCCGGAGGAAGAATGCGGATCGCGCTGCTGATGAACATGAAGTCCAGTATACCGTAACCGAACTCCACGTCCAGTGCATTGCTTCCCAGAAAGGAGTAGTTGATACCGCCAAACCACTCGTACTTCTGATGATCAACATCGACGGCCGTACTATTCTTGTACTGCGTTCCCAGAATCCTGGCGCCAGTGCGCAATTGTATTCGGTCAGATATTAGGTATCCCACCGATCCGGTAAAACCCAGGTTCTGATTATCAAAATCTTTAGAGCTCTCGTTGCGGTAGCCGACTTTGTCGAAAGATCCCGAAAGAAAAACAGAAAACCGCGACTCTTCGCTCGTAGGGATGTATGATGCCTTCACCGCATACAAGAGGTTGTCAAGACTTCCCGTTTCGTTGTACAGCGTATACTCCCCCGATAGATTGAGTTCAAAATTACTCAGGGGATAGAAATTGGTTATGGCACGAGTCGTAGAATAGGAGTCTTCTGTGTCTGTGGCGTCACTGAACAAATTCTCGGAATAACCCCCGCGAATACCCGCTTCAATGTTGAGATTGGACCATGACCAGGCTGGTGAATTCAGAAGGAATAAACTTATGATACCAACGGCTAATCGTAACAATAGCTTCATTAACAAAACCCCGTCCTACTTACATATCCCTCCGGCACAATTGCCACCGCCTGTGTTCTGGCTCAATCCGCTGATGGCGCCAAAGTCACTCGATGTCCCGAATCCGCCTCGGTACTGAGTTAATGCCATCACACAGCACTTCAGGTCCGAGAATTTCTGTGCATTGGTCACCAATTGTGGGAGAAAGGAAGGTTCGACTGTAAGATTATGGAAAATACCGGTCCCGGCCGACTGTACCGCTTCTTCCCGTTGGTAGGCTTGCATGTTGCCGAAATCCGGGATACCGTCGCTATCCAAATCCTGAACATAGTCATCAAGACCGTCACCGTCATAATCGATAAAGACTGGGCCCTTTTCGGATTCGGATTTCTCTTCTGCGAAAGAAGCGGTGGTCAGAAACAGCCCCATTACCAGAAGCAACAATGTGCTTAACTTCAAGTTACGTCTCCTGTTTCACGTCCCCGTGGAACTCAAATATCAACCATCTAGGTCGATATGATAGTCAATTTCCACAAAATGAAAATAAGACCGAAACTGGATTTTAACAAGGAGTTTTTTTCGGGTATTGAACGCGCGGGGATATCTGACAGTAGATCACGTACCCGATTTCGCTGAAAACCATCCTCGTTCTCATCTTGTACTTGGGAACGCCCTCGCTTTCGTAGGGACAGCTCGCGAGCTGTCCACTCCCGGATAACGACCATATGCGTCCAAATTCCCTACAAAATCGATGGTCTATCCGTCACCGCACCCATTAATGAAAAAGAAAAACCGAAAACCCAAAGGCGGTAACAGTGTACTCGGCGACACTTCATGACAGAGACCCGGGTTGAAAAAAACGACTATTTCCAAACGAACCCATTTGGAGAACAAGCAGCCGCGAAAAATTCACTATTCTCGCACAATCCCGGGCTTGCTTCACACATCGGTGAATTCGACTATCGGCAAGTCGTTTCCTGGAAAATCAAGACCGGAAATCACGGTTTCGGATGTTTGGCCGGCAGCGGCTCGAATTGCGGCTGTGAGATGGCCGGTGCTAGTGTTTGCGGCCCCTGATCTATCCGGAAGTCGGAGTGACAGGCCCCTTCGATCGAAATCGCTCTAAAACTGAGGCAACATCGAGAGCGTTATTGACCTGCTGGATTTCCATTCGCAGCTCTTTGGCCCCCTTGATCCCACTAACGTATGAACACAGATGTTTCCGCATAAGCAGAAAGCTCTTCCTGTCTGCAAACAGCTCCTCGTACAGTTGAGCATGTCTCACCATAACAGCGAACCGTTGTTCAAAAGGAATTTCTCCGGCTGTCAACGAGCGGTCGAAGAGCCACGGATTACCGAAAATCGCCCGGCTCAGCATAATCCCGTCCACTCCCGTCTCACGGACCAGCCGGTCAGCGTGGTCAAGGTCGCTGACATCCCCATTACCTAGCAGAATCGTGTTGCGGTCCCGACAGAGACTGGCGACCTGAGCCACCCGGTCCCAATGGGCCGGTACTTTCGACATCTCTTTTCGCGTGCGCAGATGGAGAGTGATAGCCACCGGCTGGGCCTTCAGTAACTGCCCGACCCACTCTTCGATGACAATCGAGTTGAAACCGATTCTTGTCTTCACCGACACCGGCAATCCCCGGGCGCCTTCTTTGGCGGCCATGATTATCTCATTTGCCAGCTCGGGGGTTTGGATAAGTGCCGCTCCGGCCCCTTGTTTGCAGACGTTCTTGTCGGGACAGCCCATATTGATATCTATGCCGTCAAATCCCAACTCGCGCACAAATCGCGCTGACTTGTAGAAGTTCTCCGGTTTGGAGCCAAAGAGCTGCGCTACAATGGGTCGCTCGGCTTCGTCAAAGATCAAGTCCCGGGTGAGGTTATCCCTGCCCGGAGAACATAACCCGTCACACGACACGAACTCCGTGAACAGTATGTCCGGTTTTGCTATACCGGCGATGAGTCGCCGATAGGCAGCGTCCGTGACGTCCGCCATGGGCGCCAGGGCGTAAATCGGTTTCTGCAGTAATTGCCAGAAATTACGGGCGGCTTCCTTCATTGACTTCTCAGGTTCATCACAGTGTATGTATCATCATCCAATATCGGAACGACTTGCGGTCACACGTATATATCACCACTTCCCGCATTTTCCAATACGATATATATACTTTTTCCCCTTCCCTGGAGATCCCTGACAGTTAAAGCTTGCCTTCCGGTTCTCAATATGTACATTCGCCCTCGATCGAACATCCGGTGAGCGGACCAACCGGACACTCTGGCCGATCCGGTGGGGCCGCTTGACGGTACAATGTGATGGTGGACCGGAGGGAATTTGGGTCCCCGTCAAAAAGAGGTACATTCCCCTGCCGTAATTGCAGGGGACAACTACGGCAGTCAATCGATTGCCGTCAACGGGAATGCAAGGAGGTATAATGCGCATCGAAGATGTCGTATGCCCGAAAGTCTCCCGGCATATAATCATGCCCGGAGCAATCATTCTCTCTCTCATCTTCAGTTCACCAGTGATGGCTGCCCGCCACACCATCACTTCCTTACCCTACACTGCGTCTCAACAAGGGACTAACTACAGCGAGACACTCTTCGTTGCAGGGACAAATCTACCGTCATCGACTAATGGGATCAGAATCACCGGGCACGACATCGTTCTCATGCTGGGTACCGATACGCTCAGTTTCGGAACGGGAAACGGCGATGGTCACTACGGTATCCAGACCTGGGGCGATGGCTTCAACGGCAGCTATAATATCAAGATTGTCGGAGGGACTATCCTGCACAATCCCTCCGATACTACTGTAGAGTACAATCGGTGTCTGGTTTTCGCCGGGGGCCGGGATTATCTGATCGATAACACCGACTTGATAGTCCGTGGTTTTAATGGGAGCTGCATCGGCTATCTCACCGGGTCCTACTTCAACCGCAATATCGAGTTCAGTGGCGGAAAGTGGACCAGCGAAGTAACCGCGTACACCAGCCGTTGTGACTATGACGGCGCCTGCGCCAACTTCGGGGGGACAGCCCCCTCGGCTTACGACTACCACTGGAAGATACACGACGTCGCGCTGGTGCAGTCACCCGGGCAAGGCATCTGTATTAACGGACTTAGCTATATCTATGATTGTTCCATCACGGTTGACGCGCGCAACGATTTCTATAGCTATTACAGCGAGGGCGTTTGCGCCTCGGCGGCCAACTCCTTCGCGATCATCGGCTCGGAACTGGTGGCCGGCAGCGAGATTCACGACAACGTCATACTGGCCGGTGAGCAATACCAGGGGTGTGACGGCGGCTTGCTGCTGCAGGTGTCCCGCGGGACACCCGCCAATCACATCATGGTCTACGGCAACTATATCAGCATACACCGGGGCTGGGACGCCCATTACGGGCCCATGAATCCCAAAGGGATCAAAACCCGCTACCACAATCGCTTTGTGGATATCTTCAACAACGAAATCTACATCCACGTGGGGCAGACGTATCGATCGGCGTACGGACCGAACGGCATCGGCATTGAAGTCATCACGCGGTTCGACGAGGACTCCGACTGGATCGATGGCCGCGTTCCCGACAGCTTTGTCGTGATCGAAAACAACTACATAGAAGTCGTTGCTCTGGATTCCGACGTGGACGAAGCCCAGTGCTCGCGATTGACGTGTCCGGAAGACCCTTCGGTATACCTGTGGGACGAAGCCGGCATGGTCTGGCGGTACAATCACCTGGTCACGCCCATGTGGGCACATCATTTCGGTGGCTATGACGGTGATGCCCAGAATGTCACGGTCATCGGGGATACCATTTCGTTTTCCGACTCACCGTGGGGCGCTGCAACCAAGCGCTCGTTCTTCATGGGATATGCATATGAAGGACGAGGGAACCGGGCGGTTGACTGCTGCTTTCTCAACGGCGCAACCGATACCGCTATTGGCTTCAAATATTCCGGAGGCGAGCACACACTGACCCTTCAGAAAACGCTCCGTGTACGCGTCCTGGGAAACAACGGCTATCCGGTCAGTAATGCCCAGGTCAGCGTTCTCAACAACTACGGCCAGACTGTGCTGTCCGGTCTCTCCGATGCGCAGGGGGCAATTGCCGGTGTCGTTTCTTACCTCTACCGGGCCGAAGACGGCCCCGATTCGTTGTATTTCAACCAATTCGGAGTCACCACGTTCAAAAGCAGCGATACGTCAACAACGATGCATACGGTGTCCGCACACAGTTCCGATGTCATCCTGGTGCTGGCCGAGACTCCCGGCGAGGATAGCGGCAGCGGCCCGGGCTTTACTCAGGAGGACATGGTAGCCCTGATTGACTACCTGTTCCGCGGGGAGATCATACCGCCCTGGGAAAGGGCCGACCTGGACTGTAACGGTGAAGTGATGATCAGTGACCTGACCATAATGGTAGACTATCTGTACCGCGGCGGCGCGGAACCGGGCTGCGGAGATAAGCACGCACTTCGAGACTAACCGGTTACCAAAGAAAATCGGCACATCCGGACGGATGTGCCGATTACAGATTGGTGTCATTCAGCCGATCGCTTAGAACGGGCACAGACCGGGCGCCAGGCCGCCTTTGTATAAATAGTCCACCAGGAAAGTCAGGTCGCTGACGAGTATCTCTTCCGAAGAGTCGCCGTCAACGTTGGCTTCTTCGAGACAGGAAGGCGGGGGACCACTCTTGAATAAAAAGTCGACAAGATACGTTAAGTCGGCCACGTTGATCTCATCAACCGGATCGCCGTCCACGTTGCCCCGGAAAACCTGACAGCAGGCGGACTCGATGTAGATATAGCCGGTGAGCGTATCGGGGGCATAGTTGATGCAGGCCTGGGCGAATGTTGGGCTGAAGGCCCCGAAAGGTCCCAGTGAAATAGGATTGCTTCCGCCGCTCGCGCCGCCGCCGACCGAGAAGTAGAGGCTCAATATCGGTCCGCTGCCCGGCGCCAGAGGGGGAGAACTGCCGAAGAAGGACGAGATGAGAGAGTACGCCTTGCGCTTGTTGGCGGCGTCAGAGCCGATCAGGTTCAATTCTTCGAAATAGTCGGTGCGGAGCCCCGCCTTCGAGACGGAATCGAGAGTCAGATTGAACGGACCGTCATATTGCACCGGAATTATAATCTGTGACAAAGGGACCGTGTTGCTGGCGTAAACGTCGACTCGCACGTCACCGCCCGGAAATCCCGGTACCGAATCGACCCACATGGTGTCGGCCAGTACGTATTCGTTGAATTCCAATACAAATAGTCGGCCATCCATGTTTGACCCGTAAACTTTGCCGCTGGAAGTATGCGGGAATATGCCCCAGGCGCCGCTGAAGCCCGGGTCTTCTCCCGAAAAAGTATCGAAACGGCCCAGTTCGACGGGAGTCGAGGGTGTCGTGACGTCAACTATTACCAGTCCCGATTCATAGTGTGAGATAAACACGGTATCCTGCTCGAAATGAGCGTTGTGAGCCAGACCGCTTGGCGCCAGATACTCTCCGGCCAACTGAATGTTGCCCAGGTCCTGGATATCCCAGATCTTGACCGTCTTGTAAGCGGTTTCCTCGGTCGTGACGGCATAGTTGCGATCCCTCGAAGGCCAGATATTGTGGACATAACCGGCGGCGGGAATGGTGACGCGCGTAATCAACTGCGGCGCGGCCTTGTTGGCCAGATTCCAGATCGAGAAACTTGGATTATCGCCTTCAGCAAGAAAAACCGTGTCATTCAAAGCATAGATGTCATGCAGGCCGAATGACGGTCCGAAGCTGTTGACATACGTAGGATTCTCCGGGTTGGCCAGAGAGATTATGTGAACGGACAAACCGGCCGAAGAACTCCAGGCCCCTTCCGCGTAGGCGTATCCCTCAACGGTATCGATCGTAAGATTGTGTGAAGTAGGATCGCCGAGAGTGCTGATCGCGAACGAGCCGATGAATTTGACACTGTCCGGCAGATACTGCATGTCCATCACCATCAATCCCTGATTGGTGCCCGAACACTCGGAAACGGCATAGCAATAATGCTGATAGCTCTTGATGTCGCGCCAGCGCGTGCCTCCGCAGTTGGAAGTCGGGCCGTTGACAATGTCTGCTACCTGCATATTGGAAGTATTGACGAACGCCACACCGACGTCGATACCCATAATGGCATACTCGGTTCCATCGGGTGATTCCCAGCCCCAGCAATCCGTGCCGCCGAAGCTGCCGAAAGACCGGGTGCCTAACTGACAAAAAAGAAACACGGTGTCACCCGACTCGTAAACCGGTTGCGAAGCCGTTAACGATACCTGTTCTTTCGGCTCCGGCGGCGGTTGCTGTTGCACTTGATTGAGCGGATGGGTCGGATCATCCAGTACCGAAAGCGGCACCCCGTCGACGATCGTTGTGGCGAGAGCGAATACACACAATGCCAGGACACCGGATGTCACGTAGTTCTTGAGCATGGAAACCTCATAGGGCTAATGTTGATCCTCATCGTTGTCGCTAACGTATACTATATAGATGCCTATAATCCACTTACAATATATAGGTCTACGGGTCGTTCTACAAGAAGTTTTATCGGTGGGCGGAATTCTTCGTTCTTCCGGCGCAGTTACTACGCTGCAACGTGACCGGTGTATCCTTGACCTGTTTCCAGGACACTCACGGACAAGCCGGGGGAAGCGGTCCGCCCGTGAACAGGTAAGCGACGAGGTAGGACAAATCGGCCACGTCAATCGGACCGCCGGCTCCCACGGTCCCGTCGACATTAGCTTCCAGTTCGCAAGGTGGCGCGGAGCCTCCCCGGAAAAGAAAACCGACCAAAACCGAGACGTCGGCCACGTCGACCGCGCCGCCGGCGCCTACTACGCCGTCCACATTCCCCCGCTCCCCATCGCAACAATCACCCGGTAGTCGATAGAAACTGAGGCCGCCGTTTTCTTCACCGACAAACAGGTCTTGGTCGCCGTCCCCATCGATATCCGCCGACACGAGCGCCAGGTAGGCGCCATTGTCGAAACCGGGAATGGTGTCAGTCTGCTCGACCAGGGTCGTGGAGTCCGGAAATACATCGCTCGAACCTGTGTTCAGAAACAACCGCAGGCCGCTCGACCGCCCTCCTAGAATAACGTCTTTGATTCCGTCCTCATTCCAGTCATACACTTGCGGCAGCGTGAACTCACGGCTCTCCTGTGGCAGGAGCTTCGAGGTTGCCAGGACGAGGGAGGGGCTACCGGGAGCACCGATGTTTTGATACAAGAGCACGTTGGCTAGTGAATTGAAGTCCCACTCGCCAACGACCAAATCGGTCAGGTTGTCTTTATTCAGGTCAACCGGTCGAGGGATGGCCAGTTGATCGACTTTTATTCCCGCCAGCTGCGCCGATTCGAGCACCGGTGTGAAATTCTGTGCGTCGCCGTCGTTGCGCCAATACTGGATTCTGCCCAGGTTGGTGCCGATCAGGAGATCGAGGTCATCATCGTCATCCCAGTCTACCAATACGGGAGCCGCGTTGCTGCCGACATCTATGGTCTTGAAGTAAGTTGTCATAAGTTCCAGTGTCGGCTCATACTTCGTGCCCGTATTCTCGAAATGCCGCAACCGGCCGTCGTGTGCCCCAACCAGCAAGTCAAGGTCGCCGTCGCCGTCAATATCGCCGAATGTCGGGTGGGCGAAACTGCCGACATCGATATTCTTGATCAGATTGGAATCCTCCGCTGCAAAGAAGGGATTCTCCGGTGTCCCCAGATTACGCAAAAACTGCAGATTATCGATTATGGCACCGTTGGCTACTCCCAACACCATGTCGAGGATGCTGTCGCCATCCACGTCCGCCAATGTGGGATGATTGAAACCCAGGGTGGCTACATCAAGGTACTTCTCGGTGATCAAGGTCAAATCCGAAGAATCGGCGGTACCGAGATTTTCGAAGAAGTACATATTAAGATTGAAGATATCTCCCCATAGAAGATCCTGGTCGTTGTCATCGTTAACATCCGAGAAGTAAATACTCGAGAAGCCGTGCTGCGGGTCGCGGGGGCTCTTGGCGCCGCTGGGAAACGCCAGCACGCTGTCATAAAAGGCGTCAGCAAACACGAACGCCGCCGTCACCGAGTCCCCGTCGTTCCGATAAAACTCCAGTTGACCCGTGGTAGCGCCCAGGAAGAAATCCAAGTCGCCGTCGTCATCGATATCGGCAAAGTCCGGCGTATTGTTGAAGCCCGTGGCGAAGCCGCCGTAGGCCGTATCGACCAGCGTAAACACGACGTTTGCTCCCGTGCCGCCATCGTTACGATACAAGCTGGTCGTGGCCGAGCGCGAATCACAGAATAAATCCAGATCGCCGTCGGCATCGATATCGGCCAGCCGGTGCCAGGTCGCGATGTCAATTCCGGCCAGGCGTTCCACAACTGCCGTCCACTCAGGGTCCGTGGCGGTGCCGGTGTTCTCGAAATAACCGAGCCGACCGCCGGGATCACCAATAAGAAGGTCAACTAAGCCGTCATCGTTGAAGTCTATCAGTGTCGGTTTGGGGTCATTGAACCCGCCCCAGAAGGGCGCTGCCAGCGTATCCCCGTCAGTAATAACCGGCCAGGGATTAAACTCACGCACGTACTGGGCATACCCCGATGTGTAGAAGAGCAGGCATACTGCGATAGTCTTGATTACGATTGCCGTCATATTCAAGATAACAGACTAATGTAGAGAAATGTTCTCTATTTAATACCGTGAAGACACTGCAGTCCCGCTCACGTCTTCGTGTCGGAATATCCACCATAGAGGCCAAAGGCAATTGCCCGGGCTCACTTCAATACGATCACCGTATCAATTCCCGCTCGCCTGTCGAAATCGTAGCGGGCGGTCAATTTGGCCTCAACCTCCGCCGGCAAGGGAACATCACACGATGACCCGGGGATTCTCTCGTCAAAGTAGTAGACCGTAGCCTTCTGGGTCTCAGGTTTGACAAAGCGCAGGGCGATGAAGCGGAGGAACACGGGCTCGGTCGTATCGGTATACACGAAAACGCTTTGGTCGGCAGGTTTGGCCAGCTCCTCGAAACCGATACCCATAGTGAGCCGGTTCTGTTCGTATTCCGAGTCCAGATAACAGCCGGCCAAGATTCCGACCATAACCAAGCCGGCTGCCAGTAAAGAGAGTTTTACTGAGAATTTCATTACTTGTTTCTACCTGTTTTGTCCTGTTGTTCGTTGATACTCCCACGGGGAATGATCGTTCGATTTCATATGATCGGCTATAAACCAGCGCACCCAATTGTGAACGTCGTTTCGTTTGACTTCAGCCCGCAACAATTTCATTCGTCGCTGACGTTCGGCTGAATCCATTATCAGGGCATGGTAAATCGCTTCCGCCGTACCTTCAACATCGTACGGATTTACCATAATGGCGCCCTTGGCTAATTGCTGGGCCGCGCCGGCAAACTCGGACAGAATGAGCACTCCGTTGTTTTCGACCGAACTGGCGCAATACTCTTTGGCGACAAGATTCATACCGTCCCGCAACGGTGTGATCAGCGCAATTTCACAAGCGCGATAATGCCCGAGCAACTGCACGCGATCCAGGCTCCGGAACATATAATGAATCGGCACCCAGCCATGCCTGGAGAATCGGCCGTTTATCCTCCCGGCGGTGCGATCCAGAGACTCCTTCAATGTCTGATACTCTTCCACTCTCAGACGGCTGGGCACGACGACCTGAATCAGGGAGACCTCTTCGTGCGTATCCGGATACTTCTCCAGCATCCGCTCGAACGCCCTGAAACGTTCCTCAATGCCTTTGGTGTAATCGAGCCGATCCAACCCCAGAACGAGCGCCCGGCTCTTGACGTTCTCGTGAACGAACCAGGCCGCCTCGGATACTTCCTGAGATTTGGCCATATTGTTGAATTCATTGAAATCTATGCTGATGGGATAGAATCCCAGCCTGGTTTCGTGGCTGTTGTACGTCACGACCGACTCGCGTTTATGAGCCCGTATTCTGGCGCGAGGGACTATCCAGCGCACACAGTTCACGAAGTTGCGGCGATCATGAGGTGTCTGAAAACCCAGATGGTCGTATTCCAGCATCCCCTTCATGATGTCATCATTCCAGGGCAGACGTCGAAAGAGATCTCGTGAAGGAAAGGGAGTGTGGAGAAAGAAACTCAAATGCTGCCTGACACCCATCTCGCGTAGAAACTGACCGACCAGGAGCAACTGGTAATCATGTATCCAGACGAACGAATCCTGATCCGCGTGGGGTGCGACTACTTCGGCGTATCGCCGATTCACATCGATATACCGATGCCATTTCTCGATATCGAAAGAACAGTGTCCGAGCAAGTCGTGAAACAGCGGCCAGATGGTCTGATTGCAGAACCCGCGATAGAACAGCTCTACGTCTTCCTCGGTCAGGACGACCGGCAGCAATTCATAATCCAGATCATGGCCTAAGTCTCTCAACAGGGAGTGAACCGGAGCTTCATCGCTGCAACCGGGCCAACCGACCCAAAGTCCCTTGTTGGCCCTCATCAGAGGGGCCATCGCCGTAACCAGTCCTCCCGAACTGCTTTCGACATACCACTGATCGTCCTTGTTGGTGACGACCACCGGAAGACGATTGGAAACCACTAAGAACCGTTTTTCGAATGTGATGACTCTACCTCCTGTCCTCTCACTACAACACAGATGAAGATAAGCCTCAATTAGCAGAAATCATACAAAAACATGCGAGAAATACCGGCATCTACACGGTCTCGGCATCGAATCAGCTATCGTGCAGCGGCCGCCGCCCCCCACCGGACAAGAAAAGCCATCAGTTCTTTGGGCGGCTGCAGCCAGACATCCGCCATCGTCTCCCGATATTCCGGCCTCACCAGCACCGACAAGCCTCGTTCCTGAAGCACGGCAAACGCATCTTCATCCGTCAAGTCATCTCCCAGAAAAGCAATAGGAGATTCCTTCCGTGATTCACGAAGGACACGTTTTGTTGCCTCACCTTTGTTGGCTCCGCGGGGTCGAATCTCCAGCCCGCCGTCGAATTCTTTCCGATACAAACCGTTGTCGTCAAGTCTATCGCTCGGCCATTCGTGAATCATGTCCTTAAGTCTCTCCGCGACAGACTCCGGTTGTCCCCGCCAGTGAACAGCCAATCCGGCCGGCTTGAGTTCCACGTATTCTTCAAGACCTTGTTCTTCCAGGCGCATTCGGATGGACTTCAGCTCTTCGGTAGCGCCGGCCCGGATTTCTCTCACCAGGTAAGTTCCGTCCCTCGTCAGTCTTTCGAAGCCGTGGCTGCCCCACAATTCGGGCAGCGGATTGATACCCAGCAGTCGCCGCAGGTCTGCTATGGACCGGCCGCTGACTATAACCAGCCGCGTTCGCGACTCATTGTCGATCTGCAACACCACCTCCTTGACACCGGGATACGGCGTCGCCTGGGTATGGTCCTCGGCGAAAGGTGACAATGTGCCGTCGTAATCGAGCAATAGAATCGACTGCTCGGCCTCCGCGACAGACTTAAAGAACGTATCCAGATTGACGGCTGGTCGCAATAATTCCATACGGGCAATCTACATTGCCACGAGATAATTTTCAAGGTTTCGCTTCAGCCCCAACATCAAGGTGAGGTATTCACGCAGATGGCGATTCAGCAGGAAATTGTGAATCACGAATTCCTGGGCAGTCCTGCCCATCTTTTCCATCTTCTCAGGTTGGCGCAACAGCTCTCGAATACGCAGCGCCGCCCCTTCCGGTGTGTCTACCAGGAATCCCGTATGATGATTGTGCACCTGGAGCCGGATGCCGCCCACGTTGCCGCCGATAACCGGCTTGCCTTTCCACATGGCCTCGGTGACCGTCAATCCGAATCCTTCCTGCAGCGACTTCTGCATAACCAGGGTCGAAGCGCGCTGGAGCGCATTGATCGTCTTGTGAGCATCCGACGGCAGCATGAGAACGAATATCCGATCTTCATTCTGCGCGGCCTCTTGTACTTCCCCCAATACGATCGCCCCTTCCGGATCATCGGTGGCGCCGCCACCCGCCAGTACCAGTTGACAGTCAACCGAACCGTTCAGCATTTCGAACGCCCGAATCACTCCCAGCGGATCTTTGAATCGATCAAAACGAGAGATTTGCGTGATAATCGGTATCGAGGGGTCGATTCCGAATTTGTCCGTGACCAGGTTGATTTCCGCCGCCGTCAACTCGTTGTTCTTTTCGCTGAAAGGATCGATACTGGGAGCGATAATGAACTGCGCATGGTTCAGTCTCTGGGCGAACTCCGGCATAGAAAAAATACTCGCATCATACTTGTTGACGATCTTCTTGAGGTAAGACCAGACTTTGCGACTCGGGTGACTGGCGTCGATATGACAGCGCCATACCCAGAATCCTTTTCGGTTCGGACACAGGTTCAAAAGGAAGGCCGGCTGGGGATCGTGGATAAAGACAAAATCGGCTTCTTCCAGCGTTGTCCGCAGTCGGTCCGCGTTGTCCGCCACGGTCTCCTCATACGTCTTGATCATTGTCGGCGGCAACATGACCGGGGTACCCTGAAGACCGTTGTGGAAGGCTTTGGTGACATTGAAGAATGCCGCATGGCCCTCGATGACTTCCCATGAAGCCTCGATCCCGAGATCCTGCATAAGCGGTATCAGCCAGCGGAGAATCTCGGCTACTCCGCCGCCTTCGCGTGTTGAATTCACGTGGACCACTCGCGCCCCTTTGAGATCGTCGGCGAGTTGTGTAAGCTGTTTGATGGCGACCGAGCCGATTACGGACTCATATGCCGCCAGTGATCTTCCGTTCATCGGGTACCTTTACGGTTGGTGTAGCCAGCGTCCGGGTGAGAGTCGATTTAAGCTCAGGCAGCGTCAGGTAATAAAAATCTACGCTCTTCAATGCATGTACCATCTCTTCGGTGCCTTCGCCGAAGCCGTTCAGCCATTCGCTGAAATCGTCGACGTGGTCGGCTGTACGCCGACGCGCCTCGATGAAGTGATAGTAAATCGAACTGTAACTGAACTCCTCGATGCGGTTGACCAGGTCTTCGGGAGATTCCAGAATCAGACCGGTGGCGAATACGACCGTGACGGCCCGCATGAACCGGAACTCATCACCGCGAGGAGTAAACGGAATATAAGCGACTTCGCTCAACCGCTCGTCCAGGATGTCCAGCGCATATTCCCGCAGTTGCTCGAAGTCCTCGAACGCATAGGGATTGATGACGCCCAGCCGTTCGGCCAGTATTCTGTCTCGCAGGGAACGCGCGGACCAGACGGCGAAGTCGTTGCGGAACTCCGGATCATCGAAAGTCGGTCTGATCAGGGTTTCGCAGAAATGGTGAAAAAGGCACTCGATGGGACAGACCGCTGTCCGTTCCCGGAGCTCGCGCAGGGTCATGGCGGGATCGACGCCGCCCATACGCGTGATGAGCGTACAGTCTTTCACTTCAAACGGCATATTCGTGTTTTCGGTCTGCATCGTTAACTCTTTAGTATCCAACAGGTTTTCAATGCCTGGCGTAACCTCCGGGCGCACAATATAAGGAACAAGCGTATACGTGCGCAACGTTCCTTGTCGAATTCTCCAAATCTGTCCGATTTTGATAAACGAAGAGCCTTGAAAAGTTCTTGAATATCGTCAATTGATAAGTATATTTCCCGATCAACAAATCAGACTCAAAGAGTCTGGACAGGAATATGAAAGCCACCGTAGCTCAGCTGGTAGAGCAACTGATTCGTAATCAGTAGGTCGACGGTTCGATTCCGCCCGGTGGCTCATTTATTTGTGCAAGTCACTCACGTACAAGGCTAATCACACGTAACAGTCTAACATATGTGGAACAAAAGGGCCGCTGATTGGAGAGCGAAATGAGACGGCATTTGATGTACTGCCAGTATCAGTTATGGTGACTGGATATCGGAGGCATCAATGCGTGGAGGTGCCTTTTAGACGTAGTCAGGGTGTCATCATCGCAAACTCGATCCATTAGTCATATTTTTGTCTTGACAATTCGACCTACCTCTAGTATTTTCCCACAATTAACGCAGCTTACTGCGCAAGGAACGACAACGTGACATAACATCAACCAACCTTCAATAATCCACAGGAGAAGTAGCATGAAGTGTATTCGATGTACACTGCTCACGGCATTAGTGTGTGTTATCGCCACTGCAAGCGTAGGTCACGCCGATGTGCCACAGACGATCAACTATCAGGGCCGGTTAACTGATCCCGCTGGAGATCCGGTATCTGACGGCGTCTATCCAATGAAGTTCAAATTCTACGGTTCAGAGTCTGGTGATGATTCCCTATGGTCTTCCGGATTTCAAGCCGTTCAAGTCAACGACGGGCTGTTTAGTTATATTCTCGGTTCGCATGTACCAATCCCGGCCGACATATTTGGACCGGGAAGTGAGCCTTTCCTGGGGATCAGGGTCGGTGCTGACCCGGAAATCAGTCCGAGAACACCGTTCATTTCGGTTGCCTTCTCATTCCATTCGGAATTCTCCGATTCAGCCGGGTCCATAGCCGATGGCGGAATTGACCTTTCAGATCTTGGCGATTATGGTGCTTCTGTCGGTCAGGTCATAAAATGGAATGGCTCAGTCTGGACCGTGGCCGACGACGAAACCGGAAGCGGAGGGACATCCTCGTGGACTTCAATTGACTCGGTCTTATATACCAATAACTATGTCGGTATAGCCAAAGGTGGAGCCGATAATTTACTTTATGGTGACAGCGCACATACCCATGTAAATCTAG
>CAZLBP010000017.1:0-81634 GCA_964557855.1 uncultured Ignavibacteriales bacterium | reverse complement strand
TTATCCGCAAGATTGCCGGTCTGGAGGCGGTCGACGAGGCAGTCGGACGCGCCACCGAGATGGGAAAGAAGATATTCTACGTGCCCGGAATCTCGGACATGGACAACATGCAGACGATCGCCAGTATGACCATTCTGGGTCGGGTGGCGGAGCTGGCCGCGCAGTATGAAACCTGGCTGGAGGTGCCGGTCGCACGATCACTGGTGCTGGTGACAGCCAAGGAAGTTGTCAAGGAAGCGCACTCCAAAGCCGGGCGGCCGGATGCTTTTCATGAGGATCAGGTGCATTATTTGACGGATGACCAGTTCGGGTATGCGGCCGGCATCGACGGGATGGTAGTACGCGAGAAGCCCGCGACATTGTTTTTCATGGGCGAGTTTTTCGCGGAGTCGCTCATTTTGGCGGAGACCGGAAATTCTATCGGCGCCATCCAGATCGCGGGCACGGCGGCGCCGTCGCAGTTGCCGTTTTTCGTGGCGGCCTGCGACTATACCTTGATAGGTGAAGAATTATTCGCAGCCTCGGCCTATCTGTCCAAAGAGCCGCGTCTACTGGGCTCCCTGAAAGGACAGGACCTGGGCAAGGCCATCATCCTGGCGGCAATAATTGTCGGTATTCTGCTGGAGACGTTTGGTCTCTGGAATTTCTCACAGTTATTCTCGGTGATTGAGTAGCGTATGCGGCGAGAAGTACCTTTACTGATAACCGGCATCGTGGGCGCCGTCTTTCTGATTCAGTATTTCGTTCCGCATTTTCCCTTTAACAATATGAGCAACTGGTTCTCGGACTGGTTTGCTATTGTCCAGGCTTGCGCGATCGTTTTGGGGGCGCTTAATCTGATGAAGATATCGATTCTGAAGATCGCGAAGCAAAAAGAGGACTACGGCTTCGCGGTTGTCATCGTGGCCTCCTTCCTGTTGATCGTAATAATCGGTTTTGCGGAGGGCGAGGCGTTTCGGGATCCCGGTACGAAGTTCGATTGGCTCTATAACTACGTTTACACCCCTTTGTCTTCGACGATGTTCGCCATACTGGCCTTCTTCGTAGCGTCAGCTTCCTATCGCGCGTTTCGCGCCCGGAACCTCGAGGCGACTTTGCTGCTGCTGGCGGCCTTTTTCGTCATGATCGGTCGCGTGCCGGTGGGGTACGCGATAAGCGCCTTCATGCCCGAGGGATACCGTCTGTCGGATCTGGCCAGTTGGGTGATGAATTTTCCGCAAACCGCCGGGCAACGGGCCATCATGATCGGCATTGCGCTCGGTATTGTGTCGACCTCGTTGCGCGTGATCCTGGGTATAGAACGTTCACACCTGGGGGGAGGAGATTAAAGCAGGCTGATGAGTACACGCACCAAAGAGATATTGACATTGGCTGTCATAGCTGTCTTTGCGATAGGGTTCTATCTGCGAAAGGTCAGCGGCGCGGACGCTATCCAGTTTTCGACGGGACTATCTCTCGTCGTTATCGGACTGATCATCCTGTCCTTGCTGTGGATACTGTTGCTGACTATTCGGGGCAGCCTGATCGAGCGGCGGATCGTCTTCCTGTATGTGGGTATAGCGATTTCGCTGCCGCTCTTCATGAGTCTCTCCCAGAAGGTGCCGATTTCGCAGGAGGTTGAAGCCGTTTACGACGCGGTAAACGACCTGGCGGCGGGATCCAAAGTGCTGGTGTCATTCGACTACGATCCGCCCTCGGCGCCGGAGCTGCAGCCGATGGCTGAGGCGTTTATCTATCATTGTTTCCGGCGGGATCTGAAAGTTGTCGTCATGGGCTTATGGCCGCAGGGACCGCAGCAGGCCAACCTGGCGCTGGAGGAGGTGCTCAAGCACGAGGACATTGTGCCCAAACAGCTGGAGTACGGGACGGATTACGTCAATCTCGGTTTCCAGTCCGGCAATGAGTTCGTCATTCAGCGGATGGGCTCGGATTTCCGATCGATGTTCACGACCGATTATCGCGGCACGCCGTATGAAGACATTCCGCTGGTAAGAAACGTGAAGAACTTCTCGAACATAGATTACACGTTCAACTTGTCGGCCGGATTCGTGGGCACGCGCGAGTGGGTGCAAATTGCGGTGGACAGGTTCGGCACGAGGATGGGAGCCGGGAACACGGCCGTACAGGCCCCGCAGATGTACCCGTTTCTGCGGGCGGGCCAGTTGGTCGGCCTGCTCGGCGGCATGAACGGCGCGGCCGAGTTCGAGTTTCTGACGGAATGGACAGGCAAGGGGACCAAGTTTATGTTGTCGCAGTCGTTCGCCCACATGGTGGTGATCGCGTTCATCATTATCGGTAACGTCGCGTTCATCAGGGGCGGCCGCAAGACAAAACTGGACGTATAGAAGAAGGAAACCTGGGTTAGATGGAACATTTTGCACTGTGGGTCGCCGCTTTTCTGACACTGGGGATTCTGTCCTTCCTGTATAAGGACAACCCGTGGTACAAGCTGAGCGAAGCGATCTTTGTCGGTATTTCCGCCGGCTACTGGGTGGTTTCTCTCTTCTGGGACAATTTCTACGGTAAGTTCTGGGTCAATAAGGGGGACGAGCCGATGCTGTGGCTGGGCGCTATATTGGGCGCCATGATGCTGATGCGGTTGATTCCCCAGATCGGCTGGATATCGCGCTGGCCGCTGGCCTTCATCGTGGGGGCGACAGCCGGGCTGTGGATGATGAATTACTTCGCATCGTTTGTCATGGCCCAGGTGCAAAACACCCTGATGCCGTTGTTCGGGCCGGGGTTTAACGCTTCGATCTATGAGATTATCGGTAATTTCGTGGTGGCTGTCGGGACGTTTGCCGGTCTGGTCTACTTCTTCTTTTCCAAGGAACACAAGGGGTTATTCGGCGGGACTGCCAGGATAGGCGTCTTTTTCCTGATGATCACATTCGGCGCGTCTTTTGGGTATACTGTCATGAGCCGTATGTCGCTTTTGATCGGACGAATTGACTTCCTCTTTGGTGACTGGTTAGGATTGATCAAGTAGTGATACCGAAAACCCGTACACAATCCCTGCTGCACTTCTTCATAGCGACATTTGCCTTAATCCCCTTGGCACTGTCTCTCCAGGTTCTCGCTCAGGAACCGTCCGATACGCTCGAGACCGGCGCGGATACGGCTCAAACAGTCGTGGCTCCGGTGACGTCCCTGATCGCGGAGGATCACAAGTATGACAATGGCGAGCAGATAGATTTATCCTGGGTGCCCTCCATTGACGATCAGCCGGGGATCGGGATCGTTATGGGTTACCGGGTATATCGCAGTACTGATGGCGGGGAACCGGTGGAGATTGCCGAGCTAGCGGCCGGCGGCAACAGCTATGCCGACAAGGAAGTAGAGCGCGGTCATGAGTACGTATACATCGTGGATGCGTTTTCCGAGGACTATGTCGCTCGGTCGATTCGTACGGAATCGGTCACCCCCAAGCGGGAATGGCTGAATATGGATCGTAAGTGGCTTTTTCTTATCGCGCTCATCATTGCCGGCGCCGTTATTTTCTTCGTCGAAGTAGCCAAGCGGGGCAGGGAACTCTATATTCGGAAGATCGCCGGGTTGGAAGCCATAGATGATGCCGTCGGTCGCGCCACCGAAATGGGTCGACCGGTGTTGTTCATTCCCGGCATCCATGACATGGATGACGTGCAGACGCTGGCCGCATTAACTATCCTCAGCAGGGTGTCGAGGACTATCGCTGATTACGATACTCAGATATACATGCCGGTGGCGCGTTCTCTGGTTATGACCGCCGGTCGGGAGACGATCAAGGCGGCATATATGGCAGCCGGGCGTCCCGACGCGTATTCGGACGACATGGTGACCTACATGACAGACGAGCAGTTCGGATATGTGGCGGCAGTTGACGGCATAATGGTACGCGAACGACCAGCTACGATTTTCCTGCTGGGGGCCTTCTTTGCCGAGTCGTTGATTCTGGCCGAGACCGGCAATTCGGTCGGCGCCATTCAGATCGCCGGTACGGCGCGCCCGGCGCAGCTGCCCTTCTTTATCGCGGCCTGTGATTTCACTCTGATCGGCGAAGAGCTGTTTGCGGCCTCCGCCTATCTGTCGGGTGAACCGCGACAACTGGGATCATTGAAAGGACAGGATGTAGGCAAGGGCATCGCCATGGTGATTATCATCATCGGTGTCCTGGCGGCGACGCTCTCCGAGGCATGGAAATTCGAGTTCATGCAAGATACGTTTGCCTGGTTAACGAATGTTTTCTCTACCAGATAGTTGATATGAAACGACGGATTCCTCTACTAATAACATTTATTGTCGGCACGGTGCTGATCGTGTCAGTATTCCTGCCGCCGTTTGACGATCTGGATCGTACCTTCACGCTCTATTTCGATATTATCGCCGTCTTCGCCTTCTTCCTGGGGGGCGGGAATTTGATGCGGGTACACATTAACAAGCTGCTCCGACGGAAGTCGGACTGGGGCTTCTCGATCGTCACTATCGCCGGGTTCCTGTTCGTCCTTACGATCGGGCTGTTCAAGCTGGGTCAACCGGAGGGCAGCACTATTGCCACGGCCGTGGATTCGGAGGGCACGTGGTTCAAAGCCATCTTTGATCATTTTCTCAATCCCTTGCAGTCTACGATGTATTCCCTGCTGGCTTTTTTCGTCGCGTCCGCATCGTACCGGGCGTTTCGGGCGAAGAATCGAGAAGCGACGCTGCTGTTGATTGCCGCTTTTATCATTTTGCTGGGCAGAACGCCGTTTGGCATGATGGTCACCGGCTGGATCCCCGATTCGCTTTCCGTACTGCAAATACCCAACATGGCCATCTGGATTATGAATTCACCCAACCTGGCCGGGCAACGGGCGATCATGATCGGCATCTGTCTGGGTGTGGTGTCGATGTCATTGCGGTTGATACTGGGGGTGGAACGCTCACATCTGGGAGATGACAGCTAATGAACATCGGTACCATAATCTCGCTCATTATCATATTCGGAGGTCTGGCCTGGCTTTTGTTTCGGTCCGTGACCGGTCGTGAGGTGGAACGCCGAGTCGTGTTTGTCTTCATCTTCGTTGCGGTGGCAGCGCCTCTGCTGTTCCCGATGACGTTCGAGGAAGAGGCCACGCCGGTCGTAAAAGGGCTGTTTAACTACATTGAAGAGCTGCCGGAAGGTTCACACGTGCTGCTGGCCTTCGATTTCGATCCGGCCATGGCGCCCGAAGTGCAGCCGATGGCGAACGCTATTTCACGGCATTGTCTCGAAAGAAATCTCAGGGTGATCTTTATGTCGCTCTGGGCGACCGGCCAGTCGCTGATGACCACCAGTCTTAATTCTGCCATTCTGCCGGAATTCCCGCACAAAGTGGACGGCGTGGATTATATTAATATCGGTTACAAGGCGGGCAACGAAGGCGTGCTCAACGTGATCGTGTCCGATTTTCGCCGGATGTTTCCCACCGACGTCAATGGCGTGGCGCTGGACAGCACACAGATTTTCAGAGGTATCGAGTCCTGTCAGGATCTCAAACTGATCGTGGCACTGGGGGGAGGACGGCCCGGTCCCAAGGAATGGGTGTTGTTTGTCGGTGATCCCGGAGACGTCCCGATCGGAGTCGGTGTAGCGGCCGTAGTGGCGCCGCAGTTATACCCGTACTACCCGCGGCAGATAATCGGGATATTGGGCGGCGTGAAGGGAGCCGCCGAGTACGAATCGGAGCTGGTACATCACCATCCCAAGTTTGCCGACGCGGACAAGCCCGGTTTGCGCATGATGGGACCGCAGACGCTGGCGCACGTGGTTATCATGGCGTTTATCGTGATCGGCAACGTGGCCTACTTCCGAGCCGGTAAACGCAAGGGGCCGATTGTATGAACCGCTCGACTATTATAGTTGTCGGAGTGGTGGTGGTCCTCTTTGTTTTGAGCTGGGTCTACCGGTCCACCAGTTTTGGCGGGGCGATGGATAACAATGTGATTCAGGGCTTCCTGGTAACGATTTCGGCGTTTCTAACGTTATGTATCTTCTCGTTCCTATACAAGGACAACCCCTTCTACAAGTTCGCGGAACACCTCTTTGTGGGCATGTCGGCGGCGTACTGGATGACGCTGGGATTCTGGTCGACGTTGGTCGGCAACCTGTTCACCCGGTCCAAGCCCCTGGCCGACTTCTTCTCACAACCCTACCAGTCGGGCGCCAGTAATTTCACCTACTGGATACCGGTTATACTCGGTTTGCTGCTGCTGATGCGGCTGTCACCGAAGGGGGGCTGGTTGTCGCGCTGGCCGCTGGCGTTTATTGTGGGCACGACGGCGGGACTGAATTTCATTCGGTATCTGCGCTCGGATTTCATCGTTCAGGTATCATCGACATTCGTACCTCTCTTGGGTCGTGAGCCGAATCAATGGCAGGGGCTGGGGCACTTCTTTTCGAATATGGACCTGTCGGCCACCGGGCAATTCGTCGCCCTGCTGTCCAACTGGGTGATTTTCCTCGGCGTGTTCTGTGGCATTATATACTTCTTTTTCTCGAAGGAACACAAAGGCGCCTTCGGTGCCGCCTCGCGTGTAGGCATCTGGGTGCTGATGATCACCTTCGGCGCTTCGTTCGGTTATACCGTCATGGGACGTATCTCGCTGTTGGTTGGCCGTCTCACTTTTCTGTTCCGCGACTGGCTGGGAATTATAAGCTGACGCATGTCATACACTTGCTGATAAGGAGGAAGGGACATGAAATATAAATGGTTACCGTTTCTTGGGTTATGGCTGTTGCCGATGCTGATGGCCGTGGCTCAGGAAGGTGTTTCCCCCGATGATACACTGGCGGTTGAAAGCGACACGACGACTGTATCCGCCCCGGCTCCGGTCACGAATCTGGAGGCGTCCGATATCGACAACGATCACGGCCATGCCGTCGTGCTCCACTGGGATAAGTCGGCCGATGACGGGAGCGGCGACAATTCGGTGCTGATGTACGAGATATTCCGGTGGGTGCCGCATATGGTCGATTCCATGAAGCAGCTCAGATCGACAATCAGCCAGAAGAGGGCGTTGTTGGAATCGGGAGAGACCGAAGGTCAGGATGTAAAGGCCCGGGTGCGCGAGCTTCTGAGTACGTACGATGAATTCGTGGACAGTCTGCCGGTGGCACACGCCGCCTATCCCGAGAACGGAGATTGGCGATTCGTTAACAAGGTCCCGGCCGGAACCGAGTCGTTCGAACACAAGGGTACCAAGGATAGACTTTCGCAGGATTACATCCCCGACCACACGGATCTGTATTATCGGGTTGACGCCGTTACCGCTGATACAACCGTCAGGACGCCGTCCGAAATCGCGGGGCCGGTACAGAGTTCGGGTCAGGTTTTTAACACGGGGCGTACTATCGTATTCGTCTTCGTTCTCGTGTTCTGTATTCTGACGATGTGGTTCGTCCAGCGCGCGCGCCGCGGTGCGGACTTATACGTTCGTCCGATCGGCGGCATCGAGGCTGTAGATGATGCCATCGGTCGAGCGACCGAAATGGGTCGTCCTATTCTCTATGTCTTGGGATTAGGTACTGCCGCCGATGTGGCCACTATCGCGTCGTTCACTATCCTGGGCCGCGTTGCCAAACGGGTGGCGGAGTACCAGACGGAACTGATCGTGCCGACCTATGACCCGATCGTCATGTCGGTGGCGCAGGAAGTCGTCAAATCGGCCTATCTCGATGCCGGTCGGGCGGATGCTTATAATGAAGATATTGTCTTTTTCGTGACGCAGTCACAATTCGCTTACGTGGCGGCTGTAAACGGAATCATGCTGCGGCAGCTGCCGGCCACCAACGTCTATATGGGTATGTTCCACGCCGAGTCTTTGTTACTGGCCGAGACGGGCGCGGAAGCCGGGTCTATCCAGATCTCAGGCACGGATCAGATCGCACAGCTGCCGTTCTTCATTGTAGCCTGCGACTATACCTTGATTGGTGAGGAACTATACGCCGCCTCCGCCTATCTCGGGCGTGAGCCGATCCTGCTGGGTTCATTGAAGGCGCAGGATTATGCCAAAGCGGCGGTAATCGTGTTTGCCATAGTCGGACTTGTGCTGAGTCAGTTTGACCTCACCTTCTTCATCGAACTCTTTCAGATACAGGATTAGGAGGATTGGATAAATGAAAAGAGAAATCCCCTTTGGGTTGGTGTTCATATTCGGCATCTTCATGGTGATTCAGTATTTCATTCCCCATGAGAATTCCGAGTGGGTCTACGAATTCCTGCTCGACTGGATCTATATCATCGGTATTTTCGCACTGGCCCTGGGCATCTGGTCCTTGTTTCGGGTCTCGGTAGACAAGATTAAGAACCGTCGGGAGGGCTGGAAGTATTCGTACATAACGCTGGCCGGTCTGTACCTCATGATCGCATTCGGGTTTACCCAGAAGACCGGGGAATCCTGGGGCATGTACTTCCTCTGGATACTGTTTTCTCTGGCGTGTCTGGGGTCGATTATGCAGGCCCGAGCCGCGACTGATACGAATCGTAAGAAAATGTACTCGATATCGGCGCTGGTCTTTCTGGGGCTGGCAATAGTGGTGGCGGCCATCGACGATGCCTGGAACTTCTACTTTTATACGGCCGAGGGTCTCGAAAACAGCATGTTTCGGACATTTTTCGACTACATCCTCATCCCGATTCTGGCGACCATGTTCGCCCTGCTGGCCTTCTTCATAGCGTCGGCGGCCTACCGTGCTTTCCGGGCGCGTAATCTGCTGGCGTCGCTCTTGCTGATTGCGGCCCTGCTGGTCATGATGCGGTTCAATCCGTGGGTGCCGGGAGCCGAGTGGGTGGCCAAGGCTTCGACCTGGCTCATGAACGTCCCCAATCTGGCCGCGCAACGAGCCATCCTGATCGGTGTCGGTCTGGGAATGGTGGCCACGGCTTTGAAAGTAGTTCTCGGCATTGAACGCGGCTACATGGGGAAAGGATAAGGAGTACCGAGATGGGTATATTCGAAAAATTCATGCAACTGGATCGCCGGTGGATCTTCTTGTTACTCGTTATCGTGTGTGTCTTTGCTTTTTACGGTAAATTCAAGATCCCTATTCTGGCCGAAGAAGAGTCGAGGAAGATCTACGACTTCATTGATAGCCTGCCGGAGGGCGAAATCGTTTTCGTGGCTATCGACTACGATCCCAATTCACTGGCGGAGCTGCACCCCATGACCTATGCCGTGGTGGAACATGCCTGGCGCAAGAAGCTCAGGGTCATATTTACCGCTTTGTCACAGAACGGACCGGGTATGGCTGACCAGGCGATCCGGGATATCAGTGATTCCCTGGCCCAGGACGCCGAATATAACGGCGTTAAGTTTAAAGGACGGGAAATAGTCAACGGAGTGGACTACTGTTTCCTGGGATATAAACCGTACTACGCGCTGGTAATACTGGGCATGGGGCAGGATTTCCGCCTGCCGTTCCCGAACGACTATTACGGGACCCCCCTCGATTCGGTGCCGATGATGCAGGGGGTGATCAATTACGATCAAGTGGCGTGCGTCGTATCGATGTCGGGCGGGACGATTGCCGATGCTTGGGTATCGTATGGTCAGGGACGGTTTGGCTTTCCGCTGTTCTTCGGTTTGACCGGAGTGATGACGGCCCAGTACTACCCGTTTTACGGCTCGGGGCAGGTGAGTGGTCTGATGGGTGGCCTGCTGGGTGCGGCTCAATATGAGTATTACGCCGATAATCCGGGACGAGCCGTGGAAGGTATGCGAGTCCAACTGCTGGCTCACATTGTTATCATCTTGTTTATCATCATGGGGAATATCGGATATTTCGCCAGTCGACGGCGGATCGGCAGGGAGGAGGTGAGCTAGCATGGAATTCGGAACTTTTCTCTGGGCGACGTTCGGTGTCTTTCTGACGCTGGCTATCCTGTCGTTCTTGTACAAGGACAATCCATTTTACAAGTTTGCCGAACACCTGGTGGTCGGCGTCTCGGCCGGTTATTTCGTGATTATTCTTTGGCATAACGGACTGGTCCCGAACCTCTTTCAGCGCCTGGCGGACGGCAACGCCTATTTTCTCTGGCTGAATTCCACCAAGCCCTGGTACCTTGTCCCGGCTTTGCTGGGCGCCTTAATGTGGACCAGGTTTTCTCGAAACTACCAATGGGTGTCCCGGTATCCGATGGCGATGTATATCGGTATCAGCGCCGGTCTGGCCATTCCGCTTGAGATGGCCAACCGCGTGGTGAGGCAGCTCTATGCCACCATGACCCTCGATCTCGACAATTTCTTCGGTACCGGCGGTTTCGATTTGCTGGACCCGTACAGCGGGCTCTCGGAGTTGATCATCTTTGCCGGCGCCGTTTCCGCGCTTATCTACTTCTTCTTTTCCAAGGAGCATAGCGGTGTATTCGGCGGCATAGCCAAAGTAGGTATTTGGGTCCTGATGATCGGTTTCGGGGCATCCTTTGGATTTACCGTAATGGCTCGCATCTCATTGTTCATTAACCGAATCCAGGATGTCAACGACTGGGGGCGGGTCGCCTGGAATGTGGCCGATCCCAATCCCAACTATCATCCGGCATTTCAGATCATGTTCTGGTTGTTGGTCGTAGTGGTCGTCGCGTATGCCATCAACGAGATTCGGCGCCATCTACAATCTCAGCGAAGTCAAGGGACATAGACTGGATAGATGTGAAAACGAAACCTCACTGAGAAATCAGTGAGGTTTCGTTTTTTGATCGAGATTTCTTCGAACTTATTTCCGGTTTATTCGTTAAAAAAGACGGAGGAAGCGAGCGCAGGGGACTATCTATCTCATTTTGATTTGGTTTCACGGAAAACGTTCTGAGGTGTATGTGGACTGTCCTTAGTCGTCTTGTTTAGTTGTTGTACGACAAGGAATTCTGTGTTCTTTATTTGGTGCGTGTAATCCTATATTAAATAGGAGGATATGTGTCCTCTAGATGTGATATTTCATAAGTTATTATGAATAGGACTATTATCCGCGCCTTATCTTCAAAAAAACGAAAATAATGCTTGACATACAGTCGGTCCTTTTGTTCTATTTCGGTTAGAGGAACCAATTGGAGACGCACCGAGAGCCAGTCGCCCTGAATGTTCAAGGGTAGCCACTGATTAGAACAGGGAAAGTGAGGTAGGAATCATGGCTCGGACAAAGAAGAGCGACCCAGCCAAAACCACCGCTGACTCTGCCAAGAAAGCGGCTGGGACTGGGGGGAAGAAAGGCAAGTTGTCTACCGCCGAAGCGCGTCGGGAATACCAGCGACGGTATTACCAGATGCACAAAGAGAAGGCCAAGGAATACCAACGTCAATACAACCTGACGCACAAGAAGAAAGTGCGCGGGGGACGGGGGCGATCCGGGTTCACCTGTCCCCGTGAAGTCGTCAAAACGACCTTCAATACGACTGATCTGATGCATGCTCCGGTGGAAAAGACTCTGAACATGCTGGAAAAGATCATCAGGGGTGAACGTTTCTTCACCATGTAGCAGACGTCAATGAGAAAAGCTTTGGGCGACCGCACAACAATAATATATGTGCGGTCGCCTTTTGTGTTGCTCCCCGATCCGTTTTTTCTTACATTCGACCAACATTTTGACGAGAAATTGAAAACTCGAGGGAAACAATATGCCCGCTAAGAAATCTGCCTCGGCTAAGAAGTCAAAGAAGAAGCCGACGACGAAGAAGTCCGCGAAGAAAAAAACTCAGACCAAAGCCGGGACCAGGACCAAAAAAACGGCATCCAGGAAAACCACATCAAAGGAAACGGCCGGCAAGAAAACTGCCGCCAGAAAGCGCACAACCAAATCTGCTACAGGATCGACGGTGAAAGGCAAATACTACTACTATTTCGGAGACGGCAAGGCTGATGGAACGGGAGAGATGAAGGATCTGCTGGGCGGTAAGGGAGCCGGGTTGGCGGAAATGAGTCGGGCAGGGATACCCGTGCCCCCGGGTTTCACGATGACGACCGACGTATGTCAGCTCTTTTATGAAAACGAGATGCAGGTGCCAAAGGCGATTGATCAGGAGCTGGAGAAGCACATGGCCGAGGTGGAGAAAAAGGCCGGCCGAAAGTTCGGGGATGTCGAGAACCCGTTGCTCGTTTCGGTGCGTTCCGGCGCTAAATTTTCCATGCCCGGTATGATGGATACCGTCTTGAATCTGGGATTGAATGAAGAAACCCTGGAGGGACTCGCCCGCCAGACGGGCAATCTGCGTTTCGCGCTAGATAATTATCGCCGGTTCATTGCCATGTTCGGCAATGTCGTTCTCGGCATAGACAAAGAATCGTTCGAAAACGTCATATCCAAGAAGAAGATCGAAAAACGGATCAAACAGGACAGCTCGCTTCAGGAAGGTGATCTCAAAGATATCATCAAGAAGTTCAAACAGATATGTAAACGCAAATCAGGGGAGGCGTTCCCGGATGATCCGTACACGCAATTGCGCATGTCGCGTGACGCGGTATTTCGGAGCTGGAACAACCCTCGCGCCATTTCCTACCGGCGGCTGCACAACATTTCGTCCGAGTTGGGGACAGCGGTCAATATCCAGACGATGGTCTTCGGTAATATGGGCAACGATTCCGCTACCGGGGTTGGATTTACCCGTAATCCGGCCACCGGCGCGAAGGAGTTTTACGGGGAATACCTGGTTAATGCGCAGGGCGAGGACGTGGTGGCCGGAACCCGGACGCCGCAGCCTATCAAGCGGCTGGATAAGGAAATGCCGGACGCGTACAAGCAGTTGGTAGAGATAACGAATCGTTTGGAGAAGCATTACCGCGACGTTCAGGACTTCGAATTTACCATACAGCAGGGCACGCTGTACATGCTGCAGACGCGCAACGGCAAGCGAACGGTGCAGGCGGCCGTCAAGATCGCGGTTGATATGGTGAACGAGAAGCTGATCAGCAAGGAAGAGGCGCTCCTGCGGATCGATCCGCAGCAGCTAGATCATCTGCTGCATCCTCGAATCGACCCCAAGGCGACGTTCGAAGTGTTGGCCAAGGGTTTGCCGGCGTCACCGGGGGCGGCGTCCGGCAAGGTCTATTTTACTGCCGAGGATGCGGTCAAAGCCAGCGGCAAGCATAACGCCGTTCTCGTACGTGAAGAGACCAACCCCGATGACATTGAGGGGATGCATGCAGCGGTAGGCATTCTGACCTCCCGCGGGGGCATGACGTCTCATGCCGCCGTGGTGGCGCGCGGTATGGGCAAGTGTTGCGTGGCCGGTGCGGAAGGTATCCGAGTCAACGCCAAGAAGAAACAGTTCCAGGTTGGTAAGCTGATCATTAAAGAGGGTGAAGTCATAACACTGAACGGTTCCACCGGTGAAGTTATACTGGGCCAGGTTGAGACAATTGAGCCTGAGCTCTCCGGAGAATTCAGCACGTTCATGAAGTGGGCCGATGAAGTGCGCAGTCTGCGGGTGCGCACCAATGCGGATACACCTCCCGACTGCAAACAAGCCTTGAATTTCGGCGCTGAAGGTATCGGCCTGTGTCGTACCGAGCACATGTTCTTCGCGGAGGATCGTATTCCGATCGTACAGGAGATGATTCTGGCGGACTCGACGCAGGAACGCCAACTGGCCCTCGACAGACTGCTGACATTCCAGAAGAAGGACTTCAAGGAGATTTTCGACGTGATGCAGGGTCTGCCGGTGACTATTCGGACACTGGACCCGCCCCTGCACGAGTTTTTGCCGCGTCGTGAAGAAGTCGAGACCAAGCTGGAATTGCTGGACAAAAACGACGAGGAGTTCGAAGAGAAGCAGGAGAAGCTGCAGAAGGTGCTTCAGCGGATCGAAGAACTGGCCGAGATGAACCCGATGTTAGGGCATCGCGGCTGTCGTCTGGGCATACTCTATCCGGAAATCACGGAGATGCAGGTACGAGCAATCATCTCGGCCGCCTGCGAGCTGACCAAAGACAAGAAGAAAGTGTTGCCGGAGATAATGATTCCGCTGGTCGGTCACGTCAATGAGTTCAGGAACCAGAAGGAAGTCGTCAATCGAGTCGCTCATGAGGTGATCGCCAAGTACAAGATCAAGAAACTGGATTATCTGGTCGGTACCATGATCGAGATTCCGCGAGCCGCGTTGACGGCCAACGAAATCGCCGAAGAAGCGGAGTTCTTCAGTTTCGGCACGAATGACCTGACCCAAATGGGTATGGGCTTTTCACGCGACGACGCCGGCAAGTTTCTGGCCCATTATCTCGAGCACGGCATTCTGCCCAAGGATCCGTTTGTTTCGCTGGATGAAGCCGGTATCGGGCAGCTGGTAGAGATGGCCAAAGAAAAGGGACGTGAAGTGCAGCCCGATTTGAAATTGGGCATCTGCGGCGAGCATGGCGGTGATCCGGATTCGATCAACTTCTGTCATCGAATAGGTTTGGACTATGTTTCCTGTTCCCCGTTTCGGGTGCCGATAGCCCGGCTGTCCGCCGCTCAGGCCACCTTACAGGAGAAAAAAGGTGGCGGCAAAGGTCGCACCGGAACCGAATAGACTTTCCGGTAGAGTCCTATACATGTTTGAAAGCGGCGCCGTACAGGAAACAGTCCGTGAGCGTGTCCGGAGAATCCGAGCATGAAACACGAACTCGACGGGATCTTCAAGCCGAAATCCGTGGCGGTGATCGGGGCTTCGAGCCGAAAGGGGAGCATCGGGCGGGAGACGCTGCACAACATCCTGGTGGCCGAATTCAACGGCAAGGTCTTTCCCGTCAATCCCAAAGCGACGGTCATCCATTCGATCAAGTCGTATTCGACCGTGCTCGACGTTCCCGATGCGGTTGATCTGGCTATCGTAATCGTTCAGAAACAATTCGTCAAGGAAGTCGTGGAACAGTGCGGTGAAAAAGGGGTCAAAGGCGTCGTTGTTATCTCCGCCGGCTTCTCCGAAGTGGGCTCGGAAGGGAAGAAGCGCGAGCGGGAGGTACTGAAGGTCGTTCAGGAATACGGGATGCGGATGATCGGGCCGAACTGTTTCGGTATCGTTAATACGGATCCGGAGGTCAGTCTAAACGCCACGTTCGGGAAGATATTCCCGAAACAGGGACGCATTGGTTTCATCACGCAGTCCGGAGCGATGGGAGAGGCGATCATGGGACTGGCCAATACGCTGGGTGTAGGCTTCTCAATGGTGGCCTCGATCGGTAACAAAGCCGACATCTCCTCGAACGATATCCTCGAATACCTGAAAAACGACCCCGAGACCGACATTATACTGCTGTATCTCGAGAACTTCGGTAATCCGCGCAACTTTACGAAGATCGCCCGTGAGGTCTCCCGGATTAAGCCAATCGTGGCCGTGAAGTCCGGTCGAACCACGTTGGGAGCGAAGGCGGCTTCCTCGCATACCGGTGCTCTGGCCGGCTTGGACGTGGGGGTCGACGCCCTGTTCAATCAGACCGGGGTCATGCGCGTCGAGACGATTGAAGAGTTGTTCGATGTCGCCAAGACGCTGTCGATGCAGCCGGTACCCAAAGGGAAGCGCGTGATTGTCGTCACCAACGCCGGCGGGCCCGGCATTCTGGCCACGGATGCGCTGATCAGTCAGGGGATGGAAATGCCGCCGCTGTCAAAGGCAACGGTCACGAAACTGAAGAGATTCATCTCCGCCGATGCCTCGTTTTCCAATCCGATGGACATGGTGGCCGGCGCCGGGCCGATCGAATTCAAGAAGACGCTCGACGCCGTTAAGAACGATACGCGGTTTGATACGATTATTCCCATTTTCGTGCCGCCCGTGACAATCAATGAGCTTGAAGTTGCGCAACATGTTTATCAGTCGGTGAAGGATTGTAAGAAGACGGTTTTGGCCTGTTTCATGGGGGCGGGATTTCATTCACCGGGGATCGAGTATCTTAAGGATCAGGGTATCCCGGTTTTCGTCTTTCCGGAAGCAGCGGCCAAGACGCTGGCCACCATAGAGAGTTATCGAAAACGCATGAGCACGCCCCGTGGGAAGTTCAAGACGTTCGATGTGAATATGGAGAAGGTGCAGCGTATTGTGGAAGAGGCCACCTCGAATGGTTCCTCGGCCATTGTCGGCGAGGAAGCGATTGAGATCCTGACCGCGTACGGTATTCAGGCTGCCGGTTATCGATACGCCCGTTCGGTAAAGGAAGCGATTGATGTCGCCAATCAGATCGGTTACCCGGTCGTGATGAAAGTGAGCACACCGGCCATTCTGCATAAGACGGAGATGGGCGGCGTTATGGTTGATCTGCGAACGGACAAAGAGATCAAATCGGCCTTTGAAGACCTCAAAGAGCGTGTCGAAGATGAGCTGCAGCCGGACGAGAAATTCACGGTGGCCATGCAGCAGTTGATTGCAGGCGGCATCGAGACGGTCATCGGTATGACGGTTGATCCTTCATTCGGTCCGCTCATCATGTTCGGGCTGGGCGGCATATACGTAGAGGTCATGAAGGACGTATCTTTCCGCATCAGTCCGCTCAGTGATAACCAGGCCAAGGAAATGATCACCTCATTGCGGTCATACCCGCTGTTGAAAGGGTACCGAGGCGCCCCGCCGGTTCATATTGCCACACTCGAAGAGACGCTGCTGCGGTTGTCTCAGCTTGTGAGAGATTTTGACTGCTTCAGCGAAGTCGACATCAACCCGTTTATCGCTTCGCCGGACAAGCAGCGCTGCCGCGCCGTCGATGCCCGCTTCATTATCAAGCCCGACTAGGGCGCCAATAAACTCTTGAGTTTTCCGGTCCAATTCATATCTTCGTATAAACTTGAAGCCGGTATTATCTGGCGTTGATATATGGGCAACACTGCCTGGAGCAAAGGATGCGCTACGAGCTGAAATCGATTGGTATATGGTCAGTTATAAAAGTGTCTGTGTTCGTACACTTGATCATGGGCTTCATTGTGGGGCTGTTGTACGCGCTCATGTGGTCATTCATGATGTCTGTCTACTCAAGATTCGGCCTGTTGCCGATACAGGAGATGTCCTTCATGGAATTACCTGTCGCCGGTCTGATAGTCCTTCTACCCATCGGATTCTCCCTCGGCGGCGCCGTGTTTGGCACTGTAGGAGCTTTTATTCTCGCGTTAGTGTACAACTTGGTGGCAAAAATCGTGGGAGGGCTGGAGTTCCGCTTCGACGACCTGCGGCCTGATGCCATTCCGACCACTCAACAGCCCATGACAGCCTATACGGCTCAACCGGCACAGCCGCCGCAACAGACGGCGCCGCCTCAGTCGTATCCGCCGCCGCCTCCCCCACCCCCGGATCAACCGCAAACACCGTCTGTGACACCTCCTTCGCGGCCCACTGATCGGACGGCTCCTCAGCAATCGGCTCCTGATGCGCCACCGAAGTCGCTTGACAAAGAAGACGATGACGATGAGGACACGCTGCCTATCAGATGAGTATAATCTACGATGCCTGCCGATAACGTCAGAGTTCGCATAGCACCGTCGCCGACCGGATACTTGCACGTCGGGACGGCCCGGACGGCCATATTCAACTGGCTGTTTGCGAGGCATACGGGTGGCCGGTTCCTGGTCCGGATTGAAGATACGGACAAGGAACGATCCCGCCCTGAACTGATCGAGCCGATTCTGGATGCTTTGGCATGGCTGGGGCTGGAGTGGGACGAAGACCTGGTGTACCAGTCTCGACGGTCGGACCTCTACCGGCAGGCGACCCAGAAGATACTCGAGAGTGAATACGGATACCGCTGTTTCTGCACGCAGGAGGAATTGCAAGCAGCGCGGAAAAAGGCGGCCGCCGAGAAAAAGCCACTGCAGTATGACAAACTCTGTCTGCAGCTGTCCGATGATGAGGTGCGGACGCGGTTGGAGCAAAACCAGCCGTATACGATTCGCATCAATATCTCCGAGGGAGAGACAACCTACAATGACCTGGTCTCCGGGGATCTGACCCGAAGCAACGCCGAGATCGAAGACTTCATTATAGCCCGCGCCGACGGTTCGGCCACGTATAATTTGGCGGTTGTTGTCGATGATCATGATATGGGGATCACGCACGTCATACGAGGTAACGACCACGTCACCAACACTTTTAAGCAAATCCATATTTATCGGGCGCTGGGGTTCGACATGCCAACGTTTGGCCACGTGCCGCTCATTCTTCGACCGGACAAGAAGAAAGTCTCGAAAAGACTGGGAGACAAGGATGTTAACGAGTATAAGGCTGAAGGCTATCTGCCGGGAGCATTGTTTAATTATCTTTGTCTTCTGGGCTGGTCTCCCAAAACCGACCGCGAGATTTACACGAGGGAAGAACTGGTCGGCATTTTCGATCCGTCCAATTTCAATACATCGAACGCCGTATTCGACGAAGAGAAATTGCTGGCCTTTAATGGTGAGCACATCCGCATCATGTCCGACCATGATCTGGCTGCGCTCGTGGCACCGATGCTGGTTGCGGCGGATGTCCAGACCAAGTACTGGTTCGAGACGCGCTGGGAGTATCTTCGGGCCGTAGTCGGTTTGCTCAAGCAGCGTGCCCGGCGCCTGTCGGACTTCGTTTCCATGGGCAGATATTTCTTTGAATTCGACTACGATTACGATGCGGAAGCCGCGGCCAGGAACTTCAGCCCCGAGGCGGCAGACCTGATGGAACTGTTGATTGCCAAGTTCGAAGCACTGAACGAATTCACTCACGACAACACGGAACAAGCACTGTCCGAAGCGGCCGAAGAGAAGGGCGTCAAACGCGCCAAACTCATTCATCCGACGCGACTGGCGGTGTCCGGTGTTTCGGCCGGACCGGGGTTGTTTGATATTTTGGTCGTGCTCGGGAAGAGAGTGGTTGTGGAGCGGATGAACAAGGCGGTTGCATATATCAAGACGAATCATGTCAAACAGTTATAAAATGAGAAAAGAAAACAGATTATGACGACAAACGACGAAAAAGCCAAAGTAGCGGAGACGTTGCGGAAAGCGATAAAAGGGGAAAAAGACGGCTACCGATTCTACGACTTGCTGGCGCAGAAGGCCGAGAATCCGGAAGCCAGGATGAAGCTGCAGAATCTCCGCGACGACGAAATCCGGCACGAGAAGACACTGATGGAGATATACCATAAGCATATCGGGCCGGATATCGGGGAACTGCCGGAGAAAGGCATCAATGCCCTGGCGGAAGTATTCCGCAAGGGCAAGCTTGAAGATCGCAAGTCGGAAATGGAGTTTATCGATCTGGCCATCCAGGCGGAACTGGCCGCGACCAGGTACTACCAGGAGGAGCGGAACCTGATTTCCGATCCGGAATTCCAGAAGATTTTCGACCAGTTGGCGGACGAAGAACATCTGCACTTCGAACTGCTTCAAGCCGAAAAGGAAGCTCTGGCCGGGAACTACCATTGGTTCAGTTATGACGAATCATCGCCAATGGAACATTAGACGCTGACGACCTGCTGTCAGGTGATCCCGGCAGCGGTTCGGTTTGATAATAAATGTGGCGGGGAGAGAGAAACGATGAAAGTAGCTCGCGAGAAGAAGAACTTCACCAAGAAACTGAAGATAGGTGATCCGGCGCCGGATTTCACGCTACATACGCACAACGAAGGTGAACTGAATCTGGCCTGGTACCAGGGACGCAAAAACGTCGTGCTGGCCTTTTATCCGGGCGACTGGACACCGGTGTGTGCCACGCAGGTGCCTGAGTATCAGAACATCATCGATGAATTCGAGAAACGAGATATTCAGCTGCTGGCCATCTCGGTTGACTCAGTGCCGTGTCACATAGCGTGGGCGAAGTCGCTGGGTGGCCTGTCATTTCCGCTGATGTCGGATTTCTATCCTCACGGAGAAGTGGCCGACAAATACGGTGTGCTGAACATAAAGGGGTATTCGGAGCGCGTGGTGTTCCTGATCGACAAACAGGGGATAATCCGCTATATCGAGCACGTTAATATCGCCGAGCTGCCGGACAACGAAGCCCTCTTCCGCGAAGCCAACAAACTGAATCTACAAGATTAGCGCAGGGGATCGGAACGCTTGAAGCGCGCGCGCGTTTTATATCTACTATGTTAACCTTTTGGAGAAAGAAGCAACCCATGTTGGAAATCGGCAGCAAAGCACCGGAGTTCGATCTGGAGTCGGCAGAGGGGGGACGCCTCTCGTCGGGCGATCTCAAAGGGAAATACTCGGTCATCGTGTTCTACCCGAAGAACAACACGCCCGGCTGAAATGAACAATTAGCTACTCTGGAAGAGAAGCGAAAGAGATTCGAGAAGATGGATGCGCAGGTGCTGGCCATCAATCCGGCCTCGGCCAAATCGCATCAAAACTACCGTGAGAAAAAGAGATTCAAATTCCCGATTCTGTCCGATCCCGAAGCGACTACGATCGCTGCATTTAACGCCAACAAGGGCGACGGCAAGGGGGTGACGAGAACGGTTTACGCCCTGGCGCCGGATAACAGGGTCATTTTCGCCGAGCGCGGTATGGCGGATCTGGAGAAGGTGATGGCGGCGATCAGGGCGCATAAGTAGGTACACGTTATGACCGATGGGAGCAGGCAGGTTCTAAGCTTTTTGCCTTAACGCGACTATGACAGTAATGACCCGCGAAAACGACATCTTCGACATCACCTTCATCGGCGCCGGGCCGGTGGCGCTCTATGGGCTGTACTATGCCGGTCTGCGTCTGACCAAGGCCAAAGTGATCGATATGCTCGACGAGATCGGCGGCGGGTTGATGGCGCTCTATCCGGAAAAGTACATCTATGATGTAGCCGGATTTCCCAAAATCCTCGCCAAAGATCTGGTGAAGGCCATGACGGAACAGGCGGCGCAGTATCCCAACACGTTTTGCATGGGAGAGAAGGTTATCAGCCTTGAGCGTCTGGAAGACGGCGCCATCAAACTCGTTACTGACAAAGATGAGCACTTTTCGAAAACGGTCATCATTTGCGCCGGATTGGGGGCGTATATACCGAAATCACTCGATGTCCCCAACATCCAGAAGCTCGAAGGGCGCGGCGTGTTCTATTCCTGCCGGCGGTTGAACGATTTCAAGGACAAAAATATACTCATTGTCGGCGGCGGAGATGCCGCCTTCGACTATTCCATGATGCTGGAACCGGTAGCGCGATCGATAACGCATATTCACCGCAACGATTTTTTCTCGGCCCACGAGGATTCGGTCAACAAAGTCAAGAACTCATCGGTCAATTTGCTGGTGCCGTTCTGGGAGCTGCAGGAGCTGGAAGGGGATGACTGGATCGAGTATGCCACCATCGTGCAGACCCGCACGGGTGAGGAGCGCCGCCTGCGAGTTGATGCCGTCGTGCTCAATATCGGGTTCATAACGAACCTGGGACCGATCGAGAACTGGGGGCTGGAGATCGAAAAAAACGCCATAACTGTGGACAGCCGCATGCGTACCAATATCGAAGGAGTTTATGCGGCCGGTGATATCGTGACGTATGACGGCAAACTGAAGCTGATTTCCACCGGCTGCGGCGAAGTCGCGGTGGCCGTCAACAACGCCAAGAATTACATTGACCCGCGGTCGAAAATCAGTCCGGGACACTCGACCGACAAACATGAGTTGGCCGTGCGCAAGGCACATCGCCGGCACCGGCAACAGGAGCAAAAGAAGAACTGACATATGTATTTTTCGTTACCCAGAGAATATCGCGAGATACGGACGGAGGACCTCAAGAGCCGTATCCTGGCGGCCAGGGAGAAGATCGGTAAGAAGCTCCTCATATTGACGCACCACTACCAGCGGGTGGAAGTGGTCGAGCTCGGAAATCATAGAGGCGACAGCTACGGACTTTCGCAACTGGCTGCCGACCGGAAAGACGTGGAACTAATAGTGTTCTGCGGCGTCCATTTTATGGCCGAATCGGCGGATGTTCTGACCGAGGACCACCAAACGGTCTATTTGCCCAATCCTCTGGCCGGCTGTCCGATGGCGGACATGGCCGAGATGACGGATGTCATGGCGGCCTGGGAGTATCTCGAGCAATTTGGCGGTGACAAGCATATAATGCCCATCTCGTACATGAACACGGCCGCCGGACTCAAGGCGTTTACGGGACGGCATGGTGGGATGATCTGCACGTCATCGAACGCCGATGCTGCCATCCGCTGGGCGTTCGATCAGCGGGAAAAGGTCTTCTTTTTTCCGGACCAGCATCTGGGCTATAATACCGGTAAGAAGATGGGGCTGACGCCGGAAGAAATGGTCATCTGGGATTTCTCGCGCGAAGACGGCGGTTTGTCCGACGATAAGATCGAGCACGCCAAAGTCATTCTCTGGAAGGGGCACTGTCACGTCCACACGAATTTCAAGCTGGAGCACGTGTATATGATGCGAGAGAAATACCCCGATCTGAAAATCGTGGTCCATCCCGAGACGCCGTCGGAAGTCGTCGATCTGGCGGATGCGGTGGGTTCCACGGCGTTTATCGTGAAATACTGCGAGGAGGCGCCGCCCGGAGCGAATATCGCGATCGGGACGGAGATCAATCTTATCAACCGCATGGCGCTGGAGCATCCGGATAAGACCATATTCGAGCTGTCCGGGCAAACGTGTCCGGTATGTGCCAACATGTACCGAACGACACTCAATGACCTGCTGTATACGCTCGAGAACCACGAGGATATCAAGCCCATTCGGGTGCCGGAACCGACCAAATCCGAAGCGCGCCTGGCGCTGGAGAAGATGCTGGAGATCAAGTAGGGATTTGTCCGTATCGAAACTTGACTATGGGGGCTCATGAGGTATATTTCTCGTCACTCTTGTATTTTAGATAGGTTGATATAAAATAAGGACTTAAAAAATATGGCAGTCGACATTTTGGTGCCTCAGATGGGCGAATCGGTTCTGGAAGGGACTGTTTTGGAATGGAAAGTCGAGGTTGGCGACAAGGTCAAGGTTAACCAGCCGCTGGTTGAGTTGATGACGGACAAGGTCAATATAGAAATCCCCTCCGAGGTTGAGGGTGTTCTGACGCAGAAGCTGGCGGACGAAGGAGACGTGGTTCCGGTGGGCACACGCATCGCTATTATTGACGACGGCAGCGGGGATGCCGTAGCACCGGCTCCGAAGGAAGAACCGAAGAAGAAAGCCAAAGACGATCCGACGCCGGGCGCCAAAGCGACCCCCACGGAAGCAAAAAAGAAACCGCAGCCCGAGGCTAAGCCGACCGGCCAAGCGGGCAAAGGGAAGATGTCACCGAAGGTCCGGATGATGGTTCGGGAGTATTCAGTGGATCCGGAGAAGCTCACGCCGACCGGCAAGGACGGGATTGTCACGGTTGATGATGTGCTGAAGGCGGTCGAATCGCGCAGCGCCGAGGCCGGTTTCAAGCCGGGTCCGATTCCGACCCCGCCGTTGCCGACGGCTGCCCCGACTGCCAAGCAGCCAACCGAGCCGACCCGTCCGACGGAGCCCAAAGTCAAGGTCGAGGTGCCGAAATTCGAGCCGTTGCCCGAGTCACAGCGGGAGCGCCGTGAGCCCGTGGTCGGCATCCGCAAGGCCATTTCGGAGCATATGCTGCATTCCGTGCAAACATCGGCGCACGTGACGACCTTTGAAGACCTCGATCTGACGGAATTGGTCGCCTATCGTAATTCCATTAAAGAAGATTTCAAAGCCACATACGGTGCTAATATAACGTATATCCCCTACATCATGAAGGCCGTTTGTATCGGATTGAAGGAGTTCCCGAAGATCAACGCCTCCATGACCGAAAAAGAGATCATCTTCAAGAACTTCTACAATATCGGCGTGGCGGTGGCGCGCGACGAAGGTCTCATTGTGCCGGTGATCAAAGATGCGGATCGGAAGACGATTGTCGAAATCGCGGTCGAACTGTCACAGATCGGCGAAAAGGCCCGGACTAACCGCCTGGTACCGGATGATGTCTCCGGCGGCACGTTTTCGATCACCAACGCCGGGATGTACGGTGCCATAGCCTCGACGCCCATCATCAACCAGCCGCAGGTGGCTATCCTGGGTGTACATGCCATCGTCAAAAAGCCGTGGGTGGTTAACGGTGAAATCGTTATCCGGGATATATCTTCATTCGGCTTGTCGTTCGATCACCGGCTGATCGACGGTCACACGGCGGTGCATTTCCTGCATCGGGTACACGAGTATCTGGCTGATCCCAAGAAACTGCTGATGCATCTCCGATAACAATGCCTGTGTTTTCGTCTCGACCCTACGGGTGGGTGCTCAATGTCGGGAAAGTCGACTTTCACAAAGCGCATCACTGGCAGCGGGGACTGGTCAAAATGCGCAAAGAGGGTATGGCGCGCGACACCATCATGCTGGTCCAGCATCCGCCGGTGGTGACGATCGGTCGAGACGGACACGAGGAGCATTACCAGGATCTGAAAATCGAACCGGTGTTTATAGAGCGGGGTGGCGATGTTACGTATCACGGCCCCGGCCAGTTAGTCGCGTATTTCATCTTCAATTTGACGCGACGCGGACGGGATTTGCACATGTTCATGGCGAATCTCCAGGAAGGCATCATCGAAACGTTCGATAAGTACGACATCAAAGCCCGCAAAGATGACGAACATACGGGTGTATGGGTGGATGATCGGAAGATTGCCTCAATCGGTATCGCTGTTAAGAACTGGATCACATTTCACGGCGTGGCGATCAACCTCAACACAAACCTGGATGACTTTCGACAAATTCACCCGTGCGGTTTGGAGCCGAAGACGATGATCTCGGCTGCGAAGCTGCGCGGCAAGAAGGTCAATATCAAACGCTTCGGGGACAAGCTGGTGGCGGAATACGAGCGGGTTTTCAGGACGCGGTTCGAGCAGGTAGAGTTGGAGAGTCTGGCGGAAGATATCGAGTCACAGGCGGGCGGGTATTCGATTTGATCCTGATGCCGGCGACGAGGCGACGTGCGTCGGGCGACTTTGCCCGACGGTGGGAGTCTCCTGACGCCACATTGGAAGTGTGTTCGGGCGGATGTATTGATAAGTGGAACCCACCGCCAGCGGTGGGCGACCCCGCAACATACAACTTTGTACCATCATTCCCGCGAAAGCGGGAATCCAGATCTTCCGTTCCCAAGTACAACTTGGGCACGAGGTGAAATAAGGGCAGATGTGGACATCTGCCGCTCACGTTACCGTAAATGCAGAGGAATGCAATGAAACTAAAGGGCAAACTGGCTTTCGTTTCGGGAGGCACACGAGGCATCGGCAAGGCGGTCGTGCAAAAGCTGGCCGAAAAAGGGGCTGATATCTTCCTGACCTATTTCCGCAGCCGCAAAGACGCGCAGGCGACGGAGGAGCATATCAAGGAGACGTACGGTGTCGAATGCGTGGCGCATCGGGCCAATATGGGCAATATGGAACAAGTGGCCGGCATTTTCAATGCGATACGCGAGAAGTTCGGTAAACTGGACATAATGGTATCCAATGCGGCGCTGGGGACGTACACCGATATGATGAATATCAACCGTAAGGACTGGGAAATCTCCATGCATACCAATGCGCGGGCGTTTTTGCAGTGTATCCAGACAGGCATTCCGATGATGCCCGATCATTCCCGCATCGTGGCGATGTCATCGCTGGGGTCGATCCGGTATATCCCCGGTTATGCGGCGATCGGCGTCTCGAAGGCGGCTGTGGAAAACATGGTCCGCTACACGGCGATCGAGGTTGCGGACAAGAAGATCAACGTCAATTGCGTCTCGGGCGGGTTTATCGATACGGCGGCGCTGAAAGTGTTTCCGAATTTCGAGCAGATGAAGAAGGAAGTAACGGCGCGGACGCCGTTCAAGCGAATCGGCAAGCCGGAGGAAGTGGCGGATGTGGTGGTGTTCTTATGCACGCCGGCAGCTTCGTGGATAACGGGGCAGACGATTATAGTAGATGGGGGGTATTCGCTGATGTAGGGGGCGGTGTACTGCTTCACCCTTCGACTCCGCTCAGGATGACGGGTCCGTATTTCCCCTACGCTTTCCCGACTTTCATACGTATATTAAAAAGTTATGCCGGATACGAAAGACAGAACCATCAGCCTCCAGACTGTTGGGTGTCGGCTGAATCAGTATGAGACCGAGAAGATGGCGGCCGAGCTGTATCCGTTCGGGTTTCGGCGCGCCGACAAAGGCGAGAAGGCCGATCTGACCATCATTAACACCTGCACGGTCACGCATCGGGCCGATTCGGACTGCCGGTACCTGATTCGTCGGGCTGCACGCCGTAACCCCGACGGGCGAATCGTGGTTGTCGGCTGCTATGTGGACCATGAGCCGGAGCGGATCGCCGGGATGGAGGGGGTCGACGTCATCGTGCATAACAACGAAAAGAACAATATCGCCCGTATCCTGCCCGGCAAGATCCCCGACCTATTCGACCGGGAGCCGGACAAGAGTTGTTCGACCTCGATTTCGGATTTTCATGACCGCAACCGCGCCTGGCTGAAGATATCCGACGGCTGCAATCAGTGGTGTTCGTTCTGTATTATCACGATTGTGCGCGGAAGACTAACTAACCGCCCGGCAGCGGAACTCATAGATGAGATCAACAGCCTTGTCAGTCACGGCTACAATGAGCTGGTGCTGACGGGCGTGAATATGGGTTACTACCACGATAAGTTGCGTGAGCCGAAAATCAGGAACCTGGCCGGGTTGTGCCGGATGATCATGCGCGAGACGGACCTGTACCGGATGCGGCTGTCCTCAATCGAGCCGCAGGCGGTTAAGGATGAACTGGTGGATGTGTTCGCCGAATCCAACGGCCGCATTTGCCGGCACTTCCATATGCCGCTCCAGTCGGCATCATCAGACATATTGCGCAAGATGCGGCGGCCGTACAATCAAGCTATCTACATCAAGAGGGTCTCCGATGTTAAGGCAGCAGTCTCCAATACGATCATAGGCGCCGATGTCATCGTTGGTTTTCCGGGGGAGACGGAAGATGATTTTGAGCAGACGAAGCGGCTTTGTGAATCCGGCTTGCTGGATTATTTGCATGTGTTCAGTTACTCGGACCGCCCGGGGACGGACGCCGCGAACTTACCCGACAAGATCAATCCCGAAGTGATCCGCGAGCGTAATTCTATCCTGACACGGATTTCGAATCAGATGCGAACAGCTTCGCACGATAGACAGATAGGGGAAACGCTGGAAGTCATTTCCGAGCACAAGTCAAACGCTGACGGGTCTCACTTTGCAATATCGGACAATTATTTGCGTGTAAAGCTGCCACCTGAGGTTGAGTCGGGGCGCGGCATTGTGCGGGTGAAGGTGGATAATGCTAATGAGGAGTACTTGAGCGGGGCGGTGGTCTAAGAGGTCCCGGCCGGTCAGCTACATCCTTCGGCTCCGCTCAGGACAACGCAGTTCCCAGTCGCGCATTGTATTCCAGAACTGTACGCGTCGGAAAGAGCCACAATTGTCGTCACGAACGTAGCTTCATCGAAAACGATACTCACCAGCGTGTCATTCCTGCGGAGGCAGGAACTCGGGTCTCTCGTGCCAATTACAGTTTGAGAACGAGGGAAGGGCTGACGAACTGCGGGCAGGTCGCGACCGGTCCTACGCTTGAGCCCGGCAGATGTGGACATCTGCCGCTCACGGAATAAAAGGGGGGTGACAGAACGGAAACCCACCGCAAGCGCTGGGGCACCCGGCACTAACATTTTCCATGGTAGCGCGGAAAAGATTTCTCAGCACCCCAAATCCCCTTCTCTTCCGAAACTCTCGTTTGCCGCTTAAGATCGTATCCAACAACGCATTATAAGGGAGGCCAGGCCGTCGGCACGGTGGTTGCAATGTCGGGCTGTGGGATAATAGATACTTGTGGAGTAATTACGTGTCGGAACCGAACGACAAAGGCAATAACCAGAACGCAGAGAATGCCGAGAACCCGCGGCCGGCGCCGAAGAGCGGCAGCATGATCAAGTACATCATTATAGCATTCGTGTTGATGGTGATCGTGATCGGGGCGACGACCGGTGTGATGATGATTATGGGGCAACAAACGGCCAACGTCCCCGAGACAATTGCATCCGGACCGGAAGGCGAGCAATCTCCGATGAATGAACCGTCGGACAAAGAGATTCTGGACAGCCTGCCGGACGGGGAAACCGACCAAAGTGTCCTTGACATGATTAATGCCAATCTGAATGCTCTCGACTGGGAGCCGGACATGAGCGAGCTGACGGGGGCGGAGTTCGGGATGTCCGTTGAGGATTCCATCGAATCGGCCAACTGGCTCAAAAAGGAAACAGAGCAGCTTCGGAAACAACGTGATGTTCTGGAGAAACGAGAGAAGGAGCTGGCAAAGCGTGAAAAGGAAGTTGCGACGAAGATGCTTAAGATCGAACAGGCGGAATCTGCTCGAATCAACAATCTTGCCAAGCTCTATGATGGCATGGATCCTCGCTCGGTCGCGCAGTTGATGGCTAATCTTGATGATGAGACGATCGTGGCCATCATCCCTCGGATGAAAACCAAAAAGGCATCTGAAGTTTTGCAGTTGCTGCCGCCGAAGCGGGCGGCGAGTCTGTCCAAACAGATGATTACGATAGCCGAGAAGTAACGATGATAAACAACGAAACAGCACTGCTCGATCTGCTGCTGGGTGTTATTCACGCCCAGGGCCAGGTACCCGCCGGTGTGAGCGATGATGCCGGTGCGGTTTCGTTTGACGCTATTTTCGGCGATATTCTGGAGAATCAAGCTCGGGTCGACCTACCACCCACCCCGGGCCTGCTGGACCGTTTTCTGCCGCCGAACCCCATTCCCCGGGAATCAGGACAGGGGAATAGAGCGCTGCCGCAGATCCCGGCACACAGTGAGATTCCCAACGACCTGACCGCTCGGTCCACAACCCCACACCCTTCACCGTTTGAAATAGTCGGTAAACCGATTGACGCTGAAACGATAACGGGCGATCACAACTCGCACGTACTTTTCGGCAATATTGTTGCTGATGGTCAGCCAGCCGACGTAGCTCACGGTACGAAGATTGAGCCGTGGGCATCGTTGCCACCGTCATCATACGCGGGTGCCAATGTTGCCGTCTTCGATCACAACACTCCCTTTTCGTTCAGTTCTTTGTCAACTTCAGAGGGCCCGGGGATGCTGCCGTCGGACGAATTGTGGACTTTGAAGCCCGGCGCCTACCATGTGGTGCGTTCATCGGTCGAACAAGGTGCGCTCCATCTGGAAGTCGCCGCTTCCGATCAACCACAAAAGACTATTCGGATTTCCCTGCCGGTTTCCGACCTGCAGGTCCGGATAGGATCGGATCGACAGGATTCGTTGGGGAACCGTCTTCAGGAAAAAGATCCGCTTGCCGCCATCAAGCAAAACTTGATTGACGACTACATCGCCAAGTTGAACATCACTGAAATCCGAGTCGAGACATCACCTCCGATCCGACAGCCAACGGCTGCCGATTCGCACCCGGCAAAGCACATGGGAATTGAGATTGTGGCGCAAAATGTCGGACAGGAAATGGTGCTGAAATGCAAGCTACAGTCAGATCTACCGCGATATGCGAACCACGAAATCCCGGCAGAAGCTGACGATGGCGAGGCCTTCAGGAGTTTGCTGCCGGAGGCGACAAGATCTCCTCAAGCGATTGGCCGCGAGCAAATCATGCCCTGCCAAGAGCCGTTGCCACGAATGGCGGTCGATATGCTTCGGGGCAATCTGCCTGGACAGGATAGGACCGCCATCCACTGGCTCAATTCTTCTCAGGACAATGGTAAGGGCAACGCCGATACTGTACTCAACGACCGGACTTCTGCGGAAAACGCCCTGGGCGTGGTACGGGATACTAATCATGTCAACCTGGAATCGATGCTCGACCGACCGAAAGTCGTGCCGCAGCCGATCCGGTTTACGTTGCCGGATGATATGCGTACGTCACTGCGTCCCGGCGGTCAGTCGGTCAGGCTGCACATTGAACCGGAACACCTGGGAACGGCCCGGCTCAACCTGATGATGCACAATGATCATTTGCGGGCGGTGGTTACGGTCAAGAGCATCCAGGCGCAGTCCGCGGTGGAACAATCATTGGACAAGCTGATCGACGCCCTGCATAAAGCTGATATTGAAGTAGATTATATTGATGTAAACGTCGATTCACGTCAGGCCGGGCAACAGTCTCCCGGTCGAAGATTCCCGAGTTTCCGATTTCAGAATATGGCAGGACGGTTTTCGCTCACCGAGGTAATGCCTCAGACTGACCTCTACTCGGGCGCCGGTCCGGTACCGGCAACATCGTACGTCGGATCGCAAGGGGTTAATATCTTAGCTTAGGAGATAGTATGTCAGTTACACCAGCCTCGATAGAAGGTCTCACGACGCCGGGGGGCAGCGATACACCGTTTACCAGCGGGCTGAAATCACTGGGGAAGGACGATTTTCTCCACTTGTTGATCGCCAAACTGGAGAATCAGGATCCGCTGAATCCCATGCAGGACGAAGACTTCGTTGCTCAACTCGCGCAGTTCTCTTCTCTGGAGCAGATGGCCAATATCGCCCAGGGAATCTCGGAGGCCAACGAATGGGACTACCTGCAGATGCAGTCGATCAACAACATCATGGCCGCCGGGCTCATAGGCAAAGAGGTGCAAGCCAACTTTTCCGGCCTGTATTTCGACGGTAATACGCCGCCGACCATCAGTGTCAATACTGATCGCTTCGCGCAGACGCTGGAGATAACCATAAAGAACAGTAGCGGCCATGTAGTGGCTACGCTTCAGGAAGGTGACGTCACGGCCGGAACTCACACCTTCGAATGGGACGGGCGTGACCTTCAGTCAAACCTGGTTGAAGCCGGCCGGTACACGATTGACGTGGTCGGCACGGATCGGGACGGCAATACCTTTACGGTGGACCAGTCCTTCTCCGGCCTGGTGGAAGCGGTCACCTATCGCGACGGTTCCGCGTACTTCCAGGTCAACGGTATGGAGATTCCGTTCGGTGACGTGCGGGCCATCATCGATCCCGAAGACGAACCGTAACGAACCAACAAGGATGTAAACAGCGACATGAACGGTAGTGAATCAATTTCGGTTTCCCGGCTGCAGCGTCCGGCTGATCTGCTGGAAATCGCCCAACGGCGCGAGTCCGGGCGGACGGAGTCATCGGAGCAAGTCTCCTTCAAGGACATGTTCTCGAAGGAACTGGCCCATGACCGTCGGTTGACGTTCTCCAAACACGCGGAGCAGCGTTTGTTCTCGAGAGGCATACGTTTCTCGGACGAGACGCTGGGCAAAATCGCGGATGCGGTGGATCGGGCGGCAGAGAAAGGGTCACGCGAGACGATGATCCTCACGGACGAATCGGCCCTCGTCGTGGCGGTCAACAACCGGACGGTGATAACGGCGTTTGATCGCAACAACCTGCGCGACGGCATCGTTACGTCGATCGATTCCGCCGTGATACTGTAATGAAACAAATACTGATAGGCATATCGATAAACGCAATACTGCAACGAGAGCCGGACTTCATTGTGATGGAGAGGCTCGCTTGCTCATTCATGGAGGTAGTGTCATCATGATGGCGTCATTGTTTGCCGGTGTTTCCGGCTTGAAAAACCACCAGGTCAAAATGAATGTCATTGGCAACAACATCGCGAACATCAACACGATCGGCTTTCAGTCAAGCCGCGTCAATTTTCGCGAGGCCCTGGTGCAGACATTTCGAGGAGCCGGACGGCCGTCGTCGGTCAGCGGCGGTACCAATCCGGTCCAGCTTGGACTGGGGATGGAAGTGGGGTCATTGGACACGCTCTTCAAGCAGGGCGGTCTGGAGACTACCGGCCAGATAAGTGACCTGGCCATACAGGGCACCGGATTCTTCGTCCTGGGCGATGCCAACGACAACCGGTTCTATACTCGGGCCGGGGCGTTCGGTTTCGATGCCAATGCGACTTTGGTAGATCCGGCGACCGGTCTGTACGTACTCGGCAGAATGGCCGACACGTCGGGCGAAATCCCGGCTCTGGCAACAACCGGCCAGATCACGCTGCCGACCGGACAACAGGATCCGGCGCGGGCTACGGAGACGATCTGGATGGCGAGTAACTTGAACGCGACGGCGTCCGACTCGCAGGCACATTTGATCAGCTCCGGTGGATCAGGGGTCTTTCTCGTTTCGGAAACGGAGACGGTTGACGGGGTCGGGGGCACCCACAGTATTACCATCACGGGTGCCCAGGCCACGGCCGACAGTTTCACGAGTGCTTTGTCCGGTTTATCCGGCGGTCAGACTCTGGGTAGTCTGGCGCCGCCCGTGGTCGACTTCTCGGATTTCAACCTGACTGTCGACGGCACCATTACCGAACCCATGACCGGGTTTTCCGCGGATACGACTCTCGATGAGTTGATCTCAACTATCAATCAGATGGTTGGTATCAGCGCCGAGCTGAACGGGTCCGGCGAGATCGTCATTACCCGAGATCGGGCCGGCAGTTCTGCCTCGTACAACTTCGTTTCTTCGACAGCTTCCGCCGGCGATATTCTCAATGTAATCTTCGGAGTGGCGCCTGGCGCCCAGATGCAGTCCGGCGGTGGTTTGGCATCGACGCTGCAGGCGACCGATACGTTTACCCCGACCAAAGGCACCGGCGCGGCAGCCGGTCCGGTCTCGACCAGTCTGGGACTGGTTGTGAACGAGGAAACCGGTATTGTCACCGGTCTTAGCGGCCTGGGCGGTGGCGGCGTCGAAATCTCGGCAGGTTCAACCGGCATTTCCGCTACCGGCGCTGACCCGCTCATAATCGAAACCGACGCCACCATTCACACGGCGTCGATCAGCGTTTTTGACTCACGCGGCGGCAAGCACAACCTGTCAATCGAGTTCTTTAAGTCGATTGTTCCCAACCGGTGGGAGTGGTCCGCGACGACTCTAAATAGCGAAATCATCACCGCCGGCGGCGGCGGCTATGTGCAGTTTAACGGCGACGGTTCCCTGAGTGCCTTTGAATATAACAGTGGGGCTGATTCGATCAATATCAACCCCAACAACGGCGCGGATACGATGTACATTGCCATCGACGCCGGGACGGCGCTGGGATTCGACGGTCTGACCGGCTTCTCCGGACAACATACGGCCAATATTATTCGTCAGGACGGTTACGGGGTCGGCATGCTGGAGAAGATCGCCATCGATAAGGCGGGCAATATCTCCGGCATTTTCAGCAACGGTGTAACTCGATTGCTAGCGCAGATAACGTTGGCCGATTTCTTCAATCAGGCCGGTTTGCGCAAGGCGGGTAAATCGATGTACCAGGAATCGTCCAACTCCGGCAATGCCGTCGAAGGCGTGGCCGGTGAGACAGTTTCAGCCGAGATATTCTCCGGTGCACTGGAGTCATCCTCGGTCGACATCGCTGAGGAGTTCACCGGGATGATTACCGCCCAGCGCGGCTTCCAGGCCAACGCCCGAATCATTACTACGTCGGACAGCATGTTAGATGAATTGGTTAATATTAAACGGTAATAGCCTGTGGAATGTGTAGCAATCGGTACATGGGTTATCTGATGCATCGGTATCCGGGCGTAACGTCCGGATACCGGTGGGGGAATTGACAGGAGAGAATCTATGGCAAGCGATAAAGAAGAACGGAATAAGAGCTCGGAAGGCGCCGGGGCCAATGAGGCAGCCGCTTCGACAACCGGGAAGAAGGGCGGATCGAAGAAGCTCCTGGTGCTCGGCGGCATCGGATTTGGCGCTGTTGTCATCGGAGTAGCCGTAGCTTTGTTCGTCATCAAGCCCATGATGTCGAAAGCCGGTGATCCGGACCATGCCGCTACGACCGCGACATCGGGACATGACGGCGGTTCGGATTCGCACGGGTCCGCAAAAAGCAAGCACAAAGGCGGCCACGGCGCCGGGCAAGTGCATATCTGTGACATAGAGGATATCGTCATCAATCCGGCCGGGACCGGCGGGTCGCGTTACCTCTCTGCGTCACTGAGTTTTGAGCTCGAATCGGCGCCGGCGGCGGCTCTGTTCGAGAAACGAGAGCCGATCATCAGGGACGCTTTGATAACCATTCTGTCGTCCAAAACCGTGGCGCAATTGACCGACATCAAGCAGAAAGAAATCGTGCGCTATCAAATAAAGAAGAGAGTGGCGGAATTACTGCACACCGACGAATTGGCCGGGGTGTATTACACGGATTTCGTGCTCCAGTAAGGATTTTGTGACGTGCCGAAAATTCTGAGCCAGGAAGAGATCGATGCCCTGTTGACGACCGTGTCGGCGGAAGAATCATCCGGTCAGGAGCAGCCGCAGCAGGAAGATGATTTGCGGTCCATTGTTCCCTACGACTTCAAGCACCCGAATCGGGTTTCGAAGGACCAGATCCGGACGCTGGAGAACATGCACGACAACTTTGCGGGTCACTACGCATCTACGTTGTCGACCATGATGCGGACGATAGTCGACATCGATCTGGTCTCAGTGGACCAGATCACGTACTCCGAATTCGTCATGTCGCTCGTAACACCCTCCTGCACCTACACCTTTGCGGCGGCGCCGCTGGAAGGGGTCAACCTGGTCGATTTCAATCCCACCCTGACGTTGTCCTTTATTGATCGCATGTTTGGAGGCAACGGCAAGATCCTGGAGATCGAGCGGGAGCTGACTCCCATCGAGCGCACCGTCATGGGGCGACTGGTACACAAACTCTACCGCGATCTCGAGCTCTCGTGGGAGAACATCGTTCAACTGAATGTGGAGCAAAGGAGTTTCGAAACAAACCCGCAGTTCATCCAGATTGTGCCACCCGGTGAAACGGTCGTGGTCGTTTCCTTACAGGTGAAACTGTTTCAGTCGACCGGTCTGCTCAGCATCTGCTACCCGTATGTTGCTCTCGAACCGATTATCACGAAGCTCTCCGCCCAGAACTGGATTGATGCCACTAAAAAGAAGAATCATGAGTATGATCGAGATGCCAATCTGACCAATTTACAGCACGTGGAGGTGGACTTGCAGGCGGCTTTGCTCGATACTACGATTAAGGTCCGGGATTTTCTGGAACTGAATACCGGGGACATCATACCGGCGGAAAAGAAGATAAATCAGGCAATTGAAGTATATGTCAACAGACGAAAGAAGTACCTGGCGCGGCCCGGCATTTCGGGCAAGAAGCGGGCCTTTCAGGTCGTAGAAGTGTTGGACAATCCGTTGGAAGAGAGTTCGTGATATGACAGAAGAAGAAAAAGCCGAGTCACGCGGAGAATCGGCTCCGACCGAAGCATCCTCAGGACCGGACAGAACCGTGGCCGGCAGTGAAACCGGACGCGAACCGTCGGCCACTGCCGTCAAAGAGTCGAGCGATAACCCGCAGCCCGGTTCGGCAGGCACGGCGCAACAAAGCGCAGGACCATCGGGGAACAGGCAAGAAGCGGACGATGCGAACCTGGAAGCTGATATGATCGCCATGCTCGATGAGCTACCGGCGGAAGACAGGGCCGCGTCGGCAGACGATATCGATTTCGGGTCGACCTCGGTTTCCAAAGCCGAGTTCCAGCACCTGTCTCAGCCGGCCGGCGTCAGCGAGCCAAGGAATATCGAGCTCTTGATGGACGTGAATTTGCCGGTTTCGATAGAACTGGGACGGACAAAGATGTCCATATCGGACATTCTGGGCCTGGGTCCCGGTTCGGTCGTGGAATTGAACAAGTTGGCCGGGGAGCCGGTGGACGTGATGGTGAATCAGAAACTGGTGGCTCGGGGTGAGGTGGTGGTGATCGATGAAAACTTCGGCGTGCGCATAACCCAGCTCATGACGCCGGAAGAACGCCTGAAGCTGTTGAACGAAAGTGAATAATCAGAACCGACGGTCGGCGATAACCGTCATCATCATCCTGAGCCTGGCGATAATCGGGCTGTTTGCTCTGCAAACGGATCGGACCGGCGGCAAGCGCATGATCGATAGCGGTGAAACCATTTCCGGACAAAATAGTCCGGTATCTTCAACCGCGCCGGTGGGCTCAACGTTCTATTCCCTCTTGAGAATAGTCAGCGCATTGGCGGTCGTAATCGGCTGTATCTATGGGGGCATATTTCTGTTGAAACGACTCAGCGGGTCGCGTTCGGGCCAGGGTTCGAGCCATCGGGCTCTGGAGGTTCTGGAAACGGCCTATGTAGCGCCCAAAAAGACCATATCCCTGGTACGGGTGGCAGACAAGTCGGTGCTGGTCGGAGTAACGGAAAACAGCATGTCGGTTCTGGCTGAGCTTGATCCGGAGCAAACGGCGACGGTTATACCCGCTGTCGTAGAGCCTCGTGCCCAGTCCGACTTTGCCGGCGTGCTCAGGAAAGTGTCGCACCGAGTGGGCGCCTTGAAATTGAGGCGGCGCGAAGCGGCCACCGGAACCTGACCGATCGGCTAACCGGTTGGTTGATTCTCGGATCAATCGGGCCCACCGGATGGAATCGGTGGGTCAAGAGTCGCCGTTATAGGACAACATGAGTAAGAAGATCTTTTTTTTGCTGGCCAGCCTGACTTGTGTCCTGGTTCTGGCCGATTGTGCCTACGCTCAATCGTTACCGAAAGTCTCGGTTGAAGTCGGGGAATCGGACGACGCGTCCGATCTCTCGACCACGCTACAGATCATCATTCTCCTGACGGTTCTGGCGCTGGCGCCGTCGATCCTCATCATGGTGACTTCGTTCGTGCGGTTCGTGGTCGTCATGTCGTTTCTGCGCAATGCGATGGGTATCCATCAGATGCCCCCTAACCAGTTGCTGGTGGGGCTGGCGCTGATTTTGACCTTTTTCGTGATGTCGCCGGTTATCGACAAGGCGTACAACGAGGGTATCAAGCCATATATCGACAAAGAGATTAGTTCCGAAGAGGCGTTTGACAAAGCGGTTGGTCCCGTGCGCGACTTTATGTTTTCGCAAACTCGCGAGAAAGACCTGGCCCTGTTCGTCAATATCGCCGACTTGGATCAACCGGATAGCACCGCTGATATCCCCTTGCATGTGCTGGTGCCGAGCTTCGTCATATCAGAATTGCGTACTGCCTTTCAGATTGCCTTCGTTCTCTTCGTACCGTTTCTGGTGATCGATATGGTGGTGGCTTCGGTTCTCATGTCGATGGGTATGATGATGCTGCCGCCGATTATCGTGTCGTTACCGTTCAAGATACTGTTATTCGTCCTGGTGGACGGCTGGTACTTGCTGGTGAAATCGCTGGTGGAATCCTTCAAAGTTTAGGGTGCAGGTTTATGACACCGCAAATGGTTGTAGCTATAGGCCGAGAAGCATTGTCCGTGACGCTGATGGTGGCGGGACCCATGCTGCTGTTTGCGCTCGTAATCGGTCTGGCCATCTCGATCTTTCAGGCGATTACTCAAATCAACGAATTAACTTTGACATTTGTCCCCAAGATTCTAGCCATAGCGCTGGCTCTGCTTATCTTCCTGCCCTGGATGATCAACGTCCTGACCGACTTCACGCATCACATGTTTGACATGATCCCGGGGCTGGTGGGGTAGAGGTAAAGGTATCTTATTACCGAACGGCTTCACCCTTCGATTCCGATCAGGGTGACCTAAAGCGGCCAGAGTGACTTAGACCTTTCAGGGCAACTTAGACCTGTCAAGGCAACTTAGAGCTGTTATTCCTGCGCAGGCAGGAATCCACTCCCCCTTTTAAGGAAGATGGACTCCGGCCTTCGCCGGGGTCACAGACCCACGGTTCGATCCTGATTCCGCCTGACATCAAAGACAGTATGCCCGCTCAGGATGACGGGCGTCAAAGCGACATATTCCGACTTTCTGATAATCGTTGCTCAACAAACTTCCTTTGCATACTTTGCAACTGTAGAGTCGAGAATCTGGTTTTGCATATTGTCATGAAGCAGCGCAGCGCCGTTTATGGAGAATAACGAGGACAAGACCGAAACACACTTCGTATTAACGAAAGACACCGTAGTCGGCCACTACCGGATTGTCGAGCGGATCGGCGCCGGCGGCATGGGGGAGGTGTATCTGGCACAGGATATGGAGCTGGATCGGAAAGTGGCGTTGAAGTTCCTGTCGCATCACCTGTGCCAGGATGAGGAATGTCGCAAACGGTTCAAGCGTGAGGCACAGGCGGCAGCGAAGCTGTCCCATCCCAATATCGTTACGATTCACGAAGTCGGGGAGTGTCAGAGCCGTCCGTACTTCGCCATGGAGCACATCGACGGGAAACCGCTGAAGGAGTTCATCGAAGAAGGTGCGCTATCTGTAGAGTTTGTGATCGATGTCGCCGGGCAATTGTGTGATGCACTGAGTAAGGCGCACCAAAAAGGCATTCTGCATCGGGATATAAAGCCGTCGAATATCATCGTAGATCAGGAACGCCGCGTGCGGCTACTGGACTTTAAGCTGGCAACGGTACAGTTCGGTGAAAAGCTGACAAAGACCGGATCGACATTGGGTACGGTCGGCTACATGGCGCCGGAACATATAGAGGGGAAGGAGACTGACCAACGGGCCGATCTTTTTTCCCTGGGTGTAGTATTGTATGAGATGATGGCCGGAAAGCGACCGTTTACGGGCAGTAATGAGGCAGCGACATTGAAATCCGTATTACATACGAAACCGGAGCCGCTGGCACGGTTCAAGCGAGACACGCCTCCGGATCTTGAGCGCATCGTCTCCAAGCTCCTCCAGAAAGACCCGGGGCTGCGGTATCAGACTGCAGGGGGAGTGTTGTCGGACCTCAAGGGACTGGTTGCAGCGGGGGAGGTGCAGGACGAGGACAAGGGGGACTGGTGGAACAAATATGTTGTGACGGGTGCGGCATTGGTGCTGGCCGTAATGGCGACGTACTGGCTTTTCTGTCAAGAAGAACGTGAAATGACCTTACCTGTCGAAGAGACCAGCAACATGATCGCCGTCCTGCCGTTCGGAAATTTGGGTGACCCGGAGGATGAGTATTTTGCGGACGGGATGACGGAAGAGATAATTTCGAGGCTGGCATCGGTACACAGTTTGGGCGTTATATCTCGAACGAGCAGCATGCAGTACAAGCAAACCGATAAGAACATTAAAGAGATCGGAGCGGAGTTGGGGGTCGATTATGTTCTGGAAGGTACGGTGAGGTGGGACAAGTCCGGTGAGACGAGCCAGGTCCGTATCAACCCACAGTTGATCAATGTGGAAAATGACATTCATTTATGGGCCGATCGCTACGATGTAGTCATTGATGACATTTTCGATGTACAATCAGAGATAGCCGAGCGGGTAACATCGGAACTGAATGTCGCCCTCCTGGAATCGGAGCGAAAGTCTCTGCAGGCACATCCGACCAACAACATGGAGGCATATAACGATTTTCTGAAAGGCCTCGGGTATTTCAACGAGCACACTCCGATGGATTATATCAATGCAGAGATGATGTTGTCGAGGGCCATCAGTCTTGAACCGGACTTCGCACGGGCCCATGCCTGGCTTTCCGTCGTACACACCCAGGTCTATTTCTGGTACATAGACCGATCCGAGTCCAGACTATCGGCCGCTAAAAATGCCGTAGATCGTGCTCTGGAACTAAAGCCTGATCTGTCCGATGCGGCGGGAGCGCTGGCCTGGTATCATTACGCTGCTCTGGGTGAAGACGACCTGGCCCTGGCGGAATTTCGGGAACTTCGCAAGAAAGAGCCGAATGACTACATGGTACAGCTGTGCATCGCCGGTATCGAACGCCGACAGGGAAAATGGGAAAAGGCTGTCCGTGATTATGAATCAGCACTCAGACTAAATCCCCGTTCCGCCCTCCTTAGTTCGGAATTCGGAGTGGCACTGCTGTATCTTCGTCGCTTTGCCGAAGCCGACTCGCTTTTCCGCCGAGCCATCGAATTTGCAGCCGGACCTGCAGTTCGCATATCAGAATCTGGCTCTGGTTCACATCCTCTGGGAAGGTGACACAGAGGCAGCCCGACTAGCATTAACCGAAGGGCTCGACAGAAGCGCTCGCTGGCCCGAAGCGACTGAATTGCAGGCGGAGATAGAAACGATGACCGGCAACTATGACAAGGCCATAGCTCTTCTAGATGACTTCTACAAACTTGACGGTGTGGCGCGATACGACAGCGCCCACTACTACAATTTGAAGGGTGACTGTTTCCGATACGGCAATCGAACGGATGAGGCCCTGCGGCGCTACGATTCCGCCCGACATATCATACTGCGAGAACTACAATCTGACTCGGGGGTCGCCTTTCACCATATGGAACTGGCCAGAGCCCACGCCGGATTGGGCAGTACCGAAGAGGCTATCGAGTCTGGAGAACGGTCTGTCGCAATGCTGCCCGTATCAGAGGACGCGCTGGACGGAGCTTCACTGTTGAGGGACCTGGCCGTTATATACGCCATCGTTGGAGAGACGGAAAAGGCGTTGGAGAAACTGGGTTATTTGTTGTCGATTCCGTCGGAAGTATCCATACCATGGATTAGACTCTCGCCTGAATTGGCTCCCCTGAAAGGAGATGCGAATTTGGAGATGTTGCTGCGGAACTATGAAGACCCGCGAGGTACATAAGGACTACCAATGCCGTTGAACAAAGGCCACAAACTCGGGCCGTATGAAATCGAAGCCCCGGCCGGTGCAGGGGGCATGGGGGAGGTGTATCGGGCGAAAGACACGCGTTTGGACCGGACGGTGGCGATCAAGGTGCTGCCCCAGCGCACCGCGGTCAATGAAGATCAGCGGGCCCGGTTTGAGCGAGAGGCGAAAGTCATATCGAGTCTCAATCATCCCAACATCTGCATCCTGCATGATATCGGGCACCAAGAGGGGATCGATTATCTCGTGATGGAATACCTGGAAGGGGAATCTTTGGAGGAGCGGATCAAGAAGGGTCCGTTCAGCGCGCCGGAGGCGCTTGAGATCGGGACGCAGATTGCCGGCGCCCTTGACGCGGCTCATCGCAAAGGCTTGATTCATCGTGATCTGAAACCGAGCAACATTTTCCTTACACCTGAAGGGGCCAAGCTGCTGGATTTCGGCCTGGCCAAGCTGGCCATACCGGAAGGTGTGGTCGACGGCACCCAAGGGAAAACGCACACGACGCCGCTGACCGGTACCGGCACAATCGTGGGCACTTTGCAGTACATTTCCCCGGAGCAGTTAGAGGGGAAAGAGGCCGACGCCCGCAGCGACATTTTCGCCTTCGGCGCGACGCTGTATGAGATGATAACGGGGCAGCGTGCTTTCAGCGGCAAGAGCCAGGCAGCTCTGATTGCATCGGTGATGAACACCGACCCGACTCCTGTTTCCGAGGTTACGCCTCAGACGCCACCCGCTCTCGCCCGGCTCATCCGCAAGTGTATGGCCAAGGATCCTGAGAAGCGCTGGCAGTCGGCTCGGGATCTCAAAGACGAGCTGGAGTAGATCGGCGCCGCCGGCTCGCAGGCGGGGCTGCCTGCGGCAGTTTCGGTGAAAAGAATGCTGCACCTGCGAGTATCGTGGCTGGTGACGGCAGTAGCAGTTGTGATAGCCGTAGTCCTTGGGGGTATCCTGCTCAGTCAGGAAGAGGACCGGCCGCGCAGCATGCGATTCGTAATTCCGGCGGAGGAACAGTTCGACTGGCCACAGATTTCCCCCGACGGCACGACGTTGGCCTATCTGGTATACGACTCGTCGGGCGGCACTCGAATCTGGGTTCGTCCGTTAAATTCGCTTGAGGCGTATCCATTGCCCGGTACGGAAGGCGCTTATCGGCCGTTCTGGTCGCCGGACAGCAAGTATCTGGCCTATTTTGCGCGAAGCGCCACTGCTCCGCTGCGTAAGGTGCCGGTGGCGGGCGGACAACCGCAAGTGATCGGCAATATTGCAGGCGCCGACGGCTGCTGGGGAACACAGGATATAATCCTGTTCGATCATGGACAGAATGACCCCCTGTACATGGTTTCGGCCTCGGGAGGCAATCGCAAGGCGATCACGAAAATTGACAGCACGGCCGGCGAGTACTCCCATGCCTGGCCGTGGTCCCTGCCTGATGGCCGGCACTTCATCTTCGCGGTGTATTCCGATTCGGTTTCGAATATATCTACCGAGATGATTCTGAAGATGGGCAGTATCGATGATACCGAGACCAAGAGTCTCGGTATCATCGAGTCTCGTCCTGTATAATGTGAGCCGGGATACATTCTTTATATGAAGAATAACTACCTGGTGGCTCATCGGTTTGACAGACAAGAACACGAATTGGTGGGAGAACCGGTGCCACTGACGGACCACGTCACCACAGCTGGGAACTCCAATCGTGGCACGAACCTGAGTGCCTCCAACAATTGTATCTTGGTAACGCGCCGGGGGTCATCTCTTTCGGGTGACTCCTATCTGATATGGACTGACCGCCGCGGTGAGGTTCTGGATACGATCGCCGGACCCAACTTCTACTCCGATGTGCGATTGTCGGATGACGGTTCGAAAATTGCGGTGAGCATTATTGACCAGGTCGATTTTCAAAGGGACATATTTATCCATGATATACAGTCAAGGGCTGTTTCACAGCTGCAACGGGACAATACGGCTAAAATCGTTCCGGTTTGGTCACCGGACGGCTCGCGCGTAGCGTATACGGTAGTCACCGGTGCCGTCTCGCAGTTAGATTCAGCCTCGATGTTCTGGAAGAGGGTCAACAGACTGGATGAACCTGTCAGAATTGCGTCCGAAGACTCTCTGGCATGCATTGCCATGGAGTGGACAGAAGACAATCGGATTGTGTATGCGGCCGCCGAGCTTCCGACCCCGCCCAACGCTCCCGATATCCGGGTATTACGTTTGAATGAACCGGACAAATACGAAGTCCTGGTTGACGGTCCGAGAGCCGAAATACCGCGAGGCCTGTCGCCTGATCTGAGGTATGTCCTGTACGATGAATTCGGAGGAGACTATCGCTCTGATGTCTATGTTCTGGATACCGAAACCAGAAATCGCTGGCAGATATCGACTCTTAGTGCACGGGATGCGGATCCTTCGTGGCGAAGCGACGGGAAAGAAATATATTTTTTCCGGAATGAGCAGTTGCTGATGGTACCCGTCAGCTTCGAAAATGGGTTGAGTTTTGGCAAGCCGGAGCCATTGTTTTCCATACGGCGCGGTAATCTCTTCTTCTTTGCGCTTCACACGTACGATGTCAGCCATGATGGCCAGAGATTTCTGTTTGCTGTCCCGGCCACTTCGCAAGAGCCGGGAGACACCGACTTTGAAGTGGTAGTGAACTGGCACGTGGGGTTGGGGGAGTAGGGAGGCGGTCCGTAAATCATGCTTCGATTCCGCTAAGGGTGATTTGGAGTTGTCATTCCTGCGAAGGCAGGAATCCACTGCCACTTCCAAAGAAGATGGACCCCGGCCTTCGCCGGGGTGACAAACCCCACAGTTCAATCCTGATTCCGTTTGACATCAAAGACAGTATCCCTGCTCGCCATGACTTGGACAAGAGGTCTATTCGTCGCTCCACGACTCGCAATGACACCTCAGTCTCTGCTCCAATAGACCTTCCCGACCCCCCTGCACTTTTTTCCCTCAACCGCTGGTAACCTTTTCCACAACCGCCCCTTCAGTCTTTGTAAAAAAAATCACAAAATCCGTAACCTGCTTTAATCCAATCGAATAAAGGGGGCAATGTGCTTGTTTCAGACCGGTACGGTTTTTGATCTAAAGGTTGACGATTAACCTGAAGTGTGGGACAACGAACCTTGTTTGATTTCGTAAGTTATAGCGCCGAAACAATTCAAGTCTTCCTCCTCGTCCTCATGAGAGGTTCGGGCCTCTTCCTGATAGCCCCGGTGTTCAGCAATAGTTCAATCCCCAGTCCGGTAAGAGTGGGATTTTTGATCCTCCTGTCCGGCATTATCGTCTCGGCAATCGGTCAGGCCCCGTTGCCGGAAATTGTTTCCGTGTGGCAGTTGGCCGGTTTTGCCGCTAAAGAGATTCTGGTCGGATTCGTCATCGGCTTGATGTTTCGACTTCTGTTCATGGGGGTCAAGACCGGGGGCACTATTTTGGGCTATCAGTTGGGTTTTGCCATGTTTACGGCGCCGGACCTGGAAACCTCGGAGCAGGTATCGATCATTTCCAGATTCTGGTATCTCCTGGCGACCCTGATTTTCCTGGCCATCAACGGCCATCATCTCGTTTTGACAGCGCTGGCAGACAGCTACCGGGCGATCCCGCCCGGGACCGCCTCGATGTCGGCCCCGATCGGGGAGATGCTCATCAAGTACACCGGCTACATTTTCGTAGTAGCGATCAAACTCGGGGTACCCGTGATAGTAACGCTGTTTCTGACGGACATCGCTCTGGGGACAATTGCCAAGATGATGCCGACCATGAACGTCTTTTTTGTCGGTTTCCCGATCAAGATCGGGGTGGGGTTGCTTGTTTTGGCCATGTCGTTGCCGGTCTTTTCCTATGTCCTGCGGCAGGCGCTCGAGGTGTTCAACAAGGAGCTGCAGACGGTGTACGCAGCGTGGGGCGGAGTATAATCGGTGGCGGATCAGGATTTCCAGGAACGGACAGAAAAGGCCACCTCGCGGCGACGCGAGAAGGCCCGTGAACGGGGCAAAGTTGCCAAGTCGATGGAACTCAACTCGGCGGCCGTCATCGCCCTCGGGTTTCTGACGCTGTATATGCTGGGTTCCCATCTGGCCGGGCAACTGCAGTCGCTCATGCGGTCCATAATGGCCAATGCGCCGTTCGTCGCGGCATCCGATCCGACTTTCTACGGACCATTCGTGGATAATATATTCAAGTTCTTCCTGATGGTCGGGCCCATATTTGCCGTGCTCGTCGTAATTGCAATCGGGGTTAACGTGGCCCAAATAGGTTTTCGCATCACACCCAAGGCGATGGAACCCAAATTTGAAAAGCTGAATCTTGTCAGCGGGCTGAAACGACTGGTGTCGGTCCGTTCGCTGGCGATGCTGGTCCGGGACGTACTCAAACTGGTTGTGGTCGGCACGGTGGCCTACCTGGCGATTTCGTACGAGTTCGAGAGCTTCTTCAAGCTGGCCGATATGACGGTGCCGCAGGTGGCGGCGATCATGGGCAAGCTGGCACTCAAGCTGGCTCTGATTATCGGCGCCGTGATGCTGGCTATCGCCGTGCTGGACTACCTCTACCAGAAATACGAATTCGAGAAATCCATCCGCATGAGCCGGCAGGAACTGAAAGACGAGCACAAGGAGACGGAAGGCTCTCCGCAGGTACGATCGCGAGTACGCCAGATACAGATGCAGATGGCGCGGTCGCGCATGATGCAGGCGGTGCCGCTGGCGGACGTGGTCGTGACCAACCCGGTCCATCTGGCAGTGGCGCTCAAATACGAACAGTCCGAGTCCGAGGCGCCGATGGTCGTGGCCAAAGGGCAACGCCGCATCGCCGAGCAAATCAAACAGATCGCTCGCGAACACGATATTCCTATTGTCGAAGATAAGCCTCTCGCGCAGGCGCTCTTCAAGATGTGCGACGTGGGACAGTTCATACCGGCGCAGCTCTACCGCGCCGTAGCCGAAATGCTGGCCTATGTTTACCGGCTCAAAGGAAAGGCGCTGAGCTAAAATGGCTGCCGGACGCAACAATCTGGGTCTCTTCGAGCTGATCATGTCGCGCGCCGATATTGCGCTGGCCCTGGGCGTTGTGGGTATTATCACCGTTCTGGTCATCCCGATTCCCACCGGTCTGCTCGATTTCGCGCTGGCGTTCAATATCACGTTCTCGCTCGTAGTGTTGCTGACCACGTTGTACGTCACACGGCCTCTCGACCTGTCGGTGTTTCCCGGCATGCTGCTGATCGTGACGCTGATGCGCCTGGCCCTGAACGTTGCCTCCACCCGCCTTATTCTGGGGCAGGCGTACGCCGGTGACGTTATCAACTCATTCGGAAACTTCGTCGTGCAGGGCAATTACGTGGTCGGGTTTATCGTCTTTATTATCCTCGTCATTATCCAGTTCGTCGTGATTACCAAGGGAGCGGGGCGCATTTCCGAGGTGGCCGCCCGGTTCACACTGGATGCCATGCCGGGCAAGCAGATGGCAATCGACGCCGATCTTAATGCCGGCATTATTTCCGAGCAGGAAGCCAAAGAGCGCCGCTCGAGCATTGCCCGTGAGGCGGATTTCTATGGTGCGATGGACGGCGCCTCCAAATTCGTCCGGGGAGACGCGGTGGCCGGCATTCTCATCACGCTGATAAACATCATCGGGGGTTTCGTGATCGGCATCGCCATCAACGGGATGTCGATTACGGAGTCCATGCGGACATACTCACTGCTGTCGATCGGCGACGGTCTGGTTACCCAGATCCCGGCTCTGCTGGTGTCCACCGCATCCGGCGTTATCGTCACGCGGGCCGCGGCCACCGAAAACATGGGCAGCGATCTGACCAAACAGCTCACCAATCAGCCGCGGGCGATCATCGTGGCGGCCGGCGTCCTCTTCATGTTCAGCCTCCTGCCGGGGATGCCGACGGTAACGTTCATGTTGCTGGGACTCATGGCCGGCGGACTGGGCTACCTGACGAAGGAAGTCCAGGCCAAACGGACCAGGGAGAGCGAAGCCGAACAACAACGCCAGGCCGAACAGGGCCAACATCCGCTGGAACGTACCGAAGATCTGTTGAAAGTGGATACGCTGGGACTGGAGATCGGCTACGGGTTGATCCCACTGGTCGATACGAGGCAAAACGGCGACCTGCTGGAACGAATAGCCACTATCAGAAAACAGTTAGCTTCCGAATTGGGGATAATTGTCCCGCCTATCCGTATTCGCGACAATGTTCAATTGTCCCCCAACGAATACCAGATTAAGATCAAGGGCGTCAGAATCGCCGGTTGGGAATTGATGCTCGACCGCGTGCTGGCTATCAATCCCGGTTATATCGAGGAGAAACTCGACGGATTTGCAACGAAAGACCCGGCCTTTGGTCTGTCGGCAACCTGGATCCTGTCTGCCATGCGGGAAGTGGCGGAGGCGAAGAAATTCACCGTGGTCGAGCCGGCGGCGGTGCTGGCCACGCACCTGACCGAAGTCATTCGTCAGTCGGCCGCCGAGATCCTGACCCGGCAGGATGTGCAGCATCTCGTCGACACGCTCAAAGAAGAGTATCCCGCGCTCGTGGAATCCGTCGTACCGGAAACGGTCTCTTTGGGCGTGCTGCAAAAAGTGCTGCAGGCGCTCTTGAGAGAACGAGTTGCCATCAGAGACCTGGTAGGCATCCTGGAAACGGTTGCCGACTACATCGGCGCCACCAAGGAACCGGATGTTCTGGCGGAATACGTGCGCATGGGGCTGAAGCGCCAGATCACGGATATGAACCAGGACAAGGACGGCAAGATTCACGTCTTCACGCTCGACCCGTCGATCGAGCAGACACTGGGTGAAGCGGTCCAGAATACGAAACAGGGTCTCATGTTAACTATCGACCCGGCTATGGCCGAGATGCTTTTGACGGAAATGGACAAACAGGTAGAAGCTATGCAGCAATCGGGCTTCAGTCCGATCTGTCTGTGCTCCCCGAACATTCGACTGGCCCTGCGGCGTTTGGTGGAAGCCAGATTCCCTGAGCTGACACTCCTTTCCTATAACGAAATACTGCCCGAGGCGGAAGTCACGTCAACCGGTATGGTGAGGGTAAACAATGATAATTAAGTCCTATACGGCCGAGTCCGCCGGCGCCGCCATGAAAATGGTACGCCGGGAACTGGGCGGTGATGCGATCGTGCTCAAGACGCGTCAATACGCCAACGGCGGGAAACGACCACAAGTAGAAATAACCGCCTGCGTCGAGCGGGCGGATTCGGCGCGAGTAGCGAGTGTGCTCAGGGCGGACGGATTACGGGAATCCGAGCCTCAAGAAAGTACTGTGCCCACGGAACCGGTCCCCCGGCCGAGCACGATGACTGAGGCCGCCGAACCCGACCCCACAATGCCGACAATAACGGCACCGATTCAAGCCGTGGCGCTGGATAATGTCAGAGAAGTCGTGGCCGCGCTGGAACGGAAGATGGATCAATTGCTCGGTCTCAATCTGTTTTTGGGCAAGGATGCCACCCGGCCCAGGCAGATTCAGCAGGTGGCCGAACAACTGCGCCGCGCCGATTTTTCGGAGGTGTTCGTTACCGAACTCGTGACGTCGCTGGTGCGGAAGTACGCCAACCCCACCGACGTCAAAAGCAATCTCACGGTGGAATTGGCGAGGGCGCTGGAACGATATATCTCCCCCGGAATCGACGTGGCTTGCGGCGACCGCATTCTGTTCACCGGCCCTCCAGGTTCGGGTAAGACGTCCGTCATGGGCAAAATGGCTGCGCAATTGGTTTGCCAACAGAAAAAGAAAGTAAAACTGGCCGCCTTTGATTGTCAGAGCATAGCCGCCTATGAAGAGTTGGCCTGGTATGCCGACCTGCTTGATCTCGATATGCCGGATTCATGCGTTGACGGCAACCTCGACAATGGCGACAAAAACGTCGTTACACTTATCGATGCGCCGGCTCTCCCGACCGAACGGAGCAAGCGCCTGGCCTTCCAGGAGACCGTCCATCGGCTCCGGACAACTCACCGCATCGTGGTCTTCTCGGCTCTCACCCGATCGTCCGACGTACGCAACCAGGCGGCTTCACTCACCATGTTGGCGCCGACCCAGGCCGTTATGACGATGCTGGATCAGACGCACCGGCTGGGATCGATAGCGGACGTGGCGCGGACACTGAAGGCGCCCGTTGCCTACACATCTCAGTCCCCGGCCGGGACGGGGGAACTCGAAATTCCCTCGGCACAGCGACTGGCGGAAACAATGTTGGCTCCGGAGGTTTCCCATGGACAATAAGAAAAGGCAAGTTCGCTATCCAGTCTCAACGGCAGAAGCCGGCCGGATAGTCTCCGTATCCTCCGGCAAGGGCGGTACCGGCAAGTCGATTATCGCTTTCAACCTGGCTGAGCGGCTGACCGCAGTCGGTCACAGAGTCCTCTTGGTCGACGCCGACCTGACCTGCGGCAACCTGCACGTGCTCGCCAACTGCCGTCCCGAAAGAAGCGTCCGCCACATTCTTCGCCAAGAAACGACTATCGATTCCGCAATCAGTGTTCTGTCAGACGACTTGCACTTGCTGTCGGCTCCGGGATGTCCGGCCGACGTGAGAAACTTTGGCACGGAAGACGTCGAGTCTCTAATGTCCACCCTTCGTCAGAGTGCGAAGGACTACGAGTTCATTATCGTTGACCTCGGCTCCGGCATTTCTGAATTCGCCGAACAGATTGCACTGGCGGCCGACCGGAACTGTCTGGTCGTCCTGCCGGAATTGACCTCACTGGCCAATGCCTATGGGCTTTTCAAGCAGCTCGTCAGCCGGAAACCATCTTCGAGGACGGAGCTTGTTGTCAACCGGGTGCGGGACATAGCGGAGGTCGAGTTCATGTCCGCGTCACTGTCAGAACTAACGGAGCGATTTCTGAGCCGTTCCATTCCATGTTTGGGTTTCGTGCCGGAGGATGACACGGTCCGTCGGTCGGTGGCGGCGCAAGCGCCTGTCTCCCAAATAGATGAGCAAGCTCCGGCAGTCGCCGCGCTCACGCATTTGGCTCAGAGGCTGACCGAGGTAACTGAGGTAGAAGCCTCCTTCAACGATAAATCTCAAGCAACGCCAATAAATGATTTACCGGCCATGGCCGATATAAGGAGATAGCGGACAAATGGTTAACACAGTAACAACAAAAGCCGACAGCGCCGACACCAGCCCCGAACGGATAAGTGTCGAGCAGGCGATCGCGAGTGAGAAGCCGAAACGGGTTAAAAAGTGGAAGGTAACCGGTCGGGATTGGGCACGCTATAACAAGCACAAATCCCCGGAACTCAGACAGGACCTGTTAGGCAAGTATATTCCGTTGGTCCGCAATGTGGCATCGCGCATGGCTATGGGATTCCCCCGGTCGGTGGAACTGCCGGATTTGGTTAATACGGGAGTCATCGGTCTGATTGAAGCTTTCAAAAACTTCGACCCGTCGCGCGGAGTCAAGTTCGAAACCTACGCGGTGCCCCGTATTCGCGGCGCTATTCTCGATGAACTGAGAGCCCTGGACTGGGTGCCGCGCTCAACCCGTGCCAAGTCCCGGGAAATCGAACGCGCCTTGACAAGTCTGGAGAACAGCCTGGGCCGACCGCCCAAGAAAGATGAACTGGCCTCGCATATGAATATCAGTGAAAGAGAACTCAACCTGGCCCTTGACGACGTGTCCGGGACACAGATTCTGTCCCTGGACGAGGTCATCTATCGGGAAGATGACAATCGTCAGGTACCGCGCATCGAGACGATCATGGATCATTCTGACGCCGGTGTCCTGGGTGAGATCGAAAAGGATGAATTGCGCAGCTTCCTGGTCGTGGCCATGGATCGCCTGACCAAGCAGGAAAAACTGGTGATCGCCCTGTATTACTACGAAGAGCTGACCCTGAAAGAGATCGGCGAAGTCATGAGTATTTCCGAATCGCGCGTATCGCAAATCCACACACGGGCAGTGGTCAAACTGCGCCACATGGTTCGTGAACAATTCGCGCTGACCGGGTGAACTGCATTGCCGGCAAGGAACAAGACCGATGAATGAGTCGATAGAGTCCGTTGACAACCTGCCGAAGCCTCCGCTGCAGAGTCGGGTCAACAAAACGGCTCGGTCCAAGGAGGAAGATGAGCAGGAACCGTTTGATGTTCTGCTGAAGAAGAAATCGAAAAAGAAACGGAAGAACTCAACCGGAAAAGATCGTTCTGATCTGGTATTGATCACGGGCGACACGGAAGAAGAAGAATCGCCGGGCGGCTGTGCGGAGCCAGAAACCAACGAGGTAGACGATAAGGAACGACCGGACAATACGAGACACATTGATCTGGAAGCGTGAATGGAGAAAAGGGACGAATGGACTTGTCAACGAATATGCTGATTGAAATAGGCCTGGACGTGATCGGCTATATCGCTGCGGGCGGATTCTGGATGCTCGTTTATTCGGCGATTCAGAAGAAAAGGCAGCCTGCGCCGTCAGAAGCAGGGCCGTCGATGCACCCCCCGGTGACCCCGTCTTTGGCTCCGGCGACAACGGGCGGTGCCCGATCACATCTGGAGTTCATTCCGTTGAAGACGATGCCGAACGAAGATCAGACCGACCGTCGCACTGACCGTGGCCGCGGCCACGAACGAGCCGTTATTATCAAGATGGCCAGATCCATGTTGCAGGCCGGCTCATCGGCGGCCCAGGTGAGGTCCGTTCTGCCGATTTCCGATGCCGAACTGGCGCTCTTGCACTATGACAGATAGCCGATAACGAAGGAGATAAACATGGCTACGGATAGCCCTTTTTATGTGACAACGGTTGAATGCCCGATCTGTAAAACGGTCAACGAGTACGAAACGGTGCGCATGGGAGCGTACGTCGAAGGCGGTCGTGATTCGGACTTTTGCCCCCGCGAGATTAAATGGCGCTTCCCCAAATACCAGGCCTACAATCCATTGCTGTTCTTCGTCGCTACCTGTAGCCACTGTCTATACTCGCGCGAGTTCACCAACAGTTTCAAGGACTGGAAGTCTGATAACCACTTCCGTATGTACCGTCTGAAGACCGTCAAGGAGAAACACCTGGATCAACTCAGTACCGCCGACTCGGTGGTCAAGCGTATGGGCGAAGCCATCGATATCCCGCGCTTTCCGAATGAATCGGCCATCCTCAGATTGCATCTGGCCATTTTCGACGAGCAGCTGGCCGAGCACTACAGCAGACTCGATCTGGGGCGATTCTATCTGCGCATCGGCTGGATTTTCCGCAACAGGGAGGAAGGTGAGAATCCTCATCTGGTTCGATTGCGGGGGATGTTGTCGGAGCTGGAGGGCAAATACAAACAAGTATGCAACGCCATTGAACAGTCGACCGAAGCTGTACAATACTTCGATGCTTATCTAAAATCTCATTTTGAGACCCTGGCTCAGGGCAGTGAACTGTCACCGGAACTGGTTCAGTATAAGGAGAAATTCGAAACCGTCACGGCCGCCGCGCAGGATTCACAAAATCAAGTTCAGAAATGGCTGGTCAACTACAACAATCTGATACGGGAGTACAAAGCCGCCTGTCACGGGATCGACTGTGACGTTGTCCCGCAATTCGGCGTCTATACTTCCTTTGAGGACTTCCTGGCGGAGCTGAAACAATCCTGGGACGGCATCGTCACTTGCGAACGAGAAGCGCTCGAGCTGGCGGTCAAGAACTACAAAATGTCGTATGTCGACGGTCGCAGCATCTCTCCGGGTAACCAGCAGATCCAGGCGGCTTATCTCATCGCCGAGTTGTCCCGCCGCATCGGGGATTTCGATACAGCTCGCGAGTATTTTAACAGCACCATCAAAAACGGGCAGGAATTCATCTATCAGAATCGGCACGACAAAACCCGAACCGCGCTGGCGCGAAAAATACTGGAATTGGCGATCGAACAAGGTAAATCCAATATGGCGGCCTTGAATGCCGTGGCGCCATAAAAGGAGCACAGGTGTACACAGGGCAAAAGAAAAAGAAGAAATACCTGGAACTCTGGGATCGTATTGAGATCGTGACCGGTGAAAGCAGCGAGTCCGGCCACTACCTGGCCCGCATCGAGGACTTCCGCGACGCCCATCTCGTTATCAGTGCGCCGGAACTGCTCTCCGGCCATACGTTGCTGCGGGACAATGCTGACTGTATAGTCTTTTTTAACCGCGAAGACGCCATGTATCGCTTTCATTCCCGCATTTCGGTACTGACCAGTGACGGCCGCCGCTTTTATATATTGCAGGCGCCGGACGAAATCAGGCGCGTACAACGGCGCGAATTCGTACGGGTCGATTTCGACAAGCAGATGTCGTACGCGCTCTTGACGCGGGCAGCGTCTTCGGAGTCAACCAACCTGGGGAAGTTGAAGTGGCGCGACGGCCGTTGCCATAACGTGAGCGGCGGCGGCGTACTGCTGCAGGTTGAGCACGAAGTTAGAAAAGACGATATCGTGATTTTGAAATGCCCCCTGTTTGACGAAATCGGACTGCCGGAGGCAATTGCCGGGATTTGCCGTCGAGTAGACATCAAGGACAAAAAGCGTTTCTGCGGCATCGAGTTCATCCTCGAAGAGGCCTTCGCGCGATTCGTCGAACCCGAAATCCAGAAGAATCTGCCCAAGGCCGTTCTGCATTTCGATCAAATGATGCAGAACAGGCTGGTCCTGTACATATTCCAGCAGCAAGTGGCGCTGCGCAAGAAAGGCCTGCTGTGAGTACCGCAATGATTGCAGCTGGCAAGACGGACAAAGGCCCGGTGGTCGATATCAGACGGCTGGACCTGTCAGCGCTGGTGGGTCGCCGGTTGACACTGTTCTCAGAGCAGTTCGGCAACCGTCCGTTGGAAAGCCGGGTCATTGTCGCGGGCGACCATACGGTCACAGTGGACCGCGGCGGCGCCTCCGGCCTGGTTGATAGCCTGGTGAATAACCAGCGTGTGACCGTGAAAATGGAGTACCGGGGGGAGCAAATCGCTATACAGGGGCAACTCAAACGAACCGGAGCCAGGACATGCAAGATTATTTTCGATGATCGAGTCACGCTGCTGACCAGACGCCGTTTTCCCCGAATAGTTGTGGCGCGCTCGGTTCGCCTGGCCGCCCTGCCCCGCCAGTCACTGGTGCCCGCCAGGCTCGACCGGCTGCGATGGATGGTCACTGAGACTATCGATCTGTCCGGCGGCGGCACGCTGCTCGGCCTCTCGAGTAATCTCCAGCCACCGGCCTATTTGTGCCTCAACATCGACTTCGTGGAAATCGAATTCCCGAAACTTGTCATCGGTCAGGTACGCCATTGCAGTCAAAACGAAATCGGCCAGTTCCAGCTGGGCGTGATGTTCATCCCGCGCGAGAACCGAGCCAAACACGTCGCCAATGCCGTTATTAAGGCACTGCCGGAAAACCTGTTCGTCTATGACGAGGTTCAACGGTATTTAATAACAAACAGGTTAGTAACATGGACGCAAAACCGTCAACCGTGAGACCAGGGACAGAATCATGAATCAAACACCCAAAATCAGATTTGTATCGGACGTGGATGTCCACGAGAGGAGAATCGATATTCGGCCGCCGTTCCGGATTGACCGGGAGAACCAGCGACGCTTCGTGCGGCTTGAAATCCAGTCCCCGATATCCGTGCGCAGAGTGAAGGATGATTTGGGGAATTTCTGGCCGGATGAGAATTCCTATCAGTTCGACGGCGAGATTCTGAATATCTCGGCCGGCGGGGTACTCGTTGATCTCGAGCAGCCTCTCGGCGAAAACGACGTTCTCTCTATGCGCTTCTCTCTCCAGCAACAGGTCACCGTGCAGAACGTCCTCGGGATCGTCAAGCGTGTCGAACGGGATGACAGTCACTATTTGGTCGGAATTGAGTTCATCTCCAGAAACAGACTTGACGATCGACTTTCCGACTCGGAACTGGTCCTGCTCACGGAACAGTACGGAGATTTCCAGCAGTGCGTGCAGGAAGTGCTCAGGAATTACCTCTATACGAAATCTGAGGAATAACAATGCCCTCGCGATTGGCGTCATTTGCGTTGGTCTTATTGCTAAGCAGCTTGTGGGTGTATCAGCCCGCGTGTGCCCAAAACGGCGTGGAAGATCTGATGGTGCGTGTATCGGGCATCCGGTCTCCCTGGTACGAACCGACTGTTGAAGCTGAACTCGTCAAGATCATTAACCGCAGTCATAACCTGCGAGCTATACCGGTTTCTTCGGCAACCGCAGAAAACGTCCGCTTTCCTCGGGCCTATTACAATCTCGACTCTCTGCTTGATTGGTGTCGGGAGGCGGCCTGTCGCTACCTGATCGTAATCCATGTCGAGCGCATCGATCTGGAGCGTCAGAAAGATTTCCACGTGCCGCTGGTATTCCACAAGTACACGACGGTGGGTGTTATCGACGCCGAGGTGCGTCTTCTTGACGTCAACCGGAAGCGGTTCTTGTTGGCGGAGTCGGTACGAGTCGAAGAGAAAGGACCGCGCGTCTTTCAGGCGACCATGGATGATGAAGTAAACGACCCCGACCTGCACCTGACGGCTCCCGCCAAGATCAGATTTTTCAAAAATCTGGAAACAGCGTTCTGTCAGGAGCTCGTCGAACGAATCGGTCATAACATGAGAATACGGTTCTAGTTGAATCAGTTTGAGAAAAACACATGAGTGCTGATACCAATCAACCGTCCGAATCCGCCATCATCGACCAGGTGCACGACCTGAACGACGAAGTGAGGACCCTGGCGCTGAATCTGGCTATTTACCTGGCCAAAGCGAAAACCGAGTCGGCTGAGATTAACCGGCTGGAGCCGGCCTTCATTCGGTTGGTCAACGGTGTGGTTAAGGTCGTCCAGGAGCTGGCCGGTATCGTCAACGCCGCCCGGAACGAACGCGCCACCCGCGGGATGCATCACCTGGACGGTTTGATTAAGGACCCCATCGAACCGCGACTGCACAATATCCTGGATCAGTGTAACCTTATTCTGGCGGCTCTCACCAAGGGCAAGCAGGTCGAAGGTCAAAGAGAATGACGTCCGATGGAACCATATGGAATTCCGAATGAATATGCCTGACATATTCGTCAACCGAGGTTTTGATAATGAACAAGGACAAGTCCCTGACAATGGAGAACAAGAGCACGATACTCGATGATCTGGCCGGCATAGGCCGGTTACACGACGGTGCGGTGCAGCGGGGTCGACCGTTTCGGATTCTTATGGTCGATGATGAACCGTGGGTACACGACATGTTCACCGAGTTTTTTGCCGAGACGGATGCGGTGGAAGTCGACCACGTCGAAACCGGCGGTGAGGCGATCGACAAGGTACGCACGGCCGACTATGACTTGATTACGCTGGACATTATCATGCCGGAAGTTTCCGGCCTGGAGGTGCTCACATCCATCAAGGAGATCGACCCGCACCTGCCCGTGATGGTCGTGACCGGTAATGCCACGGATCGGCTGATTCGAGAATCCGGGATGCTGGGCGCCAGCCGCGTTCTGTATAAGCCGTTCCGGTTGGAGGAATTTGTCGACGAAGTGGCCGGTTTGCTGGTATGAACTCATACGTCGGGTCGGTAGAATGAAAACGAATGTTGGTTACATAATTGAGGAGCCGTTGTGAAAAGTTCGGTGTCTATTCTGGTGGTCGATGACGAAGAAATGATGACGACGCTGTTGGAGAAGATTCTCGCCCGGGAAGGGTACAAGGTGCGTACGGCCTGCGATGGCATTAACGCTCTGGAACTGTTGGGGGAGAGCGCCTGCGACATTGTCATTTCGGATATGAAAATGCCTCGGATGAACGGCCTCGAGTTACTGAAGATCATCAAAAGCGAATATCCCCGAACAGGGGTGATCATCATGACGGCCTACGGCGATACATACACGGTCAAAGACGCTCTGTTGCTGGGGGCGGATGAGTACATCACCAAGCCGTTCAAAAGCCACGAAATCTCTCTGGTCGTTGAAAGAGCCTATTGGAGAATCCTTTCCGAAACGAAACGATCAGCCAAAAGCATCGAATAGGCGGTCGTCAAGAGAACAGCCGGTCGGCCTGGCTCTGCAACAGCACCGGAATTCTCCCGATCCGGTTGGATCCGTAGCCGGCTTGCCCTCAATTTGCCATTATACCGTTACACTGCAGATTGGACAGCTTTCTCGGTTACCCGTACTATGAGTCAACGAGCCCGGTCAAACCCTGCAATGTCAACTTCCGGTTACCTGTAATATGAGTCAACGTATCAAAATCAGCCCCCATTTTGCCACCCTTCGGTTACATTAATTGTGAGTCAACTCGAGTCGCCCGCCGATCCACAAAAAACTCTTGTACGGCGGGTACCTATCTGATATATTTGTTTAGCCTATGTCGTGATTCGGAGAGATGGCCGAGAGGCTGAAGGCGGCGGATTGCTAATCCGTTATAGGGGTTATTCCTCTATCCAGGGTTCGAATCCCTGTCTCTCCGCTTTATCGATCTTTCCGCCAATCATGGCACACTCAGTCTCGGATCGCGAAGCCCTCAATCATCAGTCTATGAGATCACGCGACTAATTCAGCCACCGTATTAACAAGTGTCGCCAATACGGCTGCCATATCTCGACGACTACCCCGGCAGTATATACGGTCGGTACAGCCAGATTAGCCAGGAATAGCCAACCCATCCAATCCCGAATGCGCCACCGGTCTTCTTCCAGCAATACGCGAAGTGAGATTGGCAACATCATGAATGACATCGTCATCATTCGAGACGTATCCTGAGCGATCAGGAGCTGAACATAGGAACCGACGAAAATGAACACAAATGCCAAGACATGCGACCAACGCTTATCCCGCCAAAATGCCGCAAAACCAAGAATCGGAAACACCCACAACAGCTTGAAGACAGAAAATACCCCCAAACCGTGGTAGTAGAGCGTCTGGCGGAATCGGGCGAGAGGATCCTGCAAGAGGTGCCCCAGGTAATAATCCATGGAGTAGCGAACGTTCGCTTGCGCCGCAATGAACTCACGGTATTCCAGGTAAGCAGCGAAAATGATCCCGTACGCCACTACCGTTTCGATGAGCCACCGTTTCCATGATGTCGAATGTTGCCACCGGAGCACGGCAAACCAGGGTACCAGAAACAGCACCGCTTCACGATTGAGCAGACCGAGTACGAAGAAGACGTAGAAAAGTAAGGGACGTCGGCGAAACCACCACATGAGAAATACAAACAGATACGTGGTCGAATCAGTATAGCCGCCGCAATGCATCGTCGTCAAAGTCACCAGCGACAAAGCCAGCCCGCCCGTTATGAACACGGCATCTCCGGGCCGACTACCGTGCTTCGTGAAGTACAACGCCGAACAGAACAAGAGAGAAAAGGCGAAGATGAGGTTGGTGACGATAATGTTACGGCCGGTCAGGCCGAACAGGTAGCTAATTGTAGGCGTGAACCGACGAAATCCGACTTCACTCTCGGCCGTGAAATCGAACGGATCCTGGGTCATCAGGGCGTACCAGCCACCGAGAAATCGGCAGTGCGTATCAAGCCGAACATAGAGCATAGCCAGTCCGAGAAACACCAGTGCCAGCATCGCGCATAACCCCACTCGCCCCGCGCGTCTTTCGATTGCAACCAGAAACTCATCCAGCCGATCCCACGACAGTTCCCGGAGGTTCCAGCCGAATCGGAGTCCGAGAACAACGTACAGGACTACCGCACCTAACATCGCGGTTGCCTCAAGTTCTGCGAGTACCCGTCATACATGGTTCTGCCATCATAAGTTCCTCTACGCAACGGCGCTATAATCGCCCTCCGCCTCTCTCCGGAAATTATGTGTTGTATATCTCAGCAGGCAACTATAATTGTCTCATGGCGAATTCATCCGAATCGACCGAACTCCGCGCGCTGCTGATGCTGGCGTTCGGAGCGGTATGTATCAGCTTTGCCGCCATTTTTGTCAAGCTGTTGGATCTGCGTGGCATGGGGCCCACCGCCATCGCCTTCTGGAGAGTAGTTCTGGGCGCCGTGATTCTTTTCGGGTGGGCGGTCGCCGCACGCATCAATGTCATCCTTCCCTGGAGTATTCTGCGTTGGACTATCCTGGCCGGATTTCTGTTCTTTCTCGATTTGTTCTTCTGGCATCGGTCGATTATTTATTCCGGAGCCGGGATGTCGACCATTCTCGCCAACACCCAGGTGTTCGGCACCGCCGTCTTGAGCTTCTTCATATTCAAGGAACGTTTGACTCTCAAGTTCTTTGTGGCAGCTGTCAGCGCCGTAGTCGGGGTCGTCCTTCTGATTGGAATCGGGAGCGACATTGCCTTTTCATCGCTCTATCTCAAGGGCATCGCTTTTGGCTTGCTCACCGGGATAGTCTACGCCCACTACATCATCGTGCTTAAACTGGCCGGACATGAGGAGAGGCAGCTCGGATTTATCGTCCTCATGGCCTGGGTTTCCCTGTTCAGTGCCGTGTTCCTCGGATTCGTGCTGCTGACCTTTTCGCAGGAAGCCATTGTACCGCCGGATTGGTTCTCGCTCGTCATAGCTGCCGCTCTGGCCTTGATCGCCCAGGCGCTGGGGTGGTGGGCGATCTCAAGTTCACTGCCGAAAATCGACGCCTCCCGCAGCGGCCTGCTGCTCGTATTGCAGCCGGTGCTGACTTCCGTCTGGGGCGCGTTGTTCTTCGATGAGTACCTGACCGTTTTGCAGATTTTCGGGGCTGTAATTACGTTGGTCGCTATCTATGTGGGGTCGATAAGAAGGAAGGCGGTGGCTTGAAAGGGATACGAATCAATCTCCGATCAATCATTCGTAGGGGCGACCCCTCGTGGTCGCCCGTACACCGGGCAACCACATGGGGTTGCCCCTACCAGGCCTGTAGGTCCGAACCCCTGCGGTTCGGACCTTGTCCCGTTCATTTAATCAGGTTGCTTTTTCATTGCGGGATACCGCCATGCCCAGCTTAACTGGGCCTGTGAATCTGGTTCTGTAGAAGGAAAGAACTGATACTCGTAAGATTTTTCAATCAAGTCCTTGTTTCTCCCGAGGTGCTCGATTTCTGTTGGCGTGAGAGTGAACTCGTAATTGTAGTCCTTTAGTGCAAACGGTTGTGGTGAATCAACCTCAAACTTTAGTTGATATGTTCCACTCTTCCAGTTGAATGACTGTCTAATAAAGGAGTAGAGCTCTTGCATCTCCTCACTGTTCAATATTGGTTTGAAGTCATCTTTACCTGACGCTTGCATATATATAAGCGTCTTAGTAACTGCTTCTTCAAACGTTTCCTTCTTTGTCTGAAAGGAAGGCTCGTGGAACCTAATTCGACGTTCAACTTCATCTGGTGAAAGTTTTATTGCCAAAACTGACAACTCTTTCTCGAAGGGAATCGGTCCCGTCGACGGGTAGTTCATTTGTAACATATTCTGAACAATGCTATGCCAAGAGAATACCTTGTCCTCTCCGCTGTCATGCCGTAGATGTATCTTGACTCCCGATATAACGATATCTTTGTTCTTAACAGCGAATGCTACTCTAATATTCAACAGGGGTCCGAAGATAGTAAATCCAAGTTCGATTCTCTGCTCTGCAATTATCCTTACTTCTGGCTGCTTCAGCCAGGCTCTGAGTAGCCTGATTAGTTGCGGTAGCCATGCAAGCGCGCCTATAAGCGCAATCAACTCAAAAATGCCCAACCCACACCCCTACTTCCTTCAACTGATGATTACTACCGCAGTGGCAAAGCGTACTTGACTGTGCCATTATTCTAGACCAGATATCACAAATCCTCTTTAGCTTGCCCAGTTCCATACGGTACACAACAGTAGCCTATACAGTTGATTGTGTCAATCTCAATTTTCGTATGCAGCTGTTGCATTGGCCATAAGCCCAACTCGTCGGGACCGGAGACCGCTTCTGAGGATGAATAACCCGGCAGCCTCAACACCCGCGTGTCGGGTTTCTCATCCGCTTGCAGCGGATTCGGAACCCGACCTACAATTGCTCGTGAAAAATTTCGCAAAATCCTTGCTTTATTTGCTATAATGTATTATGAGTATAACCGAAATATCGAATAGGTCTTTGTGAAGTAGTTCACAAAATATTCCGGTACGGGCCGGACTACAGGCTCAAGAAGTCCGGCCGACTGTACCGGCTATAAGAACCAACCGGAAAGAGGTGACAATGCCGCTTAAGGTTTCCCAGAAAAACATAGATAGTGAATTGCGACGTAAAGTAATGGAAATCAGCGGCCAAAATGTGGCCAAATGCTTCCAGTGCGGTACCTGCTCGGCCTCTTGCCCGATGAGCGAAAGAGCCACCGCCACACCGCGCCGCGCGATGCTGCTGATTCAGTTCGGCCAGGCCGAGGCCCTCAACGAGGTCAACCTGCCGTGGCTGTGCGCTTCCTGCCACACCTGCGAGGTCCGCTGTCCGCGCGGGATTGATATCCCGGCGGTCATGGAGGCGATCCGCCAGATACGCCTGCGACAGAACATCAATCACGTCGAACCATCCAATTTGCAGCCGGAAGACGTCGTTGAGCTACCGCAGATTGCGATGGTGTCGGGATTTCGGAAGTTTACTTCGTGATGCCGGGGCGGAAGAGAAGATGCTTAAGGTGAGTGACAGCATGATTTTTCGCTGCGGTAGCAGGACCGGGGACTGGATTCCCGCCCTCGCGGGAATGACAGGAGGGCGAGCGGGAATGACAGGATGGGGAGCGAGAATGTCAGTGGGCGGCAGATGTCCACATCTGCCGAAAGTAACGCGGGATCGGCACATGCGGACATGTGCCGCGCACGTATTGTGAAAGGTACTGTATGAAGATAAGCTACTACCCCGGATGCACCCTTAAAACGAAAGCCAGGAATCTCGAAGATTCCGCGCTGGCTTGTCTGAAATCGCTCGGTATCGACGCCGAAGAGCTCCCCCGCTGGAACTGCTGCGGTGCGGTGTATTCGCTGGCCGATGACGACCTGATTCATATGATCGCGCCGGTGCGAGATCTGGTCCGGGTTATGGAGCGCGGCCACGATACGGTGCTGACGCTCTGCGCCATGTGCTACAACACCCTGGCGCGCGCCAACCGGCTGATGAAAGAGGACGAGGTCAAACGCGGCACGATCAATGATTTTATGGATGAAGAACCGGACTACGCCGGTGAAGTACGAGTTGTGCACTTTCTCGATTTCCTGCGAGACGACATCGGTTGGGACAAGGTCAAGGAAGCGGTGAAGGTACCTTTGAACGGTCTGAAAGTCGCGCCCTACTACGGCTGCACGTTGGTGCGCCCGCGAGAAGTCGCGCTCGATAAACCGGATCATCCGGTTGTATTCCAGGAATTCCTGAAAGCAATCGGTGCGGAAGCGATAGACTTCCCGTCGGCCACAAAATGTTGCGGAGCTTATCAGGTACTCGGCAGTCCGGACACCGCTTTGGATCTGTCGCACGACATCTTGACCGACGCCACCAAACATGGCGCCGACGCGGTCGCGCTCACCTGCCCGCTGTGTGATTACAATCTCGGACACCGCCAGGGACAAATGCTGGAGAAACATCCGGATGCCGGCGAAGTCCCAATTTACTATTTCACTCAGTTGATGGCAGTGGCGCTGGGAATTGCTCCCGAGGATTGCCGTTTTGATTTGAACCGTGAGAGTTCCGTTAACCTGCTGACCGAAAAGCAGATCATCGGCGGAACGAAAGTCTGAGCAACGTATAAAACGTGAGGTTGATATCGATGTCTAATGAGGTTGATATGAGTACCGTTGTTGATAAAGCAGCAACCGAAGTCAAGGCCAAACTCATTCCAATCTACGTGATGGGCAAACGGTACGAGGTACCGGAAACGTTGACCATCATGAAGGCGATTGAGTACGCCGGCTACAAGTACATTCGCGGCTGTGGCTGCCGCGGCGGTGTCTGCGGCGCGTGTGCTACGGTGTATCGCAAACCGGGCAACTACAAGATACAGGTCGGGCTCGCCTGCCAGACGGTCGTCGAGCCGGAAATGTACTTGACCCAGATTCCGTTTTACCCGGCCAACCGGGCGGTGTACGATTTTGATCAACTGGAAGGCAAACCGGAGGAGATATTCAATCTGTATCCGGAGTTATTCCGCTGTGTGGCCTGCAACGCTTGTACCAAAGTTTGTCCGATGGACGTCCAGGTCATGGATTACATTGCCGCTCTCAAGCGGGGCGATATCGCTGAGGCGGCCCGGCTCTCGTTCGACTGCATCCAGTGCGGTCTCTGCGCCAGTCGCTGCATGGGTGAGATGCCGCAGTATCATATAGCTCAGCTGGCGCGTCGTCTACACGGCGCTTACCTGACGCCACCGGCCGAGCATCTTAAGACGATGGTGGCCAACATTGAGGCGGGCCGCTTCTCAGCCGGATTGAACGAGCTGAAGGGCATGGATGAAGCGAAACTGCGAGACGTGTACCAGGCGCGCGAGATGGAACCGGCTACGGCCGGTGAAGACTGGACGCCGCAGGACAGCCAGTATCTGTAGTTGTCAACGGTGAGATGAAAGAAGGTTTGCAATGCCATATCCGGAAGAACTCAAGAATCTGATCAAAGTCGTCGAGAGCACCCGTGCCGAGCGGGTCGAGCGCAAGAAACATAACGAAGAAGTGCCGTTTCTCAATCTCGATGAACGCAAAGAGATGCTGCAGTATCACCCCGATGTCAAAGAAGAAGGCCGTCGGGCAGTGCAGGTTGGACCGAGCAAAGGGTACAAGATAGCCCATGAAATCGCCGATTTGATCGAGGCGAACAGCCGCGTGGATCCCACGGCGGTCGATCTGTCAAAGGTAGACTATGAAACCGACGTGCTCGTGATCGGCGGCGGCGGCGCCGGTACTTCAGCGGCCCTGCTGGCGCAAGCCCGGGGCGCCAAGGTGATCATCGCCACCAAGCTGCGTCACGGCGATGCCAACACGATGATGGCCGAGGGCGGTATTCAGGCCGCTACGAAGGGCCACAAAGACTCGCCGTACTATCACTATCTCGACGTCATGGGTGGGGGACATTTCAAGAACGTACCGGACCTCTCAGATACACTGGTCACTAAAGCCCCCGATGCCATTAAGTGGCTGGAGAGCCTGGGCTGCAACTTCTCGAAATTCGAGGACGGCACCCTCAAGACCATCCACGGCGGCGGCACCTCGCGCAAACGGATGCATTTCGCAGCGGATATCACGGGCGCGGAGATCATGCGCACGATCCGCGATGAAGCCCGCAACCGGGTGAACGACATCCAGGTTATCGAGTTCTCACCCGCCGTCGAATTGCTCCTGAACGAAAATGGCCACTGTGCCGGCGCTGTACTCTATAACCTCGAGACGGAAGAGTACACCATCGTCAAGGCCAAAGCCGTTGTCATGGCCACGGGTGGTTGCGGACGGCTGCACATACAGGGCTTCATGACCACCAATCACTATGGGGCGACGGCCGACGGCATCATCATGGGCTACCGGGCCGGTGTGCCCATCTGTTTCCTGCACACTGTGCAATATCACCCTACGGGTATCGTCTTTCCGGAACAAGCTGAGGGGATCCTGATTACCGAGAAATTCCGCGGCTCAGGCGCGAATCTGGTTAACATCGAGGGACAGCAGTTTGTTAATGAACGTGAGCCACGGGATGTTGAGGCGGCTTCCATCATTAAAGAATGTGTCGTAAACGAAATGGGCGTGCCGACCCCGACGGGCAAGCTGGGAGTCTGGCTCGATTCACCGATGATCGACATGCTTTCGGGCGAAGGTACGGTGGAACGCGAATTTCCCGGCAAGCACATTCTCTATGAACGGTTCGGAATCGATATAGCTAAAGAGCCGATGCTGATTTATCCGACCCTCCACTATCAGAATGGCGGCTTGGAATTTCAGAACACGGGCGAAACCTGTGTGCCGGGCCTGTTCGTGGCCGGTGAAGTCGGCGGCGGTATCCATGGTGAGAACCGCTTGATGGGCAACTCGCTGTTGGATATTATCGTATTCGGAAGGATCGCCGGGGAGCATGCCGGTGCTTACGCTCGTGAAAAAGCGAACGGGACGAAACTCAGTCTGGATCACGTTGTACAATATAATAAGGAAGTCGATGACGCGGGCGTTGCTGACGGAAGAGTAGCGCCGATGATACTGCCGGACTACACGGACCCGATGGTTCGGGAGCGGCAGTTGACGACCAGATACGTCGGCACGTTGCGGTAGAATAAGAACATAGTTCCTCTTAACATAGCCCTCCTCTGTGAAGAATGTCGCAGCCACTTCGGTGGCTGCGGCATTTTTTTATTAAATGAGTTGCATATGGACGCCTGCGATTTTCACGATACCCTCTTTGTGCAGCCATTGGTCGCCCGCCGCGTTCCGAGGAATCCTCCTATACGTACCCCACCCAACGGGTGGGATCTTCATTTCGACTATGAACTGCTTCACATTTACAATTGTGTCGTATTCTCGTGTGCTACTGGCCAAGTTACCCTGAACGGAGTGGCTGCCCAGGTGTGTCACCCCGGCGAAGGCCGGGGTCCATTCTTACTTGAAGGAGGAGAGGATTCCTGCCTTCGCAGAGGCGACAACTAATGGGCAGAGATGACTTGTAATGGACAGTACTGACAGGTTTACTTCACTCTGAGCGGAGTCGAAGGGTGAAGACACTACTGTTGTCCCAGCGAGACGAAAACTATTTAAGCCAGACAAAGTATCCGCTTATTCGCGCAAGCCCATCCTTCTCCAAGTCCCGGGCTGCCTTCAAGACCCGCTCTGGCGCACAGGCCAACACTTTCGCAACCGTCGTCATTGACACCCGCTTTTTCGTTGTCAATTGCCGGATAATCTCGCCCCGTATTTGACGGATCGAGCCCTCGAACCTGGGTTGTTTCGTTGTTGCCGGAATCCGTTTGCGATCGGCCGGTTTCATTGCGTGATACGAGTAGTCCATCAAGGCGTAATGCCACTCCCGAACGCCGGAGCGGGGGAGAAGCCGCTCGGCCAGCTTCTGGATCTCCTTCAACGAAGTGCTATTTGTTAATGCGAATTCATGCATCAGCAGCTTTCGTATATTCGTATCGACCGCCGCCACGGGCTTACCGAACGCGAAAGCGGCTATGGCGTGGGCGGTGTAGGGACCGATGCCGGGAAACCGTCTGAGAAGGCCTGGATCATCGGGCAGGCAACCGTCATATTCATGGACGACCTTGTATGCAATCTGGGTCAGGTACAGTGCTCTTCGGTTGTAGCCCAGCCCGGACCACATCTTCAAGACCTGCTGATTGGTGGCACGCGACAACCTTGACCAGTCTGGCCATGTCTGCAACCAATCCGTGTACTTCTGGATGACTCGACTCAACTGGGTTTGCTGCAGCATAATCTCCGACACAGTAATCGCATACGGGTCATTCGTCTCGCGAAATGGATACCGCCGCCCGTGCTGACGGTACAACGCCCGGACTTTCCTGCGGAAGGCGTGAATGTGCTGGTCGGTCATCTGCTTCATGTTACGTTATACAGCTGAGGTTGGAGTCTTCACTGGCTAGATAGACTACCGTAAGAGTCATAAATAACATAGATGACTATTACAAACTTTTTTTCAAATTGTGAAAAAAACATTTGACACGACTGGATTCCGGTGTATATTCGGCGCAACTATAAAGGAAAGTATACGTCGGTTAATAACATGGAAAGCTCTCGCTGACAAAGGAGGAAGCCCTAAATGATCAGAGTTTGGATTAATACCAAAGATGCATCTAGCGGCACCAAAGCGGCGGGAGCAGTACGTCTTGTAACGTAGCATTAGAGACAAGTAAGTATATTACCCGCCGCAACTTAGCAAGTTCGGCGGGTTTTTTTGTGGCCGCCGATCTAACTCACGCGGATTGAATACGTAAGACGGAACTGAGGTGAGACTATGACGGCAGAGTTCTACGAAGACGAGAAACATACGAAAGAAGAAAAGGAAATCAACATTTCTCAGGCCTTCAGCCGCCTGACACCGTTCCTGGTTGAACACAAGTGGCGGCTGGCAATGTGCCTGGGATTGTTGATCGTGGTCACCGTTCTGACTCTGGCCTGGCCATGGATTCTGAAACAGGCCATCGACAAACATCTGACCGACGTCGGCGGGGATACGGACAACCACGCGATTCTCGTGGACCTGTTGTGGCTCGGCGGGCTCGTAGTGGCATTACAGATAGCGACACTTGTCCTGCAGTATATTCAGCGAGTAAAGCTGGAGATCATCGGACAGGATATCATGTTGAAGCTGAAACAGAAGCTGTTCGACCACCTCCTCTCGCTGGAGATATCTTTCTTTGACAAGCACCCGGTCGGGCGCCTGATGGCGCGGATTGAATCCGACACGGAATCACTTCGGCTGCTCTTCACCAATACGGTGGTACTGTTGATCGGCGATCTGATTTTGATGGTCGGCATTTATATCATCATGTTCGCCGTCCACTGGAAGCTGGCGCTCAGTCTGTTCGTGTTCTTCCCGGCAATCGGCGGTCTCATCTGGATTTTCCACAAGCTGACCAGCCATCGATTCCTGGAAGTGCGCAAGCGCATGGCCGAAGTTACGGCAACGCTGACGGAATTCCTGCACGGCATGTCGATCGTCCAGATATTCCATCGCGGCGACTACGCCCGCAAGAAGGTGTATGCCGTCAATGAGCGCAAGTTCCGAGAGGATGCGTATGTGGGCGTCACGGTCTGCGTGTTCTTTAACCTGCTTTTCTATTTCGAGTGGGTGAAGATCGGTTTGATTCTGCTGGCCGGGGCGTTCTGGGGCGTCACGGCCGGGGTGATTGTCATGTTCATCATCCTGGTCTGGAAGGAATTCGACCCCATCGCCCGTACTGCCGATCAGATGGGCGTATTCCAGAAGGGCATCGCCGGCGCGCGGCGCATTTTCGCTATGTTGTCTGTCGAACCCCGCGTCGTAAATCCGGTCAAACCGGTTGCCTGGGACAGCCTGAAGCACGGCATCAAGTTCGAAAACGTCTGGTTTTCGTACACCGATGATGACCACTGGGTGTTGCAGGACGTGTCCTTTGACATCCCCCTCGGCCGGCGCGTGGCCCTGGCGGGAGTGACCGGCGGCGGCAAGACGACCGTCATCTCCCTGCTGCTGAGAATGTACGACCCGCAAAAAGGACGGATTACGGTCGACGGTATCGACTTAAGAGACATTCCGATCGCCGATCTGCGGCGACGATTCGGACTCGTCCTGCAGGACATCATTCTCTTCCCGGGCGACGTCCGGTCCAACATCGGGCTGGGAGCGGCGAAGGTGACCGAACAGCGGATTGTCGATGCTTGCCGCACGGTGGCCGCCGACCACGTTATAGCGCAATTGCCCGATGGATACCGGACCGAGGTGTCCGAAAAAGGTGCCAACTTCAGCCGCGGCGAACGGCAGCTGCTCTCGTTTGCGAGGGCGTTGGCAGTGAATCCCGACGTGCTGATTCTCGATGAAGCCACCAGTTCGGTCGATCCGGAAACGGAGCGAACCATTCAGGCGTCGCTGAAGAAACTGATGACCGGTCGCACGTCTCTGATTATTGCCCATCGACTGTCGACTATTCTCGACGTGGACCGGATACTGGTTATCCGCAACGGCCGCATTATTGAGCGCGGCACGAACGAAGAGTTGCTGGCGATGAGTGGTTATTATTCGAAACTTTTTGACTTGCAGTTCAAAACCAAGAACGGAGTGATCTCTCATGCTGGATAAGATTAAATGGTTCTGGAAATACTACCAAGATTATCCGCATGTGGTGGCTATACTTTTGGTCCTGACGCCGATCCAGGCGGCTCTGGGGGTCACGATCCCCAGGTTGATCGGCTTCACGATCGATTTTCTGAAGACGGATGAAGTCCCGACCCATTGGCTGGCGTCCTGGCTGCATCGGATTGGGGAACAGAATGGTATCGGCACCATCCAAACGTATGCGATGACCTTTATCATCCTGGGTCTCGTGTCCCATGCCCTGTATGCCTATTTTCAGTCGTGGCGGGCGTGGATGAACGTCCGTCTCGAATGGCATTTCCGGCAAGCGGCGTTCGATGATATCGCGACGAAAGGTCCCGACTTTTTCAACAAGTTCCGGACCGGTGATCTGGTAACTCGACTGACCGATGACGTTGCGGAGAAATTGTCCTGGTTCGCCTGCTCCGGGATTTTCCGGCTCTATGAAGCCCTGCTGGCGGTGATATTTATCGTGGTGATGATGATCAGTATCGATCCCATACTCACGATATGGACCGCGGGACCGCTGCCGGTGCTGATAATCATCTTCTTCGTCAGTTCCTCGCTGCTTGACAAGCGGTATGACCGGCTGCAGAAGAAGATTTCCGACTTCAATGACGTCATGGAGGCCTGCTTCTCTGGAATCAGAGTCGTCAAGGCGTACGTGCGGGAGCCGGCCCAGCAGCGGCAGTTCAAGAGCGCGGCTGAAAAACGGCGACAGGCGGAAATCGACACGGTCAAGGTGACAACGGTGGTCGATTCGCTGTACAACTATATCTGGCAATTCGGCGTCGTCACTGTCCTCGTCGCCGGCGGTTATCGCCTGCTCTATGCGGACCTGTCGATCGGTGATCTGGCCACGTTCATCTACTACGTAACGTGGTTGGTGTTCCCGATGTTCGATGTCGGCCAGTTTCTGGTCAAATCGCGGCAATCGGCCGTCTCCATTGACCGCCTGCTGGAACTGGAGCGCACGCCGGCTATGGTGCAGGACTCGGGCGCGAGCAACAACGGCCCTCTCGAAGGCCGGATAGATATGGCTGAAGTGACGTTCTCGTTTGACGGCTCCGAGCGCAGGATCCTGGATGAGATCTCGCTGGAAATCCCCGCCGGAGACACGGTGGCGGTGGTCGGCCGTGTCGGCTCCGGCAAAAGCTGGCTGGTGAACCTGATTCCGCGGCTCGTCGATCCCGCTCAGGGTGTCGTCAAACTTGACGGACGCGACCTCCGCGAGTATTCGCTGGCGGAACTGCGCCGTTACATCGGGTACGTACCCCAGGAGCCGGTGCTGTTCAGCGATACCGTCCGAAACAACATCACCTTCGGCCGCGAAACCATCTCGGACTCGATCGTCGAGTGGGCGGTAGAGGTATCGCAATTCGCCGAGGATATCAAGGGCTTTCCCAAAGGTCTGGACACCGAGATCGGCACGCGCGGCATGTCGATCTCCGGCGGCCAGAAGCAACGATTGGGCTTGGCTCGCGCTCTGGTTGGCAAGCCAAGGGTGCTGATACTTGATGATTGCACGTCGGCGCTCGATTCCAACACCGAGTCCGCTCTGTGGGTCAGACTGCACGATGTGATGCCGGACATGACGGCCATCCTCATTACCCATCGACCGGATACACTCGAGCGCGCCGACAATATCATCGTCCTGGACAAAGGCCGGGTAATCGAGACCGGCACACACTTTGAGCTGATGGCGCAAGATAGTCAATATGCTCGGATTTACCGCCGCTATCAGCTGGAAGAAGCGGTTTCGTAGGCAGAAACGGTCGATTCACGATGTGAATCGACCGTTGTTGTAAACGAGAAGGGGATTGCCGGCAGTCTGTCATTTCTGTCTCTCTTCGTCATTCCTGCGAAGGCAGGAATCCACTCCCCAGTATGCAGGGAAGGTCCGCCACGGATCTGCCTCCCGATAACGGCAGGTTTGAAGCAGACTTGCCCTACAGACTGCTTGACGTATACGAGTACTCTCGTCGCATCGCGGCAGGTCGTGCGAATTCACGTCGTTGAAGTCGTGTGATCCGCCGCTTCTGCATACCAGCGGTTTCCGTGTCGAGTCATCCGCCATAGGCAGACTGACGCGGGATCAAGACTCAACGCGACTGCAGTGGGGGTGGTCCAAGACGCCCCAATTACGGGCTGACAAAAAAGCCCCTTGTTATTGTTGACAAAAAACCCGACTTGCCTTCCATTGAGATAATTCAGGGTAGAAAGCTGGACTGCGCAGGCGGCAGCAGCTTCCGTCCTCGCGATCGTATGCAAGTCGGCTCGATTAATGGACTGTGAAGTAGGTTATATGTAAGTGGAAGTAACTACAAACAAACGGAGGAAGAAGAGGATGAAATCACTGATCACGGGTGCGACAATCATGGCCATGGCCGCGCTGTTGCTGCCGGCGGCGGCAACGGCGGACGTGCCGCAGCTCATGACGATTCAGGGGAAACTGTCAAACGCCGGCGGTCCCCTCGAGGGTTCATACTCAGTTGTCTTTTCGATCTACGAGACCGAGGTGGCCGCGGTTCCCGAGTGGGCTGATACCCTGGTCGTGGACGTAGTGGCGGGTCTGTTTAACGTTGTGCTGGGCGAGGGCAACCCTATTCCGGTATCGACGTTCGGCTCGGATGATCTGTGGCTTGGTATCAAGGTCGCGGATGATGCGGAAATGACTCCGCGTCGCCGACTCACAACCGTACCTTATTCTTTCAGCACCGTCTCCGGCAGTGGCGGTACCGGTGGAGGCTGGAACGACGACGGCAACGTTGTCATTCTTCAGACAATCAGCGATAGTGTCGGCATCGGTACCATTACCCCGGAAGCCGAGCTGCATGTCGTCGGTGAGCTGCTTGTGACGGACAAGGCTACCATCGGGGCCGATAACACGAATAGCGCCGATTACTCCTTCGTGGTCGGACAAGGCAACGCTGCTCAGGCTGACCACGCCACGGTTGGCGGTGGTCTTTCGAACACTGCTAACGGAGCCAGGAGTACGGTGTCCGGTGGAACCTCCAATATCGCCGGCGGTCTTTTCAGTACGATCGGCGGCGGGCAGGCCAATATCGCCGGCGCCACGGCCGCCACTATTCCCGGCGGAGTGGAGTGCTCGGCCTTGGGCAACTATTCGTTTGCGGCCGGGTTTATGGCCAAAGCCAACCATGACGGTGCCTTCGTCTGGTCCGACCCGACCGGCAGTTTCGAATCAACAGGCGATAACCAGTTCCTTATATCCGCCTCCGGCGGGGTCGGCATCAACACCGACTCTCCCGGCGATGCCCTCAGCGTAGCCGGTATCATCGAGTCGGAGACCGGCGGATTCAGATTCCCCGATGGCACGGTACAGACGTCGGCAGCCACCGGTGGAACAGGCTGGGCAGATGACGGTGACGTCATCCGCCTCGAGAACTTAACCGACAGCGTTGGTATCGGGACTTCCACCCCCGAGGCAATCCTTGATGTGGCCGGCAGTTTTAATGCCGACGAAGTCAACGTCGGCTCCCCCACGCAGACGGGCGCGTTCAGCTTTTTTAGAAACGGTAGTGCCAGCCGTGTCGTGGGGCTGGGCACCTTCAACGAAGGTGGTTGGGTGCGCACCTATGATTCAGGCGGAGCATTTACTCACTCAATAGAGCCGGATGTGGATCTAGATGGCGGGTGGCTGGGAATCTGGCGGCCCGGCGGCATAGGCTTTCGGGTCGACGCCAACTACGACGGGACTGATGAACCCAGAGTTACCGTCGACGGCTCCTCTCGAGACATCGTGTTTGATATGTCTGCCGCTGGAGACGCCTCAGTCGTACTCCCGGACAACGCCATCTCGTCTGATGAGCTGCTGGATGAGACCGGTATCGCTGCCGCTAAGACCAATATCGGGATCACCCTCGGTGTCGCCGGCATGACCGACATTGAAACGGTGACTCTGACTCTCCCCACTACCGGCTACGTGTTCCTGCAGGGCAAGTGCTTTGTCCGTTTCTCCGGTACACAAAGTAACAATGATGCCCGTATCCAGATTGACACGGTGACTGGAGGAGGAACGCTGGCTCCCAACTATACGTGGATAAGTTGTGATTCGTTCCCCAGCACCGGTGACTACAACTACAGCGCAAATGTACAAAGAGTCTACTTCCTCAATGCCGGAACTTACACGTTCATCATGGAAGGTATCACCAACTCCAATGGCGTGGCTGAGGCGTTTCATCCGCAGCTGACCGCCCTGTTCGTCCCAACTTCGTATGGCGCGGTCGAAGCATTTGTGGGCGCCGAAAACGTCGACCAGTTCGACAAGGTGACTCTTCAGGTCGGTGACGATGCCGATCGCGATTCGCCTGGCACGAAGCAACTGTACAAAGCCGACCTGCGCGATCTCGAGTTACGAGCTGCGCGACTGCGGGCCGAACTGAGAAAGGTGGAAATGCAACTCGATGAAGCCCAGGTTCAGAAGCAGTTACGTGCGGCAGACGAGGGCATTAAGTAGTCATGGGCGCGCGACAACCGAGGTACGCGACGGTTTCGTGTATCATAGCAAGCCCGTAACAATAGGAACGAAAGCCAATGAAACGAAAATACACATACACAACGCTCCTGTTCGGCGTCTGGCTGGTAGTGTGCTTCGGGTTGGCGCAAGCCGACGGTTCGAAGCAGCCCGACCCGCGCGCTTCAGGAACCAACCAGATGCAAATGGACTGGCTGATCATCAGCTCCGGTGGCGAAATCGGAGCGACCGGCGCCACGTTTGACGTCGACTATACGCTCGGTCAGCCGGTCATTGACACCAGCTCGTCGGACAACTATAGAGTAAGTCTCGGCTTCTGGGCCGGACTGCCGGCGTTTCCCAATTCGGTCGAGGAACTGCCCTCCGAGCAGCTCCCCACGGGATTCAGTCTGCAACAGAACTACCCCAACCCCTTCAATCCGTCAACGATAATAGAGTTTACCGTCCCTGAACTGGCGAACGTACGATTGACTGTTTACAACCTGTTGGGACAGGAAGTGATGACGCTGGTGGATCAGGAGATGTCGGCTGGAGTCTACCGCGCGGCCTGGGACGGACAGGACCGGTCCGGAACGCCGGTCGCCGGCGGCGTCTATTTCTATCGTCTGGAAACAGACGAGTTTGCAGAGACCAGAAAGATGGTTCTCTTGAAATGAGCTGACTCGCGGTTGGCCGACAAGAACGTGAGACCCGACAAGTGAGTACTTGTCGGGTTTTATTTTGGGTGCTCGCCTACATTTGACTCTGTTGCTCGTCGCCAGTTCTTCTTCCTATTCCCCTCCCGGGAGGGGATCAAGGGGTGGGTTCCTTGAGAGTTGCCGCAGATCCTGTCTACCACAGGCGGTTGTGACCGCTAACGCCTACCAATCGGCTCTTCCGACCCACCATACCAACCTTTTCTAGACAATTCCAGGAAGAAACGCGTCTCTGGATTGTAATCCCCTCGAAGCCGATACCTGACAACCTTTTGGTAAGGAGGTGCCGTATGCGTACCCGGAAGACAGTCGTACTGTTGCTTTTCCTCACCCCGATTCTCATTATCGCCAACGCCCTACTATGGGCCGCCGCCACGGGAAAAATCACGGGGAAGATTACCGACAAACAGACCGGCGATCCCATTGCCGGCGCGTCGGTTATGGTCATGGGTACCAATCGAGGCGCCATGACCGGCCTGGACGGAGAATACGTCATCCCGCAGCTCGAACCGGGCGTGTATACGATTCAGGTTAAACACCTCGATTACGAGACGCTGGAAGTGACTGATGTCGAAGTCAAGGCTGACGTTACCACCACGTTATCTCTCAAGCTCAAAGAGGGCGTGTCGGAATTGCAGACGACAATAACAGTCAAAGGTGAGCGCGATCAACTGGATGTTTACCAGACAGCCAACACGCAGATCAATGACAGAGAGACTATCCTTCGAAAGCCTGTGACTATAGTCAAAGACTTGATCGATCGAGTCGGTAGAGTCGTCGAGCCTGACAGAGAAGCAGAGGAGTACATCCGGGGCGGTCGTGCCGGTGAAGTATCCGTAAGCTCCGACGGGAATATACGTGCCATGTGCCTGCCCGGCATACCCGAACCCGGAGGCCATTTCCCGCCCGCTCACGGCGGCTCGGCTATTGTTAATGGCGAGCCGTTCGATGCCATGTTCTTCAAAAACTACGGCGTCAATCCGTTTGTCGATACCGAGGACGATCATTTTTCGACCTTCGCCATCGACGTCGACGATGCCTCGTTCGTCATGACCCGCTCGTACCTGGAACGCGGCCACCTGCCGCCCAATGAAGCGGTGCGTGTCGAAGAATTCGTCAACCACTTCGACTACGACTACCCGGCGCCCTCAGAACAGACCTTCCGTGTCTTTTTCGAAGGCGCCCCGTCGCGGTTCGGCAGCAACTGTGATCTGCTGAAAATCGGCATCAAGGGCAAAGAAGTCCGTCCCGAACACCGCAAGCCGGCCAACCTGGTGTTTGTTATTGACGTCTCCGGCTCGATGCAGCGCGAAGATCGCCTCGAACTCGTCAAGAAGGCCCTGCGGCTGCTGTTGGACGAGTTGACTGTCAACGATGACGTGGGTCTCGTAGTCTACGGTTCCAATGGCCGGGTGGTACTGGAGCCCACCGGTATCGCGGACAAAGCCCGGATCGAACACGCCATTGAGTCACTTCATGCCGGCGGCTCCACGTTTGCCGAGGAAGGCATCAAACTGGGGTACCGGATGGCAGAGAAGAACTTCGAAGAAGGCAAAATCAACCGCATCATTCTCTGCAGCGACGGCGTGGCGAATGTCGGGCGGACGGGCGCCGATGATATCCTGAAGGACATCAAGAGGTACGCTGATATGGGCATCACGCTGACTACGGTCGGATTCGGCATGGGCAACTACAACGATGTTCTCATGGAAAAACTGGGCAATAAAGGCAACGGCAGCTATGCCTATGTCGATGACTTGGCTGAAGCGAGACGTATCTTCGTCGAGAACCTGACCGGCACGCTGCAGGTGATTGCGCGGGATGTTAAGATCCAGGTCGATTTCAATCCCGAAATCGTGCGCAGCTACCGCTTACTCGGTTACGAGAATCGCGACGTCGAAGACAAGAAGTTTCGCGATGACAAGGAGGACGGCGGCGAGGTCGGCGCCGGCCACGAAGCGACGGCGCTGTATGAAGTGAAGTACCATGGTGACCTGCCGGAAAGCAAGCTGGGGACCGTTTTCATCCGCTACAAAGACCCCGACCGCCATGAAGTGGATGAGATTAACTATGAGATCACGGCTGGAATGATGTCGCGGTACTTCGAGCGCACGTCCAACGAATTCAAGCTGGCGGCCGCCGCGGCGGAGTTCTCCGAGATCCTCCGCAGGTCCTACTGGGCGAGAAACTCGTCACTGGCTGATGTCCTCCGCCTGGTCAAGGAAGTCAACATGGGATCGGATTCACCGCAGGTGATCGAACTGATGAGCCTGGTATCGAAGGTACTTCTGCAATACGAGCAGCAATTGGCTAACAATTAATCTGGGGTTCTCTCCAGGGGGTGTTCGTAATACGAGAAGGCAGGCCCGCAAGGGCCTGCCTTAATCATGTTCAAGATCGTCCGTGAAACAAGAAACTGTGCGCCGAACTACTTCATCTTCTCCACCGCATAGCCCCGCTCTTCAAGCAGGGCCAGCACCCCGTCTTTGCCCAGTAAATGCGCCGCCCCGACCAGCACGAACTCCGTTTCCGGCGTGAGAAGATACGCTTCGATTTCGGGCGCCCACTTCGCGTTTCTGTCGGCCAGAATCAGATCAAACAACTTGGGAAAATCACGCTTAAATTCGACGATAAACATGTCAGTCAGAGTTGAGTCGTCCCCCACTTTCCAGGCCTTCACCAGCTTGTCGAAGGACTCGGTAATATGCTCCATCTCGCTGAGATTGTAAATAATGTAAGCGCTTTCGTATCCCTCACCCATCGAAGTCAGCATATCGATCTGTTCTGTAACCGTCTCCAGGCCGTCTATCGTCCTTTGGTCCTCCGTCGCCCGGGCGTGATAGTGCATATCGATACCCTTCTGCAGGGCGCCCGTCTTCTGCAGTTCGACTCCCATGATAGTCAACAGGACCATTGACGGCTTGAACTGATTCAGCTGCTCCAGAGGCAAACCGCTCGCCTCGCAATAATCGCTCAATTGCCGGTATGCATCTTCCGACAGTACGTCCTCGAGCGTCCGGCCCTCCGCGTACATCCCCTTGGCCATTATGGCCTGCTGTGTCTCCGGTTTCTGCAATTCGACGAAATCGGTTTCAAAGACAACGGTCTCCGACTCTTTGTAGGCTCGCTCGTATTCCGGCGGGAACGGCTTGTCGGAATCCCGCAGCAGGTGAATGGTGCCGCCGATATAGAGCACCGATGAATCCGTCTTGGCCACCCAGACCGACGATTCACAAAACGCCGATGCCGCCAACGACAGACACAACCCCACAGTTGCAACCACTTTCTTCACGATTCCTCTCTTTCCAGGTGACATCTATCCTATCGAACCCTCTATGAGGCGCATGCCTAACAATTCCACTAAATATGCAATGTCGGATCCGTTAGGTCAAGCAATACTGCCTCTTCATTCCGCGCACGTGATCGCAGAACACCTAATCTTCTTGACATCCCGACTTTTCGTTTCATAACTTCATGGAGCCGACCGGAATTCGACAGAGAGATACAGGGTCCACTCATTTTCACCCTGTTTTAAGCCTGAAAAAGTGCCCACCGAATTTCGGCTTCCGGACCGGTGGAGGACGTACATCGAGAGTAAATGAGGCCGCCAAGTCCTCGCCTTGTAACGAGGGCACACGGAAGCGATAGGTCAAACCTGAGATCAACGGGAGCGCAAAGAATGAAGAGCACATTGCGCGCAATCATCCTTGTTTTGGTTGCTGCCCTTTGGGGCTGCAATTCGTCGGACCATGTCGGCGCATGGGAGCAGTCTGTTGTCGGGACCGGTACGGTCAACTTTGTCGGCGTTGAGAGCGGATTTTACGGAATAGTCACCGACGATGATCAGAAACTGGATCCGATCAATCTGCCGGAGGAGTATCGTCAGGAAGGCCTCCGGGTCAACTTCTCGGCGGTTGTGCGACCAGATTCGGTCTCATTTTATATGTGGGGTACCATCGTCGAACTCAAGTGGATTGAAGCCGAGTGATCTCTTACGGAGGCCGCAACAGCATGCAAGCCGTTATCCTGGCCGGCGGCAAAGGCCGAAGACTGCAGCCGTATACCGCGGAGATCCCGAAACCGCTCGTGACGATCGGCGACCGCCCGGTCATCGAAATACTCCTGCACGGACTACAGCGCTCAGGCGTAACAAAAGTGCATATCGCTGTCAATCATCTGGCCCACTTGATCATGGCAACCCTGGGCGACGGCAGCCGCTGGGATATCGATATCAGCTATTCTCATGAGCCGAAGCCGCTGTCCACGATCGGTCCCCTGACTCTGATCGACAACCTGCCGGACCATTTTCTCGTTGTCAACGGAGATATTCTGACCGATCTGGATTTCAAGAAGCTCTTCGACTTTCATTTGGCAAACCAGACTGTTGCCACTATTGCCACCTGCGAACGAACCGTCACCAACGACTTCGGCACACTCGAAACGGACCCGGCCGGTCTCGTGACGGGCTTTCAAGAGAAACCGATGGTCAACTTTACGGTATCGACCGGCATTTATGTTTTCTCTCGCAGTGTGCTGGAGTACATCCCCATGGGTGAGAAGTTCGGCTTCGATGATATGATGTTCACTCTTCTGGAGCAGCGTCAACCGGTCGCCACCTATCCTTTCAACGGCTTTTGGCTGGATATCGGCAGACCCGACGACTACGAGTTAGCCAACCGCGACCTTGACACCATCAACCGCCTGTTGAAATAAATGTCACGCAAATGCTCCGTGCATTTGGACGGGGTGATCCTGATTTTGGCTGTACGGATAACCCAAATTGGTTACCCCAAAGACGGGCGACCACGCCGGGTCGCCCCTACCCAACCCCCTTGACAATTCTCCAAATACCACTTAATTCACGGCCAGAGAAATGAAATTGCTTTGTAGGGCAGGTCTGCTTCAGACCTGCCAACGTCCGCGACCGAAGATCGCGGACGGGCATTCGAACCAACCAGAAGAAAGGCAACAAATGTCACCCGTACATCCCGACACACTCGCGGCCCTGACTTCAGGCATTCAGTCCGAAGTGGCCAGTTATGTTTTTTATCGCGAAGCTTCCCTGAAGAAAGAAGCCGGGGACATCAAGAAGATACTCGAAGAGTTGGCGCTCGAAGAAAAACAGCATTTCCATATTCTGGAACGGCAGTTCGATTCGCTCGTCCGGAGCGAAAAATGGATCAGTACGGCCGATGTCCTCAAACAGGAAGGACTGCCGGAAATCGGCGAGGATATGGCCGAGACCCATCGGGACCTGATCAATGAAGTTGCCCACAGCAACTCACTTGCGGCTATTCTCACGATTGCTCTCCGCCTGGAGCACGAAGCCCGCGACCTGTTTGCATCCGCGGTCGACAAAGTCGACTCCGGAGAGGGCAAGAAGATTTTTCAGCGTCTGGTCTCTTTCGAAGAAGGCCACGTGCGGAAGATCAAGGAGTTGCAGAAGCAGTACCTCTGAGCGAGACCGGGTCTTCAACGAATAACACTGCCGACTGGTGACCAGCACTATCTCCTATGAGGCGGTTTCCTCGCGACAATGTGCCCCGGATGTCTGTCGGTGACGATCCCGATCTTGGCCGCAGGGGCAACCCCACCTCGTTTCCCCAAAGACGGGCGACCACACAGGGTCGCCCCTACTGACTCTCCCGCTTTCTTTTTGTTGTCAAGCCACTTTCCAAAATGTATAAGAGCATTAATGAAACAGGCGAACCTGCTCAATTGGATCGAACTGTCCCGAAGTGCCCTTGACCGCAACGTCGGCTCGCTCACCCGTCTGGCCGGGAAGCGATCTCTGGCCGTGTCGGTCAAATCCAACGCCTACGGCCACGGGCTAACTGAGATCGTCGGCCTGCTGGAGACAGATGATCGCGTCGACTATGTTACCGTCCACTCGCTCGAAGAAGCCATCGCCTGTCGCCATATCGGCTGGTCCGGCCATATCATGGTCCTCGGACCGATTCCCCCCGGAAGCGGAGAAGCCGTGCTGGGGCATGATCTTGAGCCGGTCATTTTCGAGAAGAAGACGTTGACCGATCTGGGGAAACTGGGAGACAAAACCCAAAAACCCATCCGTACTCATCTGAAGCTCGAAACCGGAACCGGACGTCAGGGCCTGACAGAGAAAGATCTCCCGGCAATAGCGGATATCTACAAGAAACACAAATCTCTCACTGCACCCTACGGTGTCTCGACCCACTTTGCCAACATCGAGGATACCACCAATCATGAGTACGCCGAATTGCAGCTAAGCTGCTTTAACGATTTGACCAGGCAACTGAAGAGAAGTGGTATTCCCGCCAAAATCCGTCACACTGCCTGTTCGGCAGCGCTGATCCTGTTTGACAAGACCCGATTCGATCTGGTCCGCCCCGGGATCTCTGCCTATGGGCACTGGCCGTCAAAGGAAACCTACCTCTCCTATCGCCTCAGCGGTGGGAAGAACGACATGTTCCGCCCGGTGCTAACCTGGAAAACGCGCGTCACCCAGATCAAGCACTTGCCGGCCGACAGTTTTATCGGGTACGGTTGCACCTATCGCACAACAGCACCTACCAAACTGGCGGTACTGCCGGTCGGATATGCCGACGGCTACGACCGTGGCCTGTCTAACCTGGGCTATGTGCTGATTAAGGGCAAGCGGGCGCCGATCCGGGGGAGAGTCTGCATGAACCTGGTTATGGCAGATATTACCGACATCGCCGGGGTGAAGCTGCATGAGACGGTGACTCTGATCGGCCGGGATGGTGACGAGCAGGTGACGGCCGAGCAACTGGCGGGTTGGGCGGGGACTATCAATTACGAGATATTGGCGCGGATTTCAGCCAAAATGCCCCGAATTGTCGTTTGATTGACGCTGGAATCCGGTTGTTCAGCCGGAAGCAGGAAAAAAGTAAAAAACCGCTAAGGCGTTAAATTATAAGCGAATAGCCGCTCTATTTGCGCGGACTTCTGTGATATTTGTGTTGACAGGATTTTTAAGAAACTATATTATTTCTTGTGAACCATTTCACATGAAGCGGTTCTTAGACGATAGACGTAATAAGTACGAAAGGTACTTGCCTTTGCGGGTAGGCACATGAAAAAGAAGATTTCAGAATCAACAATACATCGCTTGTCCCTGTATTACCGAGCCCTGTCTCTGCTGGAGAAGGAGAACTACGAAACGGTCTCCTCCAAAGAGTTGGCCAAACGCGAGAAACTAACCCCGGCTCAGGTCCGCAAGGACCTGTCGTTCTTCGGCTCGTTCGGTACGCGCGGGCTCGGCTACCCGGTCGTGGAATTGAAAGACAAGATAGCCTCGATTCTCGGGATCGACAAAGTTTGGAAAGTCGCTCTGATCGGGGTCGGGAATATCGGTTCGGCGCTTGTAAGCTACAAGGAATTCACCAAACAGCGTTTCCACATCACCAAGCTTTTCGACAATGACCAGCGCAAGATTGGCTCGAATCACAAGGGAATTATCGTTTCGGACATAGACAATCTCGAACAGGAGCTCAAGGAAGCCGGTATTGAACTGGTCGTGCTGGCGGTTCCGGCCACGGTGGCGCAGTATATTGTCGATGATGTCGTGAGGGCCGGTGTGAAGGGAATTCTCAATTTTGCCCCGGTGAACCTGCGCGTCCCGGAGAATGTTTACCTGCGAAATGAGAATATGTCGATGGAATTGGAATATCTTTCTTTTGCCATTGTGAACAATCAGGCGCAAAAACGTATTAATGAATGAAGGACCTTTGTTTCAGGGATGGAGCGAAGGTTACCTCTCTTGAGCGTTCTTCTTAGAACGGAGCAGCCCGCAGGATGCGGGCTGTTTTTATGTGGGGTCTGAAGACCTGCACGAACGTCCGGGGCATATTGGATCGGTCCAAACGTTCTATCACCCCCGGCTTTTTCTTGTCACCCCCGCGAACGCCGGGGCCAGTCCCGTTGCGTCGAGACTTGTTCGCTGCGAAGCAACCGGCCATGGTTGGATGACCCGACCCGCATTTTGTGGAGTGTGGGTCTTCAGACCCACATGCTTTCTTTCGGCAAGTCTGAAGACTCGCTCGACACAACCTATACTCCACAAAATTCACTTCGCGCGGTTTCACTTAGGAACTATATTCCCCACATGAAACTCGCCCACTTCGCTGACAGCCACCTCGGCGCCGGAGGGAACCATCCCCGCAAAGGGGAGAGCGGCTTGACACTCCGGCAGGAGGATATCATCA
>CAZLBP010000016.1:41702-81769 GCA_964557855.1 uncultured Ignavibacteriales bacterium | reverse complement strand
CCGAAAATAACGCATCTTGATCCCAGAACCCAGATTCAAATGGGAAATCCGGGATTATTGATTTGCTCAAACTCAAGAATTACCTGAAAGGTAGCAAGGTATTTGACCAGGACGTTTACAGTATCTCCATCTGACTCTAAACCCCTTTGTAGGAGGTCTCTCTTTATTTTCTTCTCTGTTTCTTGTAAGGCATTTGACGTTCCTGCTCTGTCAAGTAGCTCTTGGACAGACTTCTTTCTTGAGTCGTCATCCTGCACCTTTGGATTGTCTACGGTGTCAAGACCGATCCGATTTATAGACTTAGTTCTACTAATAAGACCTGTAATAGCACGTCTAAATACCAGGATAAAGACAACTGCGAAAATCAGCGTTACATGCGGCCAATCAACTACATTAATAATCGCTTCCATCACTATCGCCTAATGCTACTGAACCCGCTGAAAGTCACCCCGACTTAAGAGACTTTGTCAGATGTTTGGTCGAAACTCACCCCACCACAATCCCCACGCCCGATTCTTCCTGCACCACCCCCACCCGCTGCCCGAATACCTTTTTCTCCGCGAACTCGCGCTCAAGCTGCTCCGCTCGCTCTTCGGGGATGGCGATCAGCAGGCCGCCCGATGTTTGCGGATCGTATAATACATGCTCGACATTTTTGTCCACCGAAGATGCTATCCGGATGTGCCCCTCGAGAAAATCCCGGTTGGCATTCGCCCCGCCGGGGATCATCCCCGCCGCCGCCAGTTCCGTCGCCTGAGGCATCAGTGGTATTAGGTCGGCCTCGAAGCGGATCGTCACCCCCGATGCTTCCGCCATCTCAAAAGCATGCCCCAGCAGCCCGTAGCCGGTTATATCAGTCGCGGCGTGCGCCCCGCATTTGACCATCGCTTCGGCGGCGTTCTTGTTCAATTGTGTCATCTGGACCGTCACCAGGCGAATCAATTCATCGCCGACCGCATTGCGCTTGATCCCGGTCGTTATCAGCCCCGTGCCGAGCGGTTTGGTGAGATAGAGGATATGGCCCGGCCGCGCCCCGGCATTTGTGAATATCCGGTCAGGATGGACTATCCCCGTCACGGAAATGCCGTACTTAAGCTCCTTGTCCTTGACCGAGTGTCCCCCGACCACAAACGCCCCGGCCTCTTCGACCTTCTTCGCGCCGCCCTTCAGGACTTCCGTAAGAATCTCCGGCGGCATGTTGCCCGGGAAGCAGACGATATTGAGCGCAGTCAGCGGCCGCCCGCCCATGGCATATACGTCGGACATGGCATTGGCCGCCGCGATCTGCCCGAAATAGTATGGATCATCCACTATCGGCGGGAAAAAGTCCACCGTCTGCACCAGCGCCAGATCATCGGCGATCTGAAACACCCCCGCATCGTCGGCCGTGTTGTAGCCGACCAGAAGTTGCGGGTGCGCCGTGACCGGCAATCCTTTGAGCGCTTCCGCCAAAACCTTTGGCGCCAGTTTCGAGGCTCAACCGGCGCAGCTGACTTCGGCGGTCAGCTTAATCGATATGTCATTTCTCTTATCTGTCATGGTCGTTGCCGTGTTATGTATACCGCTTTGGACCGGCGATGTCAATGAGCAGATGATGTCGAAACCCGATCCATCCTCACCCCGCCCTGCGGGCGCCCCTCTCTTTGCGAAGGAGAGGGTACGGTGTGAGGTGAAGAATTGACTGTCGGAACCACGGAGGTTCCCATCTACTGACTGCGCCCTCCCCGCCCTGGGTGCGGCCTGGCGCCGCAGCAACTTGCCGGATCCGCTGGGACGAGCCCCGCCTCTACGCGACACGAAAGTTGACCGAATATCACCTTTTGGGACCGCCTCGGGATTCTTGACGGCGCATCGGCAGCAAAATCGGGCTGTTTCGCCTGAAAAATCCCTGTTTACAATTCCGAACGGAGTTATTATACTTGCGGTCTTGGCGGAAATCCGCCCGGGAAGAAATAAGCTGAAGTCTATTTTATCAGGCGGATAAGCGTCGGGCTTCAGAACAAACGAGTTTCCGATTTTGAAGAAAGGTCTGTTGCAAGATAACAGGTTGGATACATGGCAAAATTCGATAACCCCAAAGATATTAAAGTTATTCTGGCGACCGACTGTGGTTCCACTACGACCAAGGCCATCCTGATCGAGTATGTCAACGGCGAGTACCGCCTCATCACACGCGGCGAGGCTCCGACCACGGTTGAAGCCCCGTTTGAAGACGTGACGATGGGTGTGCTCAATGCCGTTCAGGAAGTGGAAGAGCTGTCGGGGAGAAAGCTGCTGGACGAAGAGAATAAGATCATCAATCCGTCCAACGGAAAAACCGGAACCGATGTGTTCATATCTACCTCGTCGGCCGGCGGCGGCCTGCAGATGATGGTGGCTGGGGTGGTGCGGTCCATGACGGCCGAATCGGCCGAGCGCGCCGCGCTGGGCGCCGGTGCGATTGTCATGGACGTCATCGCCTCCAACGACAAACGCCAACCGCACCAGCAAATCGAGCGCATCCGGCATCTCCGCCCGGATATGATCCTTCTCTCCGGCGGCATTGACGGCGGCACGACTACGCACGTGGTCGAACTGGCGGAATTGATCGCAGCCGCTGATCCCCGCCCCCGGCTGGGGTCATCCTACAAACTGCCCGTCATCTATGCCGGCAACAAGAATGCTCGTCAGAATATCGATCAAACACTGGCCAAGAAAGTCGACCTGAAAACGGTTGAAAACCTGCGACCGATTCTCGAGCGAGAGAACCTGGCCCCGGCCCGTGAGGAAATACACGAACTATTCATGGAACACGTTATGGCGCAAGCACCCGGGTACAACAAGCTCATGTCCTGGGCCGACGCCCCCATCATGCCCACCCCGGGCGCCGTGGGACTCATTATCAAGACCATTGCCGACCAGTACAATATCGAAGCGGTCGGAGTCGATATCGGCGGGGCGACGACCGATGTGTTTTCCGTGTTTCGTCCCGGCGGCGGCGAGGGTGTATTCAACCGTACCGTCTCCGCCAACCTCGGTATGTCGTACTCCATTTCCAATGTGTTCGCGGAAGCTACCCTGCCAATGGTCATGCGCTGGGCGCCGTTCAAAATGGACGAAAGGGATCTGCGCAATCGGGTCAAGAACAAGATGATCCGCCCGACCACGATTCCGCAATCGATGGAAGAACTGATTTTCGAACAGGCTATCGCCAAGGAGGCTCTGCGGCTGGCTTTCATTCAGCACAAGAATTTCGCCACTGTGTTGAAGGGCATCCAGCAACAGCGCACTATCGCCGAAGCGTTCGAGCAATCCGGCTCCGGCGCTACAATTGTAAATATGATGTCGCTCAATATGCTGATCGGCTCGGGTGGAGTGCTCTCGCACGCACCCCGCCGGCAGCAATCCGCCATGATGTTGATCGATGCCTTCCTGCCCGAGGGTGTCACTCGCCTCGCCGTGGACTCCATTTTCATGATGCCGCAGCTGGGTGTGTTGACCGAGGTGCAAGCCAAAGCCGCTACAGAGGTCTTCGAAAAAGACTGCCTCATTCATCTGGGCACCTGTGTCGCCCCCTCCGGGACGATCAAGAAACCGGGACCCATCATGAAATACCGAATTGATTTGCCCGATGGTCAGGTCACCGGAACATTGAACAGCCTGGAGATGAAGAAATACGAACTCGGCGTGGGTGATGACGGCTTGCCGCTCAAGGTTAAAGCGGTTCTCGAACCGGAACGTCAGTTCGACGTCGGCGCCGGTAAGGGCAACAAGCTCGAAACAACCCTGCACGGAGGAGTGGTGGGCATAATTCTCGACGGTCGCGGGCGGCCGTTCGATCTGTCGACGCTCTCTGAAGACGAGCGGGTCTCCCACCTGAAAACCTGGATGACGAATCTGGACATCTATCCCAAGGAACGACTCTTCGGATGATCATGAAAAGCACCTGTTGCACAATCCTGTTGATCCTGCTTTTGGCCGTCTCCGCCTTTGCCTCGGACAGCACCAACTACTATGTCAGCCTAAAAGGCAACTTCTACTTCAGCTACCCGCCCGACTGGGAGCAACTGGATTACCTGCTGCTCGACGTTTTCCTCGAACAGCGAGGCGCCGGTGATCTTTTATTCGACTACGAAGCCGGCTTTTACAAAGAAGGGTCGGTGCCGTTCTACCGGGGACCGTACTTCATACTCACCGTCGATTCCAGCGACGCCTTCACACAACACGAAATCGATTCGACGCTCAATACGCTCAGACAATCGTTCGGCGAAGGTATCAAGTATTATCCGGTAGCCGATTTTATGGCAAACCTCGAATCCAACACCCCGGTTTACGACAGTGAGCGCAAACTCGCTACCGTTATGAGCGAAATCAGCGATGGGGTGGAAGTCACCAAGAAACACCTGCTCATGATGAAGTTCTTCGAACAGGGACTGGCCTCCTTCTATTTCTATTCCCCCGATTCCCTGTTCGCGGTGAGCAAAGACATTATGAACCAGGTCATCGAAACCTTCACCTACGGCAACGTAGATAATGTTCTCCCCACAGAAGAAGTGGAAGTTGCTGATATCAATGAAGCGCTGCGGGAAGAAGCTCGCAATGGTTCCGTCACGACCTGGATTATCCCGGCGGTGGCGGTGTTCCTCATTGTCGTGTACGTGATCTACCGCTATCGCAAGAAACCAACGCACCGAAATACATGAAATTGGGTTATTTATGGCGCACGCATATACTCCCGGCCTGAAGGTCACCGAAAGACTGTTGTTAGAAAAACGACGCATTCTTCCCCTCAAGGGAGACGTGGTCGTCAAAGTCGGCGATAAGGTTGAACCGGACGACGTGGTAGCTCGAACGGAGTTGCCGGGTACGGTGGAACCCCTGAACGTCGCGAACAAACTGGGGGTGCCACCCGAAGACCTGGACATGGTAATGCTCAAGAAGGAAGGGGATCGCATCAAAGAAGGTGAGCCTATCGCCCTGAAGAAGTCGTTTATCAAGTGGTTCTCCAGCTCGTGCCCGGCCACGATCGACGGCACGATCGAGTCAATCTCAAGTATCACCGGCCAGGTCCTGCAGCGCGGTCGCCCTATTCCGGTGGAAGTGACGGCGTACGTACGGGGCGAAGTCACTGAAGTCATTCCCAGCGAAGGCGTCGTCGTATCCTGCCACGCGGGCTTTGTCCAGGCGATTTTCGGGATAGGCGGTGAGACATATGGAGAGATCAAAGTCGTTGTAACGGAGAACTCGACGGTTCTCGATGACAAGGCCATCTCCCCGGATCATAAAGGCTGCGTCATCGTCGGCGGCTCATTGGTGACGGCGGCCGCCTTGAGGAAAGCGATTGAAGTCGGTGTCAAAGGGATTGTGGTCGGAGGCTTTGACGACAAGGACCTGCGTGATTTCCTCGGTTACGATATCGGCGTCGCCATCACCGGCTCTGAAGATATCGGCTGTACCCTCGTTGTAACCGAAGGCTTCGGACAAATAAACATGGCTGAACACACCTTTGAGCTGATGAAGGCCAACGAAGGTGTTCTGGCCTGCATCAACGGTGCGACCCAGATTAGGGCCGGTGTCATTCGGCCGGAAGTCGTCATACTATCCGAGAACGTCTCGAAAGACGACGACACCACGGCTGCAACGGCCGTCGGCGGTCTTCAAGTCGGCTCGCCGGTTCGGGTCATCAGACACCCCTACTTCGGAAGACTCGGCACCGTTACCGATCTGCCGGCGCTCCTGACAATCCTCGAGTCCGAATCCAAAGCCAGGGTCCTGGAAGTCGAATTCGCTGGTGGAGAAAAGGCCATCGTCCCGCGAGCCAATGTTGAAATGATTGAAGGATAATCCGCATATCTGCTCATACGGTAGCGCCGAAGAACCCGGTATAATGCTGTTTCAGGTCGTAATCACGTGTCGGTCCGCCTGTAGCGGATAACTTGACGTGCAGCCTGTGGAAAAGTAAGAGCAGCAGGTCGCTTCCGCCTGCAGCGCACAAGACCTGCTCCAACAGACGAATGAGGCATTTTTAAGAAGCTCACAAGAAAAGCCTCCCGCCGTAGCGGGAGGCTTTTTTTGATATTTACTACTCGGACAAATACTAGTAGCCGGAATGACCGGTCGTGTCCATCATCGCCGTATCAGCCATGCCGGTATCCATCATCGCTGTATCCATGCGAGTGGTATCCGCCATTTCAGCAGTCTTTTCTTCAACCGGCGTCTTGCCGGTCTCCGGTTCTTCCTTTTGGCCGCAGCCAAACATTAATGAGGCGGCCAGAAGCATGATCACCAGCGCAATTACGGGTCTCATCATGTACAATTCCTCCTTACGGTAAATCAGTTTATTCAAACGTCAGCCAGAATAAGCAATATAGATCTCAAATCAACTATAATGTTCGAAAATTGTACCGTATACGGGAAGTACCAGGTGACAGCGGATTCACGTTCGGCCCTCTCGGTTTTTGTTGACCTCTTAACACAATGCCTCTAGGTTTGTTGGCTGTGTTTACTGACGTGGTGTGCGTCGAGTGGCGCAGAAACTGACAACTTTTTGAGCTTCTAAACGTTTTCGCTGATATGGGTGTAGAACACGTATGGAACAAGTGATTATCGCAAACATCTTCTCTGGTTCAATCTGGCAGATCATTGGGCAGTCCTCCGCTTTCGGTGTCTTCATATTGCTGGTACTTGTGTTTATGTCATTGATGTCATGGGCGATCATTTTCGCCAAATGGCGACAATTCAAAGCAGTGGACGAGGATAATCAACGATTTATCCAGACTTTTCGCCGAGCGCGTACCCTCTCCGAGTGTCTGGGACAAGCTAAATCACACGCACGCGCTCCGGTATCGCATGTTTTCATTGCCGGTTACACCGAACTGGGACAACTGCAGGAGTGGAAGAACGAAGGCGGCGGCCTTCAGGAAAAACAGCGTCCCCTGGACCAGGATGATTTGGAAATCGTTGAAATGTCGATGGAAAAGGCTCTTTCTGAGCAAATGGGCCAACTGGAGCGCAAAGTGATATTCCTCGCCTCAACCGGCAATTCCGCCCCGTTTATGGGACTTCTGGGAACGGTAGTTGGGATCATGGATTCCTTCTGGTCGATCGGGGAACGGGGTTCGGCATCACTAGCAGTAGTTGCGCCCGGCATCGCCGAGGCCCTGCTGGCCACGATTGTCGGGCTCGGGGCCGCCATCCCGGCGGTAATAGCTTTTAACTGGGCCAACAATCGCACCAAACAGATAAACGACTTCAGCCACAATTTCATCCTTGAATTCCTCGCTCGTGCCAAGAAGGAAATCTGACCATGCGTTTTAGACGTCGTCGCACATACGGCGCCATGTCCGATATCAACATCGCCAATCTGGTGGATGTGGTCCTGGTGCTCCTGATCATCTTCATGATCTCCGCCCCCCTGTTGCAATCGGGCATTGAGGTCGACTTGCCCAAGACGAAAGCCGCCGCCATCGAAGAAGAGGCGGAGGGCGTGGTCGTTACCATCGACAGCAAGGGCGGTATTTACATCAATGACGTCTGGTCCCGCCTGGAAAACCTCGAGACCGCTCTCGAAAAGGAAATGCGCGCCAGGAACACGAGCTCGGTATATCTGCGGGGGGATTCGGCAGTCGCGTACGGCGTCGCTATTGAAGTCATCGGCCGCATGAAAGTCATGGGAATTGAAAATATAGGCCTGGTCACGGCGCCCGTTCAGCAGGGACAAACCGGTGGGAGGAATCGCTGATTCCATGAAAAGGGAATTCATCTTTTCAGCCGTATTTCATTTGCTCATTGTTCTGGCCACCATGCTGTCTTCTCCCTTCGATGTTCGCAGCCAGCTCAGCTATGACGATATCATCCGGGTTCAGCTCACGGCGCCCGCTGAAATCGCTGTTGACGAACCGGTCGCGCTGGAACCGGTTCCGGTGCCGGAAGCGGCCATGCAGGACGAAGTTCCTGATATTTCGATCTCCGACCCTACTACCATGAAAGAGGCAGTCATCGAGGAGGAGCCGGAGCCCGAACCGGAACCTGAACCGGAACCGCCGCCGGAACCAAAACCAAAGAAGAAGAACGTGCTGAAAGACAACAAGACGGGCGGGGCTGAAAGAGATGATTCCAAGGAGATCGAGACTCCCGGCGGCGGCGGTTCCCCCTTCGCCGGCGCCACTATCGACAATGCCACCTTTGATTACCCATACTGGTTCACGCAGGCCTTCAACAAGATATCATCGAATTTCCGTAACACGGTCCTCTATGACGGCACGCTGGTGTGCGTCGTCTACTTCCAGGTGATCAGATCGGGCAGAGTAATCGAACTGCGAGTCGAAAGACCATCCGGGATTCCGGAATTCGATCAAATTTGCCTTGACGCCATCGAACGGTCGGCTCCTTTTCCCCCCCTGCCGGATCAGTTTCGTGACGAGATAATCGGGATTACATTGCCCATTAAAGTAGGTCCAGGATAAATGAAGAAATCAAACCTCATCAGTACGCTTCTCATCGCTCTGACCGTTCTTCCCGTCACGGCCGCGGCCCAGGCCGGACAGTCGGGCGTTCGCAATATCTTCTTCGATACGCTCCGGCCGGGTGATTTCGTGCCGACCCCCATCGGCGTGGAGGACATGAGATACGTCGGCTCGGAGTATATATCTCCCGATGATTCCTCGATGATGCGCTGGGTGACCAACGTCATCCAAAATGATATCGATTTCTATGCCCACTTTGATCTCGTACCCATCGATTCGTTCTACCTGCAGCTCTACGAAATCTTCGAACTGGACCTTATGGGCTGGGAACGTCTCGGCGCCCACCACCTGGTCCGGCTGGAAGCCGAATTTCCCGGGGCCAACCTGCGCGCCCGCTGGCGGCTTTATGACACCCGCACCCAGCAGCAACTGGCCAAAGGCAACGTGGAATATCACAAGAGTTACTGGCGCGAAATCGCCCATAACGTTTCCGATGAGCTGGTCCATTTCCTGACCGGCGAGCGGGGAATCTTTCGCACCCAAATTGCCTATATCAAAGCCATAGATAACGCCAAAGAGATATTCGTGGCCGACTACGACGGGGCCAATGAACGGCGGCTGACTAATACCGGCACCTTGAACCTCTCCCCGCAGTATGCGCCGGACGGCCGGCATATCTACTTTACCTCGTATCTCGAGGGCAACCCACAGCTCTTCCAGGTCAATGTTCAAACGGGAGCTATCGAACGCATCGGCAGCTTCACCGGTCTGGCGGCGGCGCCCGCGGTCTCTCCGGACGGGAACAAGGTCGCTTGCGTGCTCACCAGGGACGGCAACTCCGAAATCTACGTTCTTGATCTGAAGGGGAATATAATCAAACGACTCACCAGACACCGGGCAATCGATTCCGCGCCCTCATGGTCGCCTGACGGTGACCGAATCGTATTCTCTTCTGACCGTACCGGTCAGCCGCAACTATACATCATGGACAGCGATGGCCTTAACGTCAGGCGACTGACGTACGAAGGGGGTTACAACGATTCGCCGGTCTGGTCCAAACGGGGGGATCGAATAACGTTCGTGAGCCGGACCAAATTCGGGCGCTTCGATATTGCGTCAATCGACACCAGCGGTCGGGATTATCGAGTGCTGACGGAAGTCGGCGCCAACGAGAATCCCCATTTCTCACCGGACGGGAAGCACATCATTTTCTCCTCGACTCGCCTGGGCGGTAAGGATATCTATACCATGGACCTGACCGGACGTAAGCAGCGACGCCTCACTCGTTCCCAGAACTGCTCCAACCCGGTCTGGGGACCGTTCGTCCGTTAGGGCAGAGATCCCCGGCGACGGGCAGGCTCAATAGCCGCTCAACATTACTACTTTTCTTCCGACAGAGTATCAAAAAGAACCTGTTTCCCAACAGTAGGATAAATGATCAAACTCGTTGATAAGCCGCTGTTCCGGTACGTTTTGAGCAGCGCCAAAGCCGTTGGAGTAATCGGCCTCCTGGTCGGAGTCGGATGGTTGTCTGTCGAACTGAAACCGTTTGACGGCAGCGTTAGGGAGTTTACGTCTCAAAACGCCCTGTGGCTGGTTATTGCACTCCTTCTGTTCATGCTGCTGCTCCTCCTCAAACTGCAACTGAGAGACCGAGACGAAGTCCGGCACGAAAAGGAACTGCAACAGACGAATGAGCAGTATATTGCCCTCCTCGGGCAGTCTTCGGAGGCCATGCTGATACATGACAAGGGACAGATCATCTACGTTAATCCGGCGGCGATCGGCCTCCTGGGAGCGACGGAAGCCGAAGATCTTCTACACAAGCCTATTCTCGGATTTGTACATCCCGAACTCCAGGAACCCTTCCTAGAACGACTTCAATCCGCTTCGGCTGCTACCCTTAGCATCGAGCAGCTGCCCGGCCGAATGGTCCGCTTCGACGGCCAGCCGGTTGATGTCGAAACCAAGACATTGCCCATAACCTACCAGGATAAAGCGGCCTTTCTGCTTACGCTCACGCCTTCCCCGAAAGCCGCGGAGACGAAAAAGGAAAAGCCCGTTGAGCGGGTTCAAGAAGACTTCCTCGCGCTCGCTGAAAACTCATGTATCGGCGTTTGCTCAATTGATCGCGATTTTCTCTTCGTCGAGGTCAACGAGACACTGTGTAACTGGCTGGGCTGCCCTAAAGACGAACTGATCGGCAAATCCATTCTCAAGATTACGGCGCCCGATGACGTTCCGGAAAGCAAAGAACTGCTGCACGAGCTCTTCTGCGCAAACTCACCGCATGCCCGGACGGAAAAGAGACTCATCACGCAGAACAACGATATCATCTGGTGTTCCGTAGTTTTGTCGGCGGCTCGAAACGCGACCGGCGATATCTCGAATGTTGTCGGCATAATCGATAACATAACGGCGCGCAAGAAGGCGGAAGAAGTGCTGCAATTGTCCCAGTTTACTTGCGAGAAGTCGGGTGATGCCGTCTTCTGGATGGGCTCGGACGCGCGTTTCATCTACGTGAATAACACTGCCTGTAACCTTCTCGGTTACAGCCGTGAAGAACTGCTGACTATGCGCATGTGCGAAATTTGTCCTGCCCTGCCGGAGGAAACCTGGTCGGCACACCGGCAGAATCTCAAAAACAGCGGCGTTCTGACCAGGGAAGCATCGCTGCGAGCCAAAGACGGCCGGGGTATTCCGGTCGAAACCAGCGAGCATTTCACGGAGGTCTCGGGGATGCCCTTCACCTGCGCTTTTGCACGTGATATATCGAACCGCAAGCGGACCAACGAGCGACTCAGACACTTGGCCGCTTTTCCCGAAAACAATCCGCACTCCGTCCTCAAGCTGGCTGCCGACGGCGCCATAGAATACGCCAATCCCGCTTTTCACCGACAACTCCCCGCACTCGGAGTGCCGCTGGAACAAGCCCACGAGGTCCTTCCGCCCGACTACCTCTCGTGTATTCAGACATGTATCGATAAACAGACAGCCGTGTCAGCTCAGCGTCAGACTCGCACCATGCGTACGTTCCGGTGGGAGTTCTATCCCGTGGGCGGTGAAGCATTTGTCCACTGTTACGGGCAGGAAATAACGGAACTTCGAGATAAGGAAAGTCAGCTTCGCAAGCTGTCCGCGGCCGTCACGCAATCCGCCAACATAATCTGCATTACCGACGCCGAGGGACATATTGAATTCGTCAATCCTCGATTCTGCACCATCACCGGCTATACGCCGGAAGAAGTGCTCGGGCAGACCCCCCGAATATTGAAATCGGAGCGGAACGACCGGGACCTCTACGAAGACCTGTGGCGCACGATAAAAGCCGGGCATACCTGGCACGGACGCATCCAGAATCGCAAAAAGAACGGCGAAATCTACTGGGAACGCAAGACCGTTTCACCCATCTTCAATGAAGAGGGCGATATCATAAACTTCGTGTCACTGGGTGAAGATATCAGCCTGGAGCTGCAAACACAGTTGAAGCTGGCCGAAAACGACAAACTGTCCGCTATCGGGACGCTCGCGGCCGGGGTGGCCCATGAATTCAAAAACTACCTCGGAGCCATAATCGGCAACGCTTCGTTCGCAGTCGAGGAAATGGACCGAACCAAGGATGTCGGAGCCGCTCGGGATTCCCTCGCCAAAGTCATTGAGCTTGGCGAGAAAGCCAACGATGTGGCGATGTCACTGCTCACATACTCCACGTCCAAAGTTGAAGATCTGGTCAGCCAGGACCTGCCACAAGTCATTACCAAAGCTACAGCTCTCGTCGAACAGGATATGAAGGATCGGTCCATAGAAATAGTCACGTATTTCGAGAATCCTCCCCCGGTCGAGATCTCACCGAGCAAGATTCAGCAACTGCTCTTGAATCTTCTCATAAACGCCCGACACGCCATTCGCTCCGATGGCGTCGTGACCATCGCTCTCACCAGCAACAAGAATGCTGTCCAAGTCAAAGTCGGAGACACGGGCGGCGGCATTCCGGAGAAGAACCTCGCCCGCATCTTTGACCCGTTCTTCTCCACCAAGGGCGTATGGGGCAAGGATGAGCTGGTCGGTACCGGTATGGGCCTCTCCATCTGCCGCAACATTGCTCGTGACCACGGCGGAGATCTCACCGTCGAATCTCTTCTGGGCGTCGGCACCACGTTCACACTGACGCTCCCGGTGGCCGGCGAACAATCCGTTCGGGTCTCGAACACGACCGCACCCACCGAGGGTCAGCAGGTCCTCATTTTTGCTCTGCAAAAGTCGATTCTGAGCAAGTACTTCACACCCGCCTGCGATGCCGGCGTGAAGCTGCACTGGATCGACAGTATCACCCAGGTCAAGAGCGAACTGGCCGCCCTGGCCGATCTTGTTATCTGCGACGCCCGGTTCTCAGGGAAAGTGGAGCTGTACCGCATGATCGAGCTGTGCCGGCGAGCGGCGATTCCCTACGTCATGCTCAATTGCGGCACTATGGAGTATCAACTCAGTGACTTCTATGACCATGCCCTGGCCAATTTCAAGGAACTGCCCGATTTTGACCGACTTCTGGCCTGCTTCCAGAGTCGACCCGTCGTCCCTGATTAGAGCGGCCGATTTGTCCTGAGATTCAGCCTGACCCAACCGACTCATGAGTACCTGAGTTAGCTGGTGTTGGAAACATCGCGAGTCGACCCTATCCGGCGGGCGGCTATCGCCGCACCGTTACCGTCGCAATCCGCTGACCCTCGATCTGCTGAATCTCGAACTCGATATCATGCCACCTGATCTTCTGCCCTTCTTTCGGCACGGAGCCTACCAGATCATAGATCAGGCCGCCCACGGTGTCATAGTCCCCCTGTTCATAGTCGGTCTCGAGCTTCTCCTGCAAGTCCTCGACGAGCATGCCGGCAGTGACGACATAACTGCCGTCCGACATGACCGAGATGTTCTCCTGCTCCCAGTCGTGCTCATCCTGAATCTCGCCGAATATCTCCTCGATGATATCCTCGAGGGTTACGATGCCGGAGACGCCGCCGAATTCATCCACAACGACGGCGATGTGCAGCCGCTTCGTCTTGAACTCGGAGAGCAATTCTCCGATGACCTTCGTTTCGGGGACGAAATAGGGCTCGCGCAGGTACTTGCTGACCTCGAAGGTTTCACCCCGCTCGGGAAGATTCGTGAACAAATCCTTAACATAGATCATCCCGATTACATTGTCGATCGAATCCCTGAAAACCGGATAGCGGGAGTGCCCGTCCTGCAACACGAGCCGGCGTATCTCATTGAAAGAAAGTGAGTGCTCGATCGCGGTAACATTAATTCGCGGCACCATGATTTCCTTGACCAGCGTCTGGTCGAGCTGGAAAATCTGGCCGATCATCTCCTTCTCTTCTTCTTCCACGATGGCCTCATTGATCCCGGCCTGATCGGCCAGAGTCTCGATCGCCCGCTCCACGATCTCCTCTTTCTCCTCTTCGGTGATCATGTCTCCGCTGTTTACCTTCCGGAGCAGCGAACGAAACAACCGCACGAACGGGTAGAAGAAGAAGTAAATAACGGAAATCACCCACAGATGTCGGCTCATGCGCTGATTGATAGCGGTCCGGGACGACCGTCGCGGCAGGTATTCTACCGTGACGACGAACAGTATCCACACCACTCCCAATCCCACCGCCGGCAAAAGCCAGTGCGGCACACCGTTGAAAACCAAATACGTGCTGAACATCCGATAGGCCGCTACGGTGATTACCACCAGCGCCAGGGAGCGATAGATAATAGCGACCTGTACGAACGCCCGGGGATCGCCCGCGAGTTTCTTCAGGAAGCCCTTACGCGACCGGGACATCTGGGGAAACAGCACCTCGACTTCATCCGGATCGATATATACCGCCAGCGAATACAACGACACGATGTAAGCCGTACCGTACGCGATCACGGCCAGTATGATATACGCCAATTCCGTCATTTCTTCTCAACAATCCCGAAAGGCTCGAGATAATACTGTTCCCGAGCTCTCATTTTTCCGGCCTCGGCGCTTTTTTCATGGTCAAATCCGAACAGATGCAGCAGGCCGTGACAAAGGAGACGCAACACCTCCTGCCCCGGAGAAAGGCCGTACTCGGGCGCCTGTCTGACGGCCGTGTCTACTGAAACGTAGATCTCACCGAAGACACTGTCGTGGTCGACCGGCTCATCGATATTGAAGGATAATACATCGGTCGGTTTGTCGATCCCGCGGAACCGTTTATTGAGCGACCGGATACTCCGATCATCGGTCAGGATCAGGTTCACTCGTCCGTTTTGGTCAGGCTCCGCCTCTTCTCCACTGACAGCGTCGAAAAGAGACTCGGCTTGCTTGCGCGGAATGCGCAGAGGCTTTTGTTTGTAAATGTGGAGTCTCAATCAAGCTCACCCACTTTTTGTTTACGGGGGTATTCCACGCGATGATGGAAGGTGGCAATCAGCACTTGTGCAAACGCTTGCTTGATCTTGGCCAGATCATGCAGAGTCAGGGGACAGCTGTTCAGTTCACCCGATTGAAAGCGATCATTGATAATCCGCTGGATCAAATGATCAATCCTCGCCGCCGTCGGCTGCTCCAGCGTCCGGCTGGCCGCTTCGACGGCGTCGGCCAACATGGCTATCCCGGTCTCTCGGGTCAGCGGCCGCGGCCCCGGATAACGATATTTGTCCATCTCTTCCGGATCCGCACCCGCCTTCACCGCTTTATCATAGAAATAGCTCTGCACCATTGTTCCATGATGCTCTTCGATGAAATTAAGTACATCATCCGGTATATCGGCGGCTTCACCCAGCAACCGGCCCTTTTTGACGTGCGACGACAGGATCAACGCGGACATGGAAGGAGTCAGCGATTCATGCTTGGATTTGATGCTGAGCTGATTCTCAACAAAGTACTCCGGTATTTCCATTTTGCCGATATCATGGTAATACGCGCCGACCCGGGCCAGCAACGAGTTGGCCTCGATCGCCTTGGCCGCCGCCTCCGAGAGATTGCCGACAATCAGCGAATGCTGATAGGTGCCCGGCGCCTCCACCGCCAGTCGCTTGAGAAGGGGGTGATTGAGGTCCGACAGCTCCAACAACGTAATGTCGGTCGTAATGCCGAAGAGGGCCTCGAACACCGGCAGCAATCCGATCACAAGAAGGACGGTCGCCACACCACTGATCAGACCGAATCCGACCTCGGTGAACAGATCGGTCGGCGGCGTCAGTTTCAAATTCTCAACCAGCAGAATGAACAGCGCGCTGGTTAGCATGGTCAGCAGCATAATCCTGAAGAAGTGTGAGCGCCGCCGCACTTTGCGAGACGCAAACCCCGCCACCGTGCCGACCACGACCGTCATGAAGACAATCGTGAAGTTGAACCGGTGCATGATGCCCAGAAGAAGGGCCAGGACAATAGTAGCCAATATGCCTATTTCGGCGTCGAACAAGATAGTCAGCATGATGGCCAAGAACGCCACCGGATAGAGGAAAAGAGATATGTCCCAACTGCCCGCGATGTAGACAAACAGCAGCTGGAAAGCAAAGACCAGGAATACCACGAGCAATTTCGGATTGGAGAAGTATATTTCTTGGCGGTAGTAATAAAGAAACAGATACAGGGTGATAAACCCCAAACCAATGAGTAACAACCGCGACAGAGCCGGCAGCAGATCAAGATACCAGCCCTTCTGCGCCGCCCGGACGCGCTGCATATGGGCCATTTCTCCCAACACCCGTTCGTGACGCGCATTGATTTTGTTCCCGGCACGGACAATTACATCGCCTTCCTTCACTATCTCACTGATAGGTGAGATCTGATCCAGTTCTTCCCGGAGACGCCGATTGTACTCCGCCATGTTCACGCGGAGATTGGGCAGGATGAACGAACGGCCGATCAGGTAATAGTATTCCACGTCGATCGACTCCTTCATGTACAACCGATTCAGCGCCGTTAAGAGATGAGCGTTGGCCAGTTCCACATAGAGAATCTTGTCTCTGTAGTAAATGTTCTCTCTCTCTCCTCTCCGGATAAGCACGTTCTTATTGACCGACTGCGGCAACGAATTCTTGAGCGGCAACACGCCGACTTTGTAGATCTCATTGCGGTAGACACGTTGCAGATTCTCGTGCACCTCGGCCAGATCATCCCGCCGCAAGGACTGTCTGATAGCGTCGCGACTCAACACCGGGAATCGCCGGGATATGGAGTCGATCAACGGCTCTTCCTGAGACGGCACAGTGCTGTCGCCGGCCAGCGAGTCGACGAGGCTAAAAAACCGGGCCATATTCCGATAGGCATTCTCGACCGCCGTTGAATCGTAATCAATGATATGGGGTACCGTGAGACGTACGATATCCTGTTCGTCCTCAATTTCGCGTTCCGTCTTCAACACGGTAATCTGGAAAGGTGCAACGATATCTTCCAGAGCGATCTCGCCCCGTCGAGGCACATCGAACGGATCATACAAGTCTTCACCCGGATAGAAGATGCCGATCAGCAGCGAGAACCCTATCAGCATGAGGATCTTGAGAGTTCGGGAGCGTGGAGTGATTACCATCCTCTGACGGCTTTCACTCTGAACTTTCAGAATGCGCTTAATCGCCCGTTTCAGTCTTAACAGAGCAGAGAACATAATGAGCCTGTACCCTTCTAGTGCTTCCGCCCGGGCTTTTCGTAGACTTCGTAGGCTTTGATGATATCCTGGACCAGACGGTGACGAATCACATCCTTGTCCGTCAGGAAAACATACTCGATACCGGGAATATGCTTCAGTATCTTCTGCACGATAATCAAACCCGACTTGCGGCGATCCTCCAGATCGATTTGGGTAATGTCTCCGGTGATGACCGCTTTGGAGCCCTCGCCGATTCTGGTCAGCAGCATTTTCATCTGCGCACTCGACGTATTCTGAGCTTCGTCGAGAACTATGAAGGCATCGTTAAGCGTGCGCCCGCGCATAAACGCCAGGGGCGCAATTTCGATCACCCCCATATCGACCAGCTTGCGTATTTTGTCCGGCTGCAGCATATCATACAGCGCATCGTATATCGGTCGCAGGTAGGGATCAACTTTGGCCCGAATATCCCCCGGCAGAAAACCGAGAGATTCGCCGGCTTCAACCGCCGGACGGGTGAAGACGATACGGCGCACCTGATCGGCCCTTAACTCGGCCACGGCCATCGCCACCCCCAGGTATGTCTTGCCCGTGCCGGCCGGACCGATCGCGAATACGACATCGTTTCTCTCGACCGCTTCGACGTACTTCGTCTGACCGATAGTCTTCGGTTTGATCTCTTTTTTGAGCGAGCTTGTCAGCAAGCTCTGGGTCGAAATCGAGTCGGCCGGGCCGAGACCGTTTTCCTTGATCATGGCAATGGCGTAAGTCAGGTACTGCTCGGTGATGAAATTACCCTGTTTGATTCGTGTAATCATGTCATTAAACAGCCGGAAGATTTGTTCGACCGTTTCCGGCGGACCGGCCACCTGAATCTTGTCGCCGCGGGCCACGATATGGCCGCCCAGGCTGGCCTCGATTACTTTCAGGAACAGGTCATTTTGACCGTATAGAAGGCGCTGATCGAGTCCCTCGACGGAAAACAACCGGACCACGTGCTGCTCACTGTCTACGCTCATACCTGTGTATGGACCTCGGCTTCCTTTCTTAGTTCCAGCCCCAGCTCGGCCAGTTGCGCCGGATCGATCTCCGAAGGCGAACCGTCCATCAGCGACAAGGCGTTGGTGGTCTTGGGAAAAGCAATTACATCCCGAATCATATCGCTGCCGGTCATCAACGCCATCAATCGATCCAACCCCAGCGCTATGCCGGCATGCGGCGGCGCACCATATTCGAGTGCCCGCAACAAGAACCCAAACATGCGTTCGGCGCGATCTTTGTCGATGCCCAGAATATTGAGTATCTTTTCCTGCAAATCTCTCCGGTTGTTACGTTGGCCGCCTGAGCCCATCTCCCACCCGTTCAGTACCAGATCATATTGCTTGGCTCGGGCCTTGCGCCACGGATGATTCGGATCGGCCAGAGGCAACTCCGAATGGAATCCGGCTTCCACCAGCGGAATATCCTCATCCATCGGGTGTGAAACGATGTTGTGGGCTGCCTGCAATGTGCCGGTCTCCTCTTCGTATTCGAACAAGGGAAACTCCGTAATCCATAGAAACCGCCACTCTCCTCGCTGAATCAGGTTTTGTTCACGGCCCAGATACAGCCGCACTTGGCCCAGTATCGACTCCGTCTTCAGAGCCCTGTCAGAGATGATAAGCAGCGCATCCCCAACCTCGGCGCCCGATTTGCCACACAAAGTGTCCTTCACTTCCTCGCCGATGAATTTCAATATGGGCGACTTGTCACCGGACTCTGCACGCAGAACATATGCCAGGCCTCCCGCTCCGGCTTGCCTGGCAACATCGGTAAGGCTGTCGATTTGTTTTCTGGACATTGTCCCGCCGCCTTTGAGCACAATGCCCTTAACGACACCGCCGGATTTGACGTTGTCGGCGAACACTTTGAAGTCACAGCCTCGAACGGTCTCCGTGAGATCGACAATCTCCATCCCGAAGCGGATGTCCGGTTTGTCTATTCCCCATCGGTTCATAGCTTCCTGGAACGTTATACGCGGAAACGGGGTCTCCAATTGGACATCCAGCGTCGTTCGGAAAAGATCAACCATGAGCCGTTCCACGACCGCAAACACGTCATCGGGAGTCGCAAAAGACATCTCGACATCGATCTGTGTGTGTTCCGGCTGCCGATCGGAGCGAAGATCTTCGTCACGCAAGCAGCGGGCAACCTGGAAGTACTTGTCGAATCCGGAGACCATCAGGATTTGTTTCAGTAATTGTGGTGACTGGGGCAGCGCATAGAATTTACCCTTTGACACCCGGCTCGGCACCACGTAGTCACGAGCACCCTCCGGTGTGGAGCGGATCAGCAGCGGTGTTTCGATTTCATAAAAACCCTGGCCGCTCATATTGTTGCGGATCGCCATCGTCGCCTCGTGCCGAAACCGTATTCGCTCCTGCAGCGGTTTGCGGCGCAGATCCAGGTAGCGATACTCCAGGCGCAGCTTCTCACTGGCATTCGTTTCGTCTTCTATCTCGAACGGCGGTGTTTTTGACTCGGCCAGAATATAGCACTCTTGCGCGTTGACTTCGATTTCGCCCGTATCAAGCCTCGGATTGACCGTTCCGTCCGGCCGGTCCTGTACTTCACCGACTACCGCCACTACATATTCGTGGCGGGCACGGTTGGCTTCGTCCAGGACGGCCTTGTCCACCGACTCGGGGTTGATTACAACCTGCGTGAGGCCATAGCGATCCCGCAGGTCCATAAAAAACAAGCCGCCCAGATTGCGGTAGCTGTTGACCCAACCATTGAGACTGACCGTTTCTCCCACATGTTCGCGGCGCAACTCGCCGCATGTGTGAGTTCGCTTAACGTCTGCAAATGTTACCACTAAGGCTGTGTATCTCCTTATTTACTCTACTTGTCGTCATTTGCGGTCAAAGTCAAAGACCGCACCACACCATTTTTCTTTGTAAAAAGGTAGTTCCAAAAGGTTCTCAAGTCAAGAAAAGAGCGGGGCAACAGTCTCGGTCCTGTGAAGTAACATATTATAAACAAATAAGTTAGGCTGGCGCACTTTTCTTTGCGCACCCCTTTCTATCTATTGACAAACCAGCCGAATCAAATCTATACTTGTCCCTAAAATCGAATCAGTAATGGACCGACACCAACAATATGAACATATCGCGCTACATAAAAGAATCATTGATCCAACTGGAAATGTCCACGGAAATCGATCCGCCCGAGGAAGATGAGTCCGTCGAACGTCGGCGTGAGGATGCCAAAAAAGAAATATTGAGCGAACTGGTCGACTTGCTGGATAAACATTTCCGAGTCGGCAATCGCAACAAACTGCTGATCGATTTCATCAATCGCGAAAAGAAGGCGACGACGGCCATCGGCGACGGCATCGCTTTTCCCCACATCCGATCCAAACATGCTACCGAGTTTATGATTGCTTTTGCGCGATCGACCAAAGGATATGATTTCGACGCTCCCGATAATAAACCGGTTCATCTCTTTTTTGTCATGGCTGCCCCGCCCTACGATGACACCCTCTATCTTAAAGTCTTCAAAGCCCTCGTCGAAATGCTCCGATACGAATCATTCCGCGAGGAACTGATGTCCGTTCAGTCCCCCGGCGAAGTGATCCGCGCTATTAAAGCTATGGAATAGCCGGGCGATTTCTTACCCGAACGCCCTCTTTAACAACGACTTCATGTGACCCTCGTGCTGCTTCACGACCAATACGGAGGTCGGTGAGAACCGCGCGACCTTCTCGGGGATCTCGCCAAACAGCACTTTCCGGAAAAACGGTTCTTTGGCGGCGCCGATCACCAGCAGATCGAACCCGCGACTGGCCAGCGCCAGCCCGCCGGCAACGGAACGCGATTCAATCAAGTCCTTCTCGAATTTGTCGTGGTGCTGTACGTGTGACAACGTCTCATCGATCCAATGCATTCCCGTTTCGCGCTGCTCGTCAGTGGCCCCTTCCGGTACAACATAGGCCGTTGTCACTTTCATATCATGTGCCGCCGCCAGTTCGTCAAGCATGAACGCCGCCAGTTTAGCGTGCGGTCCGCCCGAGGTCGGAAACAGACAGGTTTCAAACGTTCGTTTCTCGCCGATCTTCAATAGCAACAGATCACACGGCGCATGGCGGATAATCTGATCCGCCACTTGCCCGAAAATACGTTCGCGCGTATTGGAGTGTCCTTTCCAGCCCATGACGAGCACATCCGCCTTGAACTGTCGCGCCGCCGAGAAAATGCCGTCATGGCTGTGATGCGCGATCACGACTTCCGTTTCGATCTCGAACCCCTTTTGCGAGGCATATTCGCGAGCCTTTCGCAACAGTGCCTCACGGTGGTGAGCTATGCGCAGACCGTCGTGGATCGGCAACTGTCGCGGCACAACCACCACGGTAATTGCCACCAGTTTCCTGCCCCTGGCGCGGGCGATCGGGTAAGCAAAATCCAGCAGGATTTCCACGTTATCCGGATTATGCAGAGGGACCAGCACAGCTGAATCCACCGAGGCCGCGACACTGCTCTGACGGGACAACAGCACCTGCGGTTTGAACGGTGCGGCCTGCTTTTCCGAGTAAGCAAAATAGATAAATAGGCCGACTGCTATCCAGCCGATGGTGACATACCAGGCAATCGGCTGGAAGTTGAATTGGTAGACTGCCAGGAAGATATTCAGTCCGAATCCGAGAGCCGGCACCACCGGATAGAACGGGACGCGATAGCGCCGCGGAATATCGGGATACTTGCGACGCAGAACAATCACCGACAGATTAACCATAGCGAAGGTCAACAGAAACATAAGACTGGCTGCCGACCCCACCGCTTCGATAGGCAACGTCACGGCCATGACTAGTAAGATCGCTCCCGTTGCCACAATGGCGACGTGTGGAGTATGGCGCACGGCATGGATGCGCCCAATTGGTTTGGGCAGCCACTGGTCCCGCCCCATCGAAAACGCGACTCGAGAGGCGGCCATCACCGTCGCATTCAGCGCCGACGTGGTCGACAGCAGGCCGCCGAATACGATCACGGCCACGCCGATGGCGGGCATGAAATCTTCGGCGGCCCGCACGATAGCCGTTTCTTTGAATTCACCCAGGAACTGCCACGACGGCTTATCCCCGGCCGATACTGCACCCAGTGAGACGAACAGGATAAACATGTACATTATCATCGTTATGCCGAGGGCTATGAAAGTTGCGCGGGGGATGTTCTTTTCGGGTTCTTTGATTTCCTCGGCGACGGTGGCGATCAGATCATATCCTTCGAAGGCGATAAAGGTCAACCCCATGGCGATCAGCACGCCCCCCATGCCCTCGGGAAAGAACGGCGTGAAGCTCTCGGCTGTCTGTGTGGGCGTCTCGAATATCTTGCGCAGGCCGTAAAAAATAAAGATGCCCAGCACGGCGATCTTGGAAAGGGTCAGGGCGTTTTCGGTCTTGCCGGTCACCTCGGCGCCGCGGACGTTCAGTCTTATGAAAGCAAGACCAATCAGAACCGTCACGCCAAGAACAGCAAAATGATGTCCGACGATGTTGAACACAAAGCCGCTCAGCCCCGGAATGTATTTGAGGAAGAACTCCCAGAAGTAACCCGCAAAGCCGAGCGCATAGAGACTGCAGGCTACGGTATAGGCGAACCAGAGCATCCACCCGGCCACGAACCCGATCGCTCCGGGGTAGGCCATACGGACGAACGAGTAGCCGCCCCCGGCGCGGGGAATGGCCGAGGCCAGTTCGGCATAGGCGAAGGCGGTCAGGAGAGTCACGACGCCGTTGAGTGCGAAGGCCAGCAGCGAGGCCGGGCCGGCCTCGCCGGCGGCGATCCCGGTCAGCACGAAAATGCCGGCGCCGATCATCGCGCCGACCCCGATCATGGTGGCATCGAACAGCCCCAGATCGCGCGCGAACGCGGCCTCTTGCTGAGGCGCTCCGTTGTTGTTCTTCTCCGGCAACCGGCTATTCCTTCAAATGTAAGTCAGGATCCATCTGGTCCTGACTGGATTCCCGCTTGCGCGGGAATGACATTGTTCTTGTCACCCCTGCGAAGGCAGGGGTCCATCCTCGCGCGCGGCAGTTGTCCACATCTGCCCCTCTGTGTGCCGTCAGGTGACCTCACCTGACGGCAACGACCAGCTCAGCATAGTACAGGGATTAAATGGGGGCAAGTTTAATGAGGGGGGGATGGGCTATACCCGAAGCTCAGTATCAGGGTGCCCCTCCGCAAGCGGTGGGGCACCCGGCACCGAGTGATTCTGACTTACTTCTTGTCACACCTTCGCCGCCACCGCCTCCGCTACTTCCAGGCTCGTGCTCGTGCCGCCCATGTCGTACGTGCGGACTTTGCCCTCTTTGATTACTTCAGCAATCGCGTTTTCCAGTGCGGCCGCTTTGTCCGTCTCCTCCAGCCAATCGAACATCATCTTCGTGGTCAACAGCATCGCCATCGGGTTGACTTTGTACTGACCGGCGTACTTCGGGGCGGAACCGTGTGTCGGTTCGAACACCGCCAGATTGTCGCCGATATTGCCCGAAGCCGCGAAGCCCAGGCCGCCCACCAGTTGCGCGCACAGGTCGGAGACGATGTCGCCAAACATGTTCGAAGTAGCTATCACGGAGTAATCCATCGGGTTTTTGATCAGCCACATACACATGGCGTCGATGTTGGTCTCCCACAGCTCGATATCCGGATAATTCTTGGCCACTTCGCGCGCGGTGCGCACCATCAGACCCGAGGTTTCCCGTATGACATTCGGTTTCTCGACGACCGTTACGGACTTGTAACCGTGCTTCTTGGCGTACTCAAAGGCGTCGGTGATGATGTTCCGGCAGCCGGTCCTGGTGTTGATTCGCAACGAGACGGCGATCTCATCGGCTGGGGTCGGGTCGAAACGCGCCATCTTCTTGTTGTGCTTCTTGACGACTTCCCGAACTTCGTCCGGCAGCGGGAAAAACTCCACGCCACTGTACAGGTCCTCGGTGTTTTCTCGAAAAACGACGAGATCAATACCCTCTTTGTAGATGAGCGGGTTGCCCGGGTACGCCTTGCAGGGCCGCAGGTTGGTACGGAGATTGAATTCCTGGCGGAGGCGGACGATGGGCGACGAATAAACGTGCCCCTTGCCCTGCAGTTCCGGTATCAGTTCCTGTTCGGCTTCTTCTTTCGGTTTGGAAGTGATGGCGCCAAAGAGCGCACAGTCGACTTTCTTCAGCAGCTCGACGGTTCGCTTGGGCAGCGGGTCGGCCTCCGTGCGCCAGAACTCCCAACCGATGTCGCCGTGAATGTACTCCGCATCAAACTGCATCTTGTCCAGCACGATTTTGGCAGCCTCCATAACATCGTTTCCAACCCCATCACCCGGCAACCATGCGATTTTGTACTTGGCCATTGATCAATTGCTCCTGTATCTCTATTTCATTAATCTTTCGTTTCAATGTGGGGGGCAAATGCCCGGCGGTGCCCCACCGCTTGCGGTGGGTTTACCGTTTCACAGGTCAAGCTCATTCGGACTTGACACCTGAAGTCAATCCCGAAGTGAGATTGACCTGCTCACAAATCCATTCGCTCGTTCGTATTTCGTGAGAAGATCCCTCCACCTGACCGTCTCCCGTTACCAAATATCTCTCGTTCTATCTCCTATAGACTAAACGTCACGTTAAACATATGCGACGTGCCCAGGTCCTTTTCGAAGGGAACAAAGGCATAATCGATCTTGATGGAGTAGCGTGTAAACGATACGCCCGCCGTGAAGTTCTTAATATCGTAATTAAACATGTAACCGGCCCGCACCTCGAAGATCTCCTCGATCGCCGCTTCGGCGCCCACGTGAACGTGCGCCTCGTCATCGACATAAACCAGATCGGCCGCCCCGAGGTATTCGCCGTACTGATACGCCGCCCCGACCCGGTAGGTCGTGGGCAATGCTATGTCCCGAGACTCGGTATTGTCGGCCTTGCTGAGCCTGAAGTCTGAGCCGAGGTTAGTGATTGCCGCACCGACAGTCACGTTCTGCGTCGTTCGCGCCAGTAGACCGAAATCGAAGGCAAAAGTACCTCCGTGCCAGGCCTCGATCTTCTCCGACACGGCCCCCAATGAGAAGCCGGTTGAGAGCCAGTCGGTCAGTTCGACAGCCAGCCCTGCTTTTGCGGAGATATCGTGAGCATCAAAATAGCCCAGCGGTTCCTCGCTGGCCACTTCCCCTCGGAACTCCAGTTCGTCGATGGCGGCATAACGAATACCGCCATGGAGGTTCACGCGCCGTGATACTTTCATCGCAAAGTGGCCGCTCTCCATGCGAATGTCGTTCCAGTAGGCGGTGTGCCCTAATGAGACATGAAACTTGTTAAAGTCGGCTGCTGCGGCCGGGTTGTAAACAATCAAATCCGGCGAGCCGGTCACGGCCGCCACGGCACCGCCCATGCCCGAGGGTTCGGCCCCGGTTTCGACTTTGAGCATTGACAGACCGTCACTACCGTAAGCGGAGTTGGCAACGATCGACAGGAGGAACATAAAAACCAGACCGCAAGTAGTTCGTTTCATCACCGTTTACCTTCAGAACAACAAATCAAATGAGAAAATATGTTCAGAGCCTTCATCGACTTTGTCGGTGGCGAAAGCGTAGTCGATGGCCAGAACCTGGTTGCCGATGGTGAAGACATACCCCGTGCCGGCCGTGAAGCGACCATCGGAATAACCCCCGCGTATGGCGAATTCCGGAGATATGAAATACTCCGCGCCGCCGTGAAAGAAAGGATCCTGCTTTTCGTTCTTGATAATGTCCGTTGCCACCAGCAACTTCCGTTTCAGGAACCGGGCGGACACACCGAGTCCCACTTCAACCGGTATCTTATCTTCCTGCTCAACGCTCAGGTCGCCGCCGCCGATTTCCTCGTTGTACTTTTCGGTGTCCCACCGGTAGGTGGCGGCCAGATTTTTGACCGTCAGTCCGATTTGTACATCGCGCATGAAGGCTTCATCTCGCCGCTCCCGGTTGTAGAAGCCGCTGAGATAGATCATGGCTCCCACATCCACTCCCACGGAGAAGGTTGACATCTCGGCAAAGGTCGAGTACAGGTAACCGGCCCGCAAACCGAGCGACAGGTACTCCTCGAATCGCTTGGCAAAAAGGATCGAGATATCGTGATTATTGAAACTGACTTCCCGGCCAATTTCACGCCCGTCGCTGTTGCGCAGCGTTATCTCCCCGGCTCCGAAATAGTGCCAGTTGATACCGATTGTGGATTCTTCTCTGGTCGGTACGAGCAAAGTAATATAACCGAGGGAGCGGTCCAGATCCATGGCGCGATACGAAGTAGCGAAGAGCTTTTTCTTAAGAGAGACGACCCCGGCCGGATTAAAGAGTGGCGCGGCGCCATCATTGGAGATCGCCAGATAGGCCCCGCCCATAGCCGTGGGCCGAGCCCCGATCGGAATCCGGAAGAACGCTCCCGGCTGACCGCCGTCACCGTCGGCGGCCCGGAGGGCTATCGTTGGCGGAAGTAAGAGCACCGCCACTATGAAGAACATGCTGCAACGGTTCCTGGACTTTGTCATGGTATCACCGCCAGTTTGCCCCAGCGCACGTCGCCGGAAGATAATTCGACTTTGAAGTAGTAGGGTCCTACGGCTACCCTATCGCCCGCACCGTTGCGACCGTCCCAGGTCGGTACGCCCGTATTGCGGCCGTGATACGTTCCGGGACCGAAAGATCGGTTTTCTATAACCCGCGCGACCAGGTTCATGGCTGCGTCGTAGACTTCCAGCGTGACCTGTTGCTGCTCATCCAGAACGAAATGAAAGTCGACGCCACCGCCGGCTGAATGACTGAACGGCACAGGGAAACCATAGACAAGATCCGAGGCACTCTCACGATCAACAAAGAAGAATGTGCTGTCGGCCACAAAGTCATCCAGACCCACCCGTACGGTAGCCTGTTCGGTACCCACCCAGAGAGAGTTTCCTACAACTTCAACGGCAAAGATGGACACGTCTGGTTCTACCAGGACGTTGTTGTCGGCGTCGACCAGTGCGACTGTATCCCAGGTCCTCCCGGTGTCACCAAAGTTGAAGAGCAAGCCGTTGTCCGAAGCGGCGAAAACAGTGTCACCGTTAAAGCCGAAATTCCAGGCAAAACCGGTGTCATAACCTAAGCCCCATTGGATGTCATAGCGAGCGAAACCGCTGTCTGACTCGGACTCCAGGACGTTGCCACCGGAATCGACCGGCAGATAGATGCCCGTCGAGATAGCCTGCGACCCTCCTGTGAGCGCCGGTCGGGCCGAGACCCAAATACGCGCCAACTCATCCTCCAGGTACTGGACTCCCAGCGCCGGAATGAAATCTCCCGATATTTGCCCGGACGTACTATTCCGCGTGTGATTAATCACAATATCGGCGGCGAGCGTGTCCGTGTTCACTCTGAATATCTTGTACCGTTGACCGCAGTCGTGGGAGATCGCAAATCCTTGATTCGTACCGACTATGACAGTGTCGCCGCTGACGGACATGACGGTTATTTCTTCGCTGTCGAACTCATCAAGGCTGGTCGTGTCTCTAATCGTGAAGACCTTGGACGGATTGGAACCGTCATCGCTGAACCGCAACCCGGCCTCGCCGACGGCCCACACGGTGTCGCCGATAAACACGATATCATTTGTCAGCACTTCCGGCTGTAAGGCCTGCCAGAGAGTATCTTGTTCACCGTCCTGTAACGGAGCCTCGCGGGAACGAAGCACCACGGGGCTGCCCGAGGCAGTAAGCGGTCGGTTGATTGTCCAGATAGCCAGGGAATCGTATGTCGGCCCGGTCGAGTCATAGAAGACCTGCGTGTGAACTCCGATCACTCGAGCGCTGCCGAAACCGGGCGTCTCCGGAAATACATCGTACCGCGACGAATCAATAGCACCTGTAGAATCCATGTACAACGTCACCAATCCGGAATCGGTGCCGACTCTGAGCGTGTCCACAAATACATCGAGAGCAAGCACCGTATTGCGGGCATTGGCGGCGCTGGTGTCCGACGAGTCGACCCAAATATGGGTCCAGCTGGCTCCGGTATCGAGGGATACGAACAAACCCGCTCTTTCACCGGCCAGGTACATGCGGTCTCGCCTGACGGCCATATCGAAGACCGTTCTGTCCGGACCAATCACGTCCGTGAAACCGCTCAGAGCCGTGTAGCTGTCACCACCGTCGGTCGAAACCGCCAATCCGGTCGAGAGACCATCCACATCCGTCTTGGTACCCACGAACACTCTGCCGGCGAATGGGAATATCCTCGATATATATAGACCCGGCAAACCATCTTCCAGGAAGCGAGAAATAAACGGCCCTCCTGAAGCTGTTCCTCGGGTCACGCCATTGGCCCCGCCAAAATAAACTCGACTGCTGTCCCCCGGACCGCATTCATTGCAGAACATTATATCAGTAATCAATTTAGAGCTGGGACGTTGATCAGGTGGAGCAAACACGTACTGGAATATACCACCGGCCGTGCCGGTCCACACGAAGAGTGAATCGCCGTGTGAGGTATCCGTGACACATGAGAAATAGCGCGTCTGCACCGGTGGCTGGGATTCATTAACATACCTGAAAGAGTCGGCTGCCGAGGAATATATGCGCCGCCAACTCACACCGCCGTCGCGTGACGCCAGGAATGAACCCGCAAACGCGGCAAAAAACAGCCAGTCTTCGTTCTGCGACGGGTCGTAGTGACCCGTAATATCGAAAATCTGTTTGTCGCCTCCGATCACATCGGGTATTCCCTCGAAATCGGCAATGCCCCAGGTTTGTCCGTTGTTATCGGTATACATCAGCGCATCGGAGAATCCCACGCTCTGTCCCCCAATATTTTCCGAATGGCCGGTAGCCACCCAAAGGCGGCCTTTAATGGCATAGAGTGCCGAAATGTCATTCGTTATCAAACCGTTAGATGAGTCGTACAACAGCCACGTGCGGCCGCTGTCGAAGGTGAAATTGACGCCTTCGCCGGTGGCCATCCAGATGCCACCGTTGTGTTCAATAATCTCGATAACTGTATTGCTGGCTATTACGGTATCGGGATTGTCAAAACTGACTGCAATCCCGGCCGATACCGGCCCCGATAAAAGCAGGAGAAGTGCGGTTGCAACGACAATGGCCGGAAAACTGCCTTTACTCAAATCTTACTCCGATTCAGAAAACCGACCGTGGCTTCTGCTTTTGTCTTTATAGCCACGGCCACCGTTTTGTTCAGCAACAGTGCCTCAGACAGCCGGGATCCGAGGACAACCCGGCCTCAATCATCGTCCGAACATAGACAAATCTTTAATCGATAGCAAGATTTTTCGCGACAGGTCTCCTTAGGTTACCTGTTAGACAACGATTTGCAGACAAAGTTCCCGGTCGCCGGAAGATGGAACAACTCTTGTTAACAGCATTACCCTCAATCTCAGGACGGTCCAAGCGGTCAGGAAGGGGGAGGCTGTCGCAAAACGTGATATTCGTTCAACTTTCGTGTCGCGTAGAGGCGGGGCTCGTCCCCGCCGATCCGGTAAGTCCGTGCGGCGCAAGGCTGCACCCTACGCGTGGAGGGCACAGTCGACAAGCCTCAACGCCGATTTACTACTTATGAAACAGCCTCCGGAGCGGTGGGCGACCACCGAAGGGAGAGTTGCACCCCGGGTATTAATAAGAACTCTCAGCCTGCGCTCTTTTCGAACGTCACTGCTCCCAGGACTGAATCAACATTGAAGTAGTGCTCCGGATGGAAGGGCACATAGGCGATGCTCATCTCCTTCACCGCATCCTTGAAAGAAGGTAAGTCAAGAGAAGTTGACACGTTCATCCGGTCTCGAGCGCAGACTACTTCGGCCATAATCAGGGCCTCGGACGGACCAATATCCACCGGGCTTAATCGACTATCCGGCTGAATCAGATCCTCAAGGTCGAGCTTGTCGAGAGCGGAAGAAATGCGTCTCGAGAGACGGTAGGCCGATTCGAAATTCCGCAGTCGAAACGCCGGTAAGACCAACCGATTGCTGTTGGTTGAGCTTCCGAGCGAACTGCCGGACAACTGAATGATATCGTACTCAAACCGAATGACCCAAAACGGCACTAGCCGGTCCTCGTGATTCCCGCGATTCGACGTGATTCTGAGTTCGGACTGCAGGCAGGGACTGTCTTCCATGGTAATGAGTTGGTGACAGTGTCGACAGAGATAGATGTACGATTGCCGTTCCGGCAAATCATACCCACAATTGCCGCACCGGTGATGCTCCACTTGAAGTTGTCCGCATGCGACGGCGGCGTTGTCCGGCAGGGGACCGGCGGTTTCTTTGAGACGGTGATCCATTCCGTTTACTACTCTTCCCGTAACGCCGTCGACTATCCACCGACGAACTGACCCGGTCCCGTAGGACTCAGCAATTACATAGGGGAAGTAGACTATGGAGCCGACCGGATAGAAAAACTCGGTCCGGTTGCGTCCGAAATCAGCGTTATCCAGCATGCCGACAGATCGAATCGATTTCTCAAGTCGTTTTTGGACTGACTCCCATGATATCCCTACCGGCAAAGAATGAAAATCACTTTCTACTTCTTCAATTCCGAACGGTACTGCGTGCAGGTACTCGACACGTCTGCCCAGCGAACTCGGCACGCCGGCCAATTCGGCCCCGGCCGGAAACGTGAATTCCGCCGGCGAAAGTGATATTTCGGTCTTTCTCGTTTCAACCGTTCTGCTGCCTCCGGTAGACCCATATTCGCAGGAGCCATAGGAACCATACTCATTATTGTCGTGCTCAACGGTCTCGATGCGATTACGGGTCTTCAGGAGGATCACCCGGATCTTCCAATAGGGATAATATATCTGTTTGAATTGTGTACCGGAATCGGTCAGAGGTTGATTCTGCTCTTTCAAATAGCGATCAATGCCAAAGCGGACCTTGAATCTGTCGACCTTGCTCTTAACCAGATAGGCGGGAGGAGAATCGGGCATTCGGATTCTGAGGATGGAACCGCAGTAACGGCACGGCAGAACAAAGAAGTTCTCTTCCAGCTCGAGCCGGCCGCCGCACCCCGGACACCCGACGTCAATGTAGAAGCCGCTCTTGCTATTCGGCGTCCGGCTCATTGATCGGTTTTCCACACTCACCACAGAACTTGGAACCCGGTATCAGCTCGGCGTGACAGTGAGGACATTGCACCTTGGCATCGAGTTTCAACCCGCAATTCGAACAGAACGTGGCTTCGGGCGCTAATTGGGCATTGCAGGCCTGGCACGTGTTCATCAGGACCATCTGATGTCCGCAGCGATAACAAAATCGCGACTGTTCCGGAGTGTCGGTATGACATTTGGGGCAGGTGACGGTGGGCACCGGCTCACGTTTGAGTTCGGTTTGATCCGGGGCAAACACTTTCTGCATCAGGCCCGGCATCATCACGCCCACGCCGGCCGCCATGCCGACCCCGGCTCCGGCCGCACCGGCGCCTCCGGCCGAGCCCAGGCCGCGGGCCATACCGAATTTCATGAACTTGTCCAGATCACCGATTGCTTCCATGCCCGAACGCTGGTCTATCATCCGGGACACTTCTTCGGGCGGCGTTATCGATGAAATATAAAAATCGACCAGTTCCAGACCGTACTTGTCGAACTCGGTTCGAACGATTTCCTTGAACTGTTCGGACAATTCCGTATACTGCGCGGGCAGATTCAGCATAGTGTCGAGCTGTTCTCCCAGGAGATCGTTCATCCGGGCGATGATGACGTCGCGCAAGTAGTCCTGAATATCCGTGGTAGTGTACCGTGACTGGCGGCCGACGATGGAATTGATGAAGAGACTCGGCTGAACGATCTTCATGGTGTAAGCCCCATGACCTCGCAGTCTGATCAATCCGAACTGACTGTCTCGAAACGTAACCGGATGTTTGGTCCCCCACTTCAAGTCGGTAAATACCTTCTGATTGATGAAATACACTTCGGCGCGAAACGGGGAATTGAAGCCGAAGGGGAAAGCCAGCAGTCGCGTCAGGATCGGTACGTTGAGTGTCGAAAGGGTATGCCGTCCGGTGCTGAACTGGTCGGCCGCGTGGCCGTCTTTGAAGAAGATCGCCATCTGGCTGTCACGAACGATGAGCTGTGCTCCCAGCTTGAAATCGGCTGAACCCTGTTCCGGGATTCGGTGGATCATCTCCTGACCGCTGGGATCCATCCATTCGATTACCTCAATTAGCAGTGACATTATTCTCTCCGAGTTTTGATACTTTTTGTATCTTAGTCGTCATGCTGCGGCACATACTTAAACGGCGGACCGGCACCTTTGTGGTGATTCGGATGTAGAACCAGTGGTCCGCCGAACCGCCTGCGAAAGGAAGTCAAATACTAATTGACTCCCGAAGACCGGAAGACTATATACCGAGTGCCAAACAGAGAAATGGACAATTCGCTATGAAAAGACCAACCATTCTTGCGACAGCCGGGATTTCAATAGTCGCTATCGTGTATCTGCTGGCTGCTTGCGACGAACTCATAACCGAACAGACGATAATCGAGATAGCCGGGCACCCCATCGCTGAGTTCACAGCCAACAAAGACCAGTGTTGTACTCCCTGCACCGTCCAGTTCCAGGATCTCTCACAAGGACCGTACCAAATCCTGATCTGGAATTACGGCGACGGTGTCGACACGGTCGACACCAACAACCCGGATCCCATACATATTTACGACTCCGCCGGAACCTATCAGGTCATTCTCACAGTGAAGGACACTACGCTTCCGGACACCGGTCAGGACAGCGAGAGGAAAAAGCGATTCCTAATTGTTGGGTCTGCCATAAGTGACGTGGAACTGAGTGATACGATCGGTTGTCCCGGCTCGGAGATAACCTTCACACCCCTTGATACCGGCGGCATCACCGGCTTCACCTGGAATTTCGGTGACGGCACTCCAACATCAAATGAACCGAATCCGAGCCATACCTACAACAGCGTCGGTCAATATGTCGTAACATTGACTCTGACCAGCGATGACTGCCCGCAGAACATCATGAGACTTCCTGATACTATTCGCATCCAACCCTGTCCGGTAGTTAAGATCTATGATACCCTGAGTGAGTATTGCGCGCCACTGGAGATTACTCTATTCGGAGATTCCAGTGCAACTCATCCCCAGGACACCAACCAACTGCTGAACTGGACCTGGAATCTCGGCAACGGCAGCAATTCCCCGGACACCAACCCCACCACGACATACGAGACACCGGGAGAATACGTGATCTCGATGGCCGTGACCAGCACGTCCGGGTTCGCAGACACCGCCGTCGAGACTCTTATCGTCTACGGTGTGCCGACCGTCAATATCGGCGTGCTGAGCGCCACAACGGCCTGCGGAGTCGGCGCAGAACAATTCCTGGTCAAATTCGCTGACAGTTCCAGCGGTGACATTACTGACCGCACGTGGTACTTCGGGGATGGCTTCACGTCCACCGATTCCAGCCCGATTCACGCTTTCACGGATATAGGCGTTTTTGATGTCAAGTTGGTCGTTGACGGTCCGTGCGGCCGGGACTCAATCACTGAAGATAGCCTTATTATACTGTACGACGAGATAACAAGCGACGACATCACGATCACAGTTGACCCGGAAACGGGCGACACATCGCAGACATTTACTATTAGTGGTCAAAGTGCCGTGCCGTTCACTGACCGCGAATGGATCGTGGCTGACTCCAGCATCGGTAACGTGCCGCAAGTGACTATCAGCTTCGACACCGCCGGCGTGTATCCCGTTACGTTAAGATTAACCAACGTTTGCGGTACCGGGGAGCGAACCGATAGTATTGTGGTAACGGCGCCATAGCAATTGAGAAGAGCCTTCCGCCCACACAAAGTTAAGCCCGTTGGGTCAGGGACCCAACGGGCTGTTTCGCAAATACCTGTTCAAGCTGTGCTCGAACCGGTTTCCCTACCGGGACTATGTGCCCAATTCGGACCTAAACTTCCTTGTCAAAGCCGGTACGACCTCGAAAGCATCCCCCACTATCCCGTAATTGGCGACATTGAAGATGGGGGCGTCTTTGTCCTTGTTCACGGCGACTATCGTTCCCGACGACCGCATGCCGACCAGGTGCTGTATGGCGCCGGAAATACCGACGGCGACATACAATTTGGGGTTGACCGTCTTACCGGTCTGTCCCACCTGATTCGCGTACTCCGTCCAGCCGGCATCAACTATGGCTCTGGACGCGCCAAACGCGCCTTTTAGTGCATCGGCCAGTTCCTTGACCATATCCAGATTCTCCGGACCCTTAAGACCGCGACCCGCCGAAACGATCACGTCGGCCTCAGTCAGGTTGACAGCGCCCGCCGACTCAACTTTCATTTCTTTGACGTTCGTGCGCACCTCGGCGTTCAAACTTTCCAGTGGCTCGGCGGTCACCTCACCGGCTCCTTCCTTCGATTCCGGATACACCTTGGGGCGAACGGTCACCAACAACGGCTTATCACTATTCTTGACGATGGTCGACATTACTGCCCCGCCATAATGAGGCCTCGTCACCATCACCTGACCGTCCTCAACGGCCACTTTGGTAACGTCACTGGCCATCGGTGCGGCCAACTTGGCGGCCAATCGGCCGAATAATGCTTTGCCGTAGAAAGTCGCCGTACCCAGAACAAGATCGGGCGAGTGTTTTTCTATCAGCTCCTTCAGTACGAGCGTATACAATTCGTCATTAAAGTACTTGAGCTTCGGATCGGATACCGCCAGCACCTGACCACCCCCTCTGGAAGCCAGTTCCGAAGCCATTTTATCTGCGCTTTCAGCCAGGATTGCGGTGGATATTTCGCAGTTCAGCGATTTGGCAGCTTCGATAAGTTCGAACGACATCGGTACCAGCGTACCGTCTTTTTGTAGAGCAATTATGAATGTCTTCACGTAGAATCCTCGCAAGTCTTTCAGTTCAATCGGAAATTATACACATATTGCAGCCAATATGCAACAAATTTGCTCAAGTTGTCGACCCTCAAATCATGGTTATTCAGGTGCACTGCAAAACCGCGCATTTGGCCGGCAGAGTCCCGACATATCCATTTATGGATAAGTCCCTGAGGTCGGGAGCGTTGGGGTACTAACCCTCCGGTCGAAACCATTCTTCTTTCTCAAGAACTAACGGTCCCGCCCAGGGCTTACTCCACAAAGGGCTGATATGGCCGTCGGCCGTAGCACAAATCCCGAACCTGCCGTTCGGACGTGAATCAGGCAAATTAAGTTTCATATTCGAGTGCCGACAATATTCATAAGTCTCCGAACTGGAGCGGACGTTTTCCCGTACCTACGGGAAAGTAGTGGCTAGAATGAGGTAAAGGAATACCGAAACTCTATTACAGCGGCAAATGATCGTATTCATATAGTGAAAGGATTCCCCATGGCGGAAATAACTGTCAAATACGACAACAAGGTAATCGAACGAATCGTGACGGAAAAGAAACGGATCACGATCGGACGTACCAATGACAACGATATTGTCCTCGAAAATCGCGGTGTTTCGCGAAAACATGCCTTGATCGAATTCAACGACAATGCCGCCGTCGTCATTGACAACGAGTCACTCAACGGCACGTTCGTCAATCAACGCAAAATCAATGAAGAAGTCCTGCGTAACCACGACACCATTACCATCGGGAAGTACCAACTCATCTACAACGCTAACTCGGATCAGATTGAGGAAGATGCGTCGAATTTCGACGGCACGATGGTGCTGAACACGAAAGCTCAGAAAAAACTTCTTGAAAACGACAAGATAGAACGAGAGATTGTACAACGGTATGGCGGCTCCGTACTGCTGGGAGAAGAGAACGCCGACTTCTCCGAATACCGCCTGGAAAGAGACGTGACGACCCTGGGTAAGGCCAAGTTCGTTCACGTGCGCGCCAAAGGGTTCTTCATATCCGGCATCCAGGCCAAGATCGTCAAAGAGAACGGCGGCCACCAATTGGTAAACTTGGGCAAGAAAGGCAAGGTCAAAGTCAATGGTGAACAGGTTGATCGCTGCACGCTGAAAAACGATGATCTCATTACGGTCGGCAAAAGTACATACAAGTATGTTGAAGGCAGAGAATAGATGAAAATAGCCTTGCTCTCTGACATCCACGGGAATCAGGAAGCCTTGACCGCCGTTTTGCGCGCGGTGGAAGAAAGCGGCGTCGATGAAATCTATTGCCTCGGAGACGTCGTCGGATATGGATGTGATCCTCACGCCTGTCTGGAGCTGATCGAAAAACACGCCGCCGTCAAACTCATGGGCAACCATGAATCGGTTGTCCTGGGCCTGGAGGCCACGAGCGGCTATACGAATGTCGCCCGTATTGCCGCCGAGTGGACTCGGGAGTCTCTGTCAGATCAGGAGTTGTCCACGATCGCTCGGTACGAAATGGTGCATGAGCTCGGTGATATCACTTTCGTGCATGCCTCCCCCTTCGAACCGGAAAACTGGCACTACATACTGACCGCAGACGAAGCCGACATCGCCTTCGAACATATGACCGGCGCCATATGCTTTCATGGTCACACTCACATACCCCAGATTTTCTCGGAAGTACCGGGCACACGTCCCAAGCGAAAGACCGCCCATGATTTCGATCCCTTTGAAGAAAGCCGTTACCTGGTCAATGTCGGTTCGGTGGGACAGCCGCGCGATAATGATCCGCGTGCTTGCTTCGTAACCATGGATTTGAATACCAGGGCAATCCGCTTTCATCGCGTGGAGTACGACATTGCCGCCGCGCAGAAGAAAATGACAGCCGCCGAGCTGCCCGAGCTGTTAATCGACCGGCTCGCGGTGGGGCGCTAACAAGAGGATATCATGCACAAATACTCGTCATACATCGTTTTTCTGCTGCTGTCGATTCTGGTCGTTATTTTGTATCTTAATGACTTCGGTCCCATAGAGAGCCTGCAGCAATCCGTCCACGACACGCTGAGCCGGGTGACGGCTTCCAAACCGGCCAAGCCGAATGTCATCCTGGTGGAAATCGACCAGAAGTCAATCGAGGAATATGGCGAGTGGCCCTGGAATCGAGACTTGATTGCGGACCTGGTGGCCGCCACGGCCGCCGGCGAACCCAGTACCGTCGTTCTCAATCTGGATTTGAGCGAGGACACCCAGCAGGACTCCGCCGGCTATACCAGAATCCTGGCTGGCCAGCTCGGCTGGATCGACAACATGGTGATGCCGTATGACATTGCCCTGGCGACATATCGCAGCAACAAAACCAATAACCCGGATTTCCTGTTCAATAATTCGCTCGTAATAAATAACCCGCTCGGCGTGATGGAGGAACGTTCCAGCCTGCAGGTGCGCAAGGTGTTTCTCCCGGCGGAGAAGTTGCTGGAGACTCACGCGCTCCTCGGCTTCGATTACATGATGCCGGATGACGACCGGGTGCTGCGCCACGAGCCGCTGGTCATGAATTTCGAAGGCTTCTACTATCCGTCTTTGTCGCTGCTGGCCGCCGCCGCCCATCTGGGTGTGCCTTCTGAAGAGATCCAGGTGGTGGAAGGAGAGTTGATCCGGATCGGCAAGAAGGTCGAAGTTCCGATCAATGCACAATCCGGATACTTCGTTAACTTCCACAAGCCCGGTTCGTTTACGCGGCATTCGGCGGCTCACGTTCTCAGCGATGAGTTCAACCGGACCGCGTTGAAAGGCAAAATCGTCGTAATCGGACTGCACAATGCGGAAAACCCGGAGTACTTCGAGACGCCGGTCAATGAGCAGACCAGCAAGATGGAAGTCCGGGCTACTGTTATAGCGAATATCACGAACGGCAGTTTCCTGCTGTTGAAGGAGAATCAACCTCTTCATAGTCTGTTGCTTCTGTTTTTCCTGGGCGGTCTGTGCGCTTTTGTCATGCCGCAGTTGAAGCTTATGTCGCGTATACTGGTGCTCCTGGGCGGCTTGATCATTCTCGCGGCCCTGAATTACATTATGGCCAACTACATGCGCATCCTGCCGGAAACTATGTACATCGCCCTGGAACTGGTCCTCTTCCTGGTAGCCGCTCCCATGCTCGATACCCAGTTGATTACCGGCAAAGTGGATCTGGGAACACTCGGCGAATCAAAGATGCCGAAAGTAGACCTTCCGAAGAGAGAGAGGAAACGGCCGTCTGAACCTCTGTTCGAGGAGCCACCCGTACGGGAAGTGAAGTCGTCACCGGACGATCCCGAGAACGTCGAGACAGTATCGGTAGACTCGGATGGTGTTCATCCTGAGGACCACCAGGATATCAGCAGGCAGTTGGATATCGAAGAAACGGCTGCTAACCCCGAGTTGCGCAGTGAGAAGATCAAAACCGCGGTCCTCGGCACAGCCGACACCAAAGCGTCGCAGCAACCCGAAATAATCACCCCCGATACATCTGCGCCTGACGAGATTTTCTCAGACTCCGCCTCGGACGAAATCGTTATACCTGACACCGACGCAGAAAAACAACCGGCCGAAGCCGATGACAGCGGTTCGCTACAGGGTACGCCCGGCAATCTCGGCCGCTACCAGATCACTGGATCACTGGGTAAGGGCGCTATGGGTATGGTGTACAAGGGCGTCGACCCGGCCATCAACCGGCCGGTCGCTCTGAAAACGATCAGGCTCGATTTTGTTAACGATCCCAACGAACTGGCTGAGCTCAAAGAACGCTTGCACCGAGAGGCACAGGCCGCCGGCAAACTTTCGCACCCCAATATCGTGACTATCTACGATGTGGGTTCCGAAGGCTCCCTGCAGTTTATCGCCATGGAGTGCCTGGAAGGCCGGACCCTGGAGGAAATGATCAAGAAGAAGGTACAGTTCAATTACCGCATCATCGCCCAGATAATCGTCCAGATCTGCCACGCGCTGCAATATGCTCACGAACTCGGGATTGTCCACCGCGACATCAAGCCGGCCAATATCATGGTCTTGAAAGACTATCGGGTTAAGGTCATGGATTACGGTATCGCCCGTATCGATTCCAACTCGATGACCAAGACCGGCATCGCCATGGGTACGCCGAACTACATTTCACCGGAGCAGCTCAAAGGGCGTAAATCGGATCATCGGGCCGATATTTTTTCACTCGGCGTCGTCATGTACGAGATGCTGCTGGGCAAGCGGCCGTTCAAGGGGGAGAACATAACCTCGCTTATCTACGCCATTATCAATAATGAGCCTGAAAAGCCGTCGAACGTAAACCCGCAGATCCCGCTTCTGTTCGATCATATTATCATGAAGGCGCTGCAAAAAGACCCGGCGATGCGCTACCAGAAGGCCTCGGAGATCGCCACCGCCCTGGCGGATTTTGTGGAATCGTTTGCGGCTAAGTAGGTCGGGTTCCGATTCGCCGCAGTCGAGAGCACCCGACATGTGTATTCGGGAAGTATTTGGTTGACCAGTGAAACTCGAAGAATCCTGAGATTACCCCGCACGAACTGACAACTACTCCCCCTTGCCCCCCTCCTCCTTCAACACATCCTCCGCGAGAGACAGCGCCACGCCGGAGAGCATGACCTCGACGCCTAACTGCGTGAAATCAGACGATATCAGAGCACGGTCGATAGCGGCATATTGGGAGCAGGCGGCGCCCTTTTCAACTACCAGTCCGGAGAGCTGCTTCTCGAACTCGGCCACGAAAGTAACCTCGCCCAATTCTTCGGAAACGATATAGCCCGAGCAATTGTGAAGCTGCAGATGCGCGTTGCCGGTGTAGACCACGATCAGCATGCCTTTCGCTTTGCCCAGGGAAGTTTCGGGGTAGACCTCCAGCGAGAGGATCCGCTTCTCCTCGACGTTTTCCACTCGGAAGCGGTAGTGGTCGGTTTGGAAACTGACCTGTTGTGCGCCGATGACGGCGGCGACCTTGTCGGCGTCTTCTTTCGAGAACTTTGTTATCATATATCTTCTGTGTCAGGGCTTTTGGCCCTGACTGGATTCCTACCTGCGCAGGAATGACAAACTCAGGTCAGGACCTTCGGTCCTGACTGGATTCCCGCCTTCGCGGGAATGACA
>CAZLBP010000016.1:0-41602 GCA_964557855.1 uncultured Ignavibacteriales bacterium | reverse complement strand
TTGGGGTGCGTTCACTCTTCCACTCGGTCGGGTGGCACCCCCAAACTCGGCTTGGGGGTGATCCCAGCTTTCTCGTGCCGGCATGCGACCAACCTGACGGTTTCCGCGGCGACAGATGTCCAAGCCTGCCTCCCTCTCTGTTCCGTCAGGTCCTGGCCCGCCATCGGCGGGGTGTGACCTGACGATCAGCCCGAAGGCTACGTATTCTTCTTCTCTTTATCCGAGTCGTTCGGCTTACGGGGCGGCTCGTCCAGCGAGCCTTTCAACTCATCCGTCGTGTCCTTCACCGACTTCCGAAACTCCTTTATTCCTTTACCGAGACCCTGCGCAATTTCTGGAAGCCGCTTCGCACCAAAAAGAAGGAGGACAACCACTAACACGATAATCAACTCTGTTGGACCTAATCCAAACATATTACACCTCCTGCTTCAAGAAGCAGCTTCTGGATTCCCGCCTTCGCGGGAATGACAGACCAAATACCCTGGGTCAGGACCTTCATGGTCCCTGACTGGATTCCTGCCTGCGCAGGAATGAAGTTGTTTCTGTCACCCCCGCGAAGGCAGGGGTCCATCTTCGTGGGCGGCAGATGTCCACATCTGCCCCTTCGTTTCAGTTCCGTCAGATCTTGACCCGCTCTAGGCGGGGTGTGACTTGACGGTCATTCATCCGACAGCTACAAATACCACCATCGGAAATATATAATAACCAGGATCAACACCAAAATCGACAAAAAGTTGATCCTGAGCATCAAACCAAAGATAAACGAAATCGCAAAGAAATCAACCTTCACGGTGTCAAACCCGATCTCAATCGATTTGGTAAACACCGTCTTGGCGGCCCCCGGCGGCAGGTACGTTCCGATAATATCCCCTATCAGACTCCCCACCACGGCGCCCAGAATCAGCGCCGTCAGAATGAATGTAACTTCACGCTTCTTCACCTGACTCCTATGACGTTTTTCCTGGATACCGCGGCGCGAATCGAATCGAAAACCCGCAGACCATCAGCCGATCCCAGCAGATCCTCGACCGCCCGCTCGGGATGGGGCATCATTCCCAGGATATTGCCGTCCTTGTTACAGATGCCGGCGATGTTGTTAATCGAACCGTTGGGATTGGCCTCCGCTGTGGCATTGCCCCCGGCATCACAGTAGCGAAACAGAATCTGACCGGAGTCTTCCAGCTCCTTAATCTCATCCTCGAAGTGATAAAAGTTGCCTTCGTTGTGGGCAATCGGGATTTTCAGCACTTCTCCGACCCGGCAGGAACTCGTATACGGAGTCTCTGTCTTCTCGACACGAAGATGTATGTATTTGCAGGTAAACCGGAGATGGGCGTTACGCATCAGGGCGCCCGGCAGCAGCTCGCATTCGGTCAGAATCTGAAACCCGTTGCAAATCCCCATGACGTATCCACCCGCATTCGCAAATGCAATGACCTTTTCCATGATCGGAGAGAATTTGGCGATGGCGCCGCTGCGCAAATAGTCCCCATACGAAAAGCCGCCGGGCAATATAACCACGTCACTGTCCATGAGATCGGTCGACTTGTGCCACAGGAACTCCACCTCTTCGCCCAGCACATGCCTGACCGCGGCATACGCGTCGTAGTCGCAATTGGACCCGGGAAATGTCACCACGCCGAATTTCATTCCGCCATCTCCACCGAATAGCTCTCGATGACCGGATTGGCCAGCAGTTTCGAGCAGACTTCGTCCAGCTTCTTCCGGATATTGGTACTATCGGCCTTGACTTCCAGTTCAAAGAATCTTCCGGTCCGCACCGAGGCGAAGTCGTCGTAGCCCATCTGATTCAAGGCTTTGTGAATAGTGACTCCCTGCGGATCGAGAACGCCTTCTTTCAGGCGTACATAGACAACTGCCTTACTGGTTTTCGTCATGGTCTGTTTCCCTGTCTTCGGTCGGTCTTTTGCCGGACTGCTGGCCGGTCACTTTGCCGACCCCGGCGCTGAATAATCTGTACCCTTCGCGAATCATGCCCGTCAATATATAAACTGCCACAAACGGAAACAACAAGAGTCTGGAGAACAGCTTGGGCCGGATTATGATGGCAATCGCTGCAACAATGAGGATTGCCAGCTTGATTCGCTCCTCTTTGGTCGTGAAGCGGTCCGGAATCGCGTCGAATTTGACCTGTGACACCATCAAGAACGAGAAAAGCACGACCATGGAAATCAACCACTCGGCATATTCCAGTTTTCCCCACATTTGATTTGAGAAGATGATGTACGAAACCAGTCCGAGCGCCGCCGCGGGAACCGGCAGTCCCAGAAAATCCTTCTTTTCTTCACTGTCAACCAGCATATTATAACGCGCTAACCGGTAAGCGGCGGCGATTATGAACACGACCGACAAAATCCAGCGCCATTCACCCAGCTCGTGCAGTTTGATAACATACACGATCACGGCCGGAGCCACGCCGAATGAGAGGAAGTCGGCAAGCGAGTCAAGCTCCACCCCGAACTGGGAAGCGCCTCCGCTTAACCGCGCCACCTTGCCGTCCAGGGCATCCAGAAAGGCCGCCAGGAGTATGAACCAGCAGGCGGTTATGATCTTCCCCTCGAAAGCCGAGAGAATGGCGATAAAACCACAGACGACGTTGCCCATGGTGAAAATGCCCGGTACCAGTCCCCTATAAGCGGGCATCGTTGCCTTCCCTTTCTTCCGTCGATGGCAACGAAGGTCCCCGGTCGGGCAACGTACCGATAATACTTGCCGCACCTTTAACGTGATCACCTTTCTGTACGTGAATGTCGGTTTCTGCAGGTACAATCAAATCGGTTCGTGATCCAAACCGGATCATACCGAATCGGTCGCCCCTCGATACTCTGTCACCCTTTTCCACTCGACAAACAATCCGCCGAGCTATTACTCCTGCGATCTGCTTGATAACGAGCTTCTCGCCGTATTCGGACCGCATACCGATTTCGGTTTGTTCATTTACCTCCGAAGCATCGTTTTTGAACGCCGCCAGGAATTTCCCCGGCCGATACTCAATATAATCAACCGTGCCGGTAACCGGCATCCGGTTGACATGCACATCGAAGATCGAAAGAAAAATAGATACCCGGGTCGCCGGTGAATCCAAATACGGATGGTGGGCGAGAGAGTCAATGGCGACAACCCGGCCGTCGGCCGGCGCCACCAGCGCGAGGGAAACGTCGGGTATTTCCCGTTCCGGATCACGAAAGAAAAACGTTATCAGCAATGTCAGCAGAGCGAAAACTGCAGTCACGACCAGCAGCCACATGCTGTCCCATTTCAGGGAACCCAACAACAGAATGACCGTCAGCACCAGGCCGACGAGTATGAATGGCCAACCGTCTCGAACGATCATTTACCGAACACGCGTTTGAAGATTTTGTCCACGTTCCTTGTGTAATAATCCAGCTCAAAGCACCTGTCAATCTCGGCATCGGTCATGTATTGTCTTATCTCTTTGTCGTGAAAAACGAGTTCCCGGAAGGATCCCATCCCTTCGACCGCCGCCAGGGCATTCCGCTGCACGAGGCGGTACGCTTTGTCGCGCGAGCCCACCGGTCCGGTCAACTTCAGCAACAAGCGCTGTGAGAACACGACTCCCCCGCGATAGTAGATGTTCTCCAGCATCCGCTTTTCGTTGATTACCAGCCCTTTGAGGACCTCGATGAATTTCTGCAGTCCGTAGTCGATAATGATAGTCGAGTCGGGCAGAATCACCCGCTCGACCGATGAATGGGCGATGTCTCGTTCTCCCCAGAGGATTACGTTTTCCATGGCCGCCAGGGCATTGCCGCGCAGAAGTCTGGCTATGCCGGAAATTCTCTCGACCGTGATAGGATTCTTCTTGTGCGGCATAGCCGAGGAACCTTTTTGCTTTTTGCCGAAGCCTTCACTGATTTCGCCGATTTCGGTGCGATGCAGATTGCGGATCTCCGTGGCGAACTTCTCCAGCGAAGATCCCAGCAACGCAATAGCTGTGACGAAATGTGCGTGCCGATCGCGCTGCACTACTTGCGTCGACACCTCGGCCGGTCTGAGCCCCAGCTTTTTGCAGACTGCCTTTTCCACACGCGGATCGAGATTGGCGTAATTGCCGACGGCGCCGGATATCTTGCCCACCGAAATCGCATCAACCGCCTGTCGAAACCGTTCGAGTCCGCGCTGCAATTCGGTATACCAGACCGCGAATTTCAGGCCGACTGTCGTCGGTTCGGCCAGAACCCCGTGAGTACGCCCCATGCAGGGTGTCATCTTGTATTTTCGAGCCAGGCGTTTGATCTCCCTCAGGGCCGTGTTAATCTTCTTCTCTATTAATCCCGATGCTCGCATCAGCGTGAGAGACAGGGCGGTATCCAGCATATCGGATGACGTCATGCCAAAGTGCAGGTACTTGGCTTCTTCACCAACGAATTCCTCTACCGATGTCAGAAAGGCAATGACATCATGGTTGACTTCGGCTTCGATTTCGTTGATTCGTTGGATATCGAAGTCGGCTTTTTTTTCGATGATCTTGAATGCGGCCTCGGGAATGATCTTCAACCGCGCCATCGCCCGCGCCGCTTCCACTTCCACCTCCAGCCACATGCGAAACCTGGCTTCATCGGTCCAGAGGGCGCCCATCTCAGGCAACGTATATCGCTGGATCATTGGTCTTTTTTGGCTTTCTTATAGTCGGAAATGAACTTCTCCAGTCCGATATCGGTCAACGGATGTTTAATGAGCTTCTCGATAACGCCGTAGGGCATCGTCACGACATCCGCACCAATCAAAGCCGACTCGACCACGTGCATAGGATGGCGCACCGAAGCCACGAGCACTTCCGTAATGAACGAGTAGTTGTTGTAGATAGCCACCACCTGTTCGATCAACTCCATGCCGTTCTGTGAAATGTCATCCAGGCGCCCGATAAACGGCGACACGTACGATGCCCCTGCTTTCGCCACGAGAATCGCCTGCGACGCTTGAAAGACGAGAGTGGCATTGACTTTGATACCGTCGCCGCTGAGACTTTTGATGGCTTTCAATCCTTCGAGAATCGTCGGTATTTTGATGACGATATTGTCCGCAATTTTGGCCAGTCCCTCGGCTTCTTTCAGCATACCGTCATAATCTACAGCCAGGACTTCCGCCGAAACCGGGCCGGGGACGATCTTGCATATCTCGGCCAGGATCTCTTTGTACGGGGCGCTTTCCTTGGCCGCCAATGAGGGATTGGTAGTCACTCCGTCAAGAACGCCCATAGCCATGGCGTTTCTGATCTGCTCGATATTCGCGGTGTCAATGAAGAATTTCATTCCGTTTATCCCTTCAGTAAAGTACCGACACCAGGTACAACCCGTGTGCCGGCGCCGTAAATACTACGCGTTGCTCGCTCGCAGAGCGTATGATATCGGCAAACTGCGCCAATGTCAAGTTCTCGGGGTGGCGGTCCTTGTTGCGGGTAGCCAGATTGACCATGGCCCCCACCAGTGAACGAACCATGTGATGCAGGAATCTGTTTCCCTGAATCTCGTAAACTAACAACGGACCGAATCTTATCCATTTCGATTCGCGAATCCAGCAAACGTTATTCTCTTTGCGTGAATTGACGACACAAAACGGCGAGAAGTCGAACTTTCCCGCAATTACGTCAGCAGCTTCCTTTAACAGACTGAAATCCAGTGTCTTTTCGTATTCCCACCGGAGGCCTTTGTAGAGGGCCGACCTCTGCGTGCTGAGAAGATACCGATATCTCTTGCTCAGGGCTGACTTTCGCGCGTGGAAATCGGCCGAGACTTCCTCGGACTTCTGTACGCGAATATCATCGTCAAGATAATAGTTGAGTGCACCTGCATAGCGCGACGGTTCCAGATCGTGGTTGATTCTGAAATTGGCGACCTGCCCGAGGGCATGCACGCCGGCATCGGTTCGACCGGCGCCGGTCACCGTAACGGTCTTACCGGTCGTCTGCCGAATAGCATGTGCGATCTCCCCCTGGATCGTCCTCTGGTTATCCTGTATCTGCCACCCGGCATAGGCACTGCCCTCGTATTCAATCGTCAGCTTGATGTTCTTCTCAGGCATGGGCTACCGTGTGCCGATGAAGAGGGCGATTATTGCCGCCGTACTAATGACCATGAAGCCCATCTCCGTGAAACCGATACGCATGTGCGAGTAACTCGTGCGTTGGGACGAGCTGTTATACCCTCGAGCCTCCATCGCCAGCGCCAGTTCGTCGGCGCGCTGTAGCGCCGCCACAAACACCGGTATCAGAATATACACTGTCCTTTTTATCCGGTGTAGAATCGACCCTGAAAACTGCACCCCGCGTATCATCTGGGCATTGCGAATCATCTGGAACTCTTCGTGCAAGACCGGTATGAATCGTATGGCCATGAACAGTATCAAGCCCAAATCCTGTACGGGCACACGCAGCCTCTCGAGGGGCATGATCAACCGGGCAAAGGCGTCAGCCAGTTCCGAGGGCGAACTGGTGAGCGTCACGAGAAACGCGATGGAGATGAACAAAACCAGGCGGAGTGAGAAGAAAGCCGCCATTTCGAGTGCCCTTCGCGTGAGCCGATAGTCACCGAGCTCCAGCAAAGTTTCGGATTCCTTTCCTGAGAAAAGCAGGTGGTACAGTGAAGTGATGATCACCAAAATGAGAATCGGCTTGAAATTATCCAGCAATCGCTTTGACGTCACTCCCGACCGGAGCAGCCCGACGAACAGGGCCGCCAGTAGCACCAGATAGAAGATGAACGAGTCCGTAAGCAACGCCAGCACCAACACCAGGGTCACGGGCAGCATTTTCGCGCGTACGTCCAGACGGTGAAGAAATGAATCAGAGGGACGGTATTGTCCGAGCAAAACGGGTCGAGGCTGGAACAACTCCTACTCCGTACTTAAAGTGCTCTTACATTGCGCCTGCCGGGCAGACTTCGTCTTGTCGGGAAGTATATAAAGCCGGAACCGATCGAAATCAATGATTTGAGGTCTGCCTCCCGGATGCCTGGGGACCCGGTTTTGGCTGTCTGTCCATGATGGCTTTGTAAGCGGCACAGTTACGACAACTGTCTTTCCGTCTCCGCCGCACGAAGTGAACCACCAGGTAGACCACCGCCGCACCCAGCAGAAGCCCGATTACCACATACTGCCAGAGCATTTCCATCAATACCACACTTGCGAAAACAGTTGATACGCCCCCATCGAACAGAGATAGGCCAGGCTCGTCATATAGGCGAACGTGAACACGGCGTATTTCCAGGTGCTTGTTTCCTTCTTGATTGTCACCAACGTCGCTCCGCACTGGCAACACAGAGCGAAGAATATCATGATCGACAACGCCACGGCCGGCGAGAAGACCAACTCACCTTTTCGAGCCCCTTCCTCCCAGCGGGCTTGTCGCATCTTATCGATCAAGGACGTCGACTCTTCATCGACTTCACTGCCCAAGTTATATATGGTTCCCAGCGTGGCTATGATCACCTCTCGGGCGGGAAAGGCCGCCAGGGCAGCCATCGATACTTTCCAGTCCCACCCCAGGGGCGCGAAGAGCGGCGCAATTGTCCGGCCGATGCGGCTGAAGTAGGAATTCCGGATATGAGCGCCGGCTTCGGCGTTTGCCAGACTGTCTTTCGCCGCCGCCAGGTCCAACTTTCGCGCATGAATCTCATACGCCAGGCCGATCACTGCCGACAACTCCGGGGTTCGATTCATCAATTCATTGCTGACAAGAGCCATTTCATCCGGGGTGGAGGCTGTCTCCAACCGGGTCTCAATCTCATGGAGCAGAGTTCCTTGCTCGGGCGGAACGGTTTCGCGAACTGCCTCAAGCTGAGTTCCCAGTCGGGCTGAGACCGCTGCATACTCCGCCTCCAACTGGGCCGCTTCCTGTTCGAACTGCGACGATATCGCCTTTTCATGCGGGAAATAGCCCAAAGCCCAGATAATCACAGTGATAGCCAGAATCACCGTGCCGGCCCGATAAACAAAAGCCCGGGCGCGATTGAAAACACGTATGCCTACGGACTTGAAGGTCGGCATTTTGTATGACGGCAGTTCCAACATGAAGCTTCCGCGTTCCGTCTTGAACACGAGCTGCTTCAATACGAATGATACGACTATAGCGACCACAATACCGACGAGATAAAGAACGGTCAACACTATGCCCTGGAGATTGAAGATACCCAGATAGGTTCGGTAGGGAATGAAGGCGGCGATCATGATCGCGTACACGGGCAGGCGCGCCGAACAGGTCATGAGCGGCGCGACCATCATCGTGATTATGCGGAGCTTGCGATCCTCAATAGTGCGCGTCGCCAGAATGCCGGGAATGGCGCAAGCAAACGAGGACAACATGGGAATAAACGACTTGCCGGACAAGCCGCACCAGCGAAACAAGCGATCCACCAAAAAGGCCGCTCGCGACATGTAACCGGAATCTTCCAGCATAGAGATGAAGACGAACAAAATAACTATCTGGGGAATGAAAATGAGCACCGACCCCACACCACCGATGATGCCGTTCGTCAGCAGAGATCGCAGCGGACCGGGTGACATGGAGCCGGCGACCGTGGTCGCCAAAGAACCGAAGAAGCCGTCAATCAAGTCCATGATTGGCTCCGCCCAACTGAATATCGACTGGAACACGATGATCATGGTCAACCCCAAAACGATGGGGCCCAGCACCGGGTGTAAGAGGTACCGGTCTATTCGCTCCGAGGTGCTCCGGTATGGTTGCTCTTTCTGGAAGACGGTCTGTTCAAAGATCTCCGACGCCCGGCGAGACAGGGCGCTCGTTTCCGCCATCGACAAAGATCCGTGCTTCGCTCGAATCCTCCGGCGGCCCTCACGCAACACCGCGACACTGCGGTCGGATTCTTCCTCTCTAAACCGCCTTTCAGCCTCACCTTCGACGTCGAAGATGATCCGAAGGTACCCAGCTCGTGTACGATGACCGTCCTGGCAGGTCACATGCAAGGAATCAATCAGCGATTCGACATCGTCACCGTATATTCGCCGGCTGCCGCTGACCTTTGTGCTAATCGCCTCTTGTACGGCTTGTTTGAGTTCCGAAATTCCTCTTTGTCGGTTGCCGACCACCGGGACTACGGGAATTCCTCCCAGCGCCTCCGACATCTTCTGATAGTCTATCTGCAGCCCATGCCTCTCGGCCAAATCGACCATATTGACCGCCGCCACAACCGGCCGGCCGATCTCCATCACCTGCAGCAGAAACGCGAGGCTTCGCTCCAGATGAGTAGCGTCCAGTACGCAAATGATGGCGTCGGGCAGTACCGTGCCGGGCAGGCTGCCGCTCAGTGCCGAGACAGCAATATCTTCGTCAGGAGAAAATGCCGACAATGAGTACGTTCCCGGAATATCGACCAATGTGTACGGTTCAGTGTTATCGGCCACGGTGAAACGCCCGCTCACTTTTTCGACCGTCACGCCCGGGTAATTGGCTACATGCTGATTGAGCCCCGTAATCGCATTGAAAATCGTGGTTTTCCCGCAGTTGGGATTACCACATATCGCGATAGTGCAGGAATCCGTAGTTGAACGAGTCGGTGGGCGACGCAGCATCGTCAGACATACCCCAATTCCCTACGTATCCACTTCAACCGTGACCATTGAAGCCTCGGCTCTCCGCAAGGCCAGACAATTCGGTCCCACCTGGACCTCGATCGGGTCCCTCAGCGGCGCGGAACGCAAATGAACGATTGAACGACCGGGTTGAATACCCAGCTCATACAAGCGACGGACAATGCGACTGTCATCGGTGAATCCCACTACTCTCCCACTCTGGCCGGGGGTCATCAAGTTCAAGAACGTCATTTCCAACAACCTCGATTCCAACTTGTTATTTCTTCCACGACTTCGAATATCGATCGCCCGGTGGTTCGGCCGTCTTCATTTGCTGCAGACAATCCTGGCAATAACCATGTACTTCTATTTTGAATGTCTCCGGCGAGAAGTCCAGGTTTCCGGCTTGCTGCGCCAGTATTCCAACAATTTGCTCTACGCTGAACTCAGTTAACTGCTTGCATGACACGCAGAACAAGTGACCGTGCGGGACCTGTGTCACTCGATCATAGCGGGTCACACCGTCGCCCAGATTCACTTCCTCGGCCAGACCTACTTTGCAGATCAGCTTCAAGTTGCGCCAAACCGTACTGTAACCGACGGACCGATCCTGGGCGCGCACCTTCTCATACAATTCGTCCACAGAAACATGGTCACCAAGCTCAAAGAACGCACGAAAGATCAACTCCCGTTGGGGCGTCATCTTGAATCCTTTTGTCTTTAGAAACTCGCGCATTCTTCAATCACTCTCCACAGTGCAAATGAAAACGATTTTCAATTTCAATTATCGTCTTATACCTGAAAAATGTCAAGTGATTTCCATACAAAAGTGAAAAAAATCACATTTTTCTGCAATCCAAGAAAAAAGCCGCCACGGAAGTGACGGCTATGCCTTAACTTAATCTATTGATGCGTAATCACTTAACTAATACCATCTTGCGCGTGACAGCTTCGTCTCCGCGCTCCAGGCGGTAGAAATATACGCCGGAAGCCATAGTTTCTCCCGTTTTGCTCCTACCGTCCCAATCCACCGAATACGTTCCGGGAGCCTGGATTTGGTCAACGAGCGTGGTCACCTTCTGTCCCAGGATATTGTAGATGGACAGATTCGTTGCCGGTGGTATACCGCGCGTCGTCTCTACGGATCGCAAAGTATATGATATGGTCGTTATCGGATTAAACGGGTTCGGATAATTCTGATACAGCTCGAAGGTCCTCGGCAACGGTACGAACGGTTTACCATCGTACACTGAAGTGGCTATGCCGCCAAAGTAGTCCAGAGTCCTGGCCAGGAGGGTATCGATATTGTCATATCCGGGTTGACCATTATTGATATAACCTGCCGGGAACGCAAGTATAACACTCTTATGGCTGCCGGTGTAGCTGACAGCGTACGGCTTGCCTACCATCTGAGACCTGGACTCGAAAGTCGTTTTGCCACCATTCTGAGCTCCCAATATGTACGTGTCCGTGGCTCCGAACCCGCCGGCGCTCATGAAGTATTTGGTGTCGTGGCCGACACCGGAACCCTCGACACCATGGAACTCGAAATTGAATAGGCCGCTTCCCGCAGTGCTGTCAGCCAAATAAGCACGGAAGTATTCCGCCATAAAGGAGCTGTCCAATTCATGCATATCTTCAATACCATTGAGTGTAGACAAGAAAACGCTGAGCCCGTTATCCATAGCCGTTTTCATGGCAGCCATATCCCCGGTGCCGATGGGTGAGGCCGCTTTGCCGGAAATCCAGAAGATGCTGTTGTAGTTCAATAAGTCGGACTCGCTTGGCACGCCGCTTATCTGCGTTCGCCACACGCGAACCGGTACGCGCAGGCGAAGAAAGGCCTCTTGGTAAGACTCTTCAACCGAATCAGCCCCATCGTCGTCCACCAACAGTATTTGCGGCGCGCCGACCACCCGTTCCAGACTGAACTGCTTCTGGAAGTCAGCGGTGCCGGGAAACCCCGGCAAAGAGTCTACGGTAATGGTAAGGAAGAATGAGTCAATAATCGGCGTAACGCTGTCGGCCATCGTGAACTTAATCGGGAGAATATTGGCGGCTACCCCGCCGCGGAGCAGATTCACGTTTGGATCATTGAACGCTGTCGTCTGCGTGACGAAGGAAACATCCGGATTGTCTGTTTCCAGCGTAGCGTAGATATTGTAGACGCTCAACATATCGTTTTCGACTTCGCAGTAGAAGCTGACGGTTTCCCCCGGCTCCAATAACGTATCGCCGTCGCCATCAGGGGGATCGCTCGTGAAGTGATACGAATTCAGACTGATCCACGGTCGCGAAAAATCGACATCTAAATCTGCATACATCACCGAGTCATTGTCCGATATGTCCCAGACGCCGATTCTGGTCATGAGACCGCCCACGTTGGTCAGGGAATTGGGATTGCTGAACGTATGGAAGTTCCGGTTGTTTGTCGAGCCGGGGAACGGATCACCGGCGTCACCCACATTGTTGTTCGTAAAGGCGAGATCGTTCTTGCCGTCGGCCTGCTCCAGGGCAACGTAGTACCGGAACGGGTCGTTATTCTGAGGCTGCGCCGCAAGATCAACATGATAGATGCACAATCCGGAGCCGGGCAGGTCGATATCAAAGCCCGTCTTCTGGCGATTCTCCACAATCCAATACTCGTTCAGTGGCGTGAAAGAATTTCTGAGACGATAGGCTACCGGGTTGTACTCAGCCGCCGGGATTATCGCGGAATCCATGTTAGCGTCCACATTAGTGAAGCTGATGAAGCCGACTTGCGCCTTACACCAGGCGTCGAGATGGGCCGGTTTCTTTGAGCCGCCGAGGTAATTGCCGCTGGCCATCAGGGACCAGCGTCCCAGACCATCGGAAGTAGTCGGTTGATAATCGATATCATACAGGTCGGGCAGACCAAGGAAGTGACCGTATTCGTGGACTACTACGCCGATATGCGACAACGAGTTGGTCGACCCGGTTTCTTCGGGGTTCATGTTATAGTTGCTCAGCAGAACTCCGTCGAGCAGAACCGCCGGCGAGAGGTTGGCCTTATGTGACCAGATACCAAACCCACCTTCCTCGGCCCCTCTGCCGGCATGAATGATAATCAGTCCGTCACAGTGACCGTCGTTGTTACTATCATACAGGCTGAAGTCCACACCATCGGCCTCGGCGGCATCGACTGCGTGTCGGGCCAGTTCCGGACCCTTGGTAAGCCCGTCATCACCGTTCTCGTAGTAGGCGTAGGTGTTCGGCATCCGATACCAGCCGTAAATATCGCCCTGGATGTAGAACTGACCGTGTGATACTTCCATGTAGTAATCGGTCATCGAGCCGGACGGATTGAAGATCGAGTCTGTTTGCCGATCCGAAAACAAAATGGAATCGAACTGCTCCGGCTCACCGGCTGCGAATCCGCTGAGGTAAACGTTGTCAGAAAAATCGACCAAAATAACGATAGCTCGAGCGGTATCGACCTGCTGGAAGTCGGAGGCCATCCGCTCTGCGCGTCTGCTTTTGTCGAACGGTGAATGATCCGCTGGTGAACAGCCGCCCCGTTCCTTGAATGCCTTCCAATTCGCCACTTTCCGCTCATAGACCCCTTCTGCCTGCCAACGTTCGATTGCTTCCGGTGTTGGAGCTACTGCTCGCGTTGAAACACAGGTCGTAAGAAGCGTCGCCGCTGATATCAATAGTACTTTATTCATTCCAAACATCTGGCTTTCCTCAGGTTGTTCGTCGTTCCATAATTGTAACCCTCAATCAGGCGGTGACGTTTCAAAAAGCAAGATTATAGAAGCGATTTTACTTCAGAAACACCATTTTTCTGGTAACTGAGCCTGTGCTCGTACTGAGTCGGTAGAAGTAAACGCCCCCGGCTACCAACGTGCCCGATTCGGTGGTGGCATTCCATTCAATTGAATGCGATCCGCCGGACAAGTAGCCGCTGTACAGACTCGTTACTTTCTGCCCCAGAAGATTGTAAATGTCCAATGTCACATTGTCCGCATGCGGGAGCATGAAAGACACCGTCGTTGTCGGGTTGAAGGGGTTGGGATAGTTCTGGGAGAGGCTGAATTCGTTCGGCGTCAATGGCTTGGAATCGTCGATATCGGTGCTCATGCGGTACAGCTCTCGGGCGGCTGCGCTGTTATCGTACACGATCGACAAATCGTATCCTCCGATTATCGCCAGAACCAGCTCCACACTGTCACGGGCCGGAATATCGAGCGCCCCTGAACCGGATGCAATGATCCAATCGGCATCACTATCCGGCAGGAAGTCGTGGGATTCTGACCGCAGCACTTGCATGAGTTTCCAGTTCGTCATTCCGGATTTGTCCGCGCCGTTCTCGAACGCATTAAGCAAACTGATGTTGTTCAGGCCAATCAGGCCGACCGCCGGTCCGCTGCTGCTGTATTGATACAACAGGTTCAACTCAGCATCGTAGCCCACATGATCGAATTCTCCTAACAGATCAAAATCAGCCAGAACACCGAAATGTACTCCGGTTAAGTCTGAAAAGCCTGAATTGCGGAGCTTGTACTTGAGAATGACCAGACCGTTGTCGTCAATGAGAGGGTAGGTTATTACTTCCTGAGTGATGGTTACCGGCAGAGGATTTCCGGAACCGACATCCTGCAAAGTAGCGCTGCGGTGGATACCCCCATTCGGTCCGTTCCAGGATTCCGACAGTGTGGCGATGGGCTCGAAATCCGATACTGCGTAATTGCCCAGACTGTCTCGAACACTCGTAGCAAGCTGGTCGGAGTTCCGTCCCAGTAGAATTCCCGCCTCATACAACAGATTCATACTGCCGTTGACGCGGAAGCCTTCTCCAAGTACGTTGTAAATGGAACCCGGCGCCAATCCGTACTGACCGAAGTCCGATACCGTGAGATCTATCTGGGATGTGGTCAGCGTGGCAAATGTACCGATAGGTTTGTAACCTACCGTCAGAGTGAATTCCAGCGTATCCACGACGTTAACTTTAGCGGCTTCCAACATCAGCTTGAGTGAGATCTCTTGTCCATTGTAGTGGTTGTCACCGACATGGACGGCAAACGGGGGATCGCTTTCAGCGACGGTACCCGTCGAATCGTACACGAAAACAGCCTGATTGGAGAGTATCGTTAGATCCGCCTCTGCCCGGGAGGCAATTCTCCCGGTGACGGCGCCCGAGTAACCGTTGGTATTGTCAACTACCAGCCGGAACTTAAAGTCCTCGTTCGGGTTGGCCTGGCCGCCATCGACTGACTGAACTCCCGCAATCGAGAACTGCGGTAATTCCGGCGACGGCAAATAGTCGAGGAGCCGTGAGGCGTCCACCAACCCGTGACCGTAGGCATTATCCTGTCCGTCGGCACCGAGGTCAACGGCCGATGAAATCAAAGCGTTCTTTATTTGCTGCACCGTGGCGTTGGGATTGTACTGCCGCATCAGCGCCACCACACCGGCGATAAAGGGAGCCGCCATGGAAGTACCGCTTAATACTCGATATTCGCCGTCTTTGTAGGAGGACCGGACCGATATACCGGGGGCAACCACTTCAGGTTTGATGGTCGTGCCGTCACAGGATGAAGGTCCGCGGCTGGAGAAACCGGCGATGATGCTGTTACCGTCAACGGCCCCCACCGCGAACGAGGTGAGCGGCGTAAGGGCCATATCAGCGGGGTTACGCAGGCTGGAGGCATCGGGCCCTTCATTGCCGGCCGCGAAAATCGTGACTATGCCGGCCGCTTCGACATTCGTGATAACATCGACAAATGTCTCATCACAAGGTTCGAACAAACCCTTGGGGATGCCCCAGCTGTTCAGGATGACGTCCGGGACGTCATCGGAAGTATTAATGTCACCGTCAGGATTAAGCGCCCACTGGAAGGCCTCGAGGATATCCGAAATAGTCGTGCTCAACGGCCTGCCCTGGTCGATAACGGCGGCGGTAATCCATTCCGCGCCCGGAGCCACGCCGATCGTATCTGCTCCGGAAGAGCCCAGCATAATTCCCATGGTGTGGGTGCCGTGTCCGGTCCGATCAGAGGGGTTGATCTGTGGTGATATCTTCGAAAACCAGGCCGAATTCAATGACGAGCTGTGCCCGCGCCACTTACCGGCCAGCGCCGGATGATCATACTCCACACCCGTATCAAAAGAACAGACCAGCCGGCCTGCTCCGCTTAACCCCTGACGCCAGAGATAGGGTACGTTCAACTGTTCGATTTGGGACGAGACCGAAGTTGACAAAGGGGCTGCCTTGGAATTCTTGACTGGTGGATCAAACGTCAAAGCAGCATCTTCGATTATCCGGCGGACACCTGCCAGATTGGCCAGTGACTTGATGGCGGACAACGGGACATCCGCACTCAGGGCCGGCACGATCCAGTATTTACGGATGTGTAATGCCGAATGACTTTCCAGGAGATCCTTCAATTTGTCAGTGTAAGCCGAACCGGCCGACCTCAGTTGCGTTACTGCACGTCGGATTCTGGCATCCCGGGTCAGTTGCGGGCTGGAAAGATGCTTTGTCAGGCTCGATTTGCCCTCTTCGTCTTCCAGGAAAATGACAACCGAAATCAAGCTGTCAGACTTCTGACAGGCGGGATCATCCAGTATCTGTTCCAGGCCGCGAGACAAAACAGGCGAAGCGGCATTCGACACCGATTGAAAAGCCGCCAGGATGAACACGACTGTTATGGCTGAAAGCGGTATTCTCAACTTCATTGATACTCCTCAGAAAGTCTGAGTTGGAATCGAGCAAAGCTCATGCCGCCGGCAGAAATCGTCCGAAGTGGATAGTCCTGTGCATATAGAAGAATAAGATAAACACTAAGCTCTTACATATCAATATACTACAGCAATCACTTATAGTCAAGCATCAATCCATACTTTGCAGGTTTATCTGTCTCTTATTGCACTCACGGCAGATATGCAAAGCATTGCACAATACAAGCTACATTACGCATCTTTTTACATACTTTTCTGAGAGAGAATACCTATATTCTGGTCATGATTGCAGACAAGCGGAGAGTATGGAGTCTTCACGGAGGGTTCTTCTGGGTACTCCTTCTGGCCGGGTTGCTTAGGGTTATTTATCTCTGGCAATACCAGTCTCTACCTGACTGGGATATCTTAACGGTCGACAACAACTACCATCACCATTGGGCGCAGTCTATAGCGGACGGCAACATCCTGGGTGACACTACGTACTTCCGCGCCCCGTTTTACGCCTTTTCCCTGGCGCTGCTGTATACGGTATTCGGGGCGTCCATTTGGGTGGGGAGGTTGTTTGGGCTGCTGATTGGACTGAGCTCGGTAGTTATGACGTATCTACTGGGTAGAAAGCTGTTCGACAGGAAGACGGGAGTAATCGCCGCCGCACTCCACGCGGTCTACCCGATGGCAATATACTTCGAACCGGAGTTGCTGCTGGATCCTCTTTTTACCCTGCTCATGCAGATTACAATCTATCGGATGCTGATCTGGCTCGAAGAGCGAACGTTCCGGAACGCATTTATCACAGGTGTCTTACTGGGTTTGTCGGCGATTACCAGACCGACTATCCTCGTTATTGTTCCGCTGTCGGCTGTGGCAATCCTGTATTATCGAAGTCGAATCGGAAGACCGCTGCGGCAATTCTCGGCGTTTGTCAGTGGAGCGGTGATTATCATCGGTGCAATAACTCTCCGGAACCTGTTGATCGCATCCGATCCGGTGCTTATTTCAGCTCAGGGAGGTATTAACCTGTACATCGGCAATAACGAGAAGGCTGACGGCGTTTCGGCCATTCTCCCCGAACCGATGGGATTCAATTGGCGAATGGAAGATATCAAACACATAGCCGAGATCGATATGGGTCGTTCTTTGAAGCCCGGTGAAGTATCATCGTACTGGACGTCTCGAACGATCAATTGGATAAAAGAGAACCCAGGAGAATTCTCGATGCTCTCTCTGGAGAAAATCTATCGAAACATCTCCAACAAGGAGATCTCCAATAATCGCGAGCTCGATCACTTCCGGCAGCAGTTATGGATTCTGGCCTACAATCCCCTGAATTTCGGGGTTCTCTTCATACTGACGGCGGTTTGTGCCGCCGGCAGGGGACTCAGAGATCGGAAGTCAACTCTCCTGCTGGCTCTCATCCTGGTGTACATTCTGGCTGTAGCGCTGTTCTTTTTCAGCAGCCGTTTTCGACTGCCGTTGGTGCCGTATTACTGCGTTCTCGGGGCAGCCGGGCTGTGGGAACTATATCGCCGTATCAGACACAACGAAACCGGATTGTGGCGTCTCCTGACTGTCGGCGGCGTAGCGGGACTGATTACGTACCTGCCCCTGGCGCCACTGCCGGCGGGTTCATCCACTCATGCCATGACGGCTGCCGGTTTGTACCATTACGCTCAGGATGATTTCGAAACGGCTCTGCGGTACCACCAAAGGGCTTATGAGATCGATTCCACTTTCCCCGAGGTCAACCTCAACCTGGGTGTTACTTACCTGCGCCTGGGAGAACTTGAACCGGCAAGGCACTTTTTCAAACAGGAGATCCGACTTCATCCGAACCGAACCAATGCCTACACCAATCTGGCCTCGCTGCACCTGCTGGAAGAAGACTTCGAGGCAGCCGTGGAACTCTCCCGGCACGCTCTTGATCAAAAGCCGTATCGAATCGTGCCCAATGCCGTCTTGCTCAGAGGTCTATTCGCTGTCGACACGGTTTCGGAGAGTGTTCTCTGGCGGGAGACCCTTGCCGCGGCCGCCCGCACCAACAACGATGTCTATTTAATGAACGACGCCGGCATACTGCTGAGTAACAAAGAAATGTACGATCGGGCTGAACAGATCTTGTTGCGGGGGCTGGCCGCCGATCCTCCGCCGATCGAAACCGATGATGAAGCATTTCGACATGATTTCCGTAATAGCTCCGACAACGTCCGGGAGCAAAAAGCGAAGGTTGCTTATCAGTTGGGTTATATCAGCGGCTTGACCGAACAGTACGGCAAGTCGATCCGGTACAGCCGACAAGCGATCGAATTGGACCCGACATTAGCGGCGGCGTACCTGAATCTTGTGAACGGTTATTTGTCCGTTAACCAGAGCCAGGCCGCGGACTCGGTCCTGACAATCGCCGAGAGGCTGTTCCCCAACAGTCGGTACGTGAAAGAATTCCGCGAACGATTAAGGTAAAAAAAGGGCCGGGATAACCCGGCCCTGAAGTCATTCATCTGTAGTCAATGTCAGGTAGTGCCGAACCTATTCGTCCTCTCGCAACTTGGGGTCAATGACGAATCCCGCTTCACGCGCCCACTGATCATTCTGCTCCCAATAGCGCTTTCGCTGCTCCGACACGGACAGTTTAACCGGTGCGTCGGGGTATCGCTCGCCGGACACCGCAGCCGCTATTGACGGATCGTAGAGCCAGTTGAGGACAGTGTCGGCAATAGCGTCTCGTTGACTCGTGGAGCCGCCCGTCGAGTTGCCCGGCTCCTCGGATAAAGAAGTAATCGTAAAACTGAAGTGTACTGTCCTGAACAGCGTCGGGTTGAACCGGTGTGCTACCGGGGTACCCTCCATGATATAGTCAAATTGGTCGGTACTTCCCAGAGGATGGTCGGCTCCATGTATTGACTTATACAGGTACATGATTTCCGCACCGAGGCCCGCTTCGCTCCAGCCCACCTCGGGTAAACAAGGCAGCGTATCGTCAAAGCCGATTCCGAGCGCAACCGGCTCCCAATTGTAACGAGTGGCCACAGCCAGAGAGTCGATATCGAGGTCCGGCCAACGATTGGGGCGAAGGCTGTGGGCTCCGACGAAGTCTTCACTTCGGAACAGCTGGCAGTTTCGATCCGGCAGACCGATATCGATGGCGTGGCACGTCCAACCCGGAGAAACCATGCCGGACACCGCGAAATAAAAACCATAATTGAAAGGCACCACGACGGATGGGTTCGGAGACGAGCCACACTGGCCAACCAGCGGTGCGCGCCATGTGGCCCACACGTTGACGCCGGCGTCAATGGCTTTGAACAATACGCCGCCCATCTCCGCGGTGCTGATTTCCGTCCCCTTGATGCCTTCATTGTAGCAAATAATTATCTTGTGCTTGAGGAGAAAATCAAGCGGCAGGCCGCGACCGCTGTACACGGGAGTGCTGAGATAATCCCTGCTGATGTCGAATTCGACTCCGCCATCTATATTCCGGCTCCCCCAGCCTTCCACGACCTCTTTCCAAAAATTCTCAGTATTAAAGGTACCTGAGGGCTTGGTCGGATTGCAGCCTAATTTGTTGCGCCAATCAAGTACGCCCACATCCCTTTCGAAGCGGGGCTCCAAAACTTTGACACCGGTCGTGAACGCGGGCGCCAGGTCGGCCACCAGTGCGTCGTCCCGAGATCGCACCCAGAAAACGAAGTTCATCAGCAGCGTGGTATCGGTGTCGAAATTCCGGTACACGTTGTATATCGTGTCCGTTTGCTCCAGCACCCAGGAATCGAGCCCGTCCCAGGAACTGTCTATAACGCGGTTGAAATCCGACAGGACAAAATCATTATCGTCGACCCGGAAATAACGTTCCCAGGTTCCCAGTGTGCCGCTCAGATTGTTGTCCGGATCAATAAGGAGCGTGTCGCAAGACTCCTCCGGTTCGCCGTCAATCAACGTCGTGTCACACCGTATCAGTGTATCTCCGATACGATAGACGAATCCGTCAGTGGTCACGAAGACTTCCGTAAAGAAACCGTACGTATTGCGCATCTTTTCCAGCTCGGCATTCGTATAGGGACCGTATAATCGCCACTGGAATTCGAAGGGCGGCGGATCCTGCGGATAATCGATCGGATCGGAACCCTCCCATCGCAAACGAATCCCCGTAATGATGCCTCCGGGAGTGGGGGAATTGACGAACGGCGTATCGTTCGGTGGAATACCGTACAGGAGAGTCTGCGGTGGGTTGTCGTTCCTCTTAAACAGACGATAGACAATGTCGGATGCCGCCCCATCCAAATCGAAAGCCTGCAGGAACACCCATTGCGAAACGAAGTTCCGCACCGGATTAGTGGGGTCGGCGGTCAGACTTACACTCACTGCGGTTTGCGGGTTGGCAGCCACCGGGTCAACGTCGACATAGTCCCAGTCAGATATCGTATCGCAGACGATGACGGTATCGCCGGGACTGGGCGAATCGAACACTGTATCACAGGTGATCGAAATCTCGTCACTCAGCGTAAGAATGTAATCATCCAAGGTCATGCTCCCGATCTCATTCTGAGTCGCGACATGATACCGGTAGTAGTCGATCAAGCCGTCCGTATCGGTCCCGTACCAGTAGACTACCGGATTGCGGGAAAACGACTGTCCCTCGGGCGGAATATTAACAAAATACACTATCGGCCTTACGTTTTCGTCAAGCTCACCATCAAGCGTGTTGGTACAGCCGGCGAAGTGAAATACAAGGTATGCCAGAACTGAGGCGAGCAGTAACCCCAGAACGACTGCGGAATTTGCTCTTTTGGCGCTGTTACTATTCATCATATTTTACCCGGTTATCCTCTTTAGAATGCAAGTGACATCGTAAAACGGTGAACTTCGGTCAGCACACCAAAATCCTGGAAGGCGTAATCGAACCGGAGCTCCTGATCCTCACCGAACGGCAACCGCAAGCCCCCGCCGGCCGTGAACCCGTCAACATCGTAATTGAAACGGCCGCCGGCTCGCAGAATGAACATATCCTGATAAACGAACTCGGCGCCGGTATTGTATTTTTCCAGATTGTCCGAAGGGTGAGAACCCTCGGCCACATACGTTAGTACGTAGTCATTACTTTCTATAACGTTGATAGCTCCGCCGAATTTGAAGTTGATGGGGAGAGGGTAATCGTTACGAATGAACTTCATATCCGGTCCGAAGTTCGTGATAACCATGGCGATTTTGAAACCGCGAAAGCCGGTGTCATACGTCGTTCCGACGTCGGCGGCCCAGCCGCTGGCGCTGTAATCATGAGCGAACTCACCGATATATTTCACCGTAAAGCCGATCGAGAAACGATCGGTCAGATACCGACCATAACTGACCGCCGCGGAAAAATCATTCCAGGAGAAGATACGTCCCGTCGTTATATCATCGTACGTCGTCTCATTAATGTCGCCCGAACCGAGAGCATAGACACCGAATCCCAGGACACCGCCAATGTTCTCCAGGGGTATGCCGAGGGCGCCGAACCCGTAGTTGATGTCGGCCGGCAGTCTGATGTAAGTAAAAGCGGCCTCCCTGCCATACAGTGACGTCAATCCGGCCGGGTTATAGTACACCGCCGAGATGTCATCCGATACGGCCGTAAAGGCTTCGGCCATCCCCATGGCACGGGCCGATACACCCAATTCCAGGAACTGGGCGCCCGTGGTGCCGACCTTTGCCTGCGACCAAGCCACGGAGGGTACCATAACCAGCAATACGGCTGCAATCAGCATCCCCTTGCGCGAACTCCAACCGGTCAGCGGGGCCGTCTGCCATATTCTGCTAAATCTCAATTTCATAGAGTCCTCATCATATACTAAACATCTGCTATTGCCACATTATCACTACAGGTTGACCTCAAGTCCCATCCGGATCTGGCGGCCGTAGTCCCAGTTAGCCGGGTTGAGATCGAACTCCGTCCCGCCCTTTACGATTTGATTCTGATTCTGCTGCGTGTCTGCCCGTCCCGTGCTGCCGTAGACGCTAACAACGTTCCGAGTATCGAAGACATTTTCTACCCACAGGATGTATTGCAGATCCAGACCCACGAGGCTAATATCTTTGGTAAACCGAATATCGAAATTCACCAGAGACGGCAAGCGGAGCGAATTCCGTTGAATGTCTTCACCCGTCACCGTCGATATGTTCGGGTATTCTCTGGAGGGAGTGAAGGGTGTACCGCTCTCTATTTGGGTTACGACCGAGAGGGTCCATCCGTTGGGTATGGGTAATCCGAACAGCCGGGGCTTAACGGTCTTGGGAACGAATATCTGAATGTTGGCGTCAAGCTTGTGGCGGATATCGTTGTCCAGCGGGGCTTCATCAAGCGGCTCCCGCAACAATTCAAACGATGTCTGGTACGTCCGCGATTCCTCTGAGGCTTTTCCGAAGGCAAAAGCATAGACATAACTGAGCATCCCGTTGACATAACCGCCGCCGCGCTTCTCGATCGTCAGCTCGAAACCACGGCTGCGGCCGTAGTCCTTGTTGCGGTACTGCTGACGATTGAGCCGACCCACCTGCACCTGGGCGACGTTGATCTTGTCGAATTCATCCTTGAAGTAGCCGGAGACGTCGATAGAATAGAACTCCGACATGGCGTACTTGACACCAAACGAGTACTGGACTGTCTTCTGGTAGTCCAGATTGTAGTTGCCCACCACGGCATCCTGGTCAAGGGCCGTCGTATTGCGGGCGTACATGCGGGTCAAGGACGGCAACTGGTAAAAGTGCCCGTAGTTGAAGTGGACCTTGGCTTTGTCGGAAATCGGGTAAGAGAAGCCGATTCGCGGGGAGACCTTCTGCCGGTCACCCAGAATCACGCCGGATCCGAGATCGTCGTCCTTGGCAATCTCCACCAGGTCCGTCTTGTCCTGAAGGAAGAAGTCCCAGCGCAATCCGATGGATGCAATCATTGAACCGTATTCCAGCTTATCCCTGAAGTAAACGGTACCGTGATACGGCTGGTAGGCAAACATGTCACGAAAGGCGCCGCGGTTGGGATACGGCCCGCCATCGGCCCGACCGGTATACGGCACCCACGGTTTCTCGATATCCTGATAAACGAAGTCCAGACGGGTGAACGCCACGCCGCCTTTGAGCTCATGGTGCCCCATCTGACGGAAGATCTTAAGTTCACCGCGCAACGTCTTCGTATTCTGGTAATGCCACCGGGACTCATCGCCGCCATAAAACGGGTCATCGCCGAACGTGTAGGGGGCGAAGAAGCTGTTGGTGCCGCCGAAATCGTACTTGCCGTTGCCGTTGACATCGGTAAACGGTTCTCCCTGATCGTAGACATTGTTGGGGAAATCATAAATACCGTTACCGTTGCGATCGACGAAAGGCGTACCCAGCGTCCACGGATCATTGGGGCCGTCGTGACGACCGTTGTGATTATAGTCCTGGTTGTCCGGTCCGGCCGACCGCACGAAGCCGTCGATGCCCGGGTCATACACACGGTTGCCGTTGAAATCGGTAAACGGCTCACCGATCACCGAATCGCCGTCCACGAACGGCTCCGGATCACGAACGTTGACCCGACTGATCCGGTTGTCGTCCAGTACGCCGTTACCGTTCTTGTCCTGGAGAAAGTCACCGGCATCCCACACGCCGTTGCCGTTTAGATCGATATACGGCTCGCCTTCCAGCGAGTCAATATAGCCGTTATTGTTAAACCGGAAGTCCGAGAGGTTGGAGGTCGCGCTCTGGATATTATCTTCGAAATTCAGCTCACCGAACGTGTAGGCCGGCCCGGTAAAATCGGTGCCATAGGTGGCGGTATCGGGAAACAGGTTGAGGATCGGCTCCGGGGGATCATAGATACCATTGCCGTTATTATCCTGAAAGTCCTCCCATTCATAATCGAATTCGAACTGATCCGGATCACGCCCCATGCCCGGATTGTTGGGATCACCCGGCTTCTGCATCCAGCCCGTTTCCGAATACGAGAAAATCATCTCGTAGTTCATGTCTTTCATCAGGGCCTGTGACACCTCCAGCGACAGCGACTTCCACTTGTCCTCCCGAATCGGCGCCGTCTGCGGAGAATAACGATAAGACCAGAGGAAGAGTCGATCACGCTCCTGGGATGCTTTGTAGGAAAACACTACGTTCATATTCTGGCGGGGACGGAACTTGAAATTCGCGTTATAGTAGTATCGATTGAGCCGACGCTCCGGAACATCAAAACCAAGCAAGTTGAAAAAGTCGTCTTTGCGCCGGGTGAGGGGCGTGTCGAACTGAGAATACTGATAGACACCGTCGCTCTTCTCCATTTCAGCGTACAAGTAGTACGTGAATTCCTTCTCTTCGAGGAAGTTCAAGCCAAGGGCGGGCAGTACTTTGGACTTGAGGAACGGATCCGGGCCGGAAAGGGAGAAACGAACGTAGTCGTTGTTGCGCGAATACTTGTTCAAGTCCTCATTTCCAAAATCATCGGTGAGGAACTGGAAGTTCAGGCTCGTGTTGTCGCGCGAGCCGGTTTGGGTCGTAATCTTGATGATCCCCGAGAGGGCGTTGCCGTACTCCGGATCGAACCCATCTTTGATAACCTGCAACTCCTGAATCGACCCGGACACCAACGACAAACGGGCGCCGCCCGTTCCGCCGCCGAGCGGGTCGTCCATCGGCACGCCGTCAACGATGTAGGATACCTCACCGGCACGACCGCCGCGGATGAATATCTGACCTTCACGATCCTGTTGCACACCCGCCACCTGATCGATCAGATCGTCCACTTGTGTCACCGGCTGACGCTGGATGGTCTCTTTGTCGATAATCTGGGTATTGGATGTCTGGTAAATATCGAGCTGGTCTCGCTCGCCCTTAACGGTAATAGTCGTTTGCAGCTCGGTCGCCTCCTCCTGCAACGCGATCGACTGGTTGGAAGTAATATCGGCCTTTACTTCCACATCCGTGATTTCCACGGTCGCATAGTCCAGGTGAGAGACCCGCAACGTATAAGTGCCGGGTGCAATCTGCGGTATGACATAGTCGCCGTCGAGGTCGGTCATCGCACCGCGGTTGGTGCCCAGAATAGTGACCGAAGCGCCAATGACCGGGTCTCCGGTACTCTTATCGGTGATAGTACCGGCGATTTTGCCCGTGGCAGCCCCAAACGCGTTCCCCGCAACGAAGATGACTGACAGCGCTATTGAGCATAATAAAGGGATAACCCCGTTACGACTACCAAACATAACTGATTTCCTCCAAGATATCATAACAACACCTTTTTCACAACCTCAGGCACGGTCAGCAGTTGGGCGGGGAACTAGTAGTCAAGAAAACACTCTACGGAGCCGCGGCTCGACCGTTTCAGCCGTTTCAATCGAAAACAACTACCGCCAATTCCGCTTCTTCACAACCACTTTCCGAATCGTATCACAACACATCTGTTGCCGTGCTGTGATTTTGACATACAGTCGTTGAAGTTAGCCACCACTGACACGGAAAGTCAAGCCTTTTTTCCGCATCCTTCATAGCTCAACCTCACTTACATAGACTCTTACGGAGGGTCGAATGTTTAACGATATCCCTTTTATTGAGCGCGCTTTTTTCCATTTTTTTCCCCTGGTTTTCGACGGCGAGGAGATCACTGTCTGACAGCATCCGATGCGTGATGTTGAGTCCCAGACCGCGGCCTATTATTTTCGCGAAGACCTGTGACAGTTCGTGAAAACGTCGCGATGCAATCGGTTCCGGCACAACCGAAGTAAGTGTGGTCTTTGTTGCCAGTGCCGGATGCGCCGCCAGACCATTGAGTTTGATTGAGCCGTGTTGAAGCCACGCCGCGCCGACACGGCTTTGCGCCGAGGCAACGATTTTCATTCCCCGACAGGCTATTTCGTGTCTCGAAATTGAATTGAAACAGGGTGCGGATCGAGAATCCAGCTTTTCAGCGCTCGATTTCACCGAAGTCCGTCGCATAATCTGCGAGGTGATTCCCAATTCCGCCAGAAAGAGGCCCAGTGATTCGGCGATTCCATGTGACGTGTGAGCGACCGAGCCGATTAAACGGTCATTGTCCAGACCCCGTGTGTTGACCACCACTGCGTAGGTCAGCTCGGAGGGCTCGTGGTACAATGCGCGTCCGCCGGTTACCCTCCTGATCACTGGCGTCTTGTTCAATGCTTCCAGTCGGACGGCCTTTTCAAGGATTTGATTGTAACCAAATGTAATAGCTCCCTGAGACCAGGTGTACAAGCGCAGGTACACCGCCCCCGGATGGTTCATAGCCCGAGCGAACAACCATTCGTCCATGGCCATGTTGAAGTATGGCCCATGGCTGAACTGGACATAGAAAAGCGCGGATGTCACAGGGTCAAGTTAGTCATATGCTGTACAGAGTGCAATGCTCTCTTCGGGGAAAAGCGTATACGGTCGGCTTTGCGATCTATTAGATATGGGAGGCCGCTAATGAATCGAGTCGAGATTTTTCACATCGATGTTATATTGCTTGATCTTCAGGCGCAGGGTCGACTCAGGGATATTCAACAACGCGGCGGCGTGTTTCTTGACACCGCGTTTGTCACGCAAGGCGCGAATTATGAAACGTCTCTCGTGGCCGGCCAGATAATCATAGAGTGAATACGTCTCGGAGAACTCGATATCGGTCTTGGCGCTCATATCGGGTATAGGTGACTGCGGCTCCTCCGAGACAGAACCGCGCAGCCTCGGCGATATGACCTGCGCCGTAACAAGCTCCTGATCACCGGCCAGCAAGACCGTCTTCTTGATTTCATTCTCAAGTTCACGGATATTCCCGGGCCAGTCGTACGCGATGAACATCTGCATCACTTCCGCGCTCAACTGCTTGCCGCTGCCCTCGAGAAAATGGCCCATCAGAAGCGGGATGTCCTCTTTGCGTTCACGCAGCGGCGGCAAGCGAAAGCTGAGAGCCGAAAGACGATAGTACAAATCCTGACGAAAGAGCCTGGCATCCATTTGCTGTTTCAGGTCTTTGTTTGTTGCCGATATAATGCGAACATCGACCTTGCGCGGTTGCGTCTCGCCCAGTCGAATAATCTCCTTGACTTCCAGCACTCGCAAGATTTTCGCCTGTATGCTTAGCGGCATGTCCGCGATCTCGTCCAGGAAGAAAGTGCCGCCATCGGCTTCTTCGAACAGACCCGGCTTGTCACGATCGGCGCCAGTGAATGCGCCCCGTCGGTGACCGAACAGCTCCGACTCCAGAAGCGATTCAGGCAACGCCGCGCAGTTGACTGAGACAAACCGCTTATCGCGGCGATTAGAATTATAGTGAATGGCTTGCGCCAGCAAGTCCTTTCCGGAACCGGTCTCACCGACAATGGAAATCGAGATGCTCGAATCGACCACCTGCCTGACCTGGGACAACACCTCCAGCATGGCGTGGTTCTGTGTGATTATGTTCGGAAACGACGTCTGTTCCCGCAACTGATCCCGCAACCGTCGATTATCTTCCAAGAGCTTGTTCTTCTGAATCTCGGCCCACTTGAAAGCGATCAAGTCAGAGAATCCGACAGCGAAATTGAGATCGTTTTGACCGAACGGATTGAGCGTATTGTCGCTTGTCAACCGATCCAGGTAGAGAAAACTCATGGTACCGTCAGTCATCTTGAAAGGAACCACGATGATACTGGCCACAACGTCCGGAATGTCCGAGAGCAAATCGTTGATAAACGGATCCCGACGACAGTCGAGATTAAGGGTCGGTTTCACTTTCGAGATCTCTTCCCCCAGCAGGCCCTCGAACTTGTCAGCGAACTTTTTCGACTGATGTTTCGACAGCGGCATCGAGGCAATAACCGTGTCGCTCTTGTTTTCCGGCAAGTACATGAGAGCCCTGGCGGCATTGGTCTTTTTGACCAGTATGGACAGAATTTCCTCTATCTGGCTCGATTTCAATTCAGACAGTTCATCCGGACTGATCAGATTGCCGAAAATCTTGAATTCGTTCTCCTGAGACACCGAGAGAGCGACGGCTTGTTCGGAAAGCGACTGAAGAAACTTGTTAACAGCGCGAACGCGCACGTTTTCGTCCAGGGAGGCAAACTGTCTCTCGGCTCGGCTCAGCTTTTTGAACCCGACGGATAACTCCCCTTGCTGACAGGCGAACACACCGGTCTTGAAATCGGCCTCGGCAATCCAATAATCGAGTCGGAGTTTGCGAAACAGCCGGTGCGCTTCGTCATACATACTGCGAATAGTCCGCCGGTCGTTTTGGTCGGCCTTGATGAAGATCTCGGAAGCCACGACCAGAGTCCGGCCGAGTTCGTACGGATCGCCGACCTTTTTGAGTATTTCTGTTGCCTGCTGAATGTTCTCGAGTGCATCGACCCATTCCGACCGAGCTGCAAAGACGCGGGCTATAACTCTTCTGGCCAGGCCTACTTCCGTTTGTTCTCCAAGCGCCAACGACAATTCCAGCGCCTTTTGGCCGTACTTCATGGCGTCGTCGAAGTTATCCAGTGACAGTTCGGCTTCAGCCAAACGCCGAGCCGCCTGTGAAACGAGAGCCGATCCGGGCGCCAGCAACAGCCCGGATTGGTAAGCATTAGTCAGAAGTGCTTTGGCCCTGAAACCGTCGCCCCGTTCATGGGCCAGTTCTCCTAAGTACTTGAGGGCAATAACCTTTTCACGTTTCAGGTCAAGTCGTTCAGTGATTTCCAGGGCACTTTCCAACTGCCTGCGAGATTCGTTGAACCGGCGCAGCCTGAGATTCAGGAAGCCGAGTGAGAGCAGGTTCACGGCCCGCGCCGTCTCGAAGTGAGACTTGGAATTGAACTTCAGAGCGGCTTTCAAATCTTGTTCCGCTTCCGCCCACTGGCCGGTATGAACCTTCAGAGTTCCCAGGTTACCGGTCAACTGCGCCACTTTGCGCGGATTGTCGGACAGTGTGTTTATCGCATCCTGAAGAAACTCCACCGAAGCTCTGTAGTCGCACCTGATGTAAGCGATACGGGCTAACTCGTTGAGGGAGTCAACCTGCCCGACCTCGTCGGCGCCCCGTCGGAACGCCGCCAGCGCGTCCCTGGCTCGAATTTCTGCGTTTTTCAACTCACCGATCGCGGCATACGACCGGCTCAGTATCAACTGAACGCGACCAAAACTTTTGTTGAGCGGGAAGTCTGCCAGTATCCCGGCGCTCTTGAGACCGTACTCTAAAGAACTTCTGTAATTGCCCTGATGATAGGCTCCATTCGATTTGAGCGAGAGGAAAAGCCCTAATTCGTGAGTATGCGTCTGGAATTCGGATTCACTCAGCGCTTCCAGTTCCCGCAGCGCCAGAGAATACTTCCGTTGGCGGAATTGCTCTTCAATCGCTAGAAGACGGTTATCAAAGGAAATCTTTGGTGAGGAAAGCTCCATTACCTTCTTTTCCTTCTCAAGTCAATCGACTTGATTTGCGGTCACAGACAACAACTATAACTATACCGGCTTACCGTATAGCTATAATTCTCAGACGTTTGCTACTTACTCAGCAGAGTAGCTGATTCCGATCAAGCCCCGAATAAACAAGTTCATGACGAACTTGAACGTCAGATCCGAGAACCAACTCAACCCCTGACCGGGGTTTTCTCCTTTCCCGTTGTCGAGGACACCATCATCTCCGCCGTCATCGGTAGAATCTTTGTTCGACCCGGGGTCTCCACTACTACCATGATCAGCATCCCAGGGACCTTCGGCCAGAACCGGAACGGAGATAAAGCAAGCAAAGATCAACAACAGCAACATGCTTACTGCGACCAGTCTAGAACCCTTCATTTGCCTTGCCTCCTTATTATAGATTGCGACTGTCGGCAACAATTGTTGCGACAGCCGTGTACAACTCTTTCCACCAGCGCGTAAGGCTGCGCGACGCACATTTTGCCACTTTTATTGTAAGAATTACGTAAGCTATTGTCAAGACATTAATAGGGAATCGCAGATTCTGCGCTTTAGCAGCGTCTAAGACATTTTGAACAATCGCGTTATGACCTGTGTGAACCTGCCTCTATTCTAATACCTTTATCGGAGGAAAGTGCCCATCAGCTCCGCAACCCGTTCCATCACCATTTCGACGCTGATGCCCGTCATACACTGCATGTGGTTCTCACCTTTGAGCGGACATTTGTTCTTGACACAGCTAATGCACTCAAGTTCAGCAAGGTAAATCAGGCTCTTTCGCACAGTTTGCGGGGAGGTTGAAGAGGGATTGTCGGCTCCCGACAAGACGATAATCGGCGCTCCCACTGCGGCAGCCAGATGGGCTGGCCCGGAGTCATTGCCTATGAACAACTTAGCTCGAGACAGGATCGCTGCAACTTCTCTAAGGCTGGTCTTTCCCGCAAGATTGACAACGTTCTTTGTCGACGTTGCTTCGGCCAGATCTTGACCTTCTTTCTGATCATCGGCCGAGCCAATCAGTATTACCTTAAAGCCATAATCCGCAATGAGTTGCTTTGTGAGTTCGCGGTACTTGTCCGTCCCCCATCGGCGTGATTCCGCAACGGCTCGGAAAGCGATGCAGACGAAATGATCGTCGGCCGACACTCCGAAACTGTTGAGCAGCGCCAGACCGTCCCGGAGGTCATCATCATTTATAAAGAGCTTCGGATTCGTATAGTCCAAATCTACGTCGGCAGCCCGCCGCAACAGATCAAAGTAGAGAACACTTCGATGCGAATCGGTAAGAGGCGTGGGCAGGACGATGGGGCGCGTGAGCAATAGTCGCCGTCCGTCAGCGACATAGCCGATCCTTTCCTTAACTCCACCCAGTTTGAAACTTGCGGCGGCGCCGAAAGAAGGCGGCAAAATGTAGCCAATGTTAAAGTCAAAGGGCGAGATCAAGTCTCGGATTTTTACAATGGACAGCATTCCGTGCACGTGTTCAGGCGGGATTTCGATGACGTTGTCAATCTCCGCATTGTGTTTGAAAAGGTCTGACAGGTGACGAGGAGTGAGCAATGTAATTTGAGAGCCCGGGTAGGCTTCTCCGGTATTCTTGATCATGGACAAAGCCATGACGCAGTCACCGAGGTGGTTGGGGGTTCGTATAAGGATCGTTTGCGGCATTACGATTCAAACTTACCTTCGAGCTCAAATCTGTCAATGAAATAATTTTTGAGCTCTTCATAGTAACTGTTGCTGGTCTCGAGTAACTCCACACTGCTCTCCAGATACGTTATTCTGGAAATCTCGCCGTTGCTGTATCGACGGTGCGCGATTTCAAGACGGCTTCGCGCTAAGCCTATCTGTCGGTCGAGCACCTGAAGTTTCCGGTAGGACACGTCTATACTGTTAAGCAGGTTTTCAATCTCAGCTTTGGCCGATTGTCTGGCCCGTTCGTACTCTATTTTGGCCTGTTGCGCCTGGAGTTCGGCGGCTTTGACGACGGCGCCTGAAGCACCGCCATCCCAGATCGGGTAGTCGAATCGAAGATTGATTCCCCAGGAATTCAGGTCAACATCTCTATCACGTCCGGCTTCGACACTTACATTATCGCTTCTGCGAACGTAGTTGGCGCTCAAAGTGCCACTGAGTCCTCGTGAATCAGCTTCATACTCGGCTCTTCGCTCTGCTTTGTCGTACTCGAATTGCGCCTTGAGGATGGGCAAAGAATTCTCACTCGCTGCTATAAGTCGGGATTTCTCTGCGTCACTAATAGGCACGGCGGAATCGGGTTCCAGCAGAACCAGTTCATCGACATCATCAAGACTCAGAAGAATAACCAGTTCATTTCGACGTGTCTTAAAGTTGTTTTCGATATCATATTGCTCGAGCTCCGCGTCCAGTCCCGAAGATGTGGACTCTATCAGTTCTTCCTCCGAAAGGATACCATCAGCAAATTTCACCGAGTCTATCTCGGTTTGCAGCCGCGCCGATTCCAGCTTGTCAGCCGCAATCTGCTTGTGGACCGACATCTGAAGGTAGCCGAAATATGCCTCCACCACCTCTTTTTTGAGCTCCGCGATTTCTTCTATCCGGGTCAGACGGGCGATTTCCAGGTCATCCTTTCTGTTGTTCAGCTCGTTCTTCGGTTCGGACGGTTTCAGAATCGGTTGATCGACTACCACTTCGAATCTACTGCCTCGATGCAGTTCTTCGCGTAAGCTCGTAATGACCTCGGTGCTGTCTTCGCTCAAGTCGACGAATTCGGTGAGTTCCAACTCGTTTCTGCTGAGATAGGTGCGCAAAGTGAGCTTGCCGCCGGTGATGAGGTTCTGTTCGAGTCCGATAAAGGAATTAAGATCCAGGGCCGTTTCCTTCCTGGGACCGCGGATACTGGTTCCCTGGAAATAGGTATAATCCTCTCTGACATCCCAGGCCGGGACAGACCCTTGCAAAGACACTTCAGGGACGTAAAACTTAATCCTCGTAGCCGAGTAGTTGCGCTCCGCGACTTCCAGATTGCCTCTGATAATCTCTCCCTGACTCGAACGGTTGACGGCTATGTCCAACGCCTCTTCGAATGACAACTCTCGGCCGGACAGATATCGGATCGGCATTACCGCGACGGTCAACGCCACAATCACCGGGAGAGTCTTTCGACCACTCTTCTCAATAGCAAGCCTCATCATACTACCCTTTTTTGCATGGAGAATTATTTCCCGAGGTTCGGGGATGGTGTGGGTTATTCATATCGCAACGAGTCAATAACGTCCAGGCTGGCCGCCTTGTTGGCCGGATACATGCCGAAAACGAGTCCGACCGCGGTCGATACTCCCACCGCGAGCGCGATGGCATAGGGTGCTACGATTGTCGGCCAGTCGGCATAAAACGATATGGCGCGAGCGATCAGCACACCCATGATGATTCCGACCGTGCAGCCGACCAGGCATATGAAGACCGCTTCGATAAGAAACTGCCGCAGAATATCCTGACGGGTGGCGCCCACCGCTCGGCGCACGCCGATCTCGCGGGTCCGTTCCAGGACGGTCGCGAGCATGATGTTCATGATGCCTATGCCGCCAACCAGCAGAGAAATGCCGGCGATAGCTCCCATCACTATGTTGAATATCTGCTGCGTCTTCTCCGTTTGTCGCAACAGAGATTCAGGCACGACGATTTCGTAGTCCTCTATTCCGTAATGCCGGCGCTGCAGGATACGTTCGACCAGCCGGCTGACGGCGGCGACATATTTCAGATCGGTGACGGTGACCGTCAACTGGTCGATTTCCGGTGTATTGAACTTCTGTTCCTCTTCCTCCTCCGCCCACCAGCGCGCGAAACCGCCGGTGACGGGCTTACGTTCGAGCTTCTTGGCTGCGGTGCTGAAGGGGATATAAACATCTTCATTAAGGTTCTTCAGTTCGAATCCTTCGACTTTGCCGCGGCCGATATACTTGTCAGCCATGATTCCGACCACGGTGAAATACAGGTCTCCAATGCGCACCTGCTCTCCGATCGGGCCCTGGAAGGCAAAGAGGGCTTTCTTGGCTTTGGCTCCCAAAACGCACACCTGCGAGAAAGCGTCGATATCTTCATCCGTTATGAAGCGCCCCTCGTCAACTTCAATGGACGTCGAATAGATGTAGTCCGGCAAGGTCGCCACCACCCTGACCGGCGCTTCATTGGAGCCATAGAAGACGGTCGAGATCGGCTCGAATCTCTGCGGTACGACATTGGCCACGAGCCCATCGAACTCCATGATATTTCGACCATCCTCCAACGACAGTCCCGGCGACCGCGCCAGGTTGAGATCGGAGCCCAGGCCGGCTTCCGGAACTTTGGCATTGACGATGACGTTGCTGATGCCGAGAATCTCGATCTGCTCCAGCGCCTCGCGTTTGGCTCCTTCCCCGATCGACAGCATGGCAATGACCGCGGCTACACCGAAAATGACACCCAGCATGGTCAGGAACGTGCGAAGTTTGTGACTCAAGAGAGAATCAAAAGAAACATTGAAAATCCGATTGTATTGCATGAAGCGTGCTTATCTGCCGGGCCGTGAGCGCCGTCCGGCTCCCCGACTGGGCTCCGGTTGGCGCCCCTTGTTCAGTTCCGGCTCGGTAGCCTTCTCTCCGGGCAGCCCGAGTTCGTCCAGGGTGGGATCGACCAGACAGATATCCTCGTTTCCGGACAACCCGTCCGCAATCTCTATGTACATATCGTTGCGTCGACCGACCTCAACTTCTCGCCGATCCTTATTTTTGAGATATACTACTGTCTGACCCTCCTTCTCGAATACGGCTTCGAGCGGCACTGAGACGACGTCGGGGATCCGTTCCACGATTATCCGGCAGGCAGCCGACATACCCGGTTTGAGGCGTGTGTCCTTTTGCAGGATGTCGATCTCGATGTCAAAGACGTTGATCTTGGAGCCGGATTCTTTGCGCCGGGCGAGCGTGCTCTTGCTGGTGACACTGCCCGGAAACATGGCGTCGGGGAAAGCGTCCAGTACGACTTCCACGGGCAAGCCGCTGTCCACTTTGTTGGCGTCTACTTCCGAAACAGTGGTATTGACAATCATTTCGTCGAGATCCGGAATCTTGATGAGCCCCATGCCCGGCCAGGGCGAGTCACCTTCCTGCACTTTGTCCATACTCCCCCCTTTCCAGATTTCCAAATAGACAACCAGTCCGGGAATAGGCGCCTTGATCGTCATCTGATCCAACTCTTTTCTGGCCAGATTCAGTTTATCCTGCGCTCGAGCAACTTCGACTTCGGCCTTTTCTACGTCACCTTTCAGCTGTTCCAATTTGGCCTGAAAATTCAGCTCGGCCAACTCCAATTCCAGTCGCGCTTCCTCGGCAACTCGGGGCGCCTCGTGCTTTTTTTCATCATAATTGCGGCGAGACTTTTCCAGATTCAGTTTGAGTTCTTTTTCCTGGATCGTGTACTCTTTCCTGGCACGGTCCAGAGCCGATTGATTGATCTTAAGATTGGATTCGTGCTCGGCGAGTTCCGCCTCCTGCTCACTGGCATCGAACCTGATGACATCGTCTCCTTCTTTGACCATCGATCCCTCGGGAGCCAGCCACGTGATAGTTAATCCTCGTATCCGGGGAGCGGACAAGGTTACAGCCCGCTTAGCATCCACAGAACCGCTCTCATCGAGGGCAATAACGAATTCGCCTCGCTGGACTCTGGCGGTGGGGATTTCGTATGACTTGGTAAAGATGGCGTTAACGACCAGGTAACCGCCAAGAATGACTGCCAGCATAATCAAAATATAAAAATACTTCTTCACACTACAGTTCCTCGAATTGGGGGGACTCGTTCATCACTATAGGACAGCCCGGGATGCTGCTTATATTAATCGACACCGGTACGGCGGACTCGGAGATCTTCCTGTCACGTAGCCTATGGACCACGCATGGCACTGTTATCGTCATTACCTGTTTTACCGATCTATACACCCGAAAGTTGCCCACCGCTATAGTTTCCACCGGCGATGGGTCCACATCCATTGATCCGGATTCCTGCGGATTTGTTCTTCAAAGAAACGCGCCAGTTCAGTTGTAATCCGCACGATTTCCTCTTCCTTATCCCTGTCGCGTTGAGGTCGCTGGACCGGTCCCGGCAATACTACGTGACGGTCATATCGCTCTCGCTTTAAGACGAACGGTAGTATCGTGGAATCGGCTTTGACGGCAAAGGCAGCCGGTCCTTTGGCAAAAGTGGCTTTTCGTCCGAAGAAATCAAGGACCAAACCGGTACCGATGTGCTGATCCGCCGCTAAGCCGACCAGTCGATTGGCGCGCAGAGATTTCAACACACCACGCAGACCCGTTTTTGAAGAAATTATACCTACTCCCATATTCCGTCTCAACCGGGTCAACAGCTCGTCTACCTTTTGGTTGTGCTGAACACCCACCAGGAAGTCGATCGGAAAGCCATTGGCTGCGAACCAGGTCCCCATCATTTCCCAATTACCGAAATGTGCCGTTGCAATAAGTGCGCCGTTGCCGCGATCAAGAGCCTCATTCAAGGCGTCAGGGATGGTGCCGACAACCAAACGGTTGACATCCGCCAGCGTCGTCACTCCGAATCGGGCCAATTCAATAAACGTGCGGCCGATGCTCCTAAAGACCTGCTTCGTGACTGTATCAATCTCGTCTTCCGACAGGGTCTCCCCCAGTCCGAGTCGCAAATTCTCCCTGGCCACCTGTCGCCTCGATTTCACTAGAGCGTGGGCCAGAGAACCAAGACCGGACCCGAACTTGTCGGCCATCCGTGGTGATAGAGAGGAAGCAAGTTTGGAACCGAGCAACGTGAGTGCATACTCGATGTTGTGACTTACGGTCGCCATGGCTCGTCGTCATCGGGCTTCTCCGGACGATCCGGATCACCGTAGTCGAAATCCGTCGCTTGCAGCTTCTCTTCTTCTTCCCATTTCTTGTAGTACTGACGACGTTTCCTGAATTTCAGGAACGCTCCGATGACCACGATAATGGCTAATCCAATCCAAAGAAACATTGTGTCTGCCAAGAGAGTCACCAAGTTATAATGTGATAGTAGGTAGCTGTGTATTTCCTCATTGAACTCGGCATAATCGGATCCGGTAGAGGCCAGCAGGGCCTTGTCGTAGGAATCACCGGCGGCGATACGATCAAGAAACCGATTGACGGCGTCATGGCTGTACTGATCATAGAAGTACTTAACGGCCAGGTATGACTGCGCATACGCTGTCTGGGCTTTGGTCTCACCGAAGCGATTTACGAGTTCGATTTCCGGCAGGGGTAGCAGACTGCCGAACGCGGAGGCTTTGCTTATGGCCAGGTTATCCGTCCAACTCCATTCTGTCGACACCATCATCGCCAGCCCTTCTTCGAACCATCGCGGCGCATGGTAGAAACCGGTGCGTTCGGCCAGCGCCAGGTGCGCGTATTCGTGCGCCAGCAGTTCGGCCAGGGACTTGCCGACATTGAACTCATCCGGGGACTTGATGGCAATCAGTTGTTGGGGCGGATAAGCCGCCGCCGCGCCCCAGTGCGGGAAACGTCCGCGAATGAGATTGCGGAATTGGTCCAGGTCCTCGACAATGTGCACCTGCGCCTTGTACGACACTGTGTCTTGCAGCAGTTCTTTGAGTTGCAAACGAGTGCGAGTCAGCACCGAATCCGAAAAATCAAGATACCTGTCAGTCGGCAAATGGAATACAAAGTGGGCACGCTCGACCGGTTCGGACTGGACCGGTGACGAAACCGAACCACTCATAAGGCAGGCCAACACACAGAGAACAACCGGTTTTGCCACCATTCGAATCATCCCACCAATATACTTACTCACTGCTAATCTGAAAGTCAAATTCCGGATCTACAAAAAGCTTGTCGCAAATCCGCTCTTAGCTATACCATGCTGGTATGAGTCGTATCTCGGAGAAACTAGCCAACTTAGTGGAATACATCGGCCTCCGATCCCGGGACTACTACCTGGATCGACCCCAAATCGGGTATGTTGCTGAGGATCCAATGCAGTACTATTTGGATCATTCGGCAAGGGTCGAATATGGCGGTCCATTCGACGACCAGGGCGTACCGCTTTATCCGTACAAAGGCAGCCTGATTCATCTTCCCGTGCATTTGATGCTCTTTGGCCTGGGAATGATACAGAATCTGGGAGAAACGAGTACTGAAGACCGGCTGTCCGGAATCAAGGCTGTGGCTGATTGGTTAGTAGCAAATCAGGCTGGGGACGGATGCTGGCTAACGCCGGTGCCTATGCGCCAATTCAACCTCCTTCAGCCCTGGCGCTCAGCCATGATACAAGGCCTGGCAATTTCCTGCTTGATGCGAGCCTACCGGCTTCTAGGAGACGATCGCTATATAGTAGCAGCGCATCGGGCGCTGGCGACGTTCCACCGAAACGTGCGGCACAACGGAGTGACAACGTACCATACCGAGGGTCCGTTTTACGAGGAATACCCGTGTCTTCCTTCACGGCACGTGCTGAATGGATTCATCTATGCCCTGTGGGGCTTGCACGACCTGGTCCGATTCGACGAGGACAACGAAGCCCGGCTGCTATGGAACAACGGCCTGGAAACTCTGACGAGTTGGCTGCCCCGGTACGATATGAAATACTGGTCGTTGTATCATCTGCCGGCGCGTCCACCGAATCCGGCAACGGTCAAGTACCACGTACTGCACGTCGATCAAATGAGCGTCATGTTCGAGTTGACGGGGTTATCGATTTTTGACGAGTATTCCGGGAAATGGCGACAGTATCTCGATCACAGTCTCAATGGGCTTAGAACCATTCCGCACAAGTTAAGATGGCACTTCACATACTTTTGAGGCATGACTGGAAATACCGTTCAAAAACTCTTTTGGCGTAGTTATCGAAATGCCTATTGAAAAACCGACAGGTCTTCACTCTCTCGGTCTCAAAGGAGTCGGGCTTGCCTTGTTCCAGTCTCGTCAGCTCCCTATCCAACTGAGCCACGACTTCCGGCCAATCTCGGCAAACGGGTCCCGGTGTGACATCCTCGTAGCGGTGATAGTAGGCGGCGAACTTACGGACTCCCCGATCAAAGACAAACGGGGCAAACACTATCGACCGATTGAGAAGCAGAAAATCGAAATAGACACTGGAGTAATCGGTAACAAGTATGTCGGTCCCGGCGAGGAGCGGATACGGGTCGGGAAACGGGTACGTTATGATGTGTGTATCTTCGGGAAACATCTGTTCCAGAGACCGTGAATCGAGATAATGGTCTTTGATTACCAGCAGCGTATCATGCCGGGCCAATATTGTCTGCAGCCCATGTCGCTCCCGGAATTCACCGGATACATCCGAAATGACACCGGAGGAGAACAAACGGTGAGTAGGCAGCCAGGAGACGATAAACCGGAACCGGCTGCGCCAGTCTTCAAGGTGTTCCATTTCAGGAAAAACCGTTTTCGAGAATGTGTACGACGGGACTAAGCTGTCGTTTCGCGGCTGACCCAGGACGCATATGTCGCTGTCATTGAGACGAAACGCGGATCTGAAGCTCTCAACGACATTTTCGGAGGCAACCACCAGCTCGGTGAAGTTCATCGGCGTATTCAAGTACGGCAAGAGTCTGAAAAGCAGGCTGCGAACAGTATATTTGATCCGGGAAGCCAGAGTGCCGCCGAATAGATTGACATTGTAGCCGATCGCCTTTAGTGGCGTCCCGTGCCAGAGTTGTATGATTTTGGCGCCGCCGACAAGCAGGGGGTGTATATCGTGAGTGGAGTGGGAAATGAAACAGGTACCGGCTCGAACGGCTGCCAGAATGCCCTTCCATGACAACGGATGATGGACAGTAAGGCCAGCGGCAGAAAGACGTTCCAGATCGACTTTATTTCTCGTGAAATAGACGCAGCGAAACGATCCCTTTTGCGAAGATGCGAACAAGAAAAGGTATTTGGGATTATCGGCGGAGTATTTACCGTGGCAGGAGCCGAAGGCAAACAGCCGGTCATCTCTGGGTACCAAGCGGGCCAGCAAATAAACAGGAAACAGCAGTATATACAGTATCGTCTGAAGCACTCCCCCCGGGCGATGGGATACCTGTGACGCTCCAGAGTTGATTTCAGAGGGGCCGGACGGCATGTGCGATCGTCTCCTGCAGGGCGTTTTGCGCCGCCAACATCACGCGAACAGCTCCTGTGCGCGGAGCCAATCCTCGCAAAAATCAACCTCGATGCAACGGTAGGAGCCAACCGGCACTGCTTTAAATTTTCGGCCCTGACGAATGAGTTGCTGAACCGCATGTTCGAAATAATCAGTATCCCGGCTCGCAGCCAAAGCCGCTATCAGTTCGGTCCGCAACGATCGTTCGACCGTGTTCAAGCCAAGTGCCTCCCCGTGAGCCTGCTCCAGCTGTTTGGAGATTTCACGAATGGAGCCGTTTTCATCCGCTATATACTTCACTTCTTCTTCCCCGCATCTGGCGGAATTGACCAGCATTGAAGACTGACTCTGGGACAACATCAAGGGGACAACCTCCTCGTCGAAAACGACGTCGCCGTTCGCCCAGACCACGGCGTCGTCGGAAACGTGTTGCAAACCCTGCAGGAGGCTCTTGGCAGTGTTGGTTTCGGCGTAACGGGGATTAAAGGCGAATTCGACACCATTGAGCCGATCCCGCAAAATGTCGGCCTGATGTCCGGTGACAACGACTATTCCCGAAATGCCGGATTCCGTGAAAATTCTGATCTGGCGTTCCAGAATTGTCTCGCCACCGGGGAGTTTCAATAGTCCTTTCGGCTCATTCAGACCCAGTCGGGTCCCCATGCCGGCCGCCAGTATGACACCGGTCACGAGTGCCTCCACAACTTATGCCTGCTCACTCCATAGATTCGAATAGCCAGTATAATAATCTCCGTGATCAAAGTTATCAATACGATTATCTGTACCGTCATCACCGGTACTAAGAAGATGACCAGAAGTAAATGGCTGACCGAACCGAATGCAAGTGAATAGTTGGCGTACTTCTCTCCGCCGAGGGCGGCGAGAAACGGGTAGCCAAGCATAATCGAAGCGGCGACAACGGGTACCAGTAACGCGAATAGTCGCAGGATGGCGGCTGCGGGGGCGAAGTCCGGACCGAACACCAACATCGTCACCTGATCGCTCAACAGGTAGAGGCAGCACGCCGCGATCACAGCCAGCGCCACTGTGGGGTAGAAGATTTTGTGAAAGATTCTGACCTGCTTCCTTTTCGACATGTACGGATACAGGGCCAGTACTAACGGGTAGAATGCTGAACGCATAGCAATGAATAGCTTGTCTGCGGCAGCATAGTAACCGACAATCTGGTCGGTCGTTACAAAGCCAAGCACGACCGTATTGAATGACGTATAGAGTGATACCGACAAGCGGGAGATGAAGAACTGGAAGCTGTACTGGAGTTCTCTCACGATTGCACGACGGCTGGGAAGCCGGAACCGAATGTGAAAGCGCCGCCACGCCACCATCAGGCAAATCAATCCGGTAACGATGAAACCGACCGCATTGAGAACCGGCACTACGAGATAATCGTCCGGCCGGTGAATGCACAGGAAGATCAAGACAACATAGAGGCTGCGCCCAGTCAGGTTGATCACTGTCGTATAATGCATCTGTTCCATCCCCTGATAGAACCAGACCGGAAACAGGACATTACCGACAACGATGCCATACGTGAGGAAAAGCAAAGCCTGAATCTCACCCAATCGTCCGATTACACTGGTCAGCAGCCAAAGTAGCGCCAGTCCTACTATCATGAACAGGGATTTGATGACCAGTACAGTGCTGAACAGTTCTGAGATCCGCGACAGATCACCGCGGTGGCTCGCCGTCTGTTTCGTGGCCGAGAGCGAAAACCCGTAATCCGTCAGAATAACAAAGTACTGAATCACCGCCTGGGCCAGTGCTACCAGGCCGAACTTGTCGGCCCCCAGTACAC
>CAZLBP010000015.1:0-82160 GCA_964557855.1 uncultured Ignavibacteriales bacterium | reverse complement strand
ACCTGGACGGTTTTAACCCGACCCACCGTGGACGGTTTTAATCCGACCGGTGGCAATATCTGATAACTCATGAGTAGTACATTGAAATCCAGATTTCGAGGCTGCCTCATCGGTCAATGTTTGGGTGACGCCCTGGGTTTCCCGATAGAGGGGCACGATCAGGAAGCCTGCTGTGATTTTGTCTACAACAACGTTCGCCACTGGTTCGTAAACGAACAATCGCTGACTGATGAGTGGCGTGGCCAGTATACCGACGACTCCCAACTGGCGCGAGAGCTGTTGATCAGCATGGTCTCTTGTTCGGGTTTCAATGCTGAAGACTTTGCATCACGGATTTGCACCATCTTTGAAGAGAACCGAATAGTGGGTCGTGGAATAGCTACTTCAGTGGCCGCTCAACGACTAAATGAAGGTATCAATTGGCGTAACGCTGGTGTTGAAGCTCCATCGGCCGGCAACGGAACCGCCATGCGGGCGGCGCCGATTGGCATGTTCTACTATGGCAATCCTGATGAGATGATCCGGGTCGCACACGAACAGGGCTGGATCACACATCAGGATCCCCGGTGCTCAGCCGGATCAATAGCCATTGCCGGAGCCACAAGCCTGGCCATTCGATCCAAAAGCTTGGATAGGGATCGGTTTATAGCACAACTGAGTGATTGGGTTGACGGCTACTCGACCGAGTTCGCCGTATATATACAAAAACTGGAAATGTGGGTTCAACTCCCACCGCATGAAGCGGTTCAACACATTTCGCCGGCAGGGAAAACAGCTGATTACCTCGAAGACTGGCCCGGCATATCGCCCTTCGTTGTCGGGAGTGTACTCTGGAGCCTATACAGTTTCTTACGCTACCCACAAAGCTACTGGGAAGCCATCTCTACGGCGCTGTCAGTCGGCGGCGACGTTGACACAACCGCCGCCATGACCGGCGCCATCAGCGGGGCATATCTAGGTATACAAAAGCTTCCCCGTCACTTGATTGAAAAACTCAACGACAACGGTACGTGGAAACACAACGATCTAATTCAATTGGCTGACCGGTGTCTAGAGGTAAGTTCAGCGAACATCAGCTAACAAGACTCCGCGAATTTGCCCTGCTGTTCATGATTAAACGTGGATTGTACTATGAATTCTCGACACACGTGGCCATTTTCGATATCGGCGGCGAGTTCCGAAGGACGATAGAGTTCATTGCCGTCCGCAAAGCCATCGTTGTCGAAGTCCCACAGCATAGCGCACCCGCCACTTTCACCGTGATTGGTGACGTAGATAAAGAGAACGTCACGGGCCTGATCCAGCGAATCACACTGGCCGGCAATCCGGTCTCTGATGAGCGTCTCGTCCGCGGCCCCGGTGACATCGTTGCCGGTCAGGTGAATTCCGTCACCGTCGGCATTGTCCAGATCGAGCAGTTCCGAACCCTCCGCGTAATAGGTATATATCTGCGATTTCGGATAGCCGCAGCCGCGTAGAATATTGTACATACTTATCAAGTTTTCGGCGTAGCGACTGTAGCTGGAGCTGTTTTTCCAGCCGCCGGAGATCAGAACGGCGTGCAGACAGGACTTCGCCGGGGCGGTGATGTCACCCACGCTGGGCGGCAAGCCCAGATCCGACCACGCCACTGGAGTTACGCCACGACATACAAACCGCACCAGCGGACCGGTGCCCATGTCACTCACAACCGAGGGCGCGAAGCCCCGGGGTACCCACGACAGTGTGCTCCATCAAATCGTCGCGCACGAAAACCCACATGACATCGTGGCCCCAGTTCGCTTCGGGGGTTAGATCCACCATGACAAACCAGGTGCGGGGATACGGAAATGGAATGTCACTCGAATCCGGGTTGATGTCTCTGACGACATGAGTCTGATCGAGCCAGGAATCCGGCATCCACTTGGTGACGTCGTCGTAGGTTCCGCCGAGAATGTTATCTCGGACATAATCGGCGACGTCTTGTTGCGTCGTCTGGGGCGCTGCCATGAAGATCGTATCCTTCATTGTAGTGGGGTGGATAGTACAGAGGTAAGCAAAGGAACCGGGACCGTCGGCCGCCGTGAAAACAACGTCGAACGGCGCTCCCGCGCTCAGAATGCCGGAGTCCCAGAATTTGGGAGACGACGTTTCCGCGGTGGTGTGTGTTCCCGCTACCAGCTGCCAGCGGACGGTATCACCGGGCGATACGACGGTACCTGACAGAGAAAAGAAAAAATTGCCGACGTCGATGTGGTGGATCGTTGCGACGGCGGGACCGGCAACAACCAAAACCGTCCACGCGGTAACAACAGCTGCGAGAATCGATTTCTGTGATTTCATTGCTCTCTCCTTGTGAATTCTTCTGGTTTCCTGAAGGGTGAGCACCGGGTCACTTGTCGCTCGGCGATTGACCGAGTTCCTCACGTCCGTTAGATCATGGATTTCAGGCTTTCCCTACACGTTCGTGTGCCTGCATCCGGTTCTCATCTTTCCCTGTGCTCGCCAATAATTAACTATGTTGATCGCTTATATTCAGTTTTAAGTTGTCAGGACAATGAGATGTTGAGAGTCAAAGACCAACTCATAGAAACTGAAATTAAAACGGCCATCCCGAGTGGGTCGGGATGACCGTTACGTATGTCAACAGGTCGAAAAGCCGTGACCGTTTACGGACACGGTGGCGGTGGAGGTCCGCCTTGGAAGAGATAATTGACAAGATAGGACAGGTCGGCGACATCGATCGGGCCGCCGGGACCGGTCAGACCGTCGACATTGCCCTCTTCGGGACACGGCGGCGGCGGACCGCCCTTGAAGAGGTAATCGACCAGATACGACAGATCCGCAACATCGATCGGGCCACCGATTCCGATAATATGATCCACATTACCGCGGTACCGGCAGCAGGGACTGATATCGACAATATACTCAATGAGAGTGAATATCGGGCCGCCGCCGTACGGTCCGGAAGGTATGTCGCCGTCGTTCAGATTCATAAAGTTGAAGATATCAGGCGGCGCCATGGGATAACCATACACCTCAAGGTATGGTGGTACGCACGGTAGTTGTGGCGGTCCCAGGAAGTACTTGTCGTGGTAGATCGTTCCGTGGGGACCGGAGATATTGAAGGCATCGTTATGCACGCCGGGGGGATGCACACCGATAGGCGGTTCGCCTTCGTGCATATCGAAATAGGGATCGGAGATGCAGATCGCCTGGTCCACATCGCATACACCGGCCACGGTAACATAGTGTCCGCCGACACGGATACAGTTACCACCCTGGTCCTCCCAGAAGCCCAGTAACAGGATGAGATCTTCGGATCTCATGACTTCATCACGAATGAAGTCGTAAGTCACGATATCGCCGGGCATCGGCATGATTTCATAGTCCGCCAGCACTCCCATGCTGTCCATCCATTCATGAACACCGAGAATGAAATCGTGAATGAACGTTCCCGGTACGGTCAGATTGGTGCGACAATATTTGGCCAGGGAGTCCACGAAGAACAGGACGTTGTTCGTGTCGTGGTCATCCCAAACGCCGGCCGGATCATATGACTGCGCGAGTGGATAACCGTCGTTTGCGGGGGGCGTGGCAGCTGAGGGCCAGAACGGACGTGGATCAACGGGATTCGGCTCGAACTTGGAATCGAACCACCAGAAACAATTGGCCAGCGCCACCGGGCCGCAGTGGCTCCACTGACCGGTGCCCGGCAGAATCCACGCGTTTTGCTTCTGATCAAAATCCGGCACGCCATTGGGGGCGTAGTCCTCATATCGCGCTTTGTAATAGTCGCAGGTATCGGGAGGCTGCTGTTCCTCATAAAAGGGTACATGCACTCGGTAACCATAGCCGTCGGGATCAGTAGTATGATTCGCAGTTGAATCAATGCCACCAAGCGTCGGATCATTGGTACCGCTCTGGGTGGTGACCCAGTCACTCCAGACTGACTGATATTGATTGTCGTACTGGAACCGGAAGGTGGAGAAAATGGCATTAGTGCAACCCGGACTCCACCAGGAGACCCACCAGTCGCTGCCTACTTTGTGCACCGCGTGCGTCCAGCCGGCCGGTTCAACCCAGTTCGTGTAGTGGGCGGCTATACTGTCGAACACCTTCACATGGAAATCACAGCGTCCGCCACTACCGCCCGGAGTGACATCGTACCAATAGGTAGGCGGGTGCGTTGGGTTAACCCCACCCTGCGGTTCGCACTTGACCGTATCTGACGGCGGTGGTTCGGCAGGGCAAATAATCAGGGCCGCATCGAGCAGCGCCACTATCGGGCTGCCCTGGTACGTCACCGGTGGCATGGGATTCAGCGGGTTCTCGTTTTCGAACACCATAATATCCGGCCAGTTGGTAGGATAGTTCGTGAACTCCCAGGTGGCCGGCGACGGGCAAGGCCACTGATTTGGCTGCAGATTGTAGCGGTCATGGTCATTAGTCCCGTGGGGCCCGGATACAAAGAACGCATCATTATGAACCCATGAACCATGTGCCGCACCGGCCGGCGGTTCGCCCTCGTTGGCGTCGAACATGGGGTCTGAAACACAAATATCGGTTACTGTCGTGCACACACCGGCGGCTGTTACATAGTGACCACCCAGCCACTGGCAATCGCCGGTAGGCAGGATTTCGTAGAAACCGATCAGGAGGATAACATCCTGACATGACAATATCGAGTCTTTGACTTCCTCGAACTCCGGACCCAGGACAACGTAGGTAGTGTACGTTCCGCCCAGACCGACCATGTTCAGCCAGTTGTGTACCCCGAGGTCAAGATCCGAGAGCATGGTGCCCGGTACAACGTTGTCGACATTACAGGCGGTGCCCAGTTGACTGATAAACGGCATGACGTTGTTCGTATCATGATCATCCCAGATACCGGATGGATCATAAGAAGACACTAATGGGTAGCCGTCATTCAGGGGCGGATTGCCTGGACCGGGGTAGAACGGTCGCGGATCGACCGGGTTTGGCTCGAATTTGGAGTCAAACCACCAGAAGCAGTTGGCCAGAGCGACCGGGCCGCACCAGCTCCAATTGCCCGTAAACGGTGATATCCAGTTATCCTGTTTCTGGTCGAAGTCCGGCACGCCGTTCGGGGCATAATCACCGTAACTGTCCTTGTAGTACTCGCAGGTATCAACTGCGGTGTCGGGACAGATGACCCAGGCGTTATCAATAGCTGTGTAAACTGTTCCACCCTGCCAGAAGCCGAAGTCCACTGTCACGTTCATACCCGTGAAGTTGTTGACTATTCCCGGAGTGATGGGGTAATTGATTACCTCGACGGGATTCGTGCCGCCGGGAGGAATCATCGGCGTCAGCTGATACGGGTCATGGTGGATTTGACTATGAGGACCACTGATATTGTCAGCGTCATTGTGAACCGTACCGCCGTGAGCCGAGCCCGCGGGAGGCTCGCCCTCAAGGGCGTCAAGATATGGATCGGAAATGCATAACTGACGCTTGGTCGGATCAGTACAAACACCAGCTGTGGTCACGTAGTGGCTGCCGAGGTACGACCAGTGCGTACCCATATCCTCATAGAAACTGAGGTACAGAATCACGTCCTGGCAATCCAGCACCTGTGCCTTGATGTAGTCGTATGTCGGCAGAAATTCGAACGTATCGCGATATTGCCCGGTCAGACCTACAACAGAAAGGTAATTGCGGAATCCGGTTTGCAGATCCCAGGGTGTCGTACCCCCGACTCCGCCGGGATTCGTGTTCGTGTAGTTCGTCGCCAAATCCGTTACGAATGGTTGAACATTGGCCGTGTCATGATCATCCCAAGGACCGTAGGGAGCCAGCAGAGGATAGTTGTCATTGGCCGGTGTTACGCCAAATGGCCGCGGGTCGACCGGATTCGGTTCGAATTTTGAATCAAACCACCAGAGACAATTCGCCAGCGCAGCTGGACCGTCGTGTGACCATTTGTTGTTGGCATCCCACCAGTTGCTTTGCTTCTGATCAAAGTCGGGCATGCCTTGCGGAGAATAATCCGGATACGGCGGCTTATAGTATTCGCACGTGTCGTCCGTGCCGCCTGTGATCACGAACGAGAGATCCAGTGACTGCAGGAAATCCGGCGGTTCCCACATGTCTATCCAGAACAGTTCGCCCCAGAAGGCCCAGACGGCGTCGTCGTTCCAGTGATCCTGGGTCGATTTCCAGCCCCATTGTGTCGCCGCCGGGTCCTCTAAGACGGCCGAGATATTGAGCCAGTAGATTCTCCCCTCCTCCTGCCAGAACCAGTCTTGCTCCTCGAGGAACACATTGTACTGGAAATATGCCTGGTGATCGTCCGTGAAAAACTGCCCCGTGGCCGGATCATACCAGCCTTCCATAGCGGGCGGGTCAATCGGTTGCGGGATGAAATTAGTAATCTCCCGCTCCCACAAAGTCGCGCCGGGACGGCTGTAAGGGATTTCCGGTGGATTGGCGGGGATGTCTTCATGGATACTGAGAACGAAGTACAATACCTGTCCCTCTACGCCGTGCATCCACGAGCCCCAGAAATGAACATCTTTGACCCAGCCGGTTTCCGAGCACATCCAGTCATCGGCCAAAACCAAAGGCTGAGTCGCATTGACATCCCAGCCCGCCTCGTCCGGAAATTGAGGATAGTGCATCTTGTGGCCGTCCTCCGGTATCCAGTCGGCAACCACGGGAGGCACCGCCAATGTTGCACAACCCACAACCACGGTCAAGACCAAGAGCTTTCTGAGCATAGCTTCTCCTATGTTTACAAGTTACATGATTGCGAGGAAAGCACTATATAGTCTCGCACAACTATTGAGTCTAAGGTTGATTGTCATCACTCTCTTGACATTCGCTTCACGCGTAGGTACGAAACCTGTCGGAACATAAACTCGACACATCTACCTGCTTACCTACAATATATTAGGACTGACAAATACTGTCAAGCCAAACCGCACATATGATTAGTCGACATTATCGAAAAATGGTTCAATGATTCTCATTATATGGGAGTAATACGGCCTGTTTTATGATTATTGTCATGCGTCAGTGGCGACGCAAAGGATGGATTTGGCTCCTGTGCGACGGAATGTCCTCGTCGCCGGACTCGGGATCGCGCATCAAATGTACTTAGTTCTCGGTTGCGTAATCGCCACCGGAATTGTATTTTATGGCAGGAAATCTGTTGCGGCCGGGTTCGGAGGGATGGGACTGGCCCGTGAGAGGCCGACCAAAGTGCAGGTTATGACTAAACGACGCCTGGATATCAATAAGCAAGTCCTGAAATCGCTCTTGCGTCTCTATGCCGCATTCGTGGCAATACTTCTCTTTTTTGTTGTGATCTTTCAGATCGAAGCGGTTCATGAAACGATAGTAGTGCCGTTCACCTCCCTGGTGGCAGAGTTCTCGGGGAGCGTTATGAACATCTTTGGGGCCGGCGCTCGAGTACATAACAACCATCTCTCGACTTCGTCCTACTCAATAAACATCGTTGACGGGTGCAACGGCATCTATGCGACGGCTATCCTGATATCCGGGGTCCTGGCATTTCCCTCCAGGTTTAAGGAGAAACTGTGGGGGATACTACTGGGCGTGGCGGCGATCTTTGCCCTCAATCTGGTGCGGGTGATCAGCCTCTTCTACCTGGGCCAGTTCTATCCCGATGTATTCGAGGAGGTTCATGTCTATGTCTGGCAGCCGATCATCATCCTCTGGGCGATCTTCGTCTGGGATTTCTGGTCGCGAAAAATCAAAAAGGAAGCGTAAACCGGCAGGCCGGCGGTCGCTGCTGGACGGCCGGCTGAGTACGCGTGGGCAGTTCCTGATCCGCTTCGTCGTGTTCTTTCTGATCGGGTTCGGTTTGTGGCTATTGACGGCGCCGGCTGTGAACGCTGTTCTGACGATGGTTTCGGAGCAGATCGTGTTCCTTTTCGATGGTTACGATCTGACTCAGTCGCTGGTTGTTGAAGAGAACGGCATCAGTATCTACTACGCGCCTTCCCCGGACAACAAGCCGCATCGCATCAACTACCGGAAGATTTCATTCAACAGTGTGTTCTTGCTGGCCCTTATTATGGCAGTGCCGAACGTTGATCCGAGACTTCGCGCCAAAATACTGATTATCGGCTTTTTGCTTCTCTTCCCGGTTCAGATATTGCGGATTGTGCTGATCGTATTCAACCATTACGGCCAGCACATGCGCATGGACGGCGTCAATCTGTACTCTGACATTCCGCGGAAAGTCATCTATTACAGTGATCGGATAATCACGCGGCTGGACGGACAGATAATCCCGGTGGCCATTTGGGCGGGGCTGTTCTTCTATTACAGGTGGTATCCGGAGTATGTCAGGAGAACCTCGTCTGATTAAAGATGCGGTGTCGGGCACAACGACCCGACACCACATACTTCGAATGAGTTGTCATAGTGCTAGATACCGGCCGTCAGGTTTCTCCGACGTCGCACCAACACCCACGCCATCCAGCCGAGCAGCAGGATGCTGAAGATAATCGCACCCCATTCGGTGAGAGTGGGGATTGGATTCGGACAGATCTCAGGTATCAAGACACAAGGCTCGACGGGTGTATTCGGGGGACAATTATCCGCCGGGTCGCAACCCTGCTGCTGTTCCTGCGGTGTCTCCCGAGGTCGTGGACCATCGACGTCTTCCGGCGGATCAATGTCGGACCATTCATCATCATCAGTCGCGCCGTCGCCATCAGTATCCTCCCATTTTCGATCGAACTTTCCGTCTTTATCACGATCAATCTTGCCGCCCTCAAACTTGTTGCCCGCATCGTTGTAGTCAAACTTGCTGTCCCAATCGCCGTCATCATCCGGGTCCCACCAGAATTCTTCGTAAACTCCGTCTTCATCCTCGTCTGTCCAGCCTCGTTCCGGGTTACCGTCACCATCCTTGTCTTCGAAGAAATGGTCATTCTTTCCATCTCCATCCCAATCTTCACCCCAAGTGGTGCCGTTGTTCGCTGAACTTGTTGTAGCGGCAGGGATCATCGCCAAACCGAAGAAGATCAGAATGCACAGCGCAAGGTTTACTTTAAGGTTGTGGCCACGAATCATAGTATCCTTCCTTTCTGCAAACGAATCTCAATCCAAATTGCAACGCCATTCGTGCTGTCACATGAACCCATGTGACAGCACATTGAAGACGCACAATCACTACATGCTCATTGCCCTTCTACGCCTCACCAGTATCCACGCCATCCAGCCAAAAAGGAGAATGCTGAAGATAATGATACCCCACTCGGTGAGGGTGGGGATGACACCGACGGCACATTCGTCAGGAAATCCATCGCCATCAAGATCAGCGCTGGTGCCCACCAGAATATCGTGAGCATCCGGTACCTCGTTGCCATTACAGTCGGAAGGCAGTATGTAACTATTGGATTCGGCGCCGGAAGGTATACAGCACGTATCCAGCGAAAATTCCGGAGTGATATCCGAAACAAGCTGGGGCGACGTAGCATCCTCTCCGGTACAACCCGAACTGACCTCGTCGATACACAGCCGTGACTTAACGTTGGCATTGCCACCGGCATTGATGCCGAACCTTATAATGGCGGGGTTACGGCAGGCCTTTTCCACGGAAATTGAATAAGCCACAAAACCGGCACCGACCGGGATTTCCTTCTGCACAGCTTCAATAGGATTACCCATGCCGTCAGTACCAGTACCTTTCAGTTCCACCCAGGCTTTTTCATTGGGGTCGCTTTGGATAAACTGCGCCTTAAAGCTGATGGTACAGAAGTCATCGGGATCCGGCTGGTGTGCGCAATTGAACACCTGAAGTACCTCAGAGCGTGCCTTGCCGGGCTTGGTCGCCGATTGGGCTCCGATCCGGATGCCATACAGACCCGCCGAAGCGCATTGACCTTCAACTCCGGGACCTACGCCGCTGGCGCCGGTGGCAGTACCGACCCAAACGGGATTGTCGGTATCTTCAAACCCGCCGTTCCTGACACCAGGTCCCGTCGGTACGGGGTTGGTGCCGGGTTCACCGATTGATGGTGGATCATTAGGCGAGAAAGGCGTTTCCGGATCGTAAGGGTTGTTTTCGATTACCGGGGTGGTCGTGTCATTGTCCGTGCACTCGCAGGAAATCTCATCGATACACAGCTGGGACTGCAGCGGCTGTAAATCTCCTTGATTATCCTTGTTCTCGACCCCGAACACGAGTACCACGTCCTGCGTGCATGAATGCGTTGAAATCTTGTATTCTACAAAGCCGGGGCTGGCCGGAATTTTCCGCACCTTAGAATCGCCGGGCTGGTCCTTGTCGTGCATACCCACATATGCTATCTCACCGCCGCCGCCACCGGCAAAGAACTTGGCCTTGAATGTAATGGTGCACCAGTTCCCTAGTGGACCGTCGCATTTAAATCCCTGATACACCAGTGAGACTGTTTTCCCTGGCCGATTGCCGTCAGTACCGATTCGTAAACCTCTGAGACCGGCGGAATTGCAGTCGGTTGTTATTTCCGGATCGGGATTAAGCGGATTGCCCTGTCCGACCCCGGTCCACGAAGTGTTCGGCAGGTCTTCAAACTCCCCGTTATCCAGTGAACATTGCTGTCCATTCACGAGAACGGGACAGAAGAAAACGACCAGTACGATTGCCAACCAATTGTTCGCGCCGCATCTACTCCAAACGCCCGGAACGCCCCATGTGAATTTCAAGTCATGTAACATATGTGCCTCTTTTCGTTTTGAACACGTATCGTCGTTTCCATTGTAACGAAAGTGTGCCTCATTACAGCTCTACATTGCTGACATGGAATCTCTGTGCCTTTTCAATGCCACCCAACCGATCTATTCATGGAGGAGTGGACGGTCCGTTGCAACAAGCGTCTCTCGAAAACGGGTTTGGCGCGCGCGACCGACGAGGTTGGAAAATGTGGGGACGGAGTGAACCAGGTTGGAGAATCCCAACGGCGGGTGGGTCCCTTAATGATAACAATGAGACGAACCGTAGCTTCAGATCGAGGCATAGCCACACAAGGAGCGCGGCTGAGCATGGCGCAATCGCGACATCACACCAACCCACTATGGGCACTGGTAGTATGTCTTGAGTCTTTGGCTGAAATACGGCATCCATATCCATGTTACCATCCATATCCATGTTACCAGGTATGACTGTAGCTGTCGTAGCCGCGGCAAAAAGAAATGTAACACTCAACAATGATCAAGGTTCATGAACAATCATTGGTCAAATCGTGTTTTGTGGGCGGAACGGACCGATTGTGAATCAATAGTAAGTCAAAAGAATCTTCAGAACACTTCCTGCACTGTGTACATCAAATCCCTGCCAAGAGCATCCTTGTCATACCCAATATCTCCGTCCATTTGGCTCACAAGCCGTTAGCATCACTGCTTACCGAAGATGTCTGTTCGATTGATGTGCTACCGGATGATACGAGTGAACACCTACTCTGTCAAGCGAAAATTCACTATTGAGGTCCGAGATATCACAGTTAGATGCACACGCACTTAAACTCCCGAGGAGAATTATGAGGGAACCGGCGTCAGGCCTGTTCCCCTGTGGTGTGTGCTCTTAAGCTCTGTCTTACATCAGAATTCCCCGACAATGGACTTCCGACGCCTCACCAGCACCCACGCCATCCAGCCGAGCAGGAGGAGGGTGAAGAGGATAGCACCCCATTCGGTGAGGGTGGGGATAGTGCCTGGTGTCCTTTCAAAAGTTGTTTGGAAATCCTGCGATGGGCTGCAAGCAGCGTCAACTGAGACGATATAAGTGCCAACTGCGTTGACATTGGCACCGGGACAACACCCCCTAATCCATGCTTCCGGGTACTCGAGATTCGTGGCACCTCCGACTGGAATGATGATAGTCAGACCATGATATATATCATTGGTACCATTGGGACGTTTCACGTTAACAACCGTAAGGGTGCAAGGTGTTGTACCTGCGTTGCTTATTGTGATAGTGGCTGGCGTACCAATCGGCGCGACTGCCGGCGCTGCACTCACCGAAACCTGACAAAATGTATCTGATGCCCCAAACATACATATCGTTAGAACGGCAAGTACAGCAATAGAGTGTACTGATACTATCTGATTCTTCATTGCAATACCTTTCATACTTGTACTACCGGTTACATCATGGAAGTCACCCCATCCACAGGGCGACTGAAAGCCAAATCGTATAGGATCACTACCTGATAATTAGCCGGAACACCGGCTGCCTACAAGTCTAGGATCAAACATGCTTTATTGGAGGATCAGGTTTATCAGGGAACATATAGCGATCCGCCCACCAGATTGCATAAAGAAAAGCAAGGAGCCATCGGCAGTTTCTATTTACTCCGCAACGACCGGATCGCATCATTGCTGTTGCTATCCACAATGACTTCACCACCACCGCATTCACCAGCGCAACCATAAAGCCACATAGTAGAACGCCAAACAGCGAGCAGAACTGATGAATGAGATTAGACTGCTCATGCAAGTGTGGCCAAAGCAGGTCGCTGCGAGGATTGAAGCTGTGTACGTACACCACCGCCGACCACAGCAAAGCTATAAACACCGGGTCAAAACCCAGACGCTTTTTTGATCTATGGATAGCAACACCCAGGATTACGAAAACTGCCATTAGTACCAGCAGTTCACTAACCAATAGAAATGGTGACGAAAACAGAAGCGAACCACGCGAGACGAATATGAAAGTCGTCGCCAGCGCGGCGCCCGACAGGACGGCGCCCATCACCGTGTCACAGTAGACAGTCCACAAGAACGGCGCCAGAGCGACCAACGAAATCGGCCACAGTTCCACCTCGAAACGACTCAGCGCCAGCAGCAAGCCTGAAATCGAGCCGCAAAGAAAACTAACGAGCAGCGTTGAAGGTTCGGTACCCCTCTTGTTCTTACCCTGCATTGTCCTTACTCAGAGAGCGACGAAATTCAATTTGACAGGTAAGTATCAATGAACAACAGCAGGTTGGGATTCTATCGCTTTGGACTACGGAATCCTGTGCGAAATATAGTGAATAGTGTAGTCAGATCCGAAGCACGTTCACATCAAGAGTCCGCGGATAGCTGGAAGTAATCACAATTGAAAAGCAAGATCTAAGATCAGCCCTCACCACAATGCGAGTTACGCCCGTTCACCCGTTTATGGCAATTACCTGTTTAACCCAATATCTCCCGGTTTCTGTTATTGTCGTTCAGGCAATGATGTCCGTGCGTGTTGTCGATTTGTCCTACTAATCTATATAGTGCCGCACACCCCGGTTGTCAAGCGCAAATCCGATAATCTTGTCTATATCAAACAACATGGATTCAATAAGTACTGTATATCGCCGCTGCCGGCGAGCTCGCAGCCCCGAGATTCATCATAAATTAGAGCCCTGGATGCGACAAGCGCACGCCCGACCATTTCCGGACACGGAATCACATGGCAGAACGTCAATAGAGGCGGCCGAATTGCGGCCCGAAAGCCCGATGCAGGCCTTTTTTCCGCAATGGCCGACTTCCCCGTACCCGACAGACCGGAGATTGACTTTTTTGGCTCGGCCCCCCTTGACAAGCTCCGAGCCACGTATTACACTTACGCGATAATGTGAATAGTTTCACATAAGAATGTAGACAGCCTGGAGAGTGCGACGAACGAGCGAACTAACCATATAACAAAAGGAGTGCCTCATGGCCAAGACATTAAAAGAAACACTCGGTGATCAGATTCCAAAACTCCGCGAAGAGCGCGTCAAACTCATGAAGGAGCACGGGGATCACAAGATTTCCGACGTGACCATTGCCCAGGCAATCGGCGGCATGCGCGGTGTCAAAGGCATGGTGTGCGACACATCTGTCGTGGAACCGGATCAGGGACTGATCATCCGTGGCCGTCCGATCGGCAAATTGACCGATAAAATCCCCGAGGAGATTTTCTGGCTGCTGCTGACTGGGAACCTGCCGACCGCCGATGAATTGAAAGGGTTTCAGAAAGAACTCAAGACGTACGGCGAAGTTCCCAACTACGTGTGGAAAGTGCTCAAAGCCATGCCGAAGACGTCTCACCCGATGGCGATGCTGGACACGGGTATCCTGGTTATGGAAAACGAATCGGAGTTCCGCAATCGGTACGCTACAGGAATGGCCAAGACCGAATATTGGGAGGCGGCTCTCGAGGATTCCATGCGGCTAATGGGCACCATTCACACGATCGCAGCCGGCGTCTACCGCATCAAGTACCATAAGGCGGAGCTCATCGAGCCGTCGGCGAAACTGGATTGGGCAGCCGATTATGCGAAGATGTTGGGTCTGCCGCCGAAGAAGGGCGACACGGCCAAAATGATGCGCCTCTACCTCACGCTGCACTGCGACCATGAAGGCGGGAACGTCTCCGCCAATACCTGCCACACGGTGGGATCGGCTCTGTCTGATCCTTTCTATTCCGTTTCGGCAGGTCTCAACGGATTGGCCGGCCCTCTGCACGGTCTGGCCAACCAGGAATGTCTGGGCTGGGTGCAGCAGACAATCGAGAAGTTCGGCGGCGCTCCGACCGAGGATCAGATTCGCGACTACGCCTGGGAAACGCTTAACAGCGGCAAGGTCATCCCCGGTTACGGTCACGCGGTCCTGCGCGTCACCGATCCGCGCTTCACGGCCTTCCTCGAATTCGGCCGCAAGCACCTCAAGAAAGACCCGGTCTTCACCACGGTCAGCCGTGTCTACGACGTCGTGCCGAACGTCCTCAAGGAACATGGCAAGGCCAAGAATCCGTGGCCGAACGTCGATGCCGGCTCCGGCGCGATTCTGTACGCCTTCGGTTTGAAGGACTACGAATACTACACGGTGCTGTTCTCCGTCTCGCGTGCGATGGGCATGCTGTCGCAGCTCGTCCTCAACCGGGCTTTGGGCACCCCGATCACACGTCCGAAATCCGTCAGCACCGAGTGGCTGCAGGAGCAAGTGAAGTAATAGACTTCATTTCGTAGCTTTACACGAAAAGCGGCTCAACCATGAGCCGCTTTTCTTACATCATCGGTTCTCACGTCTGGCACGCGAAACCCAGGTACCGACGAACCAAAAGTTTCTAACGAGTATGATCAAAAACCATGTGTCTCCAGTACCTTACGGAGAATGAGTTCTGCTTCTTCTCTGCATTTGTTAAGATCTGCGTCGGCATCGATATGGAAGTTGAACCAGCCACCGCTCTTGAATCGGTTTCCCGGTCTTATTGCCTGTAATTCTGGAATACTCGAGTTTCTTATCCGAACATCAATGGCATATGTGTCTTTCAGTGCTTTTAACCGACAGAATTGCGGACACTTCCCAATCTTAAACGTTACATGATCTCCCGTAAAACTCATCACGACATTGGGATGAGATTTGGAAATGTGCTCCGCAACAGAAAGAAAGCTTCGCCGCAACCGCGAATCACTAATCTCTCTCGCGTGAGTGTGTAGATTTCTAACCATACTTAATCTCCCACTTCCATTCGTGAGTTATTGACTAATCTCAATTACAAAGCTGATGCCTCCACCTTCCTTATTGTCTTCAATATGAACTGAACCACCTATTTCTGAGACTATCCTATGAACCGTCGGTAACCCGAGACCCGTGCCCCCCTCTTTCGTAGTGAAATAAGGCGTGAACACCTTTTCCCGCAGTTCGTCCTTGATGCCGGGACCGCTGTCCGAGAAGCGCAGCTCGACTGTATTGTCTACTTTATGAGCCGAAATGCGAATCTCACCGGAGTTTCCTGCCAGAGCTTCCTTGGTGTTGTTAAACAGATTGGTGAACACCTGCTTGAGGCTATCCGGATCGGCCTGCAGGAACAGGTTCGGCTCAACCTCGGTCGTGATTTCGATATGTTGCTGCTCGGCCTCGACTTTCACAAAGTCTACTACTTCATCGATAAAGGGTTGCAATTCAATACGGCTCTGACGCTTGCGTTCTTCTCTGGCCAGGGCCAGGAAACGGGTGATAATCTCGTTGAGCCGTTTCGTCTCGGATCTGATTTGCGCCGTGAGAGACTGGTACGCCTCCGTATCTTCGGTGGGGCTGAACTCGGTGCCGAGGCGCTGGGCGGCGATGGAAATCGTGTTCAACGGATTGCGAATCTCGTGAGCCACACCGGCCGCCAGATTGCCCATCTCTGAGAGGCGTTCCCGACGAACAGCGTCACGCTCGTACTGTTTGAGACGTGTGATATCGTAGATCACAACCACGAAACCGCTCTGCCTTTGATCGACGGTGAACTCCGACACCGCTATCAAAAGGGTCTTCTCGCTGCCGGCCGCCCGTATCGTGACTTCCCGCTCTTCCGTTCTCCCCGGCCATTCCGACAGTCGCTCAAATTGCAGTTCGGTCACGTCCACAAGAGAGTTCCACCGTTGACCTCGGGCCTCCCGGACTCCCCAGATACGGGCAAACGCCTCGTTGACCAGCGTGACCGTGCCTTCATGGTTTACGGCCGCCACCCCGGTGCGCATCTGGTCGAAGATGGTGTCGGTGACCGATTTAATCTCCGTATACTTGCGACTTATTTCCATTCTCTTTTGGCGGCTGCCGGCATAGAGAATACTGAGCGCCACCAGGCCGAACAGAATGACCGCCACGGCGATCATCTGGCGGTCGAAACGCCTGACAACGGCATAGTAGTTGGTGAGCGACAATCCGACCCGAAACAACCCGAACGGGTATTCTTCCGTAGCGAACGGACGCAGCAGTTCCAGTACTTCGTCGCCCTGGAAGACGTACTTGCGGTGAGAGATGGTGTCCGTTTCGAGGGCCGCCGTCAGGAACGGGTCGGATTCGATGGCCAGCAAGCGGCCGGTCTCGCGCGAAGAAAAGACGATTCCTTCCGTGGACTGGTAGATGATGTACGCCACCCCCGGTTCGCGCGCCATATTCTGAACCAGGTAGCCGATCTGGGTTTGCCGAAGAGCATCGGTATAGTAGAGAGCATCTGCTACTATAACGAAGATATGGTTGAGAGTATTCGAGATTTCGATGTAGTAGTGGATCGTTTCCGCGGATTGGTCGGGATTTTCCAGGAGCAACAGGTATTTGTCCTCCGGCCGGGATGCGAGTGTCTGCGCCTCGGCGATCACGTAGTCGGGCAGGAAGCTGCCGGACGTCCGGGCCACGCCCCGGTGCCGGACCTCTCCCTCCAGATCCAGAATGTAAATGGCGTGCAGATTGTGCTTGAGGGCGGTCTGGGTCAGCCGGGAGTCGACGTCCCCTTCCATCAGGACGTCGGAAAGAAAGAGGGTGATTTCATTAAAGCGACGATGGACGAGATAGTCGATGAAGGACTCCGAGGCGATGGCGTTTTCGGCCGCGAGAGCCAGTGACTCGATGAAGGCGGCGCCCTGGGTCACGAGCAGCTTGAAGCTGTCCTGACGACTGGCATGAATACCGAGCCAGGTCATGACGAACACGACCAGGGCCAGCAGGATAACCAACCCGATCAGGGATCGTCGACCAAACCACGCACGGGCGGTTGCAGAGACAGGACGCATGGCCACAAACTACCGAGGTCGGCAAGTAGCGGCAAACAAAATATGCATCAGATCGTGATTTCGATATCGGCTTCGGATTTGTCCGGGATCGACATTGTTCCGATATCCTGCCCCACCGGCAGAATTACGGTGAATACCGCCCCGTCCTCGTACCGGTATGTTATCTGTCCCTGATGTTGGTCGAGAATCCTGCGGCAGGTTATCAGCCCGATGCCGTGGCCTTTGCGTTTGGTCGTGAATCGTTTGGTGAACAGGCAATCGACTCGATCGGCCAGCACACCCGGTCCGTTGTCGGCGATGCATATTTGGACGGCGCGTCGGTCTTCGAGTTCGATCGTATCGGTCGTAATGGTGATACGTTTATCGGGATTGCCCTCCTTGAGCGCATCGGCGGCATTGTACACGAGATCGACCAGTACCTGCTGCATGAGGGCCGAATCAACCGGCACCATGTCGATTTCCGTGGACAGGCAGGTGCGAATATCGACGCCGTCGAATCGGTTTTGGGGTTTGAGGAAGGCCAGCACGTTTTCGACGATCTGGTTGAGGTCGGCCTTCTCGAAGTGGACTTCGTCGGGATTACTGTCCATTAATCCGTCCGAGAACCCAGCGATACGGTCTATGGTCTGGCGCATGACCTCCAGTTTGTCGAGAGCTTTGTCCTGTTTGCCGTTTTTGAGCAACAGCGGCAACAACTCGACATTGCCCAACAGTACGGACAGGTAGTTGTTGATTTCATGAGCTATATCGCCGGTCATTTGACCGCGGGTGTAATAGCGATCGAGCCGAATCAGCATCTCCTGGAAGCTCTTACTCTCAGAAATATCCCGGACGAGGCAGACGTGAGCAACATCGGTGCCCTCGGCCGTGGTCACCGGCGACACGGCCACATACGCCGGAAACAGAGATCCGTCGCGCCGTCTGCCCAGTATTTCCGTCTCGAACGGACCCGTTGCCGGCTCGCCGTCCCGGGCCGGAATTTCGAGCGACGACGTGAACAACATATCGATGCTTTCGCCCACTACGTCGGCGGCAGTATATCCGAAAAACTCGGCGGCCTTCTTATTGAACACCATGATTCGGGAATTCAAATCCGTCGTGATGACACCGATCGGCGAACTGTCGATGATAGTTGCCAGCATTGATTGCGACTGCCTCAGGTGCATGTTTGCCTCCTCGAGATTTTCGGTGAACTGCTTCAGCTTGGTGTGGTCGGTCCGCAATGCTTCGGAAAGTTTATTGAACGCTTCCGCCATTTGGGCTACTTCTCTCTCGCCGCCGGTCTCCAGCAGGTAGTACAGTTCACCGGTGGCGGTACGCTCCAGTGCGTGTTGCAACCGTCGATACGGATTGGTGAAGCGCCGCGCAACCAGGTAGACGGTGAGCAGGGCCGTTAACGTGACCCCCAGAAACAGCAGGAACAATGCATATATGAGCCCTGATTTGCTGGAGAGTAAGAGTCCGTGGTCCCAGAACACGACGAACTCCGCCCTGTCCGTTTCGTTGATGTCGAAGGAATACGTATACACAACATAATCTCGGTTGAATCGACGCGGGAAGGCCTGATCAACATCTTCCCCCGCGGTTGGATTACGTCCGCCGCCATCAGACAAATGTGCGGCTGTCTCGACAAGTTCCGGTGCGGCTGAAAAACCGTCCTTCCGGTAAGTAAACGGCAACGGCTGATCATCCCGGTTCGGACAAATAAGATGTCCGCGGACATATAGAATCGCCGATTCTGTTCGGAAGGCGTCGGCCAGGACAGCATCCAATGACTTTCGGCCGGGAGAAGTCCGGGCGGCCGACTCAACGTGTTGCACTATTCGCTGCCGAGCGGCCTGCAGAGCCGGAGTAGGATCCGAATTGAGTTCACCGGGACCGCCATGGGACGGCGGATAGAAGAGAACGAGGGCGAGAGCCCCGAAAATAAAGAGTACCTGAATGAGAATAAGATGAGTCAATCGGATCATCAGGCCGGGCTTTCGCGGCTGAAGTAATTTCTTCATATCTGATACGGAGAAAGTATCCATCTTCAAGATTATCGGATACTTTCCGAAAAGTCTGAATTGGGCGGAAATGAGTTGCAAAATATAGCTGGGAGTGGCGGAGGGGGAATGCCCGACTCTATCGTCAGGTGGCTGGAAGTCCAGCGCACACCACTCCCAGTATTTTGAAGTCCAACTTAAAGTACAGACAGCAAGTTGTTTGCCATCATACTACAAACCAAAGACGATAAAAGTCTTGTCTTGCCTAAAATAAAGGGCAGTAAAAGTATAAGAAATTAGGTGCAAAAAAGCAATATCATCACGGCAGTATCCAGCCTGGCCGGCTGCCCACCGTCAAAAAGAGTGAAGGGATTTGCACTCTTTCTTCAATACCCGGTCGGCTTATCCGACTCGGGCCGCTTTTTTGTCTTCGAGCTCTTCGATATATTTTTCAGCAGCAACTGCGGCTGTCGTGCCGTCACCGACGGCGTTAGTAACCTGGCGGACCAATTGAGCACGGACATCACCACAGGCGTAAATGCCTTTAATGGAGGTTTCCATCTTCTCATTGGTGAGGATGTACCCACCCTGATCTTTGCGGAGGGCTTCACGAGTCAAGTCGGAGTTCGGGTGAAAACCGATAAAGACGAAGATGGCGCCGACCTCCAGCTTGGACTTCGTGTTGGTCTTGACGTTCTTGAGCGTCAGGTCGGTGACTTTACTACCGTTGCCGTTTATGGACTCGACGACCGTATCCCAGATAACCTCGATCTTGGGGTTGTCGAAGGCGCGCTTCTGGATTATCTTCTGTGCCCGGAACTTGTCCCGTCGATGGATAATGTACACCTTGGACCCGAACTTGGTCAGGAACGTACCCTCCTCAACTGCGGCGTCACCGCCCCCCGCGACGGCAATCACCTGATCTCTGAAGAAAGCACCGTCACAGATGGCGCAGTACGATACACCTTTGCCGGAATATTCCTCTTCTCCCGGCACGTGGAGCTTCACCGGCGAGCCGCCGGTCGAGAGAATGACGGCCGGCGCCCGATAAATGTTGCCCGAGGCGCAGCGCACTACTCGGTCATCACCGTCGACAAAAACCTCCTCCACTTCCTCGGAGGCGATTTCCAGACCGAATTTCTTGGCGTGATCGGCCATCTTCATGGCCAACTCGGCCCCCGAGATATGTTCAAAACCGGGATAGTCTTCCACTTCCTCCGTAACGGCGATCTGTCCCCCGGGCAGATATTTTTCGAGACAAATAGTCTTGCGTCGAGCTCTTGCTCCGTACAGACCGGCGGTCAATCCTCCCGGCCCCCCACCGACTATGATAATGTCATAACTGAATTCTTTGGCCATTTCTTTCCTCAGAGTTTATCTATCGAAAACAACCTTAGGATACGTTTATCAATTTACGAATGCATACTACGTTTCGATTTTCGTAACAAGCAAATTCGGGCTTAGTTCTCTGCCGAAAGTACTCGGACTGCAATGAACCAGATCCCTGTCTCTACCAGTCAATACCTTTTTGAGCCAGGATACCCTGCTGGTAGGGATGCTTGATTTCTCTCATCTCAGTCACAAGATCCGCCTTGTCTATAAGCCACTGGCGGGCCGCTCGTCCGGTTATTACCAAATGCTGCTTTTCGGGTTTGGCCTCGACCAACTGTTCAACGTCCTCGTCTGAAACCAGCCCCAGGTCAAGAGCCACATTGAGCTCATCGAGAATTACCAATGGATATTCTCCGGATTGTATCTTCTCGCTGGCAAATCTGAGTCCTTCCTTAGCGGCCTGCCGATGTTCCTCGAAATCTTTCGTATCGTCAACGATACCGACAAACCCCTCCCCCACGGTGTGCAGTTCCACCAACGGCTCCAGTTGCTTGATCCCCTTCAGCTCACCATATTTCCAGCTGCCCTTGACGAACTGGATAATGCAGACTCGCCATTTGTATCCAACGGCCCGAACACACATTCCTAACGCAGCTGTGGTCTTGCCCTTGCCGTTGCCGGTGTAAACGAGCAACAATCCACGTTTCTCTTCCTTCTTATCCTCGGACATTATATTCCTCCGGCAAATGTTACTTCAAATTGCACCGAAAACTACCAGATATGAGGCAAAAGTCAACAAGCCTGAGATTTTAATCTGGTTTTTTTCGGAATTATGACCAACATAAGTCGTTGAAATACATTAAAGATATAGAAATTCTACACGCTGTAGTCCACTATGAATTTCTTTTCAATTTGACTTCAGGGTCTACTTTATATATTATGGTATTGCAATAAGAACACAATTACGGTGAAAAATGTCGCAGACGCTTATCATATAGAGTGCAAGGGTTAACAAAGGGAAGGAAAAGGTAGGATCCGATGCAATTCACAAAAGCTGAGGAATACGGCATACATGGGGTTGTTTATCTTGCCGAAAAAGGGACAAGCAAAGTAACTCCTCTATCGGAAATATCCGAGGAGAAGGATATCCCGGAGAAGTTCCTGGCGAAGATATTTCAGTCTCTGTCGAAAGCCGGCATTGTCCGGTCCCATCGGGGCGTGCGAGGCGGTTTTACCCTGTCGCGCAATCCCGAGGAATTGAGCATCAAGGAGATCCTGGAAGCGATTCAGGGTCCTTACCATCTGATGAAGTGTATCAATGACCGTGATACGTGCAATCGCGAGGGCTTTTGTGCGCTAAGGGAACTGATAATGATCGCCGAGAACAAGCTGGTGTCCGTATTCGAACACTACACTCTGGCCGACCTGGTTGTCTGGCAGAAAAAGGAAAAGGCGCCCAGCCCGGCTTAATCCGCCGGCAGGGCCAGATTCCGGTTTACATCCCAGTCCAAAAACCTTATCTTCCTCCCCGCTGAATTCGAAGGTAGTGGAGGAAGAGAATACGTGTCTGTTAAGTCCGACCGTTGGATAATCGAAATGGCTCAGAAGCATCGCATGATCGAGCCGTTTGAGGAAGAGCAAGTCAGAACCGGAATCAGTTTCGGAGTCTCGTGCTACGGATATGATTTCAGGTTGTCGGATAAATTCAGGGTCTTGAACCAAGAGTCCCTGAGGGAAATTGATCCGAAAGCTGTTAACGAATCGCTTTTTGAGAGTCTCACGACTGACTCTCTGCTAATACCGGCCAATTCATATGTCCTCGGTCAATCCGAGGAGTATTTTCGCATTCCCCGCGACGTGATCACTGTTTGTTTCGGCAAATCGACGTATGCCCGGTCCGGTATTATCGTCAATGTCACGCCGTTTGAGCCGGAATGGGAGGGTTTTGCCACCCTGTCACTGACCAACAGCGCTCCGGTGCCGGTGCGAGTTCACGCTCACGAGGGAATCGCTCAGTTATTGTTCCTTGAAGCAAAAGAAATCTGCGAGAAATCGTATAAGGATAAGAAAGGCAAATACCAAGGCCAGCAGGAGATTACGGTTTCCAAGCTGGATTAGCTGTCGATATTGACATATAAACGTCTTGGTGACAGAAAGAATCAGGAGTCACAAAATGGCACATGAAGCTGTTGCAACAGCAAAGGGTACCGGGCAAGCAGGAAAAGACCGGAAACGGCGCATGGTGACTATCGATGGAAACACGGCCGCTGCTTATGTGGCACATGCGACTAACGAGGTCATAGCGATATATCCCATAACCCCGTCGTCCAATATGGGCGAATTGGCAGACGAAAAGACCGCTCGCGGCGAATCAAATATCTGGGGCGTCATCCCCGACGTAGTCGAGATGCAGTCCGAAGGCGGCGCCTCCGGTGCGGTGCACGGCGCACTGACAACCGGGGCATTGACCACGACTTTTACGGCCTCACAGGGGCTGCTGTTGATGATACCGAACATGTTTAAGATTGCCGGTGAATTGACACCGACCGTTTTTCATGTTTCCGCACGCGCCGTGGCGACTCACGCGCTCTCGATCTTCGGCGATCACAGTGACGTCATGGCGGCCCGATCCACCGGCTTCGGCTTGCTGGCCTCCGGGTCCGTTCAGGAAGTCATGGACCTGGCCCTGATCGCCCAGCGGGCGGCGCTGGAGAGCCGCATTCCGTTCGTCCACTTCTTCGATGGGTTCCGCACCTCACACGAAGAGCAGAAAGTCGAAGAGGTCGCATTCGACGATATGCGGGCCATGCTGGATCAGGACCTGATCTCGAAACATCGGCAACGGGCCCTCTCCCCCGATCACCCGACTATCAAAGGTACGTCCCAGAATCCCGACGTCTTCTTCCAGCACCGGGAAACCGTCAATCGGTACTACACGGCCACGCCGGAGATCATGCAGAAGGCCATGGACCAGTTCGCCAAGGTTGTCGGCCGCGAGTATCATCTCTTCGATTATGTCGGTCATCCCGAGGCCGAGCGCGTGGTGATCGTCATGGGCACCGGGGCCGAAGTAGTCCACGAATCGGTCGACGCTCTGGTTGAGCGCGGGGAAAAGGTCGGAGTGATCAAGGTGCGGCTGTATCGTCCGTTCTCGACTGACGCCTTCATGAAGGCGCTGCCGAAGACGGTCAAGAAGATCGCCGTTCTCGATCGCACCAAGGAACCCGGCGCCGTCGGCGAACCCATGTACACCGACGTCCAGGCCGCCATCAGCGAAGCTCTCGATCGCCGCATCGCCCCGTTCGATAAACACCCGCTCGTAGTCGGCGGGCGTTACGGCCTGGGCTCCAAAGAGTTCAACCCACCCATGGCCAAAGCGGTCTTCGATAACCTGAAACAGGACGAGCCGAAAAACCACTTCACGGTCGGCATCAAAGACGACGTGACCATGACGTCACTCGATCCGGATCTTTCATTCGATATCGAAGGCGACAATTTCCGCGGCCTGTTCTACGGGCTGGGAGCTGACGGTACGGTCGGCGCCAACAAAAACTCGATCAAGATCATAGGCGAAAACACGGACAACTACGCCCAGGGTTACTTCGTGTACGATTCCAAGAAAGCCGGCGCGGTGACCGTCTCCCACGTCCGCTTCGGCAAGGACTTCATTCGCAAACCCTACCTGATCAACTCCGCGCAGTTCGTGGCCTGTCACAACTTCTCGTTCCTCGAGAAGTACGACATGGCCGACAAGCTGATCGAAGGCGGCACCTTCCTGTTGAACTCGCCCTATGGTCCCGACGAGGTCTGGGACAAGATACCCATCGAGGTGCAAAAACAGCTCATTGACCGCAAGGCACGCTTCTTCGTGATCGACGCTATCAACGTCGCCAAGGGACTTGGTCTCGGGGCGCGTATCAATATGATCATGCAAACGGCCTTCTTCCTCATCTCCGACATTCTGCCCAGGAAAGAGGCAATCAAGGCTATCAAAGACGCCATCGTCAAGACGTACGGCGCTAAAGGTGAAAAGGTCGTCAACATGAACTTCGCGGCTGTCGATGCGGCCATGGACGCCCTCAACGAAGTTGAGTACTCACAGCAGGCCGACAGCCCGATCACCCGTCCCCCGATCGTACCGGAACACGCCCCCGATTTCGTGAAGACGGTCACGGCCGAGATCATCGCCGGTCGCGGCGACGAATTGCCGGTATCGGCGTTCCCGGATGACGGCACGTACATGACCGGCACCACTCAGTACGAGAAACGAAATATAGCAGTCGATATCCCCGTTTGGGACACGGAGACGTGCATCCAGTGCAACATTTGCTCGATCGTCTGCCCGCATGCCGCTATTCGTCCCAAAGTATTCGACGAGAAGTACCTCGAGAAGGCGCCGCCGGAATTCAAGTACGTTGAGGCCATGACGAAGCAGTTCAAAGGCATGTACTATTCCCTGCAGGTGGCTCCCGAGGACTGCACCGGGTGCGTGGTGTGTGTCAATGCCTGTCCGGTCGTGGCCAAAGACGAAGAAGGCAACAAGACCGACCGCAAGGCAATCAATATGGCCCTGCAGGCGCCGCTGCGCGAGCAGGAACGCCGCAACTGGGACTTCTTTATCAATGAACTGCCTGATCCTGATCCGGCTCTGTTTAATATCGAGACGGTCAAGGGCTCGCAGTTCGTCAAGCCGCTGTTCGAATTCTCCGGAGCCTGCTCCGGCTGCGGTGAAACACCGTACGTGAAGCTCATGACGCAGTTGTTCGGCGACCGGGCGCTTTGCGCCAACGCCACCGGCTGCAGCTCGATTTACGGCGGCAACCTGCCGACTACGCCGTACTGCCGGCGCTCCGATGGCCGCGGGCCGGCCTGGTCGAATTCGCTGTTCGAAGACAACGCCGAATTCGGCATGGGCATGCGGCTGACCGCCGACAAGCTTAAGGAGTACGCCCTGGACCTCACCAGGCAGCTGGTGCCGGAGATGCACGACGAGCTGGTCAACGCGGATCAGACATTGCAGGAAGGCATCGAGAAACAGCGCGAGCGGGTCCAGGCCCTCAAGACCAAGCTGGAGACTCTCAACGGCAATGAGAAAGTGGCGGCGCTCCGAGAAGTGGCTGACTTCCTCGTCAATAAGTCCGTCTGGGTCATCGGCGGTGACGGTTGGGCCTATGACATCGGTTACGGCGGCCTGGATCATGTGATGGCCTCCGGTCGCAATGTCAACCTGCTGGTCCTGGATACCGAAGTCTACTCCAACACCGGCGGCCAGATGTCTAAGGCAACGCCGCGCGGGTCGACGGCCAAATTCGCCGCTGCCGGCAAACCGACGGCCAAGAAGGATCTGGGCCTGATGCTCATGTCCTACGGCAGCGTCTACGTGGCGCAGGTGGCCATCGGCTCCAGCCATAATCAGGCAGTTAAGGCGATGGTGGAGGCCGAGCACTATAACGGACCGTCCCTGATTCTCTGCTACAGTCATTGTATTGCGCACGGTATCGACATGGCGCATGGGATGGAAGCCGAAGACAAGGCGGTCAAGTCGGGCCACTGGCTCCTGTACCGCTACAACCCGGAATTGATCGATCAGGGCAAGAACCCGCTGCAGCTCGACAGCAAAAAACCGTCGATCAGTTTCGAGGAGTACGCCTACGCCGAGAACCGGTTCCGCACCCTGAAGGGTCAGAATCCGGAACGGGCGCGTGAACTGATCAAGCTCGGTCAACAGGACTGTGACCGTCGCTGGCGCCTCTACTCGCAACTGGCGACGATGAACTACTCGCTGACGGAGAGCGAGGAGAAGTAGGTCGAAATCCCTTGCGGTTCCGACATCCATAGTGTTCTTGTCCCCAAACTGAGTTTGGGAACGACAGAAATAGGGGAAGGGCGACATAGCGTCGCCCTTTTTTCTGTAGGAAGCCTTTTCTATTATCACCAAGTAAGTGAAATGATTATTCTTGCACACTCGCTTGCCGCTTCCGATGAGCCACCCAGGCGCCTGATAGTAAAACCGAAATCAATAGCAGAAGTACACCATAGTTGGTTAGGGATGGAATAGGCAATAGATCATTTGTAGATCTCTGAGTTACCAATTGTCTGGTATCCGCTTCGGACACACCGGACATGGACCGTACTAGCGCCCATTGATTACGTGGCAGCTGGCTCTCATCGATGTCGAACACGCTTTCCTCCTCCGGAGCCAGTGAGAACGGTCCGTCGCTGATATCCTGCCAGTTCAGAGCTTCCAGTACAGGATCTCCCCAAACCAGGTTTGCCAGGTCAATTCGCTCCGGAGAGACGGCCCATTGCAGGGCCGATACATCCACAATATCGGTCGTCGACAGATTTCTAACTTGCAAGGCGAATCTCATTGATGGTACCAGGTCTACCTCCATCGACAGTTCGCAAACGGTTTCGTCTTGCGCCAGCGTTTGACTTCCGAACCACCACTCCGTGCAACCCCGTTGTACTTCCTGACCTTTTTCGAATGAGCAGCCAATGTGGACTTCCTCACCCATTCCAAGCGGAATACTCCATTTGAGTTGAAACCAGCCCGGGCCCAGCTCGGGACGAGGCGTAATTGTCGGTACCCGGTCCTCATGCCAGCTTGAAACGGCCGGGAACGCCGCACCGGCTCCGTTAATGTGCAGATTAATGGCGAACATTGTAGTGTTGACGCCGGTGTCATTCTTAATTGTCTCGTTGATGTCCCTACATCCTGCGAATACAACCAGAAAAAGGATCAATCCTGATGTGAGCCCACCTTTCCATAGACTTCGTTGTCTCATAACTACAACCCTTTCTTGAATTGGAGACTTATTGCTTCCCTTCAATCACTTTCGGCGGCTTCAGTAATACCACCTCCTTTCTGGATTGACCATAATGGCGGTCGTAGAAAGTGTTTTATGCCCCCATGCACCGTTCTTTTCGTGACAGAAAGTAAGGTCTGTGATACTTCTTGGTCGCCTCGAATTAACGATTAACCAAAGGACAATGGCCGGACAATCGATATGTCGTTTAGCCGCAAGGTAAGACGCCAGCCGACCGCCCTTTTCACATCCACATACAATTACGAATAGAATGTATAACCTATTTGAATCAGTTTTTGTACCTCTCTGTTATTCAACTGGGCTCCCGTCAAAACCCGGGTATTCACATCTTCCTCGTTCCCGAACTGAGTTTGGGAACGACAGAAAAAAATAAAAGCGACGTACATATGTTTCAGCTGTTAGCCGATACCTAACTGAGAGAATAGCCTTAGACAGCAAGAGGAAGACTCCCATATTGTCCCGGATCGTACAGCCAACTGCTACCAGAGGCAGCCAGTACTGGCTGCAACAGGCGGTTAATAATTATCCGCGCAGTCTCGATGAGCAACTACGCTCCCCCATGCAACTTGCCGCCGGTGACTCCATAACTTGGTTGTCACCGATGGCGCTTGACGACTTCGCAGAATATCGCGACGAGACGTTCCTTGAGCGGACCTCGCTTCGTCTACGTAAACGTCAATTGCAGTCGTTCTGGCCGTCCGGCGGCCCCGTTTGGGATGGATTGGCGACGACCACTCGCAATGACGTCATACTGGTAGAAGCCAAAGCCCATATTTCAGAGCTTGTTTCTTCCTGCCAGGCAGCCAAGACATCCCGGCATCGTATCCGGAACAGCCTGAACGAAACCGCAGCGTATTTCGGAGCCAAGCTGACCGACAGCTGGACACAGAGATACTACCAGTATGCCAATCGACTGGCGTTCTTGTACCTGTTGCGGTGTTTGAACCATTTCCCGACCTGGTTAGTCTTTGTTTATTTCGTTGGCGATCTTGAGATGAATGGCCCGAATTCCATACTTCAATGGCAGTCCGCAATAGAGACTGTTCACGCACGTCTGGGAATAAGGTCTGAGCAATTGAAACCATATGTTTTAGATGTGTTTATCGATGTTCAAAATCTGACTTCCGCATAGACGATATTCTGCTTGGCATGCGCGGGCCTTTATCCTATATTCCTATAGGAGATCGGTCATGCCTTTAGTCAGTAATCACAAACGTGTTTCAACATCTTCCGTAGCAGCAGTAGTCTGCCTGTTGCTCCCACTGCTGTCACCGACTTTGCTGAGCAGCAGCCGCCACGTCGCCCCCCAACCCGACCAAGACCTCATCATCTTCACCGCCCACCAGAATTTTAACTCGCGCGTCTATCTGCTGCGCATGGATGGATCCATCTATGACTATTTCGAGTACGAGAACTTCCGCCTCGTGGGCCTTGAGATTGTCAATGACGACGTCTACGTCGCGGAGGCATTCGCTCCCCGTGTCGAAAAGCTGGACTTGCTCACCGGTGATCTGGAGGTCATAGTCGATGATTGGAGCCTGTACTATTTCTATGATGTCGCTTTTGACGGCAGCTATTTCTATGTCGACGAATGGGACCTGAACCGCTACGACATCAACGGCGACAAGGACGGCGTCGCCTCATTCGATGAAAACGTACTGGGGTGTGCCTGGGACGGGGCATACCTATGGACACTCGATGATGAGAACATTATTAAGTGCTGGGATCTCTCCGGATGGCCCACAGTAACACACATCGCCGAGAACAATTTCGCGTCACCTAGTCCATTCTGTCGGGGTCTGTTTTTCGACGGTGAGTATTTCTGGACCGCCGAGAGTATCGAGAGCGTCCTCGGTCAGATCTATCGCTTTGACTACAGCGGAGAGGTAATCGACCAATGGACCGCACCGGCCTTTCAAGGTTGGGGCGCCTGTCTGCTTCGAACCAATCGTCCGCCCAACGCACCCGAAATAATCTACCCGCCGCATGCCGCACAGGACATTGCAGTCGATGTTCAATTGGAGTGGTCCGGCAGTGACCCGAAAGACGACTCGCTGCTTTATTCAGTCTATCTGGATGCCACTCATCCACCTCAACTCGTCAGCCAATATCAGTTCGACACGTTCTATGCACCGTCACTACCATTGCCGTCGCAAACGCGCTACTACTGGCAGGTCTGTGCCCATGATGAGCACGGCGACTCGACATTCGGTCCGGTGTGGAGTTTCACCACCGCCTCGGACGTTCTGTGCGGTGATATCGATAACGATGGTGACGGCCCCAACGTCGCCGACCTATCATATCTGGTAGACTTCCTGTTCCGGAGCGGCCCCCCGCCGGCGGCATTACAGGCCGTCAATGTGGATGGGTTTGTCGGCCCGGGCGGACCGGTCGACGTGGCCGATCTCAGTTATCTGGTCGAGTATCTGTTCAAGGGCGGCCCGGAGCCGGTGTGTTAGGGCTCCTTCTTCTGTGCTGTCAGACGACCCTACCTGACAGCCCGACAGGTCACAACTTAGCCCTACCAATTCATACCAGTACCCGAGCTGCACTTTGTGGTGTGTGGCCGGGATCTCCGACCCCGGCTCCTCCGCGATCACAGATCGCGGCCGCACAGCCCAACTGGTTTCGATCGTGTCCCTGTCCCTGCGGCTTGGTGAAAAACCCCAGGTGCAGTTGTGTCGGGTCTTGAGCCCGCGACAGCGGGATTGTGGTGACCCGACACGTAACACAATGGCAGACAGAAGCGGCAGGTCATACGACTCCACTGACGTGGATTCACAAGACCTGCCGGAACTGGCGAGAGGACCTTTTTAAACAAGCCCTTGAGCGGGGTACACGAAGGGGTGTGCTCTCTCTTCTGAGATGGCAAAAGCCTACCTCACCACAAACGTAACCGACTTCAGTATATTGCCTGCCATGTCCGTGATACGCACCTCCCAGGCACCCGTCCAGGACGGCAAGATCCGTTTGGAACTCCAGGTTCGCCACGACGGGCTCCGCACCGGCAGCTCGACAGTCGCCATCAGCGAATCCTGATAGAACCACCGATGTTCTACTGCTGTCGTGTCTTGGGCGCCCTTGACCTTTGACCAGCAGTAAACCTGTCCCACGGCACTCGGTAGGGTGTCGGCCGGATCGGTCGGCATGCGTTCCTCGATACCGGTGCAGATCTCAGCCTCGACTTCCAGTGGCGTGACTTTCGCCGTGTCCGCCTCCTGAGCCTGAACGACAACGGTCAGCATCAAGGCCGCCAACGCCAGCAAGTGCGCCCCGACAATTACAGTCTTCAAAACAGCTTCCTCCCTGCTTCACTAATTTTCGCTACGAATCCGACAGTTGGTTAACAAGTAAGTTTATGAAGCATCTGGTGCGTAATCCAGCGGTTTTTGAAACGTTCCCAAGCTCAGTTTTGGGATAAGATTCAGAGAGTCTGGATCCGACATTGTTACCAATTTGTTGTTGACAACTGCACATACGATCACTATCGTATAATAAATGAAGCCTGTAAATCTCAGCGGGACAAAGATATGAGAAAAACGCTCACGGACAAACAACGTGCGATACTCGAGTATATTCAGCAGCAAATAGTCGAACGCGGCCACCCACCCACAGTTCGCGAGATAGGCGAAGAATTCAATATCAGTTCCACTAACGGCGTCAGAACGCACCTAACTGCCCTAATCAAAAAGGGTTACATCAAGAAGCAAAAACTGATCTCGCGGGGAATTGAACTCACTCAGTCACTAACCCGAGGAGTTGGGCGACTGCCTCTCGTGGGCACAGTCCCGGCCGGCCAACCGATCGACGCCATCGAGAACATCGAAGGCGAGATCGCCGTGGACCAGACTTTTCTCCCGCGCGGAGATTCATTCACCCTGACCGTAGCCGGCGACTCTATGAAAAACGCCGGTATCTACGACGGCGATATCGTCGTCGTGAAAAAACAGCGCGTCGCCCAAAAGGGCGATATCGTTGTGGCCATAATCGACGGCGAGGCGACCGTCAAAAGGTATTTCCCTGAGGGTAAACAGGTGCGGCTCCAGCCGGAAAACGAAGACTATGAAGCAATCATGGTCAATAAGCGGTCAGGGGACTTTCGGATCACCGGCAAGGTGGTCGGATTGATGCGACGGTTCGGATGATTTCCGGCCGGTTGACGTAACTGACTTCAACCCGTCATTCCTGCCCAAGCAGGAATCCACTCCCTTCTCGAGCGCAGATTGAGAACGAGGAGAAAGAGGATGAGCCCCGGCCCATCGGGATTTGTTGAGAAACTCCGGTTACTGTTGAGTCGGGTCTTGAGCCCGCGTCAGGTGGTACCTTTTCAACGCACCCCTTCGCCGGAGTGACACAACCAAGCTCCCACCTTCACGATCGAACAGTCAAAAACCTCTGTTCGTACGTCGGTATCATCGCTCCCCATTGAAGCCCGGAATCAGATCACAAAAAAGCCCGCTCTTGCCTGAGCGGGCTTTTTCCTAAGAAAGGAGGAAGGAGAGTGTGCAATAACTTTACGACTTGGCGAGTTCCAGCTCAATTGCTATGTCAACATCGTCGCCAACGACAAAGCCGCCGGCATCCAGCGTCTTATTCCATTTGACGTCGAAATCCTGCCGATTGATGGTCGTCTCGGCCGAGAAACCGGCTTTCGTGTTCCCCCAAGGGTCGTCAACTGCACCGTAGTATTCACAGTCAAAGACAACTTCTTTGGTTATTCCCCGAATCGTCAAATCACCGATCAGCTTAAATTTGTCCCCGTTCAAATCAGTTACCTTCTTCGACTTGAATGACATGACCGGATGTTCTTCCACGTACAAGAAATCAGCGCTCCGCAAGTGGTCATCACGATCGGCATTATCCGTATCAATAGATGCTGTCTGGACCGTCAATTCCACTGACCCGTCTTTCAATTTGCCCTCGTCAAACTTGACAGTCCCATCGAAATCAGTGAAGTTACCGCGCACTTTGCTGACAACCAGGTGCCGTACGGAGAAATTCACTGATGAATGAACTTTGTCTATTGTCCAGGTTGCGGCGTTGACTCCGCCTGCCAGGGCGACTATCAGCAGAGACGCTACTATCCCACGCTTTACCATTCGTCTTTACCTCCAAATAGTTACAGAATTCTCACACAATACACCAGAGTAACAGTAATCTCCAATTTGAGGTTCCGGGAAAATCGGGGAGTTTATGTTGCCGAATCGAGAATTTTGGTTATATTCAAAGTGTTGCCCGCCATGTGCCTATGATGCATGGTACAAATCGAACCTTTACTCGCGGATGTTGTCATGAGAAAATCCCCTTTGGCGCTCATCCTGAGCTTGACTGTTATCTTCCTCATTTCCCTGCCTGACATTACCAGCGGCGACACCGAGGAAGAGTTCCTGCCCATTGAACTGACCCCCGAAGAAATGGAACGGCTGGATGAAATCGGCAAGACTCACCGCAGCACCTATCCCCCATCGGGTATCATCCGCAATCCCGCCGAGTGGGAACCCAGTACCGGCGTAATTATACGCTGGCCGTTGGGAATCTCGATTTCACTGGTGGCGGAATTGTCGGAAGACGTAGTGGTTCATACCATTGTCGGCAGTTCCTCACAGCAGAGCAGTGCCATCAGTGCCTACACGTCAGGCGGAGTCAATATGGATAACACCGAGTTCATCATAGCACCCACCAACAGTATTTGGACGCGAGATTACGGTCCCTGGTTCATTTTCCAGAACGAGCGATTGGCTATTGTTGACCACATCTACAATCGCCCCCGCCCCTACGACGACGTCATCCCACAAGTGATTGGTACCGAATGGGGCTTGCACGTCTACGGCATGGACCTTATCACGACCGGCGGCAATCACATGTCTGACGGTCTGGGTATGTCCATGTCAACCAAGCTTGTCTATAACGAAAACCCGAGTTTGAGCTGGGCGGAAGTCGACTCGACTATGTACCTCTATCTGGGCAATGACTACACGGTTCTTGACTACATCGAATCAAGTGGCATCCACCATATAGATTGCTGGGCCAAATTCCTCAATCCGACGACAATCATGATCAAAGACGTTCCGATCGGCAGTTCCAGCTACGCCCTGTTGAACGCTCGAGCTGATTATCTTGCCCAGCAGATCTCCGCCTGGGGGCAACCATATACGATAGTTCGGGTTTATTGCCCGTACGGCACTGCCTACACCAACTCCCTGATTCTCAACGACAAAGTATTCGTACCGACGTTCGGTTCGGCGTATGACGACGACGCCCTGCAAACCTATGCCGCAGCCATGCCCGGCTATGAGATTCTTGGTTTCGACGGATCGTGGTACGACAATGATGCCATCCACTGCCGGACCATGGGTGTCCCGGATGCCGATATGCTGTTCATTGATCATGATCCCTTGGTCGGCGTGTACGGCCCAAACAACAACTGCCCGATTTCAGCGACCATTTCCGATTATTCTGATATGGGTCTTATCAGCGATTCCCTCAAGATATACTACAGTGTGGACGGCAATTACTGGGAATTCGCCCCGCTTTCGTCTACGCCTCTGCCGGACTCGTTCTATGGTGAAATCCCGGCGCAGCTTTCCGGTTCGGATGTCTCTTACTACATTCAGGCCGCCGATAATTCGGGCCGAGTAGAGACGCACCCGTACATAGGCGCCCCTTGGGCACACTCCTTTTCCATCAACATGTCGCCGACCATAATCTCAGCCGACTCGTTTATGTGCCAAGGTGGTGACGCTTTCAGCTACCGTCCCGAATTTGAAGACGCGGACGATACGACCCACACGACTACCTACACCAACTTCCCGGTCTGGCTGAGTGTTCACAACGACTCGTTGGTGGGTTCGGCCCCGATAGCTCGAGAACTGAGTACCTTTGATGTCGAGGTCTCGGATCCTTTCAGTACCGACAGCCAAGAGGTAACTCTCTTCGTCTATTTGTGTGGGGACGTCGACGATGACGGTGAAGGTCCCATCGTGACTGATCTGTCTTATCTGGTGGATTATCTGTTCCGCGATGGCACCGCGCCACCGGTCACTGAGGCCGCTAATGTTGACGGCGTGACCGGCCCGGGTGGCCCGATCGATGTCGCAGATTTGACCTACCTGGTGGACTATCTGTTTAGAGGCGGTCCGGACCCGGCCTGCAACTAAGCACACGAGCCGGCCGGTCCTGTAAATCGTTAAGAGTCAAAGCCGGGCCGGCAACATCGGCTGACACCAGGCCGGCCAGCCGACGTACCATCTTCAAGACAGGGATTCGTAAACGTTGACCGGTAATGCCAGAGATATGAACGTGCTTAAGACATGTCTGCTGTCGGTGCTGCTGTCCATTTCGTGCAGTCTGTCGTATTTCGAGCCATGCCGGGCCGGCCTCGGCACTGCGACAGCCACAGAAGCAGGAGAGACTTTTGCGCTGCAGAGGCTCGAGCTTGTACGTCTGGCCGACTCTCTGGCAGCCGAGCACAAGTATGACTCGGCTCTCGCCCTCGCAACGGAGTTCCTGGCTGATACCACAGGGGAAAACGACTCGTTGTCGGCGGCAGTTTGGCGGAGACGCGGACATTATGAAAGTTCGCTGGGCGATTACCGAGCTGCGGAGCGATCCCTGCAACAGGCAATCGAGATATATGACTCCCTGTTCGGTAGCAGACACCCGGGGCTCGCCGAATCAAGGCGGCTTCTGGGAGACGTTTTCCGGTCAATTGGCCGGCTGGATGAATCCGAAAGGCAGCTTGACCTGGCGCTCGAGATTTTCCGGGCGCTGTACGGCTCGGAGCATCCGCAAGTGGCCCGGACGCTGTGCAGCCGGGGCATCGTGCTCTTTACCAAAGGCGAATACGCCGAGGCAGAGTACGTGCTGAACCAGTCGCTGACGATGGCGGAGCAGTTACTGGGCACAGATGATTCGGCTCTCGTCAGAATACTTAACAATCTGGCCATCGCCTACTGGTACCAGGGACAATACCGGGAAGCAGAACCCCTCTATCTGCGCGCGCTCTCTATCCAGAAAGCACAGTACGGAGAAGATCATCCGTACTTGTCAGCCGTATTGAACAACCTGGCTCTCATCTATAACCAACTGAATCAGCCCGACAAAGTGGAGCCGTACCTGGAATGGGGCATCCGCATCGCCGAAAACATCCAGGGACCGGATCACCCGAAGGTGGCCGCCTACCTGTACAATCTGGCTGCCGTCTACCAACATCAAGGTAAATACGGGAAGGCGATTCAGACTTACGAACGCGCGCTGCGCATAAAACGACAGAAGCTCGGACATTTTCATCCCGACGTTTCGTACGGATTGCGCTGGTTGGGCGACGTCTATATCGATTCGGGTGAGTTCCGACAGGCCGAGTCTCTGCTGGTCGAGGCGTTGTTGATCGATACCACGTCTCTCGGACCAGCCCACCTTTATGCCGCCGAGGACCACCAGTTTCTGACCCGTCTCTACCGGCTGACCGGCCGCCGGGAGATGGCGCTGCAATCTGCCTTGCGGGAAATTCATATCCGGAAAACGAACTTCAATGACAATTTCCGCGTATTGCCGGAAAAGAGTGCTCTGACGTTCTCGCAGTTTCTCAGAGAGGCGGCCGGCCGCTATCTGACTGTTTATCTGACTGATCGATCCGGTCCAAACCTGTCGCTCGACGAAGCCGCCACGGTTGTACTGCAGACCAAGGGGCAGGTGTCAGACGGCATATTCTTCAGGCAGAGAACCATGGTCGAAGAGGCGAACCCCCGAGTGCAGGCTGTGGCCGAAGACTATTACAATGCCCGCCAGACCCTGGCGCAGTTGTACGTGACGTCCAACTTCGATACCGGATCCGTGGATTACCGGAGCCGGCTTGACTCGGCGGCTATGTTTGTCGAGTCCCTGGAGACGGAACTGATTCGCCGCAGCGCCAGCTATCGGGCAGAATACCGGGCACGCGACGTTGACATAGATGATATCGCCGACGCGCTCGACAAAAGCATGGTGCTGATCGAGTACTTGAAGTACCCAAACAGAGACTTCGTGACCGACACCAATACGGATCACTACCTGGCCATAGTCGTGAGTCGCAGCGGCGTGGAAGCTGTTGTCGACCTGGGTCCGGCGGAGCCGATTGACTCATCCGTCAGTCACTTCCAGAAGCATGTCCGATCGATCTCATTGACGTGGCCGGAAATCAGCAAAATCGCACAGACCGAGGCAGCGGCCGTTAACGCCGAACTGTTTGACGCCCTTTGGAAACCCATAGAAAGGTTCGTGGCGGACAGGACTCTGATCCTGATTGCACCGGACGGCGCTCTCAACCTCATCGCCTTCGGAGGTCTGAAGGACAGGTCGGGACGATATCTCATAGAAAATTATGCGATCCATTATCTATCCGCCGGACGCGACTTGATGCGACTGCAAAGTCAATCCGAAATCAACTCCGGACTCCTGCTCCTGGGAGATCCCGACTACGATGCCGATCTGTCTTCACGCATGGCCGCTACCGACAGCACCGAATATGCGGGCCATCCGAATCAAACACGAGACGGGAGCCACACCAGAGAAATTCGGGCCGATTGTTCGTGGCTGCGCGAGGGAAACATACCGCCGTTGCCCTACTCGGGTCGCGAAGTCCGTTCCATCGCCCGCGAATGGGAGACCTTAACCGGTCAGAAAGCTGAACTACTGACAGGTCCTTTGGCAGGCGAAGAACAATTCAGAGACAAGGCGGCAGACAAGGAAGTCATACATATTGCGACGCATGGATTCTTCAATCTGTTCTGTGAATCCGATCAATCTCGAGGCAAGCTCTCGCGGGCCGCGGATATAAACCCCCTGTTGCTGTCCGGCTTGTTTCTGGCCGGAGCCAATCAGCGGCAATATGAGGCCGGCGACGCCGAGGTACCTGATGGTGTCCTGACCGCCTATGAAGTGACACGAATGGATTTGAGCGGCACCCGCTGGGTGGTCCTGTCGGCCTGTGAAACGGGATTGGGAGAAGTAGCCGCCGGTGAAGGCGTGTATGGCTTGACGCGCGCATTTCAGATGGCGGGCGCCCATACCGTCATCAGTTCTCTCTGGCCCGTCTCGGATAAGCAGACGGCGGCCATGATGAAACAGCTTTACGTATCCAGGGAAGGAAGCTTGGCCGCCACCCTGCGCCAGATTGCCGTCAATGAGATTAACGACTTACGCAGAAGGGAACTTCCTGACCACCCCGTCAGCTGGGCGCCGTTTATTGCCGTAGGAGACTGGCGGGCAGCCAGGTAAGGGACGGGTTACTTCAAACGGATTTCAAAGGGGTAGGACGTTTGAATCGTATCATTGTCGAGGATATCGTACAGCACGAGATTGTAGTCACCAGCGGGCAGCGGCATTTCGAAGCGAGCGAAGCCTTGTTGGTCCACAGCCGGATTCTCATCGGATACCGTGATCGTAGAATCACCGGATTTGTCTATAATTGCGATTCGGTACCGATGATCTTCTTCCGGGTCGACAAATACCCGGCCGTGGAATTCGCTCACCCGATCGGTCGTCTCGAACACCTGCGTCGAGGACAGCGATCTGGTAGGCATCGGGAATCTGGCACGTATGACCGCCGCTTCCTCTCCCCGAGGCACCAACAGAACAGCCACCAGTACCACAACCGCGGCCGCGGCTAAACCGCGCAGCCAGTTGGCTGAGATCAGACTGACAGTCCGTCGCTGGTGTTTCTCTTTTTTGGTTGCCGGGAATTCTCGATCCAACTCCGAGATGAAGGGAATATCTTCAGACGATACCAGCTCCGACAGTTCCGAAGGCAGAATTCGGATGTGATCGGCAACCTCTCGGCACAACTGACACGATTTCACGTGATCCGAAATCTCCGTCCGATCCACACCCGACAACCGTTCGGGAGCACTCACATACAGGTCCAGTTGATCGATTTCCGGATGATTGGAGAGGAGACCGGCTTGACTGGTAGCAGCGGCCAAACCAAAAAGAGCTCGTTCCTGTTTGAAACGCGTGCGACAGACAAGGCAGTGCAGAATATGGTCGATCATATTCCGCTTACTATCTTCGGTGATTTGACCGGAAAATAATAAGGGGAATTCCTCCTGCACATGTCGGCACGTATCTTCACTGCACATAACACACCACTACCTACCGTTCAAAGTTAACATCCGTTCTATCTATTAGTCTCCGGATTGGGCCAAAGGATCACATTATTCTTCAAATATCTTGACTTTTTCCAGCGCCATCTGACGGCACTCCCACATTTTCCGCTTAACAGTTCCCTCCGTAAGCCCAAGCATCTCAGCGGCTTGCTTGTATGTTCGCCTGCCGAAGAAGATCGCTCGCCACAAACGACGACATTCTTTGGGCAGAGCCAGCAAAACCCGCCCGGCCGTAGTCCTTTCCTCAAGCGAAATAAACGCCTCTTCCTGATTGGCCGATTTATCGGTGATCACGACATTGTCAATGTCTGCCAACTCGGCAGCTCGAGAAGCTTTGTAATAATCAATACAAGTGTTCCGGGTAATTGAATAGATGTAAGTCTTGATTGATGATTGCTGTCTGAATTTGCCCGCTTTCAGGTTCTCCATAAGTTTCACAAAACAGTCCTGGGCTATGTCCGCCGCATCGTATGATTGGCCCCAGTTCCATTTACGCACGATTCGTTCAATAATCGTTCGCAACTCAACGATAAGGTCTTTATCGTTTTGCTGTATCCTGCGCAGCAGGTCATTTGCCGTAAGCCCTTGCATAAGAAAAGTATAACATGACGGCCGCACGATAACAATTCAAAAATCATCTAAATTGACGTTTGTTGGGCCATTTCCGCTATTTGGGCCCACCCCGATAAACATAGTCGATAGAATGACGATATATCGCATCAGCGAAACCTCTTGAGCATTTCAGCCTTTTCGCGGGCATAGGGTACGTCGGTAAGCCGGTTGATTCTCAGATCAACCGGTTTTTTTCAGAAAATGGGTAAAATCGCGAACCAATTGCGACGATTTCCGACTAAGTGTCTAAAACAGGATGATTCATTACCACGAAGGTATGAAACCGCGGGAGACCGTTGACAGCTCCTGAGGTTTCACTGAATAGTTCTCCGGGAGGAGGGCACAACGCAGATCCGACGGTATCGTGCAGGCACCGCCGGATCTTTTTTTGCCCGGGTAGTCATCACCTGAAGATACTTGACAATCCTATCTATTTTCGGTATCTTGGGGACGTGCAGCAGCCCGTATGCCACCGGGCAGGTGTCAGGGATTGGTCTGCGGATACCGGCGCAGGGATTTGCCAGAGTACCATGTCCATCTGATTACAAGAAAGACTTGTACTAATCCGAACCATTTGACTCCCCGACAGACAAACGTACTGAACATGGAGAATTTAATCCAGATCATAAATGTTCTGATAACGGATGAGAAGAAGCCAGACCAGTGTGCAACTTGTTGAAGTAGGCCGGCGGCCTGGGAGATGGACGTCGGTATCTGGACTTAGACGAAACCTGATACTCTACATACAAGGAGACCTTTTATGAATCACTTCAGAACGAACAGCATGATACTGTTGATTATCGGGCTGTTGAGTGGGACAGGTTTGCTCGCCACGGGCGCAAACGCCGGCGTGACTGCGAGCATATCCGGGCCCGGCGCCGGCGACGGAGATACGATTATCTGCGGCCAGCCGGTCACATTCAAGGTGGCCATGTTAAACAATACCGGCGACTACGTAACCGGAATTGACCACGGTTTCGAAATCAGCTCTCCCGACGGAGCGGGCTGGTCCGGTTTAACCGGCGCCTGGGCGCCGGAGATCGCTCAGTACCTCGATGGCGGCCAGGCGGTCTTTCCCGTCGACGTCGACGGCGTGTCACCGGACACTATCGGATTTTCCGCCTTTTCATTAATGGAGCCGGGTGTCCCCAACGGCTATGATGACGTGATTCTGAGAACGGAGTTGACGGTTGATACGGCCGATGCCGGCAAGACGGTTTGTATCGACTCCTGCTGGTACCCGCCATCCGGTACCTGGAAATGGTCCACGCCCGGCGGCGATTTCTATCCCGACTGGGGCGGGCCATATTGCTATCCGACCAAAGGTCCCAACACGTATCTATATGTTAACTCAAGCTATAGCGGGTCGCCATGCTGCTGGCAATTTGATCTCAGTCAGAGTATCTGGGGCTCTACGACGATACCGTTAACGAAAGTAGTCCTGGAAGTCCTCACGCCCAACGTGACTGTTTCCAGCGCGACCGGGCCGACCGGGGCGCCACAGGGACCGGACATAGATAATGCCGCCAATCCGGTTACCATCACTTACTATATGCCTCTGCCGGATGGACTGGCAGGCGGGCCAAAAATAGTCTATGCTTGTTTCGATGGCGTAACCGGCTCCGGATTCGATGTGCGACCGACTGGTTACTCAGCCGCAGATGACCCCCATACGACTTATCCGGGCGACAAAGGCAAGAGCTTTCCTATTCCGCTCGGGTACAACGGTGAGTGCGCTTGTGTCCACTGGCCATGGGGTATGGTGCTATGGTTGCCCTTCGACGAAGAAGAAACGGATAAGCCTGACGCGAAGAATCTGCGCGGTAAGGATGGACACCACTATGAAGGCACCACTCAGGCCACGATAGGTCTCGGTCCGAGCTGTATATCCTGGGGCAAAGTGAATAACGCCCTCTTCTTCGACGGCAACAATGACCATGTCGATGTACCACACTACCACGGCATAGACGTCTGGTACAACGACTTTACGATCGACGCCTGGATACAGCGAGAAGGACTCGACCATGTCCGCGTCATTGCGGAAAAACGGGAGCAGTCCTCTTATCTGCATGGTTATTCGTTTTACATGTACGACGGACGGCTGGGACTGCAGCTCGCAGCGGGCTCCGCCGGGTATACGAATTGGAACCTGGACCCGGTGTACGCCATTCCCGTCAGCGGCGACTGGCATCACGTGGCGGTGACGGTCGACCGGGATGATCCCGCCGGGATCGTCTTCTACATCGACGGCCAACCGATGCCTCAGACGTTTGATCCGAGCGGCTACGCCGCGTCATCATTGAACAACAACTCCGTATTCCGAGTCGGCGACAAAACGGTGCCGATTACAGGCGGCTCCCCATATGTGGGCGGTATCGATGAAGTCGAGTTCTTCCGCCGCCCGCTGACGGCCACTGAAATCCAGGGCATCTACCAGGCCGGAGAACACGGCAAATGCCGCAAGCGCTTCTCTCTACCGTGGTCACTCCAACCCGCTCCGTCGCTTGGTTCAATGTCCGGCACGGCTCTGTTGACGAACTCCGACGTTGGACCCAAAACGTATCACTATTCTTTTGCCGCGCTGCCCTATGGCGATGTCCCCGGTCCCACCAATTTCACGCCCGGCTCCGGGACCGTAACCCTGGCCCCGGGCACGTGTGTGGACATACCTTTTGACGTGGAGATTCCCGCCGGTATGCAGCCCGGAGAACGAGCCTATTACGAGATGATTGTCGAGGATTCGGCAACCGGCTACGTGGTGAGCGAGGTCAGCCGCCTGGTGCCGACGGATTCCGATTTGTGGGTCATATTTGATGTGGGCTTTGCTGAAGGTCTGATGGATTCCCTCATCGATCTGGGCCACATCACATTGACCAACGGGACCGACACTGCGGAGACAGTCAACTATCGCGCTCGCGCCGAGTTAGTTGGTGCTATTGCCAAAGATCACCCTTGCGTCTCCCTGAACGGGCTCGAACCGGGCGTCCCTTTGGAAGGCCAGCAGGTTATACCGGCGGGACAGTCGGTCAACATCCCTCTCGACGGTAAGTTTGTGGATTACAGCCTCCTGGATCACGTTTGCGTCACAGTGGAAATCCTGATAGACGGAGAATGGCCGCAAAAAGCGTCTATGTTTTTCATCAACGTCATGGAACCGGCCTCTTGCTGTCAGAACCGCGGCAACGCCGACGGCGTAATCGGAGTTGGCGGACCCATTGATGTCGCCGATCTGTCCTATCTGGTCGATTACCTGTTCCGCGGCGGCGCGGAACCGCCCTGTTTCGAGGAAGGTAACGTCGACGGCTTGACTGGCCCCGGCGGCGGCATTGATGTAGCCGACCTGTCCTATCTGGTCGACTACCTCTTCCGCGGCGGCCCGGAACCGCCACCGTGTAATTAGCCGCTGAGCACAGCCCTGTTTTCTGGATAATGGGTCCTGATTCCCGGTGAATCAGGACCCAATTTGTTGATTATCAATCGGAGCGCAGGAGGGAATCGTGCGGCGCTCAGTGTAAGTTCCACCAGCTAAGCAACTTGCGATTCGGCTGTGTTATTCTGAAACCGTATTCGAGGCTCTCTCGATCACAAAAAAAGTGTGAACCGTTGTCGATTTGAGTAGACTAATTTGTAAAACTGCACTATACTGTAATGATTTCTTCAAAAAACATTGTTTAACTGTGCAGGTTGTAGAAAGAGACTCTAAACTGTCATGAAACACATTAAGGTACATAGTGTGTTGGCTTTCGCATTTCTCCTGATAGTCACTGTACTGGCGGTGATTACCCTGGCTGAAATGCCCCCGGGTTGGTACTAATCAATAGCACGTAACTGAACTACGTCTTCCCCATTGTACGTTGTCGCATCGCTTCGAACAAGCACACACCCGCAGCCACAGACACGTTCAGGCAGGAAACTGTCCCGAACATGGGTAGTCGTACGAGATGGTCGCAGAGGTCCGCGGTCAAACGACGCAGTCCCATCCCTTCGGCGCCCATGACCAGCGCAAGCGGTCCCCTCAGATCGATATCGTATATACGCTTATCTGCTTTATCGTCCGTGCCGACCACCCACAGGCCCAGTTCCTTAAGCTGTCGGATCACGCGCGCCAGGTTCGTGACGCTTACGAGCGGCGTCGTTTCAGCCGCCCCGCTGGCGACGTGGCGGACGGTCTCGGTGAGTTTCACGGAGCGGTCCTTCGGCACCACCACGGCATCAATCCCAGCCGCATTGGCGGAGCGCAAACAAGCACCCAGATTATGCGGGTCCTGGACACAATCGAGGATCAGTACAAACGGCTCCGTTGCCGATTCGACGATAGTAACCAAATCATCTTCGGTATACGTCCTTAGCGGCGTCGAGTAATCGGTGTGTCTGCTGCGTCGTTTCATTGCAGTATATAGTCCATGCGTGCCTTACCAAGGCGCTAACCAGAACCAGAAAAGAGAGGCCGGATTAAATTCACCCGGCCTGTCTTCAATTCGATTATGACGTATATTTACTGCGTTACGGTTACAGTTCGAGAATTCACGGTTATGATGCCGGTGAAGATATTGATGATAATATCCAGCGCCGAACTCTCGGTCTTGATTGTGTAATCCTGGGCTCCGGCTGCCATATCTTCCGACTTCACCTCGTTGATCGGCACCAGACCCCACAGCACATACCATTGTCTCTGTTGTGTCATCTGCGTGCCCTGCGCACCATTGCCGACCTGATGAATATGGGCGGCACAGCCCATCATAAATAGCAGTACAGCCACCATCAGAATCGCCGTTACTCGTTTCATGCTACATTCCTCCTTGTTGGGGTTTAAGGGATCCAATTGATGATTCAAAACGTTTGACCAGATCTTCATAGTAAGAGCGAGGCGCAATGTAATTCAACTCCAGCGCGTCGTCTTCGCCTGAAAGACACAACAGATGAAACCGCACGGACATACTATCGACCAAAAGAAAGTTCTTCACAAAAATCCCATTGACCCAGTACTCGCCGTGCTTGATTTGGTCTCGCTTATAAGACTCCCCCAGCATCTGAAAGTAAGAATTGAAAAAGAAGCCCGTGTCGCTTTCCAGGTTGAGATCATCTATTGACAGAACCACCAGACCGGATTCGTATTCAGGATTGTAAAAAAACCTGTCGAAATTCACTCTCGCCTCGTTACCCATAGTCGAGGCAAAGTACGTCTGCAGTTCGTCGTGCAGGCTGTCCGCCACGGGCTCGAAGCCCTTGGGCGGGCGAATACTCTTGTTGGTCCCGGCCACAGTGAACTCTGCCTCCAACAACGAATCCACAACATCGAATGTCAGTTCCTCAGCCTGTTCCGCATCGTCATTATCGGAACCGCAATACAATCCGCCGACGACACACCAGAGTATGATAAATCCGATAAAGCCTGCGCGCTGGTACATATGAGACCCAAATTGTCAACTCCGACAACAAAAGTCAACAACTAACATCTCAGGTCTACTTTCCGTTGAAGAATAGCTTACTGCGCGAGCCCTGTCTTTACCGACTTGTCGGACGAATTGGAATGCTGTCAAAAGGAAGAGCTCGCCTCGGCAGACGACGAAGCAATTTTCCCCTTATCAGCAGAGAGACAATATCGTTTCATGGGAATTTAAGACATCGCTGAGGGTTGTTCAACACCCCATAAGCCTGGTTGCCGGCTTAGACAACCTGTTTGCTAATCCAGGTCTTCCTGCAGTTCGCGCCAGCGCCGCCAGGAAGCGGCGTGTTTGGATATCCAGTCGATCGCAGCCGATGAACCCAGGTCTTGTCCGGCCTTCTGAGATTCGATCCACACGTGGCGGCGAATCTCTTCCTTCTGCGCCTTCATTTCGTGTTGCAGCCGGTTATGGCGCCAGCGCTGTGAATAGTGATCGAGCCAGTGTCGGATCGCGTATTCTTCACCGACGTCACAGCCGGCCTGCTCCGACAAGTAATACTTGTGCAGACGAATAGCTTTCTGCTCGGCTGTGGAGAAATCCGACATTTCGTATTTCTTCTCGGAACAATCCATCAATTTATTTCCGGCACTAACACGCACATTCAATTCGTGCTAAATCTACCTTTAATGCCAGAATTGTCAAGTCTGTTTTGTTATCGGCACAACCTTCGGTCAGCCCAACCCTATGAAAGACCGGGCCACAGAGCTCAGTCAACCTAAGTCCCTGAGGCCGGGGCGAGAGACTTCACGAGCTTCGGAAAATTGCCGATGTCGGCAGGCATGTTCCTGACTCCTGGAATCTATATCCGGAGACATAACACTCTCGGGCTCCGTCGACAGCAACCCCGATTGCTTGTTGTTTCACTAACGCAATGACAACAAAGAACTTAGTCGATTCCATGCGTGACAGCGCGCAACCAACTCTTCAGCGCACATTTTACGCACGAAAATCCTTGCGAAAGCGCGCCAAGTTGCTTTAGATTAGCGGGAAACAAAAAAGTGGTGGTGAATTAAACGAGTCGTAAGTCTCGTTCGTTATTGAAGAAAACGAGAGTCTCTATAGCTGGAATGTAGCATTATGAGAAGAAAATGTCTGCTTATTGTCTTAAGTGTAGGGGTGTGCTCCGTACTGCTGAGTAATACACTTTTCGCCCGGGCCGCTATTGATCGAATGGACAAGAAAGATCCTCCGCAGGGTAAGGCTCTCCAGCAACCCTGCTTCGGCGTGGCAATGCACCGGGTCGGCAAGCTGGTGCTGGCCATCAACAACGACGGTTCCTTCGCGACTGGCTTCACTGAGGGAGCGGAAGTGGATTATTTCACCGGTCAGTCCATACCGGCCGGCGGCGGTGAATACCCCAAAGGTTCCGGCCATCAGTACGTGTTCGCCGGATCGTTTTGGATCGGCGCCGTGATCGGTCGAGATACGTTGGTATCCACGGGGGCTGACGGCTGGATCGGTGTGGAAGAGATGTTTCCGGAACCGGCTCCCTTCGGATGTCTGAGAAAGAGATCGATTATCGATCCGTCAAAGGAGGAGTTGTACGAGGACGCGGTTTCCGAGGAGGATTACATCGCCGTCTACATGGATACCTTCATTCAGCTGGCCGGCACGGACGATGAAGACGGCGGACGACAACACCGTCCGCTGGGGATTGAAGTGACGCAGACCTCATACGCCTGGTCGTATTCGTATGCCGAAGATCTGGTTCTATTCGATTACAAGATACGCAATATCGGCCAGCGCTTGCTCGAGAATGTCTACATGGGCGTCTATGTGGATGCCGATGTATGCGCCGACTGCGGCACGACGGGATTCGATGATGACATTTGCGGTTTCCGTGAAAAAGAAATACTCAGCTTTGCCCAGTGTGAAATATGCGAATACGAGGACGACGTGTTTATCGCCTGGATTGCCGACGCCGATGGTGATTTGGGGGAATTGGATCCCAATACCGGTCAGCCGGCCGAGGTACCTCACGTTACGGCAACTCGTATTGTGAGAACACCTTCGCAGGAACTTGACGTATCTTTTAACTGGTGGATCAGTAATGGTACGGCGAGCCTCGATTTTGGCCCCCGCGAACGTGGCGGCGTCGGCCGTCTCGCCGAACCGTTCCGTGACTTCCGCACCGGTGGGCTGGGGACGCCGGCCCGGGACGACAACAAGTACTATGTCCTGAGAAACCGTGAATTCGATTACGACCAGATTTACACCGCCTCGATTCAGCCCAACGATTCCTTGTGGCTTTATCCTAACCAGACGCTGGCGGCCAACTTCGCCGATGGCTACGATACCAGGTATTTGCTCTCGTTCGGTCCGTTTGACATATCGCCCGGACAGACGTTGCCTATTTCATTTGCTTATGTGGGAGGCGAAGATCTGCATACTGACGAGACCAATGCTGCCAACTTGCCCGGCAACCCGGAGCAGTACTACGACGGTCTGGATTTCTCCGATCTATCCGACAATGCGCGCTGGGCGTCCTGGATTTACGACAATCCGGGCGTTGACACCGATGGCGACGGTTATGCCGGAGACTCGATAGATTTTCCGCTGGACTCGGTTATTATAGACTCTACGATCGACTCTATTCATGTGGACCCGCCCAATCCGCCGGATACATTTTGGGCGTTCAACTACGATTACACGGTCGTCAGGACCTTCTGGGTCCGGGGCGACGGCACCCCGGATTTCCGGGGCGCCTCTCCCCCGCCGGCGCCGGTCGTCTGGGTCACACCGGAAGAAGGTCGACTGCACGTTCGCTTTAACGGCTTGCGCTCGGAAACGACGGAAGACGTCTTCTCGCGCGAGGCCGACTTTGAAGGCTATCGCGTCTACCTCGCCCGAGATGAAAGATCGGCCAGTTACAGCGTCATTTCCTCCTATGATATCGAAGATTACAACAAGTTTGTTTTCAATTCCGGACGGAACGTCTGGGAGCTGCTGGAAACGCCGTTTACCCTCGAAGAACTCCGCCGCATTTACAACGATCCCAATTTGGACCCCCTGCGGTATACTCGAAATTCGCCGTTTCACCCATTCGGATTTCCCGATTCGTCCTTCTACTTCGAAGCCCAGGACTTCAATATGTCTGAATTGAATTTGCCGGGCGGAATCCGAAAACGATTCCCGGATCAGCCTTATCCTTCGGCCCTGTCTCCCGATTCGGCCAAACCCGGTGAGCTAACCGAGGACGGCTATTTCAAGTACTTCGAATACGAGTTCACAATCGACGACTTACTGCCGTCGGTCCCCTACTGGGTGAATGTCACCGCCTTTGACTACGGCTCTCCGGCCTCCGGTCTCGGATCGCTGGAGACTTCGGTCACGGTGGGAGCCGTCGAGGCGTTCCCACAGAATCCGGTTGACAAGGTCAAACGGGACAACCTGGAAGTAGTCGTCTATCCGAACCCATACCGTATCGATGCCGGCTACAAAGCGCTCGGTTTCGAGGGTCGACGGATCGAACAGATCAGTGAGAACCGCCCCGAGGATCGCGTCCGTGAAATCCATTTCACAAATCTGCCGGCCAAATGTACGATACGTATCTACACCCTGGACGGCGATTTGGTGCGCGAAATCGAACATGACAGAGACCCGTCCGATCCCACCGCTATGCATGAAAGTTGGGATCTGATCACCCGCAACACCCAGCTCGTGGTGTCCGGCCTCTATTATTGGACCGTAGAGTCCCCTGACCGCGAGACACAGGTCGGCAAACTGGTCATCATCATGTAGACGGAAAAACGTTCAGTCTCGTTTGAACGGGTCGGTGAGCTTTGATCACCGACCCTTTTTTATACCTTCATTTCCAGCCACCGGCCGCGGCGATAATACCAGTAGAAGCCGATACTCGATATAATGCCGGAGACGGAGAAGATCCACCAGATGGCTGTTTCTCCCAGTCCCAACAGCTCCGTCGCGATGAGTACCGGCCCCACCTGCAGGCCCCAGGCGTGGATTATGGAAACTATCATCGTCGGTGTGTTCAGTCCGACGCCCATGTGAATCTGCTCCATCATGATAAACGCACCGAAGAACGGGAAACCAAGTGTAAGAATCCTCAGCAGAGTCTTGCCGTGAGACACAGTCTCCGCGCTTTCGAAAAAAACGCTCATCAGCGGTTCAGCCAGCAGGAAGACAGCCAGACCAAAGACGGACATTATGATTATGCCCAGAATAACGGACTGGTCGCCGGTTCGTTTGGCCCGTTCGATCTTCTGTCCCCCCAGGTTATGCCCGATCAGAGAAGACAACCCGAGACCAATGCCGACCAGGATCATAATGCCAAACGAAAAGACCTGAGTTCCCACGCCATAGGCGGCCACCACAGCCGTACCGAACGTCGCCACGAGCGGCGTGATGACGAGTCGGGAGCCGGAAAACGACATCTCCCCCAGCCAGGCCGGGACCCCGATCTTCACAATCTTCCACATGGACGCGACGGAAACCGGCTGTCGGCTCCGGATATGCAGCCGCACCGAAGTCCTGTCGGCCATGAACAGCCAGACGCCGACCGCAAAGACGACAACGAAGCTGAGTACCGAAGCGTAAGCCGCCCCGACAATGCCCCAGGCCGGCAGGCCGAACCAGCCGAAAATGAAGATCGGGTCGAGCGCGAGGTTCAACAGGTTGGACGAAATCATCAACACCATCGCCATTTTGGGATTGGCGACTCCGCGCATAGCAGTGAAAATGGAATAAGTGGCATACATTACGGGCAGGCCGAGGAACATGACGCGACCGTAGCCAACTCCCAGTGACAGAGCCTCTCCCTCGGCGCCTACCAGAGTTAACATCGGTTCCGCAAAGAAGAATCCGGCGGCGCCCAACAATGTTCCGAAGAACAGCTTCAGGGCGATCGTTTCCTTTATGGCCTTCTCGGCGGCGTCATAATCTCTCTCGCCGTATCGACGTGAGATGACCGCCACCGAGCCCGGCCCTACCAGCTGATTAAAGGCAAAGAAAAACCAGAGGATATTACCGAAGAATGTCACCGCAGCCACCGCCGCCTCACCGGAAGAGAGCCGGGAAACCCAATACATATCCACCATGATATAGATATGCTGGACCAGAAATCCGAACATCGAAGGCAGCCCCATCTTCAGGATGGAGCCGATAACCGATCCTTCAGTGTAGTCGGCGCGTTGCTTGACGGCAGTTGTTCTCATGTATCTTCCCAAATGAACGTCAAGATACCGAAAAATCCGTCCGGGTCAATCCTTTAAGTGACTATTGTGAAGGAAGATACGGACCCGACGGACGCCGGGGCCACTGTCGCGCCTAATTATCGCTTGACGAATCCCGCAGAATTTGTATATTATCATGTCTACATTGACACAAACATGGGCCGTTGCCCGTGGCAGTCATCGCAGGGACGCTTGTCTGTTGGGGTCAGCTCGGCCCAGATCAACGGAGATCTTGAGTCTTTCACGGTTCGTCTCATGCACTTCAAACAGACTTTTGTTGTAACGATCATTCCGGTTCTTTTCCTTGGGCTTATTGCCACGCCGGAGCCGGGGGCTCAGGAGCAGACGCTCGGCCTGTTCGTGAAGGATAGCTTGTCTTATTCCGGATATACGTTATTCGCGCCCATTATGTCGACCACTACCTATCTCATTGATCATTACGGCAGAGTCGTTCACACCTGGCCCAGCAACTATCCGCCCGGCATGCTGGCCTATTTGCTGGATGACGGGACTCTTCTGCGGCCGGGCCGCCTGGGCGGCGCCGGGGGAGCCGCCGGGAAAATACAGATGATCGACTGGGACGGAGCCGTAACCTGGGATTTCAATTACAATGACGACCAGGCACTCCAGCACCACGACGTCGAAGCGATGCCGAACGGCAACATCCTTCTTCTGGCCTGGGAATTCAAAACCGCCCAGGAGGCTATCGACGCCGGACGGATTCCGGATTCCCTCCTCGATGCCGAATTATGGCCCGAGCACGTCGTCGAAGTGCAACCGACCGGGTTTTCGACGGGGGATATCGTGTGGGAATGGCACCTGTGGGATCATCTCATACAGGACTATGATTCTACCAAGGACAACTACGGTGTCGTCGCCAACCACCCGGAACTCGTGGACATCAATTACATGGAGGGCGGACAGGATGACTGGATACATGCCAATTCCATTGATTACAACCCTGACCTGGATCAGATAGTCATTAGCTGCCGTCAGTTCAGCGAGATTTGGGTAATCGATCACAGCACAAAAACAGCTGAGGCGGCCGGTCATAGTGGAGGTAACGCCGGCATGGGCGGCGATATCATCTACCGCTGGGGCAATCCGCGCGCCTACCGTGCGGGCGATACCACTGATCAGCAACTCTTCCAGCAACACGACGCCCACTGGATCCCGCCGGGACATCCGGGCGAAGGGAATATCCTGATCTTCAATAACGGCACTGATATCGGCTACTCCAGCGTGGACGAAATAGTCACGCCCGTAACGCCGGATGGTCGCTATCCCGTACCGTTGCCCGGCAACCCCCACGGCCCGGATGCGCCTGTTTGGCGGTATCTCAGTGAGCCCGTTACCGACTTCTTCGCCATTTTCATCTCGGGAGCCAAACGGATGCCGAACGGCAACACGCTCATTTGCTCGGGTCCACGGGGACATCTGTTCGAGGTCACGACCGACAGTCAGATCGTTTGGGAATACGTCAACCCAATAACGGCATCCGGTCCACTAACGCAGGGTGATCCCGTGGTGGGCAATCTTATTTTCCAGTCCTCACGTTATGCCGCGAACCACCCCGGCCTGATGGGCCGGGATCTGACTCCCGGCGGCCCGCTCGAAATCTATCCGGTATCTGTTTCCGGCACGCGCCACATGCCGTCCGAACCGGGTGTCAATAACTCCGTCGTTCTTACTACCTCCCTTTCCAGCGCAATTGGCATTGCCGATGCATCAGTATACGTCGATACCGGCGACGGGTATTTCCCTATGGTCCTTTATGATGACGGCCTGCACCATGACAGCCTTCCCGATGACGATTTCTATGGCGCTGCAATACCGCCTTTGCCCGAGTCCACGTTAGTGCATTATTACGTAAGTGTCACCGATGACACCGGCGCCGTGACTACGGACCCGCCTAATCCTCCCGCGACCGCCTATAGCTACAGAGTCTGCTACCAACCCCCGAAGATATTTATCAACGAAATCATGGTCCTGAATGAAAACTGCTGCACCGACGACTTCGGTGAATATGATAGCTGGATAGAACTATACAATGCCGAATCGTATGCTGTCGACTTGAGTCAGATGTTCCTGACCGATGACCTCGACAGAACAACCCGGTTCATTATTACCGATACTGTCATCCCGGCCGGCGGTTATATCGTGTTCTGGGCCGATCGCCAGAAGATCCAGGGCTACACTCATACTAACTTCATCTTGTCGGCCTCCGGTGGCGAAGTGGGCTTGTTTGATGCTGTCAGCCGGGGCAATTATCTCGTAGATGCAGCCGCGTACGACGGGCAGATAGTTGATGTATCGTACGGCAGGATACCCGACGGCCATGCGCGCTGGTCGCTCCTCGCCGACCACTCTATCCTGGCTTCCAACGGAGAGTTCGAGTGCGGCAACGTCGACGGTCTTGTCGGGCCGGGCGGACCGGTGGATGTCAGCGACCTGACGTATTTCGTGGACTACCTGTTTCGAGGCGGCCCCTTGCCGCCGGTGCTGCTGGCGGCCAACGTTAACGGCCAATCAGGACCGGGCGGCCCACTCGATATCGCCGACCTGACTTATCTTGTCGACTTCCTCTTCAAAGGCGGCCCGGAACCCGCCTGTGAATAGACCCCTGACTCCTCCGCCCTTCCAGGCTCGTTGACAAAGACTCCATTGCCGAACCGCACTCCTCGTCTGTTCCTGTAAGCGTTTTTTCATTGCCACGGACCGGCCGGACAAATTACCTTGCAGCATTCCGTTGAGAACACTTCACTTGTCCTGGTTGTTTTCAACTACAGCTGATAATTGCACTTACGGAAGACTTGAAAAGACTGAAGACAAAATGAAAAAGTCGAATAACTCATCCAATGGCCTGTATGAAGTCCGCCACTCCCGGATTCACGGAACGGGTGTATTCGCGAGGAAGCGGATTCGTCCCGGACGACGCATCATCGAGTACACCGGGGAGCGCATTAGTCCGAAGGAAGAAGCCAAACGGTACCTTGAAGACTCGATGAACACGCACCATACGTTCTTGTTCACCGTGGACAAGAAGACTACGATCGACGCCGGCGTGGGCGGCAACGACGCCCGCTTCATCAACCATTCCTGCCAGCCCAATTGCGAAACTGTCGACGAAGACGGACATATCTTCATCGAAGCTGTCCGCAATATCCAGCCCGGCGTCGAGTTGACTTATGATTACAACTTCGAAGTCGACGAGCCGATTACGCCCGAACTGAAAAACTTCTATCCCTGTCACTGCGGTTCGGCGAAATGCCGGGGAACAATCCTCAAGTTCAAACGCAAGAGACGTAAAAAGAAAGGCAAACGGAAAGCTAAATCCCGTCGTTGACCGGATAGCTGCGAGACACACGTGACAGAATCGACGGCCCGCACCCCCTACTCCGAGTCAATAGCAGCCACACTATTCCGCACCGTATCAATCGCCCTCATAGTTGGCAGTCTGTTGACAGTAGCTACTGTTTCCTGGTATAGAACCCAGTTATCGGCTGCCGTCTATTGGTTTTCCCTGGTCACGGCCGTCTTCTGGTTCAGTTTCGGGGGGCACTGGGTCGAACTGCTCCACCTCAATGTCATCCGCATGAAGCTGTCCAGATCGCGCACGACCGAGGTTGTGGTTCGTCTGGCGGTCTGGTCCCTGGGCGGTCTTATCCTGTTCGCCGGCATGAAAACTACTCTCACAGCGTTCGGCAATTTGCTCCTTTCGGTTTTTCCGTGGTGGCTGGGCGGTTTCTTCTTCATTTTCGTCGAGTTAATTGTCCACACGATTTCTGCCGCATTCGGTCGTGCAAATTTCTGGTCCGGGGACGGCTAGTGGCCTCACATCGATATTCCGACTCAAATCCGGTTCGAAAATTCCGTTTCGCGCGGTATATTGAACAACCGAACAACTGGCGCGTCCTTGAGATGAAACGGAGGTGAAAATATGAAGTCTCTATTGCCTGTTCTGGTCGCCCTGATGGGACTTGGCAGCAACAGTTTATCTGCCGATTTGTATGAAGTACAACTGAACTCACATCACGACGCAGTCTCGCTGAAAGAACTCGGGGCACAGCCGGTCATGCAGATCGATGGCGGCTATTTATTCTTACTGGACAACGAGTTGAGCCCTCAGCTCATGGAATCCGGTCTTGATTTCTCCCTGCTCATATCGGGAATCTCAGTTGATCAGTTGGGTCTTGCCGACGCCCGTGATCGGATTAATGACTATCGCGCTCCGTTCCTTTACCAGGCAGGTCATTTGCAGCTACGGCGTGTCCTCGACGCCCGCAGACTGACGTCTGCAGATGAAGTCCCGATTCACCCGCTAAGAACTGATCACCTCGAGTTTCGCTATTTCGCGCCCAGGCCCGTTCAGAAACTCACGCCGTCACAGGCAACAGGTCTCGACACATTGATCACACTCATAAGTCAGGATTCGCTGGAATCATACCTCAAACGGCTTGAGGCATTCACCCATCGGTTGGCGGGCACCGATTCCAATTATGCCGCCCGAGACTGGATCGCCTCTAAATTCCGTTCCTTCGGTTACGACTCGGTGTATCTTGACAGTTTTGAGGGCCGGCAACTGTGGAACCGTGTGCCTGTGCCCTGTTTCAACGTGGTGGCGTACAAACGGGGTCTTGTATATCCCGATCAGCAAATAATAATCGGTGGGCATTTTGATGCTGTCCCCAATTGTCCCGGGGCCGACGACAACGCCTCCGGCACCGCCGCCGTCCTCGAGATTGCGCGAGTCGTGCGCGATATGGACCTGCCGATGACCTTCATTTTCATCGCCTTCGACTCGGAGGAATCCTGGATGTGGGGGTCGTATCACTACGTCGATTCCGCGGTGGCTCGAGGCGACGATATCGTTTTGATGGTGAACCCCGACATGATTGCCCATCTAACCAACGACCACCAGGCTAACTTGTACTACGGTGTCGAAGATGCCTATGCGCGCCTCTGGGATGAACTGGCCAACCGCTATGTTGACATCGACGGTATACTGCGTGGCTCGACCGCTTCCGATCATCTGCCCTTTCAGGAAGCCGGTTACGATGTGATCTTCGTCCAGGAACGGGAGTTTTCCTTTAACTACCATGACCCCACAGACAGCTCCACCTATCTCAACTTCGAGTATATGACTCGCATGGTACAGGCAATCCTGGCCACCACGTACTCCGTCGGTCTGCTTCCGCCTCCGATCAAAATCGTAGCAATCGATGAACCGGGTGACGGCGCCTCCCAGCTGGTCACCTGGCGGAGACTCAATTCATCCGAAATCGAATCGTACGTGCTTTACTATTTTAATGCGGCCGACACCGGCCTCAACATCAACGAAGTTGCTCTGGCTGCATCCGACACCAGCTATCTTGTTACGGGATTGGAAGAAGGGCACGAGTACGGGTTCTTTGTACAGGCGTACAACTACCAGTCGGAAACATCGTACACATATGATATCTCGTATTCAACTCCCCGCTCACAACCCGTCCCACCCGGGGGCGTGGTGGCTATGCCGCTGCGCGATGCAGTTCACCTGAACTGGCGAAACAAGAACCGGGAACTTGATTTCGAACGCTATGAGATAATCCGCGATGGAGAAGTCGTCGGGGTTACGGCTGATACTTCTTATGTCGATGCCGATCCGGCCTTAGGCAGCCAGTTGCACAGCTATCACGTAATCGCCGTAGACAACACCGGTGCGGCCTCCGATACCAGTGTCATCGAACCCATCGTGACACGCGCGGCCACGCTGGAGCCGAACAAAGTACTAGCCGTTAATCGATCGTACTATTGGAACAGCATGATGGTGGATGCTGTGGAAACGGGCCGGTTCATGCGCGACGCATTGGCCGGATTCTCCTGCGATTACTTCTCCGATTCGCTCCACCAGCTCAAACTGTACGATATCGTCAGCCATGGCATCCTGGTCATAGCCGGAGAAAGTCGGATCAATGATATTGGCAAGCTGCCGGCCGAAGGTGGAATACTGGATACTCTGGCGTATTATCTCTCACTCGGGGGCAAGGTCGTCATCTTCGGTCGTTGGGGATCACTGAGCGAGTACCACACTATCGATTACATGCAAACCGCTAACCCGGAGGACGATGCTTACACCACCCGGTTTCATACGCTGCAACGGGTCATTACTCCAACCAAACTTCTCCCACCTCGGTTCGAATGTGACCTTATCGGCGCCCACGCCATTGCGAACGAGTACCCTGATCTGGTTTGGGACTCGGCCTTCACGGCTATGAGCTCGGATCCGTTCACTGAAGTGGAGGGCATCCCGTTTGTGTCTTTCGCGAATCTGGCGCCGGAAGCGGATATCCTGTACACCTATGACTCGAGATATGACACCTCTCTCTCCGAAGGCCGGCCCGTCGCGTGGCGGTTCCGCGGAGAGAACTACCAGTATGTCTTCTTTGACATTCCTCTCTCATTCTTTGACCGGGAAACGGGCGCGGCCGCCCTGCAAAAAGCCGTCAATGACCTCCTTCTCGTTCCAAGCGATGTTGCTGATACTGCCTCGAACAACGGCCTGCCGAATACGTTCGCGCTCTACCAGAACTATCCCAATCCGTTCAATCCGACAACCACTATCACCTACTATCTGCCTCAAGGATCTGACGTCAAACTCACGGTTCACAATATACTGGGCCAACAGGTGAAACAACTTGTCAACGAAAGGCAGGACGCCGGGGAACATCACGTCACCTGGCATGGCGCCAACGACAACGGCAAGTCGGTAGCTTCCGGAGTGTATCTCTATCGACTGGAAGCATCCGAAACGACGCTCTCGAGAAAAATGCTTCTTATCCGGTAACCGATCATGGACAATAAGTCAACAGCTTTTCCACACCCGGACCGGGAGTCACATGAAATCCGGTCTTTTGAAGTGGACAAATAGAGTTTTTGTGCTATATTATTAGTCGGTAATTGACCGTGTCTTACGGGCGGCTTGGAAATCCGATCGGGTCATATCCTGCCGGTTGCTCCGACCGGAGAGAGCCCGAGAGCAGATAACCGAAGAAAGGACGTTTATCATGAAGCATCGTCTCGGAGATTTACCGCTGACAATCTCTTTCCTCACCATTGTAACTTCGTTGATCTTTGTCGGGTCAGCATTCGCTCAGCTGACCGACGCCGACATTGCGGAACTACAGAAAAGGGCCGAGGTGGAAGGCTGGACGTTCGAAGTGGGCGAGAACGATGCGACCACATTCCCTCTGGATCAGCTCTGCGGGCTGAAAGAACCACCGGACTGGCAAAGCACGGCCACGTTCGACCCGATGCCGAAAATCACCCGTGATATACCCGAAGCGTTTGACTGGCGGGACCACAATGGTTGCACACCGATCAGGAACCAGGCCGGCTGCGGCAGCTGCTGGGCGTTCAGCACAGTCGGCGCACTGGAATGCAATATTCTGATTCAGGACGGCGTCGTTGAAGATCTCTCCGAGCAGTGGCTGGTAAGCTGCAACCGACATGGCTGGAGTTGCGACGGCGGCTGGTTCGCGCACGGTTACCACCTGAGCTACAAAGACATCTGCGACAGCACCGGAGCCGTCCTGGAAGCCGACTACCCGTACGTGGGCTGGGACGCGGCCTGCGAATGTCCCGATCCTCACCCTTACCTGCTGGATTCGTGGGCGTACATTGGCGGCTCGGGCAGTGTCCCCGGAGCAGAACTGATAAAACAAGCTATTTTGGAATATGGCCCGGTTTCCGTCGCCGTGCACGTCAACTCGGCTTTCCAGGGATACAACGGCGGCGTGTTCAACGGCTGCGGCAGTGGGGAAATCAATCACGCTGTCGTCCTGGTAGGCTGGGATGATAGCCAGGGGTACCAGGGCGTCTGGATCATGAGGAACTCCTGGGGGCCGGGCTGGGGTGAAGACGGTTACATGCGCATCATGTACGGCTGCTCACAGATTGGTTACGCCGCCAATTATGTCAACTACAACGGCGGTGTCGGCATCTTTGCCGACACCAACTTCGGCTGGGTGCCACTGGAAGTTAACTTCCAGGCATACTCGGGATTAGAGGTCGATTCGTGGAAGTGGTATTTCGGCGATGGTGATTCGGCTCTCGGTCAGTATGTATCGCATACGTACAATACGGCCGGCATGCACGATGTGAGCATCGAAATCGACGCCGGCGGGGAGATCTACACCCGCACCAGACCGAATTTCATAGTCACGCTCGCGGATACGCTCAAGGCGCCGGACATTCACGGCAACGTGGGCACAACGGTCGAACTAATCGTATCGGCTCGCAACAACGTACCTCTCCAGAGCCTGCTCATTCCGGTCGAATATGCCGGCACGCTGGGATTGACCCTGGATTCGTTCTCCACGGTCGGCTGCCGTACGGACTACTTCGAAGAACAGAGATACATCAACAGCGATCCCAACAACAAACGCAAGACGATCAGTCTCATCTGTTCATATTCCGGCTCGTCGCCCTACCTCGAACCCGGTGAGGGACCGGTTGCCTCCCTGTTCTTCAAAATCGCCCTGGGCGCACAGCCAGACCAGGTCGCGAACATAGACCTGGACGGCTACATGATATACAACCCGTCGTTCAGTTGGCCGCTTCTCGCTTACGCTCCCGTGACCGTGTCAGGCACGGTTTCCCTGTGCTTGATGCATGGCGATGTCGACGGTACGCCGGGGATTGCCGTCTCCGATTTGTCGTACCTCGTCGATCATCTGTTTAAGGGCGGCCCGCCGGCGATCCCGCCGGAAACGGCCGACGTCGACTGCAATACGGAAATAAACGTAACCGATTTGACCTACCTGGTCGATTATCTTTTCAAGGGCGGCGCCGCACCACCGCAATGTTGTGACTAGCGGGCGTTCTGTTTCATGTAACCCACAAATTCACACAAGCACAACGGCTCCTGATGATTCACTGCAACATCTGGCATCGGGAGCCCGTTTATATATGTAGAACTCATCTCAACCACGACTTAGGACCGCCGACAACAAACAACGTTCGACAACTTTGGAGAAAAGTCATGAATCGAGTGCTCACAGTCCTGACAATTGTCAGCCTCACGCTCGTCCTGTCGGCTGCCTCGCTTGCCGAGAGCAGCCTGCCCCCGCCGCCCAACATCCGCATCACCACAATCCCACAACTAAATAATGAGGAACAAGTCTTTATTTGTCCCACCGATTCCAATGTGATCATCGCCAACTGGCGCGATTTCCGTCTCGGCTACCGGCAGATCGGCATCGGCCGTTCAATCGACGGCGGCCAGACCTGGGCCGATTCCCTGATCGATGACTGGCTGCAGGTGTTCGGAACGGACTCACAACAATCCGATCCGACTATGACTGTTGACGCATCAGGGAATTTCTATATGTCGGCACTGGATTGGGACGCTTTCGGATTCACGAACCTGTCAACGATCGCCTTCTACAAGTCGACCGACAAGGGTATTTCCTGGACCGGTCCCGTCCTCGGAGTCTGGTCGAACGATCCCAACATCTTCGAAGACAAGCAGTTCATCACGGCCGATCGCACCGGCGGGACGCATGACGGCAATATCTATTGTTCCTGGACCCGCTTTCCCAATCCCGACCGCATCGTGTTCGTGCGCTCCACGGACGGCATGGCGACGTTCGAAGATACCGTCGTCGTCGGGCCCATCCAGACCTCCACCGGATGCGGCGGGAGTGAGATCGATGCCGGGCAGTTCTCTATTCCGGTCGTATCGTCCAACGGCGACGTTCATGTCTTCTGGCAGGGCTTCGCCCTGGATTCCGGCGCCACCTGCAGCGGAGAAACGATGCTCAAGCACGTGGTCTCAACTGATGGCGGCCAGACGTTCACCTACGAAGACCACGTGCTGCCGGTGTCCGGCTACACCAGCGCCGATGGGGGCATCAACACGTACTCCCAGCCGGCAGCCGACGCCGACATCAGCGGCGGTCCCTTTGACGGTAATATCTACATCTCTTTCACCAATGAGGGTCCGGAAGATGCCGGCAATACCGATGTTGATTTCGTCCGCTCGACGGACAACGCCGTTACGTGGTCCGAACGGATTCCAATCAACGACGATCTTAATTCGGATTTCATAGACAACTTTCATCCGTGGTTAATCGTCAACCAGGAGGGCGTCATCGTGGTCATATTCTACGATCAGCGACACGACTCGCCGAACTACTTCCTGTTTGACCTCTTCGCGGCTTACTCATTTGATGGCGGCCTTTCATTCAGTTCCAATCATCGCATTTCGGAGGTCTCGTCGTCACCATCGAACCTGAAGGCTCAGGACACACAAGAGCCGTATACGGTTGATAAAAACGGCATCGTCGTCCCCCTGCGCATGGCCGGTCGGGCCGGCCTGATCGGCGAATACATCGGTGTTACGGCCTACTACGATAAGTTGAACGCCGTCTGGACCGATTCCCGCGACGGTAACTCGGAAATATACACCGCCAACTGGTACCTGCCCATTCTGGAGCCGCGATTATTGACTCCCGAGAACGGTCTCGTTGCCCAGGATATCAGCAGCTTTTCATGGGCAACCGCCTGGAAACACGACCAGGATCACTACCGAATCGAGCTGGCGAAGGATTCCCAGTTCACGGTCGACGTGGTCACGCAGGAAGTTGACACGCCGTTCGTGAGTATCCCCGGTCTCGGTGAAGGCGCCTGGCACTGGCGCGTGAAGGCCTTGAATTCCGACAACAGCGACAGCTCGGCCTACTCCGTGACGCGCTCGTTCAGGCTTGATCAAACACCGCCCGCTACACCCATATTGCTGGCGCCCGCCGACGGTAAGGAAACTCTGAATTCCACCCCGACCTTCGAATACTCGCTGGGCGGAATCGAACCCGGCGCGACATACGAGCTGCATATATCGACCGATAACACCTTCCCGGAGGGACCGGAAACCAACAGCTATATAGTCACGGACACGTTTTTCACGCCTCCGGACCCACTGATGGCGAACGACACGTCATACTGGAAAGTGACGGCCGCTGATCTGGCGAACAACGGTTCCGAGTCGGAAGTCCGCTCGATAATCTACTACGATATTGAGTGCGGCAATATCGATGGATTGACCGGCCCGGCCGGGCCGGTGGATGTGGCCGATCTCAGCTTTCTCGTGGATTATCTCTTCCGGGGCGGCCCGACCCCACCGACAATCGTAGCCGCCAATGTCGACGGTATCACCGGCCCGGGTGGCCCGATTGACGTGGCTGATTTGTCCTACCTGGTCGACTTCCTCTTCAGAGGCGGCCCACCCCCGGTGTGCGAGTAACTGGACAACTGGAGCCGAATACCAGGCCCAAGTTGAGTCGGGTCCCGTTCGCTATAGAGCAGCGAATGTGACCCGACGCGTATTTCGAACCTGGCGTCAGGCGACTCTGTCCTCTTTTCTGTCACCCCCGCGACAGGGAATGTTGAACAACCCCACGTGCTCTTGTGTCAGGTCTTGATCCTGCGTCAGCGGGATTGTGATCTGATACGTAAGTCATTGAACTGTAACAGCGGCAGGTCACACGACTCCACTGACGTGGAGTCGCAAGACCTGCCACAACAGACAAATAGTACTCTTGCAACTGACCCGAAAGCGGGGGTCCAGTCCCGATCATCAAACCGTCGCATTTCGAAAGCGCCGCCACGAACCCCATCGTGACGCTCGGAGGGTCAGGAGGAGCGACCCCATGTGGTCGCCTGACTGAAGGGTAACCACGCTGGGTTACCCCTGCGTTTAGCCGGAACACGGGAATAGTCCCGCACCGCAAGCGGTGCGCCACCCCGGCCACGCTGTCACAAGAACCGGTTCTGACCCGCCCACGGCGGGGTGTGAGCTGACGCCTTCCAAAGTCCGGCTGACCCTCCTACAATAATTTCCCCTCTTGACGGCGGTGCTCGACGCGCCGGCTGCGTCCTTTACCGCGACGAACCTACCCCTCATTCCGCGAATCGTACAAAACCTCGCCCCCGGTGTCGAGAACCTTGACCTTGACGTCAATACCATTGCGCACCGACTGGGTTACCACACAAAAGCTCTCGAATATGCCCAAACAACGGTCCATCCGCTTCGCGGCTTCGACATCCATATCGACTGTGATCTCGACGTCGGCCCCACCGATCCGCATCCGCTTCTGCTCGTTCCGTTCGAGCGATGTCACCACTTTGGTTTTCATGTACTTCGGCTCCGCGCGCGCTTTCTGCAAACAGAACAGCAGGCTGGCCGTCAGACAGTTGCCCACCGCCGCCGATAGCACCTTGCTGGCATTGGGACCCTTCCCCAGCCCCACCGGCTCCGGTTCATCCATCAACAACTCAACGTTCTCCGGATTGAATGTAACATTGAATTGGAAATCGTTGACCTGTTCAATCGTAACTTCGAGCTTCTCCTCACTCATACCGCTCTCTCTTGCATCTATCGGTATTTACATTTTGCATGCCGCCATAATAAGCCGCCGACCATCGAGATTCCAGCTATTTCCAGCCAAATCACGCAAACCGCAAAAAAAGAAGCAGGTATCACCAGATACCTGCCACATTTGACAGCAAATAAATCAACTGCTTACAAACAATAGGTACGGTCTTTTACATGAAACAGGATATAATCCAAGAACGATACGACCGCCAGAATCAGACCACAGAAGATATAGACGCCAACATTCACCTGCCCGCTGGAGAGCAGGGGACCGAACTTGTCCATAAGGCGGACGCCCGTCTGCGCGAGCGGAGCGAACGGCTGGGCCAGCGCCGCGCCAAGCGATCGCAAGTCCAGGAAGTATACCAGCAGACCGAGCAATACCAGGCTGCCCAGAATCACGGCGATGGAGTTGATCCTGCTCCAACGTGATGATTCTATATGGCCGACTGCCACCCGCGCCATGACGGCGTCGGAAAAGCCCGGATTAAGATCGTAGCCACGGTCATCTCGCAATCCCTGATACAGCACCTTATAGTGCGCCAACCTGCTTCGGCATGACTCGCAAACTTGCACATGAGTCTCGAAAGCTGCGTATCCGACATCGCTCCCTTCATCCAGGTAGGCCTGTATCTCTTCATCTGTCACGTGTCTTACCGCCATATTTCCTCCGCTCGATATCTTTCCGTTATCCGTTCTTTCAGCTTTTTCCGGGCACGGAACAGGTAGTTCTTGACCGTTCCCATCGGCATTCCGGTAACATCCGCAATCTGGTCATACGGCATATCTTCCAGATGGAACAACGCTACCAGAACTCCATACAAGGGGGGCAGCAGGTTGATTTCCTCCCGCACGACCCGGCTCAGGTCCTGTCCTTCCACCAGCTCCAGGGGGGTCGCGGCGTCACCGGCGACTACGCCCCATGGATCACCATGTCCGTCAGAGACCATATCATCCAGCAGAGGGACCTTCTTTTTTTCAAGGTAATTCAGACAAGTGTTGTGAGTAATCCGTGCCAGCCAGGTGGACACCTTGCAGCCAAACTGAAAGGAACCCAGGCTGGAATAGGCTTTCAAGAACACATCCTGGCAAATGTCTTCGCGGTCGGAGTCATTCGGTACCATACGATACACCACGTGAGCCACAAGTCTCTGGTACTTCTCGACAAAGGTCTGATATGCGGCCTGGTTTCCGGCCAGAATCTCGGATATTAAGGGACGGTCATCTGTCATTCAGTTTCCTCTACCACCTGTATACGACAAATAGCAGCAAAAGATGTTGCAATACAAGCAAGCAAGCCGGTGCAACAATATCGTGATAGAGAGGTCTTATAAAGCAACAAATTAAACCAACTGATTTGGAGGAATATTGTGATGTACTCAGAAATCCTGATACCGGCGATCATCTTCGGCGCGATCGTAGCGATCGTCAAAATTGTCGCGGAAACCAAAACCCGCCACAAACTTATCGAAAAAGGCATGGTTGACGACAAGGTGAAGCACCTGTTCATGCGGACCGCCGAACTGCAGCGCCTTTCGTCCCTCAAATGGGGTATGGTGTTGGTAGCGATCGGCCTTTCCCTTCTAATCAGCTATATTTGGCCGGATCTGTTTGACGACGGCGGCACAATAGGTCTGATGTTTCTGTTTGCCGGTGTTGCCTTCCTGATTTATTACGGTATCGCACACAAAGAACTGAATTCTTCTCGGGATTCGCAGGAATTCTCCGGGTAAAAAAGCGGGGGAGGCGGCAGAAGCCGGCTTCCCCTATCCCGGCTCCAGCCGTGACAGAAACTGTCCCATGATTCTATGCTATTGCCACACAACCAATTACAGCAAACCCTCAGGTTTCACAACAGAAGCTGTTTGCTTCTGTCAAATAACGGGAAAAAAATCTAAAAAAAAGTGAATTAGGGATTGACTTAGTCCATAAAAACACTTATACTACTCTCGCTTCATGAGACCTCCCCTGATGTGACCTGTCTGTGGTTATTGCCTGGCCGCAGACAGGTTCCTTTTTATCCTCAATCACTTGCGCTCGGTAAGCCCCAGATTATCCAGTATAAACGCATACTCAAACGCGATTTCACGGAGATAGTCATACCGCCCGGACGCGCCACCATGACCGGTGCCCATATTCATCTTGAGTAGTATCGGACCCGCCCCGGTATTATGATCCCTGAGCTTAGCCACCCATTTGGCCGGTTCCCAGTACTGAACTCGGGCGTCGTTCAACCCGGCCTGGATGAGCATAGCCGGATAGCTTTGCCTGGCGACATTGCCATAAGGTGAGTATGATCTCATATATTCGAAGTATTCGGCCTGGTTCGGATTTCCCCATTCATCGTACTCGATAACAGTTAGAGGGATGCTGGAATCAAGCATAGTATTCAGGACATCGACAAACGGCACCTCTGCAATGGCTATTGCAGCCAGATCAGGCCGCATATTTACAACCGCACCAATCAACAAACCGCCGGCGCTGCCACCCGAGATAACCAGCTTGTCATGTGACGTGTACTGCTCCTGTACCAGATGGTCGGCGCAATCGATGAAGTCGGTAAAGGTATTCTTCTTCTTTAGGAATTTCCCCTCTTCGTACCATTGGCGTCCCATCTCACCCCCTCCGCGTATGTGAGCGATGGCGTAGATAATGCCCCGATCCAGAAGGCTGACCCGATTCGAAGAGAAATAGGGATCCATACTTATTCCGTAAGCGCCATAGCCATACAATAGAAGCGGGCTTTCTCCGTTCAGAAGTGTCCCCTTTCGATATACGAGTGAGACAGGGACCCGAACGCCATCCCGGGCCACAGCGAATATTCGCTCAGACCCGTAATCATCTGGGTTGTATCCCCCCAGTACTTCGGTCTGCTTCTTCAGTTCCCTTTCTCGAGTGGACATATTGTAGTCGTAGACCGATCTTGGGGTCACGAGAGACATATAGGTGAATCGGACCCATTTCGAACTGAAATCCGGATTGTTCGCGCCGTAAACAACGTAAACCGGTTCGGGAAAATCGATATAGTACTCAGCATTGCTGAAAAAAGACCGGACCCGCATAGTCCTCAAGCCGTTTACTCGTTCATACACAACAAGATAATCCCGAAATACATCGATCCCGTCTATTTTCGACGTATCGCTGTGAGCAATGACATCCACCCAGTTTTCCGCAGCCGGTTTCGATACCGGTGATTCAACCAGTTTGAAGTTCTTGGCATTTCGGTTGGTTACAATTAGAAATCTCTCGCCCTGATGCTCGACCGAATACTCTATTTCGTATTGCCTTGGCTCGGGGATCCGGAACTCTCCCTCAGGCTGCTCCGCATCCAGGTACCGGACTTCACTGGTCACCATGCTGGAGCTGTTGATTATCAGGTACTTCTCATTCTTGGTCTTCTGAAGATACAGATAAAAACCATCATCTTTTTCGTGATAGACGAGTTCATCATTGCCCGGTCTGGTGCCGAGCAGGTGGCGATACACCTGATACGGTCGGTATATGCTGTCTTCGACGGTATAAAAGATAGTGCGATTGTCGTTCGCCCATTCTGCATTGCCGATCTTCGAAACAGTTTCCGAAAATAAGCTGTCCGTCGCTAAGTTCTTGATATAAAGCGTATACTGCTCATTGCCGGTCGTATCCAGAGAGTATGCCAGCAGCGAATGATCCGGACTCACTGAAAAGGTCCCGAGTGCCAGATAACCCCGCCCCTCGGCAAGATCGTTCAAGTCCAGCAGGATTTCCTCGGGTGCCTCAAGAGAACCCGTCTTGCGGCAATAGATCCGGTATTGCTGTTCTTCCACAGTGCGGTAATAATAGTAATACCCATCTTCATGGGCGGGCACGGACAGATCAGTCTCCTTAATTCGTCCTAACATCTCTTCGTACAATGTTTCCTGTAAATCCGCTGTATGCGACATCATGGTGTCGGTATAGGCATTTTCGGCCTCCAGGTACGCGATCACCTCCGGATTCTCCTTTTCCCGCATCCAATAGTAATTGTCAATTAGAACCTCGCCATGGACCGTGTCTACATGGCGAATCGTTTTGGCATCCGGCGGTGGGACAAGTGTGCTCTGACCCCATAGACAACTTGCCGCTAATGCGACTAAGACGGGACCGGTCAGTAACGCGCCCTGCAATCGACTGATGACTATCATTCGGCTTCTCCCTTGATATTCAGAAGTTTTCTTTTCATAATCGTTCTCAATGTACTGGTCAAACAATCGGGCGTCATCATTTATATGCACTCTCGGACCCTAGCGCCCAATTCGGATAATTAGCCCTGGTATGGAAACATTGTCCCACGCAGTTCATTGCCCGGCCGCCCACGAAGGCACGACAGACGGCTCGATATCGAATATCTTAACACCGATGACAAACAGGTAAATAGTAATCAGACAGATCCCAATCAAATTCAGCAGAATTCCCAGTCGGATCATATCTTTCATCGTCACCTCTCCCGTCCCGAAGACGATCGCATTCGGCGGTGTAGCTACCGGCAACATGAAGGCACACGACGCCGAAAGGGTGGCCGGGACCATGAGCAACAACGGGTTAGTCTTGATTGCCACCGCCATTGAGCCGAGAATGGGGAGGATTATCTGAGTAGTGGCGGTGTTTGACGTCAATTCGGTCAGAAATGTGATCGCAGTGCAGATTGAGACTACTATAACCGGGTCCGGCGCGTCCTGCAGCCCGCCCAGTTGATCGCCTAACCAGAGCGACAGCCCGGACTCCTTGAAACCGGCGGCCAGCGCAAAGCCGCCGCCAAACAGCAGCACAATACCCCACTGAAGCTTCTGAGCCGTCTCCCAGTCCATCAGTCTCTGGCCGGGGGTTCTGGACGGAATTACAAACAGGATAACGGCAATCAGAATAGCAATTGTGCCATCATCAATATACCCGGGAGCAGACACCATATTCGCCCAGCCCGGAATTACGAATGTCCCCAGATCGATATCACCCCGCCAGAGCCAAAGAACTGCCAATATACAGAAGAGAACGGCGATTGCTTTCTCTTCGAACGACATAGGCTCAAGCTTTTCGGATTCCTCTTTGATTGTCGCGAATGATGAACCCATCTCGCCTCCCTTGTTGGAAACCGACAGGGCACAAAGCACGAACCAGGCAACCACCAGGAACACCAGGGCGAACGGAACACCAAAAACGAACCACGTGGCAAACGATACCTGGGGAGCTTGCGGGAAAGTAATCTCGAATATCCTGACAAAAGCGGCATTGGGCGGCGTGCCGATAAGCGTCGCCGTTCCCCCGATGGATGCGGCGTAAGCTATCCCAATCAGGAGCCCAACCGAAAACCGACTGAATCCGCGACCCGAATATGACTCCTTCAACCGCAGGAGAACCGCCATCGCCATCGGCACCATCATCATGGTGGTGGCTGTATTCGAAACCTACATGGAGAGGAAGAAAGTCGCCGTCATGAAGCCCAGGATAATCCTGCGCAGCGAGGCACCGATCAGACGTAAAATAAACAGCGCGACTCTACGGTGCAGCCCCCATTTTTCCATGGCCAGCGCCATGATAAAACCGCCGATGAACAGGAAGATCACGGAATTGAAGTACATAGGTGCTACCTGTTTGCCGGGCATTATGCTCAGAAGAGGAAAAAGCACGACCGGCAATAAGGCTGTGGCCGGAATCGGAATGGCCTCGGTGACCCACCAGATCGTCATCAGGGCGACAACCGCCGCCGTTCGGGTGATTCCCGACTGATCCGGCGCCAAATCCGGAAGTAGCCATACGACCAGGAAGGCAACGGGCCCCAATATCAGTCCAACTCGCTGTTTCATCTGCGCAATCTATGCCTTCGGCTCTCTGACTCGCGTATTCATGCTTCAAAAAATAATCGACCCTTAGAAGACACAATCAAAAACTGCCGGCATCTTTACAGCGGCCGACCCCGGCAACAGCAATATCGGTCCGGCAATCGAGATTAGGCTTGCACAATGGTAAAAAATACCCGATATTGGACTAAAATCATCCAGACTAAACCGATTGGTCGGCAAATTCAGATTGACAAGTAACCGTAATACACTACATTATGTAAGTGGTCGAGGATGGAAGTGGTGCCAGGCGTATATATCTATAACGGCGCAATCAGTCACTTTACTACTTCACCGGTTTAGACGAATAATAAATCATAAGAGATACATTGAAAGGTTTCCCATGCATTCATGTTTAAGCGCATTCCGCGTTCTGCTGTTCTTCGCCGGCTTCCTCTGTCTGGCCGCTGCCACCGGTACGGCGGACCCCAACTCATCGGAAGAACTGAATTACGTAGCCGGTGATCTGATAATCCAGCTGGACCCGAGTAAGTCCGCAGCTTCGCTGACCGGCGATTTTCAGTCGATAGACCTGAAACCGAAACGGTTGCTTTCCGGACGAGCAAATATATGGCTCTACGAGTACGTCTCGACCAACATGAAATCCGCCGATCATCAGTCAGTACTCCAGCAAGTCAGAAATCACCGCACTGTCGAAATCGCCCAGTTTAACCATACCAACCTGACGCTGCGAACTACTTTTCCGGACGATCCGGGCTTCAGCAACCAGTGGGGACTGCATAACACCGGCCAGACCGGAGGTACGTTCGACGCCGATATCGATGCTCCGGAAGCCTGGGATATCGCTACCGGCGGTACCACACTGTTCGGTGATCAGATAGTAGTCGCGATTATTGACGGCGGTTGTGATCTCAACCACCAGGATCTGCCCTTCTTCAAGAATACTAACGAAATCCCCAACAACGGTATCGACGACGATGGCAACGGCTATACCGACGATTATGACGGCTGGGACGCCTATGCCAACGATCATACCATTCCCAGCAGCAGCCACGGCACGCACGTAGCCGGTATTGCAGCCGCAGCCGGTCACAACGGACAAGGGGTATCGGGCGTCAACTGGGGAGCCAAAGTCATGCCCATCGCCGGTTCCTCGTCACAGGAGGCGACCGTCGTCGCTGCCTACAGTTACGTCCTGGAGATGCGTTCACTGTATAACGAGACCGACGGTGCGTTGGGGGCCTTTGTGGTTTCGACGAACTCCTCTTTCGGTGTCGATTTCGGTAATCCGGACAACTACCCTATCTGGTGCGCCATGTACGATTCCATGGGTTACGCCGGCATCCTCAGTGCCGCCGCTACAGCCAACCAAAATATCGATATCGATGTACAGGGTGACGTTCCCACGGCTTGCGCCAGCGATTACCTGATCTCCGTCACTAACACCACCAGCACCGATGTCAAAAACAGCGGCGCCGCCTACGGTTTGACAACGATCGACCTCGGTGCTCCCGGTACCGGCATTTATTCCACTCTCCCGGGAAACGGATACGGCAATAACACCGGCACGTCCATGGCGACGCCCCACGTCGCCGGAGCTGTAGCTCTGCTGTATGCCGGGGCGTGCCCGACCTTGCTCCAGCAGTACAAGGCGGACCCGGGAACGGTCGCATTGATCATGAAACAGTACCTGCTCGACGGTACTGACCCCAACGCCTCCCTGGCGGGGATAACGGTAACCGGAGGACGCCTGAACGTGTTTAATGCCGCCGGTCTGGTGCAGAACCATCCCTGCGGCACCACTATTGATCACGAGCCGCTGTCGGATACGCGCGACACCCTCAACGACTATGAAGTCCTCGCAAACGTGATCTCGGACACCACCCTGGTACCGGATTCCCTGTTGCTCTACTACGAGATTGGCTCCATCTGGTACGAAGACACGCTGCAGCCTACGGCTAATCCGGATGAATATGTCGCGTATATCCCGGCGCAGTCTCCCGGAACCCAAATTGACTACTACCTGTACGCCACCAACGTCATCGGTGACGCCGACACGAGTGAGACATTTGCCTTTCGGGTAATCGATTACGGCGTCACCCTGGCGCCCCCTTTGGACAGCGGCCGGGGTGCGGTCGATGATACCGTCTGGTATGACTTGACCGTAACCAACGCGGGCGTGCTGGCCGACGAATATACGCTCAGTTTGTCGGGCGACCAGTGGCCGACCGTCCTGCTGGACGTAGCGGGCATAAATGTGGTCACGACCAGCGGCGTTCTGCTCAAAGATGAAACGTTCGATTTCAAGGCCCGGGTCGTCGTGCCCAGCAGCCAGTATGGCGATGTCGATACGGCCGCGGTCAGGGCCACCTCGACCGCCAACCCGGTTATTATGACTTCTTCCCAGATAATCAGCTCCTCCGACGGCGAACCGCTGGCGATTCCGGTGATCGAAGAATTCCCCACCACCACTATTGATATCGGGACCTGGGTGCTGGCCTCGAACGTGGCAGTCAATGATGTCGGCCTCAACGAACCTTCCGGCCCGTATAGCCTCAATCTGAACGGTGACCCCAGTGGCGCCGACACCCTCATGTCCCAGGCCATCAACCTGCGCTACCAGACGAACCCGATCGTTCGCTACAACTACCAGCAAACCGGCGGAGGCGACTCTCCGGAATCGAACGACGATCTGTTTGTCGAATATTTCGATTCATCCAACACCTGGCAGCTCCTGCTGCGACACCTCGGCGCCGACCCGGATATGACCGAGTTCGTGGAGGTAACGCACGCGCTGCCCGGCAACGCTTCCCACAACGGCTTCCGCGTCAGATTCCGAAACACCGGCACGGCCGGCACGTTTGACGATTGGTTTGTGGATGACATCTATGTCGGACTTCCGCCGCAATATGAGATGAGTCTTTCTCCCGAATTCGCCTCGCAATACGGTCCGGCCGGCGACACCGCCGTGTATATGTTCACCGTGTTCAACGATGGCATCAATACCGACAATTACCAGCTCAGCGACTCCGGCGCCTCCTGGTCGACCATGTTCTACGATGCTGCCGGCACCAATCCGATCAACATGACCGGATTCGTGGCGCCCGGTGACTCCGCCGAGTTCACGGTCAAGGTCATTATCCCTCCCGGGGCTCCGATGAACAGCGCCGATTTAGTCGACATATATGCGACTTCCGTCAACGAACCGTTCGTGTTCGACCAGAGCCAGATAAACACGCTCTCGGCCGGCCTGCCCGGTGGCTTTCCCTGGTTCGAGCCGTTTCCCGACGATTCCCTTTTCGGACCGCGGTGGATTACCAATGTTGGTGGCGAAGTCAATACTGAAGGTATCAACCCGCCGTCCGCACCGTACGTCTTGAATCTCGATGGCGGCAACGATACGCTGGTCACGCAGTTGATCGACCTCGATACCGCGTCCGGCGTAATCCTCTCCTACTACTACCAGCGCGGCGGCAGCGGCGAAGCTCCGGACAGCACCGAAGACCTGTGGGTCGAATACAAAAACGATCTGGGCGCCTGGGTGCTGGTCAACCGACATCTTGGTTCCGGCCCCGCGATGACGTCGTTCGAGCAGGTTAATTACCAGCTTCCCGCCAACGCGCTCCACAGCGGTTTTCAGGTCCGTTTGAGGTCCGCCGGTTCCTGCGTGGAGTGTGACGACTGGTATATAGATGATATACGAGTCGATTTTGCGCCGAATATCGAAGTCTCTCCCTCGTTTTTCGGTGAGACGCTGTTACAGGGCGATTCCACCACAGGTGAACTGATCATAGACAATGTCGGCCTCGGAGGCCTGGATTACAACCTGTCCATCATTCCCGTCACCACCAAGAGCGCCCTCTTCACCAACCTGCTCGACCGGGAACAGGTGGAGCCGGCTCAAAGGAAATACCCGGAGGGCTTCCACGATTACGAAGACATCAAGGGTACTGAGGACCATCGTACCGGCCTGCCGGTTACCCGCGATGCCGGCGGTCCGGACGGCTACGGCTATTTTTGGATCGATTCGGACGAGCCGGGCGGTCCGACCTTCGACTGGATTGATGTGAGCGGCGCCGGCCTGGATATTGTCGCTGATCTCAACGACGACAATTTCGGCGGGCCGTACCAGATCGGGTTCAACTTCCCTTACTACGATACGGTTTACAACCAGATCTACGTCGGCTCCAACGGCATAATCGGATTCGCTCCGGACGGCATGGGCTCCAGATTCAAGACCACCATACCGACCACCACCACGCCGAACAACATGCTGGCCTGGTTGTGGGATGACCTCAATCCCGATGACCTCGACAATACCGATGCTCACGTATATATCGACACGACCGGAAACCGATGCGTTATCCAGTTTGTCGACTATCCCGAATACCAGGCGGCTCCCGGTGAAGTCATTACTGCGCAGGTTATTTTGACAGCGGACGGCACCATTACGTACCAGTACCTGAGTATTCATCCCGATTTCGATGTTCAAAGCTGTGCCGTGGGTATCGAAAATGAAAACGGCACAATTGGCCTCGAGGTCGCCTACCTGACGCCCTATCTGAAGGACTCTCTCGCTATTCAGTTCCTCGCCCCGTACCAATGGTTGACTATGGACAACCACAGCGGCTCCATCGCGGGTCAAGGAGCTGACACTATCGGCCTCAAGTTTACCACGACCGAACTCGATTCCGGTACTTATCAGACGAATATCATCGTGACCAGCAATGATCCCGACCAAAGTACGACTATCGTGCCCGCTTCGTTGACAGTGGAACTGCCGCCGCAGTACATCTGCGGTGACATAAACAGCGATGCGATAGGTCCGGACGTTGCCGATTTGACCTATCTCGTGGACTTCCTGTTCAAAGGCGGACTCCCGCCGCCCGAACCGGCGGCCGCCGATACCGATGGCAACGGCGTGGGCCCCGACGTTGCGGATCTGAGCTACCTCGTTGACTATTTGTTTAAGGGCGGTCCTCCTCCGATTTGTGAAGGATTATAGATAGATGTGTTCAGTGAACACGTGCAAAACCAGGGCAGAGAGACCTTACTCTCTGCTCTATTGCTTACCGATCATATCAATTGTGGAGAAAGAAGGGTATCGGTCGAAATTAGAATTAGGTGTGAGATATATTGGCAGAAATTGACTTGACAAATCCCGTCAGGGCTCTTAACTTAAGAGCGTCATACATGGAAGGTGCTCTCGCGGCACAAAGGAATGACTTCCGGAGAATTGGGTGAAAGAACTTAAGTTGTGGGTCATAGCATTCGGCGCTATGATGTCTGTCGTCGTTATCTCCTCGCTCATCGACAGCGAAATAGCCGCCACCAAAGAGTCGGAGCTGGTCAGGACCGGCGAGTCTTTGGCGAGGTATTCGGAGCACAAAATCCTGCAAAAACAGTCACTGCTCTTTGTACCGAATGTCGGGCAGTACTCGCATCTCGTCAAGTATCGCTCGACGGCGGACCGGGCCACCATCTGGTTTGCGGAAAACGAAATTTTCTATCATTTCACCAGACACGACTACGAAGAGCCGATGCTGCACGACGGCCACCCACCCATTGACGAGGAAACTGTCGTCCCCAAAGACCTTGACTACCAATTGGTTCGCGTATCTTTCGTGGATGCAAATAACCATCCTTCGGTGAACGGTCGATCTCCAGCCGGCTTCACCTACAACTACCTCATCGGGAATGACCCGAGCCGCTGGTATCGCAACGTGCCGGTGTACCGGGAGCTCGTCTACGAAGGAATGTACGACGGTATTGACCTGGTCTATCGCAACAACAATAACCGGTTGGAGTATGACTTCGTCCTTGAACCGGGCGCCGATCCGTCTCGCATTCAAATCCGCCTTGACGGAATAGAGAGTATTCGTATCGATCCAAACCATGATCTCGTAATCGGATCTGCTTTCGGAGAGATCATCGAATCACGGCCCATAGTCTATCAGATGGACGGCCAGCGGCAGATTCCCGTCAATGCCCAATTCAAGATGATAGATGGGACGACTTTCGGCTTCGAGATCGCCGGCGCCTACGATCACTCCCTGCCGCTTGTCATCGACCCCGTGCTGGAATACAGCACACTCTTGGGCGGCAGTCTCAACGAATATTGTCGCGGTGTTGCTGTCAGCACTCAAGGCCATCTGTACGCCACCGGTTATCTGGAATCGACCGATTTCCCTCTGGAAAGCGCCTACGACAGCACGTACAACGGAGGCGGCACATTTGGCTATGACATGTTTGTCACCAAGCTGTCCGTTAGGGGTGACTCTTTGCTGTACAGCACGTATTTGGGAGGCGCCACCGGAGACGACCGCGCCTTCGGCATCAAGGTCGATTCTAGCGGCAACGCTTACATTACCGGTGTCACCACTTCGACTGATTTCCCAACGAACAATCCCATTCAAGCCGCTAATGCGGGTGGCGCAGATGCCGTACTGGCCAAGCTTTCGTCTACCGGAGACGCTCTGCTTTTTGGAACGTACCTCGGCGGGAGCGACAATGATGTCGGCGCCGCAGTAGATATCGACTACACCGGCTCTGCCTTTATAACCGGAAATACGAAGTCAAGTGACTTCAATACGTCTGCCTCTCCTTACGATGACGCTTTGGGCGGGACCAAAGACGGTTTTCTGGCGAAGTTGGAAACTGTCACAGGAACTCTGGAGTACAGCACTTACCTCGGGGGAGGCAATGGCGACGCTGGCCTGGGAGTTGCTGTCGGTCCGTCTGGAGAAGCAGTCGTAACGGGTTACACGTTGTCATCCGATTACCCTGCCACAGCGTCAGCCTACGATACGAGTTTCAACGGCGGCACGGCCACCGGTGACTGCTTCGTGACCAAATTCAATTCTGCCGGCGACGCCCTTGTTTACAGTACTTTTGTCGGAGCCAGTGGCGACGAGGCCGGCCTGGCGGTCGATCTGGATACTCTCGAAAACGCCTATGTTACCGGATATACGCTTTCTAGTACGTTCCCGGTCATAAACGCGTTCGACAACCAGTACAACGGCGGCATAGACGTCATCGTATTCAAGCTGAACGTTGACGGTGATGATTTGCTGTACAGCACGTTCCTGGGTGGCAGCGACGACGAATCGGGTGCGGCAATCAGCGTTGATCAGTACGGCAAAGCTTACATCACGGGCAATACCGAATCTCCAGGCTACCCCACCTTCATGGCCTATGACAGCACATTCAATACTGCCACCGATGTCATCATAACCTGTCTCGCCGAAGCCGGGGATTCGCTGGTGTACAGCACTTTTCTTGGATCGATAGGATACGAATTCGGCTACGCTATTGCCGCCGATACCGGTGAAAACGCATACGTCGGCGGATACACCGGTACATCTCTGTTCCCGAAAGTAAGACCGATTCAGAATCAGAACGCCGGTCTGTTCGATCTCTTTCTGAGCAAACTGGCTATTGATTCCTTCATCTGCATAGACAGCGATCTCGACGGTTACGGTGACCCGGGATTCCCGGAAAACGAATGCCCCGAGGACAACTGCCCGGACATCTTCAACTCGCTACAGATAGACAGTGACCTGGACGGCGTGGGTGATTCCTGCGACATATGTCCGGGATTTGACGACAATACCGACACCGACGGTGACGGTGTTCCCGACGGATGTGATATTTGCGCGGGTTTCGATGACAGTCTCGACACCGATGGTGACGGTAATCCGGACGGTTGTGATCTGTGCCCGGGCTTCGACGACAACGCTGATTTCGACTCTGACACGCATCCGGACAGCTGCGACAACTGCCCGTCAATTGCCAACGTGGACCAGACAGATAGCGATGCTGATGCCGTGGGAGACTCTTGCGACAACTGTATCACCACATTCAACCCGGCCCAGGATGACAGAGATAATGACGCGGTCGGAGATTCCTGTGACACCTGCACGGATACCGACGGTGACGGCTTCGGGAACCCCGGATTTCCTTATAATACATGCCCCGATGACAACTGCCCCTTTGCTTTCAACCCCGGTCAGGAAGACGCCGACAGTAACGGCGTCGGTGACGCCTGCGATATGGGCTGCTGCGTGGATCCCATCCGGGGCAATGTTGATGCCGATTCGCTCGACGAAATTACGGTGGCTGACCTCACGTACCTGGTCGACTATCTTTTCAAAGGCGGCGAGGAGCCTTCCTGTCTCGAAGAGGCCAACATCGACGGTGATGCCGGTGAGGAAATACTGATACCGGATCTGACCTGGCTTGTAGACTATCTCTTTAAGGGCGGCCCTCCTCCCGCTGACTGCCCTTGACGATTCATCCCCGATCATCCTGGAATTCTCGAAACAACTGCAGACCTATAAGGAGTGTTGACGAAGTCCAGCCTGCCGGTTGCCGCAGGTCTTGTCTGCCGCAGGCGGACGTGACCAGGCGCATCTCGTCCATGTTCTTTCAGTTGATGAATGACCTGCGATAAATAGACTAAAGTTATCCAGCCCAAATCCGATATCTACTGTGAGCACGGGTTGCGATGCAGGTAGTGACCAACCCAGATTTCAAGTATCAACAGTCAAAGCAAGGAGAAGAAATCCATGACGACGAAGCGTACCACCGGATTTACCCAGTCTGAGCCGCGCAACTACGGCCGCAAGACAATCACCGTAAGCTTCAACGACATCTCCGAACCGGGCACCTACTACGTCCATACTACCGGCTGGCTCTATCGGATTCCGCCGGACATGCTGGCCCCGGGTCACAGCCCGTTCATGAACATCTGCGGTAACGATGATTGCTTTGTCACGAAAGTCTCCGACGATCCCTGGCTGCCCGTCGGCAAAGCTCGTGAAATCTGCTCCAATTGGGATTTTGCCGTTAACTTCTAAAGTTGACCCATTCACACATCCCCCTCTTGAAGCCCGTCGCCGAGACGGGCTTTTTATTTGTGTCCAAGTCTCAACCATTCCCCGCAAAATACTTGACTTGTCGGTATTTTTTATCTTACATAGTCCCGTGAACGAATGTAACCGGTTTGACCGGTTTCAAACACAGGACAATCTTCGTGTCGATACCAGGCTTTCCCGACACCAAATTCCCGGCAGGTTTGAACTTATGAGAAGTCTTGTACTGTTATGCTGTACGGTACTGTTGATGGCAATCTCCGCGTCATCTCAGACAACACCCGAACTGGGCATACGCGAAAAAACTCCCACGACTGTAGCCCTAGTCAACGCGAAGGTAGTTGTATCACCGGGAGACGTCATACCGGGCGCGATAATCATTCGGAACGGTATTATCCAGAAGGTGGTGAGCGATGACTTTAGCCCGGTGGTTCCCACCGGCGCCAGAATAATCGACTTCACCGGAATGACGATTTATCCGGGTTTCATCGATCCTTACACGGATTACGGACTCCCGGAGGCAAAGAAATCGGATCGCCCTGAGAGTCGCAGGCCCCAGTACGAGACCGAACGCGTGGGCGGAAGCGCCTGGAACGAGGCCATCCACGCCGATCAAAACTGGAGCGACCATTTCCAACCGGATTCAAACGCTGCCCGGGAGTTTATCAATCAGGGCATCACCGTCGTCCAAACAGCACGTTTGGACGGTATCTGGCGTGGAAGATCAAGTGTTGTTTCGCTGGATTCTGACCTGCCCAACCACCTGATTATCAGACCATACTCGCATCATTTCGCTTCGTTCGACAAAGGCTCCTCCCGGCAGGAGTATCCATCTTCCTTAATGGGCGCCATCGCACTTATCCGTCAGAGCTTACTGGATGCCGAATGGTATACGGCAGCCCGTCGCGCGTTCCAACTCAACCCGGCCCAGAAGTTGCCGGAATTTAACTCTGATTTGATGGCTCTGGCCGATGCTCGAGACGAGACTATCATCTTTGAAACAGCTGATGAGCTCTCATTTTTGCGAGCCGGCAACATCGCTGAAGAATTCAAGTGCTCGTTTGTTCATCTCGGCAGTAACCGCGAATACGCGCGCATCGAGCAAATCACGGCTATAAACCCCAGCATAATACTACCGGTGAACTATCCGGATGCTCCTCAAGTGAAGACCCCGGAAGATGAACTTGACGTAACACTGGCGGAACTCCGACACTGGGAAACAGCTCCCTCCAATCCGGCCATCCTGACCCAGCAGAACATCCCCTTCGCCTTCACAACACACGGGTTAAAGAAGAAATCCGATTATCTGAAGAACATATGTGAGGCCGTGAATCGAGGACTGGACAAGGAGACCGCATTGGCTGCACTCACCACTATTCCGGCCGGCTTTTGCGGAATTCAAGACTTGTGCGGATCGATAAAAGAGGGAAACATGGCCAACTTCGTCGTTTGCGACGGTGATCTGTTCGATGATTCCACACACGTTGATGAAGTCTGGATCCGCGGCAAACGATACAAGCTGGAACCATTTCCCGGAGAGGATATCAGGGGAACATACTCTCTTATCTTTGATGATCTTCGAGCCCAACTGTCAATTACGGGCAAGCGCTCCCAGCCCTCGGGAAAGTTCATTATCGCTGCTGACAGCATCCGAATGACCAATCTCGATGTAGATGAAGATAATCTGCATTTCATTGTCGAGTTGGATTCGGGAGCGATTGAAGGCATGACTCGCTTCTCAGGGCGCAAAACGGGCGACACGTTGGCAGGCTACGCGGTTCTGCCCGACGGCAAACAAGTTGAATGGACCGCCACGTTGACACAGCCTTTTGTCCCGGACACCGATTCTGAAGAATCTAAGCCCGAGACCGCAGACTCGTTGCTCGCCAACCGTACCTTCCCGAATAAGGCGTTCGGATTCAAAGAGTTACCCAAGCCGCAAGACGTTCTGATCAAAAACGCAGCCGTCTGGACATCCGAGCCGGAAGGCATCCTGGAAAACCATGACATACTTATTCAAAATGGCCGTTTCGAAAAAATCGGATCGAACCTCGCTGCCCCCGAGGGGATTGTTATCATTGATGCCACCGGGAAACACGTCACACCCGGTATAATCGACGAACACTCCCATATCGCCATCTCCGGCAACGTAAACGAGGGTACCCACGCGGTAACGTCTGAAGTGCGTATCGAAGATATAATCGATTCGGACGATATCGAGATTTACCGCCAACTGGCCGGCGGCGCAACAACGTCTCATCTGCTGCACGGTTCGGCTAATCCCATCGGCGGACAGATTGTCGTGGTTAAGTTTCGCTGGGGATCCTCCGCACAAGATATGATTCTTGAAGGAACTCCCGCCACCATCAAATTCGCACTCGGAGAAAACGTCAAGCAGAGCAATTGGGGTGAGCAGTATACCGTCCGCTATCCACAAACTCGGATGGGCGTCGAGGCCATAATCCGCGATGCTTTTCAGGCCGCCAGAGAATATGAACAGAAATGGCAGGAGTACGAACAACTCGATAAGAAGACCAGGGATCGTACAGTTCCTCCTCGAAGAGACCTGCAACTGGAGGCCTTGGTAGACATCCTCAATTCGGAAATGTTTGTCCATTGTCATGCCTATCACCAATCAGAGATGCTCATGCTCATGCAACTGGCTGACGACTTCGGCTTCCGAATTACGACATTTGAACACGCACTGGAGGCTTACAAAATAGCCGATGAGCTGGCCCGGTACGGCACGATGGCGGCCGTGTTCTCCGACTGGTGGGCGTACAAGTTCGAGGTATACGACGCCATCCCCTATTGTGCGGCCCTTCTGACCGAACGAGGCGTGCTCACTTCAATCAAATCGGACAGCCGCGAACTCGCCCGACGCCTCAACCAGGAAGCCGCTAAGACCGTCATGTACGGAGATGTCTCTCAGGAAGATGCGCTCAAGATGGTAACGATTAACCCGGCGATTCAACTCAAGGTGCAGGACCGGATCGGCAGCATAAAGGCGGGCAAGGACGCCGATTTCGTGATTTGGAATAACAATCCCTTATCCGTATATGCCGTCCCGGAGCAAACCTGGATTGAAGGCAAAAAGTACTTCGATATAGAACGGGATAAGGAGCTGCGCCGGCTGCTGCAACAGGAAAAGCAAGCCTTGATCCAGAAGGTGCTGGCTACAGGCTCTTCAGGAAAAGATGACAAGAATAAAGGCCGCCATTCGCCAAATGGCGAGAGCGCTCAGGGCAAATCACAAGATTACCAGAGTTCTGAACAAAGGAGTCACAGATGAGCGGTTTTCGCCAAACGTTGACAGCACAGATTTTTGTTTTCCAGATCTTGGCGTTGACGCTCTGTCTGGCGCCATTCTACTCTGTCATTCAGGCTCATGACTACATCCCGGGAAATGAGCAATCTCAGCCGATATTGCTTCGCGGGGGTGATCTGTACACCGTCACTCAAGGTGTTTTAACCGGCACCGACCTCCTTTTTGAAAACGGTCGTATCACTCGAATCGAGCAGAACCTGCAGCCCCCGGTCGGCGCCAGAGTCATCGATGTGACGGGCAAAAATGTCTATCCCGGCCTGATCGCCGCCACCAGCCGCATCGGACTGACCGAGATCGGCGAGGTCAGAGCAACCAACGATTATCAAGAAGTCGGGGCCAGAAACTCTGAAGTCAAGGCCTATGTCGCCTACAACCCCGACTCGGAGATTATCCCGACCGTACGCTCAAACGGAATCACCACCGCTAATGTCGTCCCGTCCGGCAACCTCATCATGGGCCGATCTTCCCTCTTCAATCTCGACGGCTGGACGGTAGAAGACGCGGCCGAAAAACTGATCGTCGGCCTGCACATCAACTGGCCGCGTGCCAGACTGGTTAGAGCTTGGTGGATGGAAGAATCTGAGGAAGAACAGCGCCGAAAGATGAAAGAAGGTCGAAAGAAACTCGACTATATATTCACCCGGGCTCGAACCTACGCCGATGCCAAAGAAGCTGACCAGACGACTGAAGTGGACCTTAGATGGGAAGCCATGCTGCCGGTCTTTTCCGGAGAACTGCCGGTATTCATACATGCCGATGATCTCCGGCAGATCCAGGAGGCGGTAGCCTTCGCCAGGAAACACAATTTCAAAATGGTCCTGGTCGGCGGCCTTGATGCCTGGAAAGCGCCGGATCTTCTCAGAGATAACGACATACCCGTTGTTATCGCCACCTTGCACCGTATGCCGGGTCGAGAGGACGACGGTTACGAGCTGGCCTTCAAACTGCCCCGGCTGCTGCATGACGCCGGTGTGGATTTCTGTATTTCGATGGGTTTCGCTTCATGGGGAGCCCGCAACTTGCCCTTCCAGGTCGCTCAAGCTGTGGCGTTCGGTCTGCCCCCCGAAGTCGCCGTCAGATCGGTCACTCTCTCCCCGGCCGAAATCCTGGGCGTCGATTCGGTGCTCGGTTCGCTTGAGGTCGGCAAAAAAGCGACGCTGGTCGTGTCCGATGGTGACCTCTTCGATCATCTGACTCATCGGGTGCAACTCGAATTCATCGAAGGACGCGAGGTCGACCTCAACAACAAACACAGAGAGCTGTACGAGAAATACCGAGCCAAAGGGACTCCCTAGCAACTTCAGATAGATCGTATCCCGGCCGTAGCCGATGTCAAACTTTGTGATTGTTTTCACAATTATTGACTCCTCGCCCTTAAATCCAGATACTCCCTCGGCTAGTGCGCTTGTGAAACAATTCACATTATTGCACATTCCGGCACATATATTACAGACTCTTTGAATCCACTGTTTAAGCGTATCTTGTGAATTTCTTCACATAACCCGGGCCCTACTCTTCCCCGACGTAAAACAATAGATTGACTATCGAAGTAACATCAGGCTCGGTTCCAATATCGAGAGCTCCCATAACGCTGATATCGAGGCACGACAATGATCGCAGGAACCCATCTGAAATGACTGCACGGACTCTAACCTGCTTGTCAAATATTATTACTACTCTCAATAGTATTTCGTATTTTTTGAAGGAATTATCTTGAC
>CAZLBP010000014.1:0-91859 GCA_964557855.1 uncultured Ignavibacteriales bacterium | reverse complement strand
CTAGCATTTGCTTAACACTCAATTCCGTCCTAGTTGACCGGGTTACCCTCGGCGTCAGAAACGAAAACGTCCGTCATATAGACCGTCTCCGAGGGAGGCGCTGCCTGCGGATTGGCAGGATCACGGTTTACCGGCACTTTGCCGATTCGGTGCAGCACATCGTAACCGTCTAAGAGCTGTCCGAAGACCGTATACTGCCCATCAAGCCTGGACGTACTGGCGTTTCTTGCCAAACAGATGAAGAACTGGGACGAAGCCGAATTCGGGCTGGACGAGCGTGCCATCGACAACGTACCGTCCTCATGCGGCAGGTCGGAGAACTCGGCCGGCAGGAAATACCCGGCATTACCCATACCGGTACCCTGAGGATCACCGCCCTGGATCATGAAGTTATCGATAATCCGATGAAACGTCAGGCTGTCATAAAAGCCATCCTCGGTCCGGGCCAGGAACGAATCGGCATGAGCCGGGGCCACATCGCGGTATAACTCAAGCGTCATATCACCGTAGTCGGTGCTAATCGTAACAATCGGGTTGTTTTCGTCGCGAATCGGGTGGGTTACGGTCGCCAGGCTGTCAAAATAGGCTTTGTTGGCGGCATAGATGCTGTCGCCGGCCATACCTTCAGTCTCTACAGCTGTCTTCTCCCCCTCGCCCTTGCTGCCGGATTCGGCCTGGTTGTTTCCGCATCCGGCCATTATAAACAGGCCCATCCAGAACAAGACAAATACGGTTTTCGTAATCCTCATAATCCATTCCTCTTGAGGTTAGTAGTTTTCGGCGAATATATGTCCGAGCGGGAAAGCTGTCAAGGCGCAATGACGTTGAAGCGATCTCCGGTGGCATTGGGTGACGAGTGCAGGTGATAACACCGACTTCCAGGAGCCGCCGATATGATATCAGCAGGTTCTTTTCTTCCTGAAATGGGTGGGTTGCCGTCAAAACTCACTCCTTCGGTCCAGTGCAGTTCCACGATAATAGTATCCCTGACCGTGAAGCTGGTGTCGACTAAGGGCGTACTGTCACTGTAGAACCGCGCGCCCAGAGTATCATAGTCGATGCGAATGTCTCCCGGCGACAGAGGATCTCGCAAAATGCGACTGGGCGCGCCATATACGGCGCGCACGTCGGCAAACGAGGATTTGACACCGATGGGGATGCTGTCATCGGTTTTCGTGTCGTAGACGGTATTCATGATGACACCATAAACGCTTGACGTATCATATATCTTCTTATCCAAGTCCTCATCGGCAACCATGACTACGATCCCGAGCGAGTTCTCATAGACGACATAGATAATCTTGTGATCGGGCGCCACGTTGTCCGGAATGATATCCACGGATTCCGGCTCGCCCAAAATGTTTTTCACATCGGCATACGTGTCGTCGAACTGGATGTACTGCACCTGTCCGTGGACACCGGTCCGGATGACGTCAGCACGCAGGTAAACATCCAAGGAATCGTTGTCGGGCGCTGTCAGGCGGACAACGGCGTATCCCAGATTGCCGGAAAACGTGTAGCTCAGCGTGGCGATGCCGGTGGAGTCGGTCACGATGCTCTTGGGTGCCAGAGTGCCGTCGCCGGCAATCAGTTCTACCTGGATTTGTTGATTCGTAAGTGGGGCGCCTTCTTTGTCGACCACCGTGAATTCCGGCGCCTTATTGAACGTGCTGTCCTCCATCACTCCCAGATAGTACAGTCCGTTCGGCGCTTGAAGGCTCTGGAAATCGGGCTGCGGACCATTTGGTTTGTCATCACCGCAGCTCAGGCATAACACCATAAGCACCGTAATCAGTGCAGCAAATATCACATGTTTCTCCGTGGTTTTCATGCAAGTACTTAACCCATCTCAAAGGGCTTTTGCTCCTGTTTCATTCTCGACTATCGGAGCGATCAGCGGAAATAGTACCTGAGCGCCAGGCCCAGATTTAGGTACTTGGGGCGGTCATCCGACGCCAGGAGATTGAAATCGTTCATGGAGGCTAACGTCACAAATGACCGGGGACCTTCATACACTTTAAGATCAAGACCGGCATTTACACTCAGGGCAAGATTGATCTCCGATTCGTTATCGAAGCCCTTTGGTGCGAACGAGGTAAATCCGGCCTGTACACCGGCGCCAATGTTAGGTGATATCGGAGTGTTAGCCAGGTCCACAAACATGTAATTGGCATTCAACTCAATATCATACTGGTGAAAGCCGATCTCTTCTCCGTACGATCGCTCCAACCACTCCTTGACACTGTGTTGCGTGTAACGAAAACCGATCAGAAACAGAAAATGCTTGCGATACAGGGTGCCGTAGTCGAGCCCCAGGAAGAAGGTCTCCTCGAACAGACTGTCGGCATCCAATTCGACCGGACGATCCAGTTCATCGACAAACCGTATCAGACCCACCTCATCATACTCACCGTGAGGCGTCGCGTATCCACCATAGAAATTCACCAAATTGTATTGCGCGGCAACCCGCGTAATCCTGGCATCGGCCGGCGAAACCATGAGACACGCCAGGGCGGTTACGGTCATGACAAGTAACTTCAGTCTGAACATTGGTGCTCCTTCTCTTATCCTACCGTGAGTACGACGAAAACGCGGGAACTCGTGTTCGGATATATTCCCGTAGGTCTTCTCCATTATTGATTGTACACCGGATTCCGGCCTCGGACTCACAATTCGTCGGTTCATCGTGAGCGGAATATAAATCTGTTGCCACGGTTAGAGAAGCAATTATATTGGTCGGACGTTGGCCTGCAGAACACCGAAAGGATTGTAAATATGCCTGCTGCAAAGATAATTGTAATCGGCGCGGGGGTGATGGGACAGGGACTGGCAGAAGCTATCGCTTCTGAGGGTACCGAGGTGACGCTCGTGGATAAGACGACGCGTTTGGCCGAGCGCGGCGTCAAAGGGATATCCGAAGCCATGGATCGTGAAATCGGTAAATGGGGACTGACCGAATCAGACAAGAAGGCCATTCTTTCGCGAATCTACCCTTCTTCTGATCTGACTATCGCCGATGAGGCCGAAATCGTCATCGAGGCTATTCCCGAAGATCTGAACAAGAAGCGAGACCTGTTCGAGAAGCTGGATTCACTTTGTCCTCCCGATTGCCTGATGATCACCAATACCGGCACTATCTCGGTGTCGGAAATCGCCGAGGCGACTGAACGACCTGAGAAGATTATCGGCATGCACTTCCTGAACCCGGTCACCAAAATCCCGTTGGTTGAAATAGTCAAAGGTCTCAAAACGGACAGCGAGACGTTTCAGAAAGCGGTTGAGTTCGCCCGACTTCTCAACAAAGACTACATTACTGTGAATGAGTATCCCGGTTACGTCACGACCCGGATCATTGTCCCGCTTCTTAATGAAGCGATGCACGTACTGATGGAACAGGTGGCGTCAGCCGAGGATATCGACCGGGCCATGAAATTGGGCTTCGGCTTCAATGTCGGACCGCTCAAACTGGCCGATATGATGGGTCTGGACGTGGTCATGTCCTGGATGGAGAATCTCCTGCGCGAGCTTTCGGAACACAAGTACAACCCTTGTCCGCTGCTCCGAAAGATGGTTCGAGCGGGGCATCTTGGGGTCAAGACCGGTAAGGGCTTTTTTGAATATGACGAAGAAGGCAACCGGATTCGTGAAAGCGAAATCAAGGTATAGCCGATTTCAAGGGAGGCATTCCGTATGAAAATCCTCGTTCTCAACTGTGGCTCATCATCGGTCAAGTACCAGCTCATCGATTCCGAAATCGAGCAGGCGCTGGCCAAAGGCAACGTATCCCGGATCGGCATGTCCGAATCGGTCCTGACTCACAAGCCGCATGACCGACCCGAGGTCAAAGTGTCGGCCGAAATCCTCGATCATATTGCCGCCATCGAATACGTCGTGTCGATGCTGCTGTCAAAGAACCATGGCGTCATCAAGGATCGCGCCGAAATCGAAGCTGTCGGCCACCGCGTTGTCCACGGCGGCGAGAGCTTCACCGACTCGGTCCTGATTACCAAAGACCTTATGCAGGAACTAAGAAATCTGATTGAACTGGCGCCGTTGCACAATCCGCATAATATCCGCGGCATTAATGCCTGCGAGAAGACCCTTGTCGACGTTCCGCAAGTAGCAGTCTTTGATACCGCCATGCACTACAAGATGCCGGATTATGCCTACGTCTACGGTATCCCTTATGTTCTGTACAAAAGGTACGGTATTCGTCGGTACGGTTTTCATGGTATGTCTCATCGTTATGTCAGCGAGCGGGCCGCCGCGATGATGAACAAGCCGCTTGAGGAACTGCGTATAATTACAGCCCACCTCGGTAACGGAGCTTCGATGGCTGCCATTCAGAACAACGTCTCGGTAGATACATCGATGGGCTTCACACCGCTCGAAGGGCTCTTGATGGGGACCCGCTCGGGAGATCTGGATCCGGCCATCATACTCCACATCATGAGCCGCGAAGAGTTATCGCTCCACGAAGCCAGCACGTTGCTCAACAAGCACTCCGGCCTGGCGGGGATTTCGGGAGTGTCCTCCGATATGCAGGAGATTATCGGCGCCGCCGCCGGCGGACACAGCACGGCCCAATTAGCTCTCGATGTCTTCTGCTATCGTATTAAGAAGTATATTGGTGCTTATGCCGCCGCCATGGGCGGTCTGGATGCCCTGGTGTTCACCGGCGGTGTCGGCGAGAATGCCATAGAGGTGCGCCGCAAAGCATGCGAAGGTTTGGAGTTCCTGGGCATTCGCATCGATTCCCGCAGCAACTCGTCTACCAAGGCGGTTGAAAAGGATATCTCGACCGAGGGCAGCAAAGTCCGGGTAATGGTCGTGCCTACAAATGAGGAACTGGTCATCGCCAGGGATACGCTACGCATTGTCGGTAAACAAAAGCAGTAGTTGTGCGGGACAGCCGGGTTACTATCTAATTGTGGACTTTTTGACCTAACTCAACTTAGCAGTCTGGAAGGGATGCAAATCACGTATACGAGACTCAACCGGCTGGTCACCTCCAATGAGTCCCGGTTCGGCCGTTGGGGATGGGCGGTCATATCGTCTCTTATTCTCATGGGCCTGGCCGCCATCTATGTCCGTCCGGCTACCGAGTGTGTCGCCCTGGGCGTGAGCTACGCCAGGCTGGCCGCTGATCCGTTTGGCGCAGCGGGAAACAATCCCCTGGCCTTTCGTATTCTGACACCCCTTATCAGCTACTTTCTCGGGCTGCGGGGTGAGCTGATTATAATCACCAACCTGTTGTTCGCCGCCCTGTTCCTGGTCACGACCTATCTCTATTTCCGGACCCAGGCGCCCAAACCCGGAGACAGCCTGGTGGCGGCCGCAGTGATGTGCTTCTCTTTGGTCACCCTCACCACCATTTACTATGGCGGATACACGGACTCGACTACCTATCTTATCATCCTCCTCATGTGGATAACGCGGAAAAACCGCCTGGCGTTCTTTGTCCTGTTCTTACTGGGTCTCTTCAATCGGGAGTCAATCGCCTTTCTCGTACCCTGGTTCTGCTACCTCTATTTTCGAGAGGCGAACAATAGGACAAAGACGAGCTTCATGTTGATGGCGGGATTCGGCGTCACTATCGGCTTGTATATGCTGTTCCGTCAGTGGATGTCGGCCCAGCAGACAGTTGCCTATGATCTCGCCTATTATTGGCGCCCGCTGCTGGAAAACCCGCTGAGTACGCTGGCCAAGTCCTACCCCTACCAGTCGTTGGGGCTGTTTACCGTGTTCAAGGCCTTCTGGCTGATTCCGTTCGTGGCCGGGTATTCGCTGTGGAAATCGGGCCAACGCCATGAGATCTACTCTATGATTATTCTCATGGTCTGTACAGGAGCCCAACTGATTGTCGCTTTCGATTCATCACGCATGTTAACCATGGGGTTTTTGGTCATGTTTATTGCTCTGAAACACCTGTTCTCGACCGATGCCCTGTATTTCCGGAAATGGGTGGGCTGGCTGATATTGCTCAACTTCCTCGTACCCCAGCTTTACACCGCCAAGGTGTATATCGATGTCATGCGTTCTCTTCCCAGTGCGTTTCTCTGGTCTCTCTTCGTCGGCAACTAATACTAGGCCCCACCTTCCTTTCTCTTCACTATCACAAACGCAATCAAAGCGATCACAAAGAACACCAGTAAAGCCCACGCCATGCCTCCCAAAGTGTCAATGACCGTGCGGTAAATCTCCAATCCCCAATATTCCGGAGTCAAGATCAGACGTGGCTTTCCTTCGGCGGCAGGCTGCAGGAATTGTTCCAGTTTCCAAATGCGAACGCCGGATGATACTCCGACAACAAACAGAGCGAACATGAGGAACTTACGCCAGGCATCAGCTATTTCCTCGCCTATTATTCTGCCTAAAATCCTATCGACCGGCTTTCGAAAAGCCAGCAGAACAAGGGCGGCGACCCCGCATGCGATGCCCAAAGTGACAGCTAAGAGAGCTAAGAACTCCACTCCCGACTCCTTTCTTGCATCGTGCGTTTTCGTTGGTCAGTCTACAGTGAACTATCTACTGAAGATAACTGGTGACATGTCAACAAGAAAGAGGCCACGGGTCCATTAAGGTTATCGAAATATGTGCCTATGCCGTGTGATATCTCTTCTGCATAACATGTCGGCCAGCTGTTCGCGAGTGTCATATTCTTGTGACAAAGTGCGACACTTTTTGACAGCTAAGTGATTGGTGACAAGCCTCTTATGAGCTAGTTTGCATCGTGGAAACTAACTCGAAACAAGGAGGTTCGAACTCTTATGTGTACACTTTGCGCCGGCCGCGCCGGCAAATATATCGCCGGCTACTGGCTCTGCCACGATTGTTTTGACAGAATCCTGTCAATCTCACGCTTCCTGATTGAGAATGTCTTGCCCTGTTCTCAAGGGTCTGTTGACAATGCCCGACTTAGGAGCGGCAGGTCACACGAATCCATTGAGGTGGATTCGCAGGACTTGCCGCAACAACCACATCAATGTAGTTCAACACCCTGCCGGGAAAGGGGTCCAGTACAATCCCGTTCGACCCGTGAAGTCGATCATCTCAGTTCCAGGATTACGGCATCTGACTCGGTCGTAACAATCAACTACTTCGGTGATGGCGCCAATGTCAATCTGCATCAGGATATTGCTACTGCCGGTCCCGCCGACTCGCTGGAAAATGCACTGGACCAATTTCGGAGAGAATTGCGAGAGGCATCTGAGCTAAACAGTGAAACCAAAGATGAGATACTTAAGGAGTTAGACCATCTCGCTGAACTTCGTATGGAGCCAATCCCGAAGAAGAAACCTCTGCCTGCAGCAATTGACTTCATTCGGAAGGCCGTCTCTGCATCAGCCCGGCTGGTACCTCTGTGGGACGCAGTGGCGCGTCTTCTGGATTAGACTGAGTGGGGTTATTATGTCTTCCGTAAGACCGCAGGCACACTTACGGGCGGTTCGATTCCTTCCAGAATCCAGTCCAGCCCGACTTCCTCCCAGTTTGGTTCCGTGGCAGCGTCAATGTACCTTTCGCCCTCGCAAATGCCGGTCTTTCTGGCGATGTGGACAAATTGCAGTCGATTGACGTCCGTGTCAGTGATGACTACTGACCGTACCATTCCCTTGCGCTTGTAAAGCTGTTGTCCCTGCTTCATGAACTCTTGTGAGCTGGGCGGCAAAACCTGCAATCCCCGCATGTCGACAAAAACACAGAAAATTCCGCAGGTATCTGCCAACACCTTCTCTGATTCCTCCAGCCAACGCCGCATTTCATCGGCTTGAATCACACCACTGAAATATAGTTTGAAGCCGAATTCTCTTTTTTCGATTTTGTACATCGGACTGTCCCTCTCTGGAGGCTGTGTGCAACTGTCGCTAGTTCTTTTATCGACAAGAAACGATTGATGTTAACTGTCTGAATGGAGAAGCATCCTGGCTGCAGACGGGTTCCGAAGACATAGACGGGATATTATAGGTTGTCATATCCGACACATCTTTTTATACTGGGCCTCAAATCTGGACAACAGACAAATGACTTGAGATGGATAAGAAGACAAGCAACATTATTCTGATCGGTATGATCACCGGCGCTATCCTGGGAGGTGTGTGCGGCTATGTCCTCAGCGATTTCATGCTGAGTATCAGATTTCTGGGCACGATATTTCTGAACGCACTGAAGATGATAGTGGTGCCTCTGGTTGTAGCTTCGATGATAGTTGGCGTGGCTTCTCTGGGAGACATCCGGAAGCTGGGCAGGACGAGCGTGAAGACCATCTTATTCTATTTCACGACAACCGGCTTCTCGGTATTAGTCGGCCTGATTCTGGTCAACATTGTTCAGCCCGGCAGCGGGATTGAGGTGTTGAGCGCTGATGTGTCAGAGATACTGGAGGGCAGTGCCGGTAAGACACTGATTGATGTTATTGTCGGTCTCATACCACCGAACATTTTTCAAGCGGCGACGGAAAGTCAGATACTGCCGTTGATCGTCTTTTCTTTGCTCTTTGGCGCGGTGCTAACGGCTATTGGCGACAAAGGGAAACCGGTCATTGCCGTCTTTGACGGAATTAACACCGCCATGATGAGAATAGTGATTCTCATAATCTGGTTTGGTCCAATAGGTGTCTTCGCCTTGATCGGTGGTATTGTCGCGGAACAAAAGGAATCGCTCGAACAACTTGTCACCGGCCTCGGCTGGTACATTTTTACCGTGCTGCTCGGATTGCTGATCCACGCTACCATAACTCTGCCCACGATCCTGCGCCTGCTTGGCAGAAGGAAGCCGTTTGCGTACTTCGTCAACGTCGGTCAGGCGCTGGCGACGGCGTTTACGACGGCATCGTCGACGGCTACCTTGCCAGTGACAATGGAGTGTGTCGAAGACAGAAACAGAATCGACCGGCGCGCCGCTTCTTTTGTGCTGCCCCTGGGAGCTACAATTAACATGGATGGGACGGCTCTGTACGAGGCGGTCGCGGCCATGTTTATCGCCCAGATATACGGCATTGACCTGTCTGTCGGCTCGCAAGTCATCATCTTCCTGACGGCCACCCTGGCCTCAATCGGAGCCGCCGGGATTCCGCATGCGGGAACAGTAATGATGGTTATTGTGCTGGATGCGGTCGGTCTGCCGCTGGAAGGAATCGGGTTGATCTGGGCGATCGACTGGTTCCTTGATCGCTGTCGAACTACGGTCAATGTCTGGGGCGATTCGGTCGGGGCGGCAGTGATTGCACAGACCAAAGAGTTCAAGAACCAGGAATAAATCCGAATCTCAATATAAATGAAAACGGCGGTGAGAGCACACCGCCGTTTCTGTTTTGATCATATTCGGTCGATTACGGGACGCAGTTGGCGTTAGCCGGCTTGGGGCCGCCTTTGTAAATGTAATTGACCAGGTGGGTTACATCGGCAACAGTCACGTCACAGTCGCCATTGATATCTCCCAAGCGTTCCGGAACCGGCTGTGCACCGCCTCTAAACAGAGCGTCTATAAGAAATACAAGGTCATTGTTATTGACTTTGCCGTCTAGATTGATGTCCCCCGCCTTGTGGCCGCGGATGGTCACATCACCGACGGCCGCAAAATCCACGAGGTCATTCAATTCGCCCGTAACGGTGAATGTAGTTTGGAACGTGTCGTAAACCGGTCCGTACCATTCCACGAAGTCACTGGCGTTGATAATCACCTGCAGCACTTCGCCGGTGAAGTCGCCATAGCCGGGTAACAGATTTGTGCTCTCGGGAGCCACTGCTCCATTTATGAGAATCGTGCCGGTATTGATCTCCCCGGCCGTGTGTCCCCCGATGAAATCGCCGACATAGACGGTGTCAAAGACATCGTTAACCGCGTTCACCACGGCGATATACATGAAGTCCGGCACAATCTCGGCGCGGGCCGAGTCCATGCCGCTGCAGTCGATGACGGACACCGTGAAATTCTCTGATGATGTATCCGCCCCATCGGTTGCATACATTGTCAGCGGGTAAGACCCCATCTGCGCCGGTTCCGGTGCAAACACGAAATCGCCCGTGCCGTCGCCATTGTCAGTGAACGTCATATTCGGTTCCAGTGAAGGAATCCACAAGGATAACGGGTCCCCATCGAAATCTGTGGCGGAGAACTGCGTCTCAGCGGTATCGCCGATACAGACGGAAAAGTCATCGATCGCAGCTATTTCCGGTGGTCGATTGACATTGAAGACCCGAAAGAGGACGGTGGGTGTTTCAGAGGACAGAGTGGGGTCGAATTCATCGGTCGCCCGAAACCTGACAAAATAGAACGTCGGGTCTTCATCCCCTTGCGTGTAGTCCGGAAGAAAAGTCAATACGCCGACTCCGTTCATGGAATCCACGAAGACCATATTGGTAGCCAGAGTGTCCTCGCTATCGAGTCGGGCCGACAGAAAAGGAATAGTCGAGTCCGGGTCGATGCCCTGAACCAAGAACCGCAGAGTATCACCTTCATTTACATCCCTCTCCTGAGCTGGGATATAGAAAACAAATGGTACCCGGTTGCTGTCTATCACCGTGATCATAACCAACTCCGAGTCAACCAGTGCCGGATCGACCGAATCGGCGGCGTAGAAAGTTATCTCGTACGTGCCGGAATCATCAAACGTCGGTGTCCAATCAAATAGGCCGGTGCCGTCACCATTGTCGGTAAACAAAGCCGTCCCCGGCAGGGGCGATGTTGAAAGGACCGGGACCGGGCCGTCCGGGTCGGAAGCTGTCACGCTGAACTGAAGCTGCACCATTTCAGTTGTTTCCTGGGGACCGATGGAATCCAGCACGGGCGGTTGGTTCAGCGGGGGCGTAATTTCCAAAGCCACGGCTACTAATTCTGGCGAATTGGCTGCGCCGGCCGATGTAACAGTAATGGTGTCAGCATAAAGGCCGACTCCGAGCCCGGTAATGTCGACTGACACTGAGATCGTATCCTCTGTCGTGCCGCTTGCGGGATTAATGCTGAGCCAGGCCTCGGTATTGTTCAGACTGAAGTCAAGCGGATTTCCTGTTGATGATATTGCAAACGACTGATCCGCCGGATTGGAGCCACCCTGCTCGGCCGTGAACTCCAGTAAGGACTCGGATACTACCAGGCTGTCAGCGACCGGGGCACAAGCCGTATCAACTACGATGATGCCGCCTTCAAAGAGCGGTTGAAAGGCCGTTCCGCCCAGGGGAGCGAAGACCCATGCTGAACCGGCGTTGAAAGTCAGGGTATCGAATCGAATCGTGTCACATGCCTGCCAATCTGTGACAGTGAAATAATAACTGACCCAACGCGCTCGAGCTGCTACCGGACCGAGCTGGGGACCAAACAGATACGACCAACCCAGCAGGAAGCGCTGGTTGGCGTTGGTTTGCACGATATCGGCGTTTTCGTAGAAAAACGGACCTATATTTCCCGATGCCGACAGAGGCGGGTAAGCTACGGCGCTGTCCATTTGAGCTTTGAAATTATCCCACTCAAAGCCCATCGAAATACCGCTCAACGTCTCGTCGTTAAAGGTGTATATGTCGATCTGTACCTGATCCTGACCGGTCGTGAAATCAGGGGTCACGGCCGCGACCAGAATGACGGTATCGGGTGCGCCGGCATCCTGCGCTATCACAAGTGGCGGACAAGCGACAAGAGCCAGGGCAACAATAACTAGCCACTTCCTACTCATGTAATTTCTCCCAGTTTTTTGTATTCGAAACAGTGCTTCTTTCTCATCAAGTTCACTTAAGGGGCGACATGACCCGAACGATACAGAAATATCGCCTATAAAGTCCGATGCACAACGCCTTTGCAATCAAGACATACTGAGTCAGAAACGCGGTACCAGGTCGTAGTTTAATCTCTGACTACAAAATACGCCAAAGGACCGATCTGTCAACATCTTTTCGTGTCGATAAAACCGACTGTGGGTTAGTCACAAACGATCTAACCGACTGGCGCACTGTGAGCTAGCAATGCCGTCTCTCGACATTAACTACTCCGGACATCCGTCGGGCGCCGGTCCATTATTGTACAGGTAATCAATCAGATAAGCTAAATCGATGACATCAATCTCTCCGACCGGACCCGATGCGGCATTGACATTGGCTTCTTCGGGACACGGCGACGGATTGCCTTCATTCCAAAAGTAGTCTATCAAATAGACTATATCGGAGGCGTCGATCCCGCTCACCGGCCCGGTGAGTCCGTTCACATTGCCGCGCACGAGACAACACTGGCCTTCCATCAAAGTCCTGATCAAGGCCTGAGCCCCGACCGAATCCATATACCAGAGGTGAAAACCGAACAGATGTGTTTCTGAATGGGGTGTTATCGTCTTCAGGCCGACCGACAGCCCTTCCATCACGGAAGATACGCCGGACCCTGGTCCAAACATATGTGTTATCTCTGCTGATTCATCAGTATAAAAGCCAGACACGGCCGGCGGCGAGCTGTGATTGGGCCAGAGTAGATCAACGATCGGATTGTAAACACTACTGAGACTATCATAGTGAAGGAAAGGCTGACTCGACTGGACAGGTACGGCAGCATGAAAACCAAAAAAAGTATCCTCTGATGGAGGATATTCGGAGAAGTGATTGAGTCCAGCATGGTACAGAGAATCGACAGCAAAGAACCGTCTTATGAAATCATGTTCTATCTGATATGTATCTCCAGCCAGGTCAATGACTGCTCCCCCAAGGCCTACTAGTGCTCCAAAATACGCCAGTCGTCCGCCGCTAAGCAGGTACTTGGTGTAGCCTGCCTCGGCTGCTTCATAGTCGGGATCAAAGCATATTTCTCGGAAATCACCGTCAATGATGACGAGTCGGTAACGAGCCAGGTCATGCCAGTCCACGTGTTCCCAGTTGGCCGATCCATACGGAGCGGTCGAATCATACCAATCCAACAGATCATAGTCATATCCGGTCAGCAGTGTTTCGTAAGAGGCAAGGAGTCTGTCTCGAACGACACCGCTCAGCCCGAGTCGCTGTGCCCCCAGAACTGCCAGGATATCCCGCGAGGGTGGTTCGACTATCCCGACCTCAACAGCGATAGAGAACTCCGATTCGAAACCGAATTCATCAACAGCAGTCACAGCGTACGTCGTGCCGTCATCAGCCACTTCCGAAAATGTCGTGTCCATTCCCGGCACTTGATCATAGATATTCATGGCATAATAGTAGTACACTTTTCCATCAACATCGAAAGAGTCTTTGGGCTCGATTACAGAAACCGCAAAACCCTCATCATAGAACGCGTGGAATGTATCTGCCGCTGCTTCCAGACTGTCGAAACGGTAAATATTGTAATGATCAACATAGACACCGCCCGGCGGTGACCAGGACAGTTCGATACTCTCCCCCGGCTCAGCAAAAACGTACTCTATTTCGAACCTGGGTGCAGGTGTGCGTTGGCCAACTCCGATCACAACCGGCTCGCTCTTTTCTCCCGTCCCGGCACCAGACTCGTGGGCAAGGTCCGCCATGTAAACCTCGGTGGGAACCAAAGACATGAATGTGTATTGTATCTCGTCCGGTCCGAGATTCACCACCGGAGTCACGTTATTAAGGCGCAACCACGGCGGCACGACACCGGGATAGGGCAAGGAGTCGAGCGGGACCTCGGTCAGATAGATTTCATATCCGGTGACATCGTCAAAGCACCACGGGTCCCACCGCACGGTCGCTGACACGGCATCTTCAGACACTATCTGCAAGCCGGTCGGCGGCAGGAGCGGGTCCCGCAATATACCCGCCAGGCTGTCGGACAGGGCGGCGTTCTCAATCAGACTGGACAGATCGAGATTAGCCAAATAGGCATCGGGGTCCTGGGGCAGGTTTTGGATGTTGTACGGATCGGTATGCACGGCATCGGAAGTAAATGTCGCATATTGAATCCGCTCACTTTGGCCGGGATGCAGATCGACGGGGCCAATCGACATCAAGAAACGAGTGTCGGAGCCAAGGCCGAAATCATAGATAAGGCTATCCGGAGTGGGATCCTGCCACATGCTATCGTCCGGTCCGATTGTACCGGTAAATATCTGGTCGTAGTCCCATTCTTTGAGACTGAGAATACAGTATTTACCCCGGTCAGTCGTCGGAGTGCCTCTGCCGCCTCCCGCAAAAATGCAATACTCGGCTTTCTGCTGCGGCCCAAAATCCCGTGATTTATCCCCATTACTGATCCACCAATTGAAATTAGTATCCGGCGGAACGAATGAGCCGGCCAGAATCTTGAAACCGAACGCTCTCGGTACGTGGCGTCCCATGGGATCATTGAGCTCACCATCGTCATCAATGATATACCCGATACCGTGTGATCTGATCGCACCGCTTACATCGTCATGGAAGGACCCGGTCTCGGAGTAGCACTTGAAACATACGTCGCCGTCAAAATGATAGCCGATATAGGCATCCTCTATCATCTCACTCCCGATATTCTGAATTACCATGTCATAGATGACCGTGTTTTGTTCCGGCTCAGTACGCCACACATGGCTGCGATTGGAAATTCGAATTCCTAGCGGTATATGGGACCGGTCATCGTCTACATAATCAACTCCACCGAGTACAACTGAGGTATCATTGAATTCGGCTCTAAGAGAATAGTCTGTGGCGTAGGAAAACTTGGTCACAGTCGGTTGATTGCCGGTGGGATACATTTCACGGATCCCAATCCAACCGTCCATTCCGGTAGAAACAAGGGTGTCATCTCCCACAATGCCGCCGACCCAAATCGAACCGCCATAGAGGTACTCAACATCGCTCCCGGGGGGGACTTCAAACGAACTCAGCGACCAGCCATAACTAACCCTCGGGAAACCGTGTTGCACGTACGGGAAGTAATACAGGCCGATATTGCCAAAGCAGTCAAAGCTGGTATTAATTATCCCCGTTTGCTGCACCCCGAAATAGAGCGGCCAGGGGATCGGCGGATCCACTATCGTATCCGCTTTCGCCGGCGACGCTTCCAGGGCATTGGAACTTGTCTGAGCCTCTTCTCTACTATCGTGTTTGGATCGTGCGTCGGCGCCCATTACACAAAGCAGTACCGCCGCGAGAACGAATAACGTCAGATATCGCTTACACATAACCTTCCTCCTCCAATTTCCACTCACTACTCAAAGATATATAGCCATCCGGTTCATGCAATCAATTTGATTGCATCACCCGGCGTCTAAATCATAGACTGCATTTTGAGCGGTTTTGTTGAATTACAATAAGGCCGCTAAAGCAATGATTGATAAGTGGCGGCCTCATCGGGCTTGTCCCAATCTGTGTACAGCTCGACTAATCTTTGAAGAGTATCGCGAGTCCGTTTGTCCTTATTGCTGTAAGTCTCCTTCTGTGAGGTATAGCTTTCCAGCAGGACTCGTTCGGCCTCCTCAAAGCGGCCCAACTCGCACAAGCAGCCACCCAACAGGCTTTTGATTTCGGCGATTCTCGGATGGTCCGCCGCGAAATTCGGCTCAGTCAGTTCCAGCGCCTGGCGGTACATTGATTCTGCTTCGACATATTCTCCTTGCGCACTGTACACAGCGCCGAGACCAATGTAAGGATAGGAAATCTTGTGATGCCCCGGCGGGTACACCTGCTTGTGGAGCTCCAGCGCCTGTCGATGCAATTCCTCGGACTTTTCGTAATCTCCGAGAGAGCAATACGTGAGAGCCAGGTTGTTGACAATCCCTGCTGTATACGGATGCTGCAGTCCATACGTGTGTTCGAATGCGGCGAAGGCTTCGTCGTACAGCTTTTTCGCCTCCGAGTACTGACCCTTTTCGCGCAACAGGGCCGCCAGCGCGCCGACACTGGCCATCACTTCCGGATGGCTTTTGTGCAGCAGCTTTCGTCTCATGACCAGAGCTTGCCGCAGGAGCGGTTCGGCCTCATCGATGCGACCCATGTTGTGGTACAATCGACCCAGATGATTGAGACTGTGGGCCACATCCGTGTGTTCTTCGCCCAACGACTCCTTTCTCAACACGAGGGCCTCATGATAGACGACCTCGGCCGAATCATACTTACCCTGGTGCCTTAGAGAAGATGCCAGATCGTTAAGAATACTCGCTACGAACGGGTCTTTTTCTCCGAAGATGGCCCGGCCTCGGTCCAGGGCCTCGCTATAATATCCCTCGGCAGTGGCATAGTCCCCGTTTTCATAGAAAAAGATGGCCATATTACGGTGGCCCTCGGCGATTTCACGACTATTATCACCGGTGAGCGATTCGCGAATGTGCAGTGATCGTTCGAATAGCGGTCGCGCCGACTCGAATAAACCGAGTGACATGTACACATTTCCGACCACGTTCATGACGGTAGCTTGAATTTCCGGCTGTTCGGCCAGTTCATTGTCCAGACGAGCCGCACCACGATCCAACAGCTCTCGAGCTGTCACTTTCTCTCCCTCCGTTTGTGCCGGATCGACCAACTCGAAAATCCCGGTAAGAAACGACGCCACCTGCGCTGCCTTGGCGGCTTCAGTTCGTGCCCGATCTCGTTCCTGCGTGAGTTTTGTGGTGTAGAAAGCTACCAATGAGACAATCACTGCCACGATCAGTGCCGAAAAAGCCACGCTTGCCCGGTGACGGGCGACGAATTTCCGAGTGCGGTAGCGCAGCGTGTCCGGACGCGCTTTAATCGGCTGACCGGCGAGGTAACGGTTGACATCCCCGAGGAGATCACCGGCCGAAGAGTACCGGCGGTGCGGTTCCTTCTTCAATGCCTTGAGACAAATGGTATCCAGGTCTCCGGAGAGACGCCGCCTCAGTTTCTTTGGCTGAGTGCTGCGTGCTTCGCTGACTTCATCGGGAGGCTCCAGTGTCTGGGTAACACCTTTGCCCCTGGGAACAGGTTTAAGGACAACCGAACTGGGCTTCTCCGGTTCAATAGAACAGACGGCCGCCTCGATATCCTGAATGGCGTAGCCGGCCAAACGGTACGGCCGGTGTCCGGTCAGCAATTCATATAAGATCACCCCGAGCGAGTAAACATCGGTTGCAGTCGTTACCGGCTCGCTGCGAATCTGTTCAGGCGAGGCGTACTGTGGCGTCATCACGCGCAGCCCGGTTTGAGTCAGCAAGCGCGCCTCGACTTCTCGCGAACTGCCAACGAGCACTTTGGCGATACCGAAATCCAGCAGCTTAACGGAACCGTCAGAGGTTACGAGTATATTGCTTGGTTTTAGATCACGATGCACGACCAGGTTTTCCTGCGCATACTGGACCGCCTCGCACACCGACCGGAACAACCGCAGCCTGTCCTCGATGGTGAGTCTGTGAGAGTTACAATAGACGTCTATCGGGATTCCGTCGACATACTCCAGGGTAAAATAGGAGAGGCCGTCATCGCTGATACCGCCGTCGAAGAGCTGGGCGATATTCGGATGTTGGAGACGAGCCAGGATCTGTCGCTCGCTGTGGAAACGCCCCAGAATTTCCTCGGAGTCCATGCCACGCTTGATCAACTTGAGAGCGACTTGCTGGTCGAATTCACCATCAGCCCGCTCGGCCAGATAGACGGCGCCCATGCCGCCTGAGCCGATCTGACGAATGATCCGGTAGTTGCCGATTCGTTGGCCTTCCGGAGATGCAATTTCAATCGGCGTGATGGCTTCGATGCCGACTGCATCAAGGAGACTATGACCGGTTTCGTCAGCTTCCAACAATGACATGACTTCCCGCAACAGCTCGTCGTCCATATCGGTTGCCTTCTTGAGAAATGCTTCCCTGCCGGCTTTGTCTACTTCCAGAGCTGCTTCAAAAAGAGCCTGGACCTGGTTCCAGCGATCAGAATTCATGATGAATACTCATATGATTAACTATTGAAATACCGAATAGCTGATTGGAGTTCCGACGAAAGACTGCGTTGATTTCGAGAAGTCGTGTGGTGACTCAGCCGTCTTTCAGCTCCCGGCTCAGCCAGGCCCGCGCCAGACGCCATTCGCGGCGAACGGTAGGTTCGGACATCTTCAACACCTCGGCAATTTCCTGATGATTCAATCCCCCGAAGAACCTGTATTCGACGATTTGGCTTTGCCTGGGACTGAGAGATTCCAGTTTGTTCAGGGCTTCATCAAGAGCCAGCAAATCCTCGGCCTTGGCTTCGGCCTGCATCAATTCTTCGTTAAACGTCACGACCGGTTCCCCTCCGCCGCGCTTTTGCGCCATGCGGCTCTGGGCATAGTTGATGAGGATACGGCGCATGGCTTGAGCAGCGATGGCGAAGAAGTGGGCCCGATTCTGCCACGTCACCTGATCCTGGTCAACCAGCTTCAGATACGCCTCATGAACCAGAGCCGTCGCGCTCAGGGTATGATCCGGTCGTTCACCTCGGAGCTGCCACTGCGCCAGTTTGCGCAATTCATCATAAACCAAAGGCAGCAAGGCATCGACAATCCCACGGTTGCCCTCGGTCAGCTTTCCCAACAGCAAAGTTATCCGGTTCTCCCGTTGCGCCATAGGCTAATCTCTTTCGATTCTCCGCAATCGGGGATGCTTGTTCATCTGCCGCTGCACATACGATTCAGGCAATCCTCGTTCCATGGCAAAAGCATAAGCCTCATATGCATACTCAAACAACTCTTTTTCCAGAAAGACGTCGCCGGCCTGGCGGAAGTACTCGTGCGGCAACTCGCAATTCCTGTGAGCCTTTCTGAGAAACTCGAACGACCGTGCCGGCTCATCCGTCAACAAGTGCACGGAGGCCAAACCGACCAACGCGTTCTGCCACGTGCTGTCGATGCGGATGGCTTTCTGAAAGTAGGTTCGTGCTCGATCGTAGTTTCCTTGACGAAGATGTGCTGTTCCCAAATTGGAGGCCGTGGCCGGGTTATACGGATTGATGGCGTCCGCTATCTCCAGCAGAAACACGGCACTGTCGTAATTGCCCTGCTCCAGATAGCAACCGCCTAAATTGGCATAAGCATCGTAGTAGATCGGATTACTGTCTATCGCCTGCCGGAATAACCTCATCGCTGCGGTTATCCGGCCCTGTTGCATCAACCGCCGACCCTCATTGGTCAGTTCCATTTCCGGAAATCCTGCCTCGGCGGCGGACTGAGCCGCCAGTGCCGAAGCCGTGTCACCCAGCTCATAATAGTAGTCGATCAGTAACCGATGCGCATTCCGATTTCGGATTTTATCGAACTCCAGGTAGTTGTCGAAGTGAGCGATGCTCATTTTCGGAATCGTCTGTGACCCGACTCGCGGGATCAGCATAAAGGCTCCCAATAGTATTACGAGAACCGCCGGGACCGTGCTTCGGTAAACAGAGTAATGACTCTGCAATAAGAAAGTTAAGCTGAATATAACCAAAGGAACCCCGGCTACTGAGAAAAGATCCCAGTTGCGGGGCATGCCTATACCGGGGTTGAAGACGTAGACCGCGACAAAAGCGGACCAAAAGAACATTCCCAGAAATCTCTGTTCGACGTTACCGAACACCTGCACTGTCCCTCTCTTAAGAAGCAGATATGAGACTACAGGAAGACCCGGCAGGAGAAGCAACATCAAGTTCGCGATGTCGACCTGGTGTTTCCACGAAAAGAGCCAATCGCTTTCCACCGTAAACCTGTCGGGGAACACCGGCAATAACGCGAACGTGAAGAAATAGTATTTGGCCCTGAGAAATACATAGACGCCACCGGCAACGATAAGTCCGCCGACTATCCACCAGACTCGGCTCTTTTCGTACACCGCACTCAACCGGCTCCACAGGCTGCACCGCCTGATCACCAGGTAGAGAAACGGCGGCACAGCGACCAGGGCGAACCCGTGCAGGAAGACAGCCGCCAGCAACGGCGCCAACAGCCACCATGATGAGAATCTGCCTCTGGCGCTGAGCATTCCCAGTAGAGCGAAGATCGCCAGTATCGTCATGAGCAACGAGTAGTTCTCGACGTATCCGAAATACTGCAACATCAACCCGCTGCAGGCGATACCCAGCAAAAACAGAATTCTGAGCAGCCGTTCCGCGAAGAGGTAGGACGACAGAAACGCGACGGCACCCAGCAACAGCACACCGGAGCCTATCGATATGATGCGGTACGCCAGCAAGGCGTCATTTTGTCCTCCTTCTCCCAGGACTGAATAGACGGCCAGGTTGATACGAGAGACGCCGAAGTCCCAGGCTTTCACCGAAGTAACGTTGTCGGCCAGACTTGACAGCAGTTGGTAACCGTCACCCAGGAAGTGCGTCTGCGTGCGAAACGCCACGAATGTCAAGCCCATAATCATCACAGTCGCAGCTGTGATCACAGTATATTGACCGGTCCCCATCTCCTTAGCGACAGCGGGGTCACCTTCCGAACTCCGGGCGCCGGAAAAGCGCCAGACGAGAATTCCGCCCAGCAGAGCGATCGCCGGCATAACCAGTCTCACAGCCGTGGGGTAATATGCCCACCAGTTGATACCCCACAACCTCATCTCGGGGAAGAATCCGGCCAAACTGTATACCAGCACGGCAACGAAATAAACGAGCAGAGTGCCTCGCTTCGTAGGAGCACCCGGCTTTGATCTGGAGTTGTCGGAGGCAGTCGGCATCGCTTCACCTATCGGTTGATTCTTCAAACGTACTATCAGAAAGAACGGTGATTCGCCGTTTCTGACAAGACATAAATTCCGGACCGGTTGCGGACGATATATCCCTCGCTTGACAATGAGAGATTGCGCCGTTGTCGGATTTTTCCTATCTATGTGGAGAATTCAATACACAGTTCCGACCGTAGAACGTCGTCTAATGTGGAGGAGTAGAGAATATGATGTTGGTGCGGATTGTCGTAGTGGTAATCCTGGTGTTCGCCAGTTTGTTCACGAGGAATCTGAACGCCAGGACTCTAGCCGATCCTCAGAACCTCAAGAACAGGCTTCCATCTTTTACGACTTTCGCTCCCGCCCATTGCATGGCGGCCCATCGCGTGGGCAAAATCGAATTGGCGGTGGCCAACAACGGTACCTTCGGCAAAGAGTATCATCCCGGTGAAGAGTCCGACTGCTTCACCGGCGAGAGCATTACGCAGTCCTGCCAGTATCCCAAGGGGTCGAACATCTCTTACCTCTTCGGGGGCGCCTTTTGGATTGGGGCCGTGGTTGGGCGGGATACGCTCGTTTCGGTCGGCGCCGACGGCTGGCAACTGCTGTACGAAATGTATCCGGACGAGGCCCCGTTCGGCGACATGGTCTATCGCACCACGCTCGATCCCGAGCAGCGCCATTTCGAGGATGCGGTCTCCGAGGAAGACTACGTCGCCGTCTATACCGACACCTTTACCGACGGTGTCGACAACGATTTCTTCGGGCGGCAGCACGTTCCCTTGAATATCGCGGTCAAGCAATCTTCGTATGCCTGGTCCTATGCCTATGCCGAAGACTTTGTCTTGTTCGACTATCAGATTTCCAATGTCGGAGAACGCCCCCTGGAACAAGTCTATATGGGTATTTATGTCGATGCTATGATATGCTACGATTGCTTCGGCAGCAACCAGGGTTTCCAGGATGACCTGAGCGGTTTCCTTCATACGTATCCGAGCACATATGGCGCCTGTGGCTATATCGATACCGTCTTCATGGCCTGGCAGGCCGACAACGACGGCGACCGGGATATCGTGTTTGGGGACGGCCGCCACCATCCTTGTCCCCACGTTGTGGCGACCCGTATTGTTCGCACCCCGGCTCAAACGCTGGATGTCAGCTTCAATTGGTGGATCGGCAACGGAGATCCGTCGCTGGATTTCGGACCCCGCGAGAGGTCCGGGGCGGGACGGTCGCCGGAACCGTTCCGGGACTTTCGGACCGGCGGCCTGGGGACGCCCGAGGGGGACGTCAATAAGTACTATATCCTTCGAAACGAAGAATTCGACTATGATCAGATCTTCACGGCTTCCATACAGCCCGGAGACTCACTCTGGCTGTATCCCAACCAGGATTTGGCCGCTAACTTTGCTGACGGCTATGACACGCGTTACCTCCTGTCATTCGGTCCATTCGATATCGATCCCGGAGAGACCCTGCCGATATCTTTCGCCTATATCGCCGGTGAAGACGTTCACCAGCTGCCCGGCAATGTGGATAATCTTCCCGACAAGCCCCGGCTCTACCTCGACAACTTGGACTTTTCCGATTTGGCGCTCAACGCCACGTGGGCTTCCTGGGTCTATGACAATCCCGGAGTCGATACGGATGGTGACGGGTATTTCGGAAAGTGGCGCATCTGCTGTTCGGAATCCTCCATTGTATCGATTGATACCCTCAGCACCGAGCCCCCGGAATACGATACCAACTGGCGATACACAATTTGCGACACAATCTTCTACGAAGGAGACGGCGTACCTGATTTCAGAGGCGCCGCGCCGCCTCCCGCCCCGGAATTCCGGCTCGACCCCGGCATCAATTCCATAACGGTTCGTTTCAACGGAACACGTTCCGAAACCACCAAAGATATATTCCTGCACGAAGTCGACTTCGAGGGATACCGGGTCTACATCGGCCGAGATGACCGGCCGACCAGCTTTAGTCTGATAGCTTCGTATGACCTGAACAATTTCGACAAATACACCTGGCTGGAAAGCCGGCAGAAGTGGGTGCTGCTCGATCCACCCTTCACCCTGGAACAACTGCGGTGTCTTTATGGTGATTCCTGCCGGGACTTCCGGTTTGATCCGCTCGACTACGGTCGGTCGGCGAGGTACGTTCTCCCGGACTACCCCGATTCCCAGTTCTATTTCGTAGCCCACGGGTATAACGTCTCCGCCCTGGGGCTTCCCACCGGTATTGAGAAGGTATACCCTGATCAGCCGTATCCCGGTCACCTCAACCCTGACTCGGCCCGTCCGGACGAGCTTACGGAAGCGGGTGCACTCAAGTATTTCGAATATGAATATACCGTTACCGATCTACTGGCCACGGTGCCGTATTGGATCAATGTCACGGCGTTCGATTTCGGTTCGCCCGGGTCCGGGTTGTCTCCTTTGGAATCATCGGTGTCGGTCGGCACTCAGTACGCCTTTCCGCTGATCCCGGCCGCTAACAACGATCCCACCGGAGGGAAAATAAAAGTGTATCCGAATCCGTACCGTATCGATGCGCACTATCGGCAGCTGGGATACGAGGGTCGTAGTCAAGAAGATCGTCCCGACAATCGAGTGCGCCGGGTCCACTTCGCCAACCTGCCTCCTCGCTGCACGATTAAGATCTTATCGCTTGACGGTGATCTCATCAAGGAAATCAGCCATGATATGAATCCGGCGGATCCCAATTCGACGCACGATTCCTGGGACCTGATCACCCGTAACACGCAACTTGTGGCCTCCGGATTGTATTACTGGACGGTGGAGGATGAATCCGGTCATGTGCAAATCGGAAAACTAGTGATCATCATGTAGGTTCATTGAAGGCCGGTAACGAGCCGTGAGCGGCGCGATGCTCCTCTATCAGTTCCGTCTGCCGAGAGACCGGATGACTGCACACCTCTATTTGGAAATCACGAATGCGCCGTGCTTCCGGGACCCGTTCTCCCCTGAGGTGTTCGGTCAGTGCAGAGTAGAGACCACCGGCGTCCGCCCCAACTCCCACATAGACAATCTGCCGTCTATCCCAGAGAACGTAGACCCCCTTTCGTTGCGGAATAGCCTCCAACATCAATTCCGTAAAGGGCTTTTTTTCGTCCTTGACCGGCATATCAAAACACCATAATACCAGACTTCAGGATCAGAACTTCGAACTCCTGCAACCGGCCGCCGCGGCCGGACTGTAACCTGTACACTCCCGAGTCTGATTATGCCATTTCAGCCAAGTATTTGTCAAGCGAAGATTTTGTCGGGATCTCTCGTCGTTTTTGAGACAATGAAGCCATGCGAAAAACCGACCTAAACACAAAAACAGTTGACAACATGGATACGAGATATTATCTTTGCTAGAGCACTTGTCAACCCTTCTATGGAGAGACCGTGATGCGTTTCAAGATGATGCTGCTTCTTCTGATATTCGGGACTACTGCCCAAGCGACTGTTATTCATGTACCCAGCGATTACACGTCTATTCAAGCCGGAATCGAGGCTGCAGCGGCTTATGATACGGTACTGGTGGCGCCCGGTATATACTACGAGAATCTTGATTTTGGAGGAAAAAACCTGGTCCTGACCAGCGAAGCCGGTCCCCTGGTGACAGAGCTCCGCCCGGCATCATTGGATGATCGGATAATCTGGCTCCATGGCGGCGAAACTCGCGCTTCGGTCATCGAGGGCTTCACGATCAGTTACTCCCCGGCCCTGGAAAACGGTGTATATATTCAAAACGCCTCTCCTGTGATCCGCGGCAATCATTTCACCAATCATCTTGGGGCATATGACAACTACAACGCTCTTCATCTCCAATCGGGCAGCGGCGCCTATGTAGAGGGTAACCTTTTCTATGATAACCCGGACATTAGAATAGTCGCCAGACTATTCGGAACCGACACCGGCCAATTTATCAACAACACGATTGTCGGCGGGAATACCGGACTGTACGTCAATTCAAGTGACTGCTCGGTCAGGAACAATGTCATAACTAACTGTACACAAACGGGTTGCCAGGGGTACTTCACAATCTCAGTGGACTATAACAACTCGTATGGCAATGGCAACAATTACGCCGGAACCTTTTCCGATCCAACCAATATATCCGTAGATCCCGAGTTTTTTGATACATCCCGTAATCTGTACTCACTCAATGAAACTTCGGGCTGCATCGACGCCGGGAATCCCGATGCTCAATACAACGATCCGGACGGTACCAGGGATGATATGGGCGCATCATTCTTCGATCAAACATCTCCCAACGTTTCGAATCTGAACCTTGGCTCAGCAAGTGTCGGGCGCGTATTGAATCACACGCCCTCCTTCTTCTGGTCCCTTTATTCCACCTCCGGACCGCAGAGCTTTTATGAAATCCAGGTAGGTACGGACAATGATTGGACGACTGCCGAGATGTGGGCCTCAGGGCATGTACCTTCATTTGATACAACTGCCGCTTACGGCTGCTCGGCGCTTGTGGATGGCGTCACCTATTACTATCGACTAAGAGCAAGAAACGGCACGACCTGGAGTGATTGGAGTGAATCAGTCTTCAGGATGAACGAGCCACCCACCGCACCGAATCCCGCCTTTCCGATCAGTCAGGGAGACGTTAGTATATACAATGTTCATCTGGTGGTGGACAATTCATTCCATTCGATCGGCGACTACCTGACATACGACTTTGAGGTGTATAGTGACGCCGGGCTTAGCACGTTAGTCGATACCGCCTATGGCGTCTCCCAACAGGCAGATCAAACCCGTTCGGGCGTATTCGACGGACTCCTGAACAATACCGAGTATTGGTGGCGGTGCCGCTCTCATGACGGTTACGAGTTTTCAGATTGGTCAATTGCCGAGTCATTTATCACTCGCGGTCCGGTCGTTATCCACGTCCCGGCCGATCAACCTACCATTCAGGCGGGTATTGACTCGGCGCAGGAATTCGATACGGTGCTGGTGGCTGATGGCACTTATTCGGGCGACGGCAACCGTGATCTCGATTTCGGCGACATAAACCTCGTCCTGAAATCAGTAAACGGACCGGATGTAACCATCATAGATTGCGGCGGAAGCGGCTCGGAGCCTCACATTGGAATCAGTATCACGGCAGACCAGGATTCGACGAGCGTTATCGACGGCTTCACGGTCATGAATGCATACGACACTTCGGGCTATAATAAGGCTGCGATATACTGCACCCCCGCATCGCCCACTATCAGGAACTGCTATATTAGAGATAATACGTGCAATGGCATTTACGGCGGGAAGTACATAAGTCGAATGATGATTGAGAACTGCAGGATCACCAACAATACCCGATACGGACTGTCAACAGAATATGGCACATCGCCCTGCATCTACAATTCTGAAATCTCCTTCAATGGATGGGACGGTGCCAATATATACACGACCGCAGCAACCACGACGGAAGTGCGGAACTCCCTCTTCCGCGGTAACGGCAATTCCGGGGTGACAATTGTGCAGTCGTTGGCATGGAGAAACATAGTTGTCCGGAACAATACGTTTGTTGGCAATTCGTCGGGGCTCATGGGATGGGAGGATTTCCCGCTCAGCGAAAAGGACCCGCCAGTCGCAAATCTGCAATCAGATACTGCCAGTAACGTGAGTTACAACATCTTTGCGTTCAATACGGATGCGGGACTGGAACTATTCACTTCACTTGAGTACAACAATATTACCGTCCACTGCAACAATGCGTATGGCAACACAAACTACGATTACCACCCCGATGAAACCCTGTATCACGGTGACACATCCGGAAACATCTCTCTTGATCCGCTCTTCTGCGACACGGCCGCGGGCAATTTCCGACTCGACCAGACTTCCCCATGCGCGCCGCCCAACAACTCATGCGGCACCCTGATGGGCGCCTTCGCCGTCGGCTGCAGTTGCTGCGAAAACCGCGGCAACGTCAACGGCATGATCGGCCCTTCCGGACCGGTTGATGTTGGGGACCTCGCGTACCTGGTTGATTTTTTGTTCAAGGGCGGCGCGCCCCCGCCGTGTGAAGAAGAGGGCAATGTCGATAATCTCATCGGCGGGGGTGGGCCGATCGACGTGGCCGATCTGACCTACCTCGTTGACTATTTGTTTAAAGGCGGCCCTCCACCGCCGGCGTGTGTCTAACGGGCACAGGGATCGGCGCCTGCACAAAACGACGAAGGCCGGTCGGGCGACCGGCCTTTCTTCCTGACACGAGCACCCTAATTCAGAAATTCCCAGATCAATCCGTAGTAGTAGTACCTGCCGGTCATGCTCAGGAATTCTCGCGATCGGTAGATATTGCTCAGCACGTTTTTCCATACGAAGTGCATCCGGTAGTCCTTTACGGCGAAGGACAGCTTGACGTTCGCGACCAGCTCTTCGCCCAAATCCTGACCGCTGTATCCTTGATAGGCGCCGACGTACGTCAGCTCGCCATAGGCAAACAAATCCATCAGTGTTTTGGGCCAGAACACATGCAATTCCAGGGCGGAAAACGCCTGCAAGTCCGGGCTGTAGGCTTTGTTCTCGAAAGCTCCGTACTCAATGTTGCGAAAAGAGACGCCGCCCAGGCAGGTGAGGAAGTCATACAGTTTCATGCGCGGCTGAATCATAACATTCGTGAAGTCAATATCGCCGTTGATCGGGGCGAACCGTACCACCTGATCGGCCGAGTCCCGGTGTCGCCAGTCGATCCCGTCGGTAATCTTGCCGGCGGTTACAGACGCCTGTATATTCGTAGTGTTGGATCCAAATTGGAGCAGCACGTTCCCTACCAGTTGTTTTTCCGCTTCGAGGCCCTGGTTGCCCTCTTCGATATACACCGGGGGCGGGTTTCCATACACCGGCGAGGACTGATACGGCAAATACAATTCGTGCAATGTCGGGGCGCGCTCACTGTAGCCGGCAGACAGCATCAACAACGACAAATCCCCCTCTCGAAAGAGTAAGAATGCGGCGCTCGGCAGAAATCCGAACTCCTCGATCCAGTCACCACCGGCGCTGGCCGACCAGCGCCAGCCCTCATTCAACCTGGCGATTTGGAACAACATTGCGCCGCTGTGACGTTGTCGTTTGTCGAAACCGTCATCGTACTCCAGATAGTCGGCTTCGAACCGGGAGGACACGATTGTCGATCCGCGCATCCATTGGCGGACGGCGAAAAGACCGTGACCGGTTTTATTGAAGCGCCCCTTTAACAACCCCGTGAGATAAGATCCCTGGCGCAGGTGTTGATAGCCGGTTTCCCAGTGTGATGTCCGCTCCTTATTATCGCGTGTCAGAGACACGCGCAGGGCGCGGTCGAATTTGTTCCGGGACACAGCGATGCCGCCTGCTTCGGGCCTGACCACGAGCGGACCATCCCGATCGTTCAGGTGACCCCACGTGTGTAGTCCGTACTTTTCTCCGAGAGGAAAGTACATGTCCCCATAATAGTGATATTGATCGGACTGGCGATTGAGGAAAGGACCGTCGCCGTTGCGATACCCGATAGACATATCAATCCGCCGACCGCGAAAGAAGCGTTTAGAATAACGCCCTTGGATATAGTTATATTCGAACGAACCGCGGTCGGCCAGAAGCGCGCTTTGCGAGGCAAAGGACCGCGGTGTCTCCGGCCGGGTCAACAACGTGGCGACGGAACTCTCGCCGCCGAACACCTGTCCCACAGCACCGGGAAGGAGGTAAACGTCGTGGTTCAGGGCGGTCGGAATATCGCTCATATCCGCCAGACCATCCGGCTCCGGTATGTGCTCGAACGGACGGAATTGAACGCCGTCCACCAGCAGGTTCAGACGGTTCCCGGACAGACCGAACGGCTGCACCGTCTTCCGCATCGGTGTCACCTGGTGCTCCAGAATCGTGTAAGACGGATTGAACCGGAAATAATCGCCGGCATCGTGGTACCAGGACATAGCGATATCACTCCGGCGATTGAGGCGATCGCTGGTGAAGTAGGCAACGAGTGAATCGAAGTACGAAAAGCCCGGCAGTCGCTGTTGCTTTTCCTGGTGCTGCTTGACCCGTTCTTCAAACAATTGCCTGGCCCTTTCACCGTCCGTCAAACTGTCGGCGGGTTCTTCCGAAACTTCCGTTGTATCCGAAGTTACCGCTGTATCCGGCGCTGCCGCCGTATCGGTCACTTCCGGTATCATCACGGTATCGGGCTCCTTCTCCTGTGCCGCACAGAAAGATGCCAGAGCGAAACTTATGACCGGTATAAATCCGTATCGCATTACGCCATCTTGCCTTCGCGTTCATATAAGTATCGAGCAGCACCGAATAGCAACGGGAAAATGATGATGTTGAATCCCAGAGATATCCCGGCCCATAACATACCGCCGACGAAGCGCTCGGTGAAAGGCCCGAAGAGCCAGGCGTCAATCACGTTTACCGGCACGTAGAAGAGCAGAGTAGACAGACAGGCCGCTATGACAAGCGCGATTATCAGTTGGCTCTTGCCGAATCCGGCCCACCCGACTCGACGGAAGAGCGCCCCCACAATTCCGCTTCCGGAGGCACCGATGGTTTGAGCCAGCATAATCGGCAGCGGCGCCGGACCATAGGGGTTGAACAGGGTCCACAGGCCCATGCCGATTGCACCCACAGCCATTCCCGGAATCAGGCCCCACAGGAACCCGGCGGAGAAGACAATTATGAAAATGAAATTGACGTTGGGGAGATACGATGTACCCCATGACAGAACATAAACGAGAGCCGCAAACAATGCAATTCGAGCCAGCAGAAACGGTCGCCGGATCATCGAATAATAGCCACCTTGGCGTGATCCTCGGCCAAGAGCTCTCCTTTCTTCTCAGCCGAATACAGGCGAGCATAGCAGATATAGACTCCGGCCGCCACGTCATCCCGCGCCTCATTTTTCATGTCCCAGTTCAGCTCCCAAATCCCAGAGCTTATCACGAAGTCTGAGTAGCCACTCACAGTCCTAACACGTTCTCCTGCCACATTATAGATATCAACAACGATATGTGGTCTGTCACCATCAATAGAGTCGGGATAGAACGGGACACCGTTCGAATCCGTAGCAATCTGAAACCGAAAACGGACCACCCGGCCCGACATTTCCGACACCACGGCCGGGTTGGGATAGGGAGTGAGCACGGCACTGGGGCGACTTATGGCGGAAGAATCAACTTCCAGTTGATCCTCAGCAAAGTAACCCAGGTCCATGGCATAGTAAAACGGGTGGGGCCGGTACAGGGCGCGTTCGGGCGATGCAGGAGAAAATGCCAGCGTAATAGACTTGTACTGCTCCACATCAAGCAGTTCCAGATGAGACGTGGCATCATCCGGCAGGAACAAGCGCTCGACGGCATATTCGTCCTGATTATCTTTCATCTGGAAAATGATACTCAGCCCCCACGGTTGCGGAAGCGTCATGAGCCCGCGGCAGATACCGTCTCCCAGTGCGGCCCAGACATCGAACACCGAGTCGATGCGCACGAACTGATAACCATCCAGCGGATCTTCTACCCTGACACTATCAACACACTCCGTCTCATCGTAAGAGTCACAGCGCCAGAACGTCGTATCACAGGTACTCGTGTCAACAAATCGGAAATACGGCGGCCGAAGCAAGCCACCGGGTATCTCATTGCGATTCACCCTGGTAGAATCATCACACCTGAAGGCACTGCACCTCAGATAGGTGGTGTCAACACCGGAAATCAAATCCGGATCGACGAACCTCACGTACGCCGCCGAATTATGGCGGGGACTAAGCGGATTATTGTTGCCGAACTGAAAGACCGGATAGTCATAATACCTGGGTATTACCGACTGCACTTCTCGGAAGCCGGGAAAGTTCCGTCTTTCCGGGTACCCCACGCCCTCAGGCGCCAGATCCGCCCGGGGGCCGGTGAAGTAGTTCCACAGGACGAACTCGCGAAAGGCCGTGGCCCAGTTCCAGGCGCCGTCACTTATGGAATCAATAACTTGATTGGCGGCGACCAGGAATTGATCTTCTGGCCCGAGTTCTTCGCATGCAAACCAGATATCGCGAATAATGTCCCGTCCGAACGTCTCTGAAAGAAATATGGGAAAGATGCCGCAGGCGTACGGGTGCACGTCAATGAACGATTTGAACTGCTGGATGGATTGATACGGGTAGGCGTTATACGGCAACGTATCGAGGAAGAAGTAGGGCAGGTAGAGATAGTAGTCGTTTATGTCATCATACATCTCCTCTTCCATCCACACGGCTGACATTTCCATCCAGTAGCGCGCGACAAACTGGTTGCCCGACTGGTCTTCGTAAATGGGCGTCTCCGTGAAATCTATGCCGAACTGGACGGCGTGAAAAAACTCGTGCGCGGCCGTTACCCGAATTGCATCAAGAGGCCGATTCACATAGGGCGTCAGGTGCTCGTAGTTACGGTCCAGGTCTATGAATGAGGTGGCGTGGTAAAACGTATCCGTAGTTGTGTAGTTCTCAATCCAGGCCTGACCGTATATACCGCCCGGAAGGTCCCTGATATAGATATCATATTTGCCGTCACCACCGCCGTTGTACGGTCCGTCCGAGGGTGGGCTGGGATAACCGAGGACGTTTACGATATGGTTGTATACGGAATCGAATACCGAGGCCGTGGTATCGATGTAATCCGGAATCCCGTTGCCGTTGTTGTCGACATCGGCCTGGTAAACAGCGTCTTCGCCCGTTCTGGCGAAGTGGATCTTGAAGAAGCCTCCGGGGCTGTCATAGGTCTCCTCGTTGACGACGGTCGGACGCTCGATTTGCGTGACGCCGAGGGCCTTCATGAGCCCTCGATCAAGTTCGTCGTAGTTCAGCACGAAATCGGCGATAGCCGACATGCCGCACTTGATTGGGGGCAGTTCCCCCAGAGAATCCTGTACCGCCAGCAGGTGACCGGGCAGCCGCTGCCGCTGGCCCGTGACGTACATGTAGTTTTCGATTATGTGTTGCTGGGTCTGGAGCGACGTTTCGGCCCGGGAAGATTCGGTCAGAATCAGCGCAACGAGACCCAGGGAGATGAAGATCGGTTTCCGGAAGAGTTGACGTTTCACGATACGCCCTTTCGAAGTTGCATACGTTCTTTGAGCCGGGTCAGACAATCGATCGGTACTCGCTGTGAACCGATATCACCGTAACAACCCATCCGTCCATGATAATCCGAGCCGCCTGTGATGACGAGTCGGTAGCGTTCGGCCAGATGCTTAAACTGATCGATTTGCTTCTGTTTATGGGCGGGATGGTAAACTTCAATACCGTCCAGGCCCAGTTCCACTAACATCTCCAGATGCTGATAGGTTTCGCCTATTCCGGGGTGGGCCAGGATGGCTGCACCACCAGCTAGATGGACAACGGAAATCGAATCCGCCGGCGTGAAATTCAGCTTCGGCACATAAGCCGGTTTGCCGTCGCCGATGTATTTCTCGAAGGCCGCTTCATAGGTTGGTACGGCGCCGACATTGTTGATCGCCTGTGCAATATGGGGCCGGCCGATTGCGGCCTGTCCGGTGATTTCGCGGATAGCTTCCAGTGTTACGTTGACTCCCATATCGTTTAGCAGTTGTACCATTTTAACGGCCCGGATGTTCCGCCTGGCCCGAAACTCCGCCAGGGCTTCGTTCAAAGGAGCATATTCGGGATCGAATCCGTAGGTCAGCAGGTGCAAATCGGCTTCTTCAAAGGACACCGAAAGTTCCAGCCCCGGTATGAGTTCCGGATCATTCTCCCGCAGTAACGTCCGAGCTTCGGTAAAACCGCTGATGGTGTCGTGATCCGTGATAGAGAATGCCACCAGATCTCTCTCGCGCACCAAAGCCAGCAAGTCCGCCGTTGTGGTGACACCGTCCGAATGATCGGTATGCATATGCAGATCGACATATTGCCGCATCTATAGCTTGCTTTCGACCCGATGACGGATTGCATCTGAAACTCGACGCGCCTCCTGGCTGATGTCCTCGGCTTCCTTCTTAAGTCTGACCACGAAATCGGTGTCGTGCACGGAAGTCAGGTTGATGCGCGCATTGTACCCGGCGCCGTCAACCGCCGCCATGCCCATTAAACCGGCCACGCCGGCGTCGGTAATAGAATTCTCATTGCCGCGCTCAGCTACCGCCTGAGCCAGCTGCAACACTTCGAGTGAGCGCTTCATGACCGTCAGAGGTACCATAGCCGCCTCTTTGTTGGCCCCTTCTACCGCTTTGTCGCGGGCCGCCGACTCCTCGTCGGTGCCTTGCGGCAATTTGAAAGTCTCCATGACTTTATTGAAGGCATCCTTGTCCGTATCCACCAGCGTAGTCAGCTCCGCACGGAGTTCGTCTCCTTTGTCCCGGATGGTTTCCATTTCGTTTTTGACGTCCTGGTACTGTTTTTTGCTCACGGTCAGTCGACTGACCATAGACGCCAATGCCGCCGCCAGCGCTCCGGCTGACGCGGCCACTGACCCGCCACCGGGCGCGGGCGAAGAGGAAGCCACCTCGTCATAAAACGTTTCCTTGACTGTGTCGGCCCCGGCGCCGGCCGACATCAGCTTCTCTTCCAGGATTTGTTCCTTCGAGAAGTTCTCGAGCCGCAAATAGAAATCAGAGACTGCCAGCATTGCATCATTGGGAACCAGTCCTACGATTTCTGACGAAGTAACGGCGACCCCGTACCGAGCCGCTTCGGACTTAATCGTTTCGAAGACACGAAAAATGGGGGTTTTGGGATAGTTGACGAGGTTCATTGAGATCTGAACCTGATTGCGTTCTTTGATGTCAAAACCCAGTGCTTTCACGTACCGGTAGCCGCCCCGCAGAGAGCGCACCGCATCGGCGATCTTGTCCGCCACGGTCTTATCATTGGTACCTAGATACACGTTAAATGCCACCAGCGGGAAGCGGACACCGATCGCCGTCGCGCCCGACTTCAGGTTCATCCGGGCCGGTCCATAATCCGGATTGCGCGATTTGTCCTTGCCGATCAGATCACGCATCCCTTCGTACTCGCCTTTGCGCACTTTGGCCAGATTTCTTCTCTTGGGACTGGTGGCCGCATCTTCATAAAGGTAGACCGGAATCTGCAGCTCTTCGCCGACGCGCTTGCCCAGACGATTGGCCAGTTCGATGGCCTCATCAATCTCCATATCCTGGACAGGAATAAACGGGCACACGTCGCAGGCGCCCATTCGGGGATGTTCCCCCTTGTGCGTGGTCATATCGATCAATTCGGCAGCCTTCTTGTAGCCTTCGAAAGCGGCGTCGACCGCCAGACTGGGATGGCAGGCAAATGTCACCACGGCCCGATTGTGATCATGATCCATCTCCTTATCCAGCAATGTGACCCCATCAATTGACGTAATGGCGTCGCAGATCGCATCGATCACCTCCGGACGGCGCCCTTCTGAGAAATTCGGTACACATTCAACCAATTTCGGCATATGCTTCTCCGTTTGTGTTAGCCTGTTTTACACACTTGCCTGAGAATCCAGGCCAGCAGCGGCACCATTATCTCATGATGACCGACAAAGGAATAACCTCGACCAGACTTGTGGGTGGGGCGATTGACGACGTTCTCCGTCGGTCGGTAATGCATGATCATGTCGAAGTTCGCCGTCACCAGATTCTCGGACACACCATGTATGTTGCGCGCTACAGTCAACGCCTTCAAAAAGACTTCGGGTAATATAACCGCTGATCCGATATTAGCAACTACGCCGCCGCTATCGAGCTCAGCACAAACGCTGCACAAGAGGCGGAAATCGACGTGTGACGCCGACCCGGCTGCGGCGGCATCGTAATCGGGGTGCTGTGCGACAATGTCGGTGCCGACACCCACGTGCACCGTAACGGGCAGACCCAGGGCCTGAGCCACGCCGAAAACTGACAGCGCCCGATGCTCCGCCTTGTCTCGGTTGATAACAAGCCCGGTAGCTTCCCCCAAACCGATATGTTCGGCCATCGCCAATCTGCAAACATCGGCAAAAAGCTTTCCGGTTTCCTCCACCATGCCGAAAGAACCGTCCTGCAACCCGCTGAGAACGTCTTCCGACGTTCCTCCCCAGAATGCCAACTCCAGGTCATGGATAATACCGGCGCTATTAAAAGACAAACCGGTCACTATTTCACGCTGAATAAGGTCAATAATGATCGGCGACAAACCGACCTTGATCGTGTGAGCACCCAGCATGAGATGGAAGGGTTTCTTGCTTTGGCGCGCCCGGGCGACATGGTCGGCAAACTGTTTCAGTTCGGAAGCTTTGAGGAAATCCGGCAACGATTCGAAGAAATCGTTTTCGTCTATGGCCGCCATCGGTCGGCCGAATGCCGGGATTTTCGTTTTGTTGGCCCTCTTCTGATATGCATAGCGGGTGACCTGACTCAGGTCCATGGGGCGAAGTCTATCTTTCTCGGAGGACATACTAGAACACGTCGATATCGCCCAACTCGTAGTCCGTCAACTCGGCGCTTATCGATCCCACCAGTACTTTGGATTTCATCAGGACCGGCATTTTCAGACGGTCATCGGTCAACCACACTTTCAGCTGTCCCTCGTGCTTGAAAATGCCGACTGATTTCAAGAGTGGTTCAACCACGATACAGTCGAACGTTCCGGCCTTGACCGAAATCGTCTCGCGCTCCAGGACCTTTACCTCCAGCGGATACAGCTTGCCGTCCGTAAAGTTGTCGACAAACAGGGACTGCCCCACTTCCAGCTTCCGGGTCCGCACGTAATACAGCACCGACAGAGCATCCTGTACATAGAAAGGTACTTCTACGGTGTCCTCTGCGTGGTACGCCAGTTGGTTCATCTGATCGAATTCACTGATACGATTGGCCCGATAGCTGCCTTCATGAAGATCCTTTTCGAACCGCCAGCTGAAAATGCCGACCGCATCGACAATCGACTCCACTCTATCTTTGACTTCATAAAACGTGGAAAAGAACCGATTGGACTGGGCGGTCGTAACCACCTGATAACACGGACGCCCCCGATACTCGATCAGCCGGGACACTTCCATGGTGGCCGTGCCGGCGTTGATAAAACCGTAGTTGACGTCGAAGTACAGTTTCTCATGAAGGCCGAATGCGACGTTGTCTATTTGTCTATCCAGGGCATTGCTCTTCTCGACTTGCTTGGGCGGTTTGCCCGACGCCTGGGCAATACCCATCTCTACCGTGGCGAAATACACGATCGGGAATATGCCCAGTACCAACAACAGTGAAAACAGGATGACCGGTATTTTGGGTCTACGCCGCATTACTTTTCTCGCTTACTCGCTTGGTTATTTCATCGAGGTACTTGCCCAGATATTCGCCAATCTCCAGAAATGTCTCGTTGTACTTGTCAAGAGACTGGCCGATCGGGTCGTCCACCCGCTCACCTTCCGGATTCGGGTCCGGGAAATTCTTAAAGAGAAACGTCTTCTCCCTCGCGTCGCGATTGAGCCTGATCACTTCGTTAACGTGATTCGACGTCATACCCAATATCAAATCAGCTTTGTCGATCAGATCTTCGGTTAGCGGCTGCGACTGGTGGCGCGAAATATCGACATCCCATATCTTGGCCGCTTCGATAGCATACATGGTGGCCGGATACCCGCTGGCGGCTGACGTGCCGGCCGAGATAACTTCGAAATCCTGGACGCCGCACTTCTCCAGCAACATTCGCAAAGCTCCTTCCGCCATCGGTGATCGACAGGTGTTTCCGGTGCACACGAAGAGAATGACGAAGCTCTCGCTCATGAGGTCCTCCCCTCCAAAGCTTGCTGAATGCGGTCCGTCATGATGGCGCCTTCACGAAGTATCTTCACTTCTGTACCGGTACAGTCGACTACCGTCGAGGGCAGTCCGGTCAGGGAGCCGCCATCAAGATATAAGTCTACCCGGTTGCGAAAGACTGCCGCAACTTGTGTCACCGTGGCCAGTTCGACGGCTCCGGAGAGATTCGCCGATGTAGCCGTGAGCGGTCGGGACACGGCGGCCAGCAAGGCTCCAATGACCGGCGATAAAGACACTCGAATTCCCACCGTACCCTGGAAAACCACCCTACTCTTCCACCCTTCTGCTGCCGGCAGTACCAGTGTCAAGGGTCCCGGTAGAAATTTACTCGCCAGTCGTCGGGCGGATTCATTCACATTGGCGTATTCAGCAATCGATTCAACTGTCTCCAGAAACACTGCCATGGGCATTTTCTCCGGTCGGTTCTTCACTTCGTAGATGCGGTCAACCGCATCTACCCGATCGGCTCTCGCGACCAGCCCGTACCTCGTCTCTGTCGGTGCGACTATAACGCCGCCGTCCATGAGGATGTTAACCGCTCGTTTTATATGAGCCGGTTCCGGCGAATCGGGATCGATCGCCTGTATGCGGCTGTCAGCCATCAGTAGTAGGTTCATAATCCGTCGTGTGTCCGGTGGTGTCTATGGCCGGTATTGGTTCCTCGTGATACAACGGCGGCGCCTGACGTATATCGACATTTGTAACCACAATCCAGGCTTCGGTGTACCCGGCCGTGCGCGCCCGCTGCAGGTACTCCTCCGCTCCGTCCCGGTCGGCAAAGCGGCCCACTCGAACTTTGTAGTACGGCACTTCGTAGTCGACCTGCACCGGCCGGTCAAAAATCTCCTCGGCGATCTGCCGCTCATGTCGGGCCTCTCCAAACAACTTGCTGGTGAAAAGCTGGATGCAAAACGCCTGACTGCTCAAACTGTCGATTTCGGCCGGCACATCCGACACATCGGGAAAACGTTCGCGGTCCGGTTCCATTTCCGCTGCAGCCGGGTTCCCCAATTGCAGTTCTGCGGCCATCGGGTACTTCTTGGGGATGATCTCGCGGTCGCCCGGCAACTCCAGCGGATCAAAACGCGCCAACTCGTTGTCGGTCTCCTCGGACGGTTGCGGCTCTTCCTGTGTCACCGGACCCGGCAGCGAACAGCCGAAGAGCAATGTGATCACCGCAGCGAACGATATTAGCAGACTATAAGTACTTCGAGGTCTTCTCATCATCACTCAATTTCGCCAGTAGCTTCTTGATGTCCTGGACTTTGGTTCGATGTGCGACCAATGTTATCTCCCCGGCGCGCACCACCACCAGATCCGAAACACCGAGACACGCCACAATGCCCGGTTCCTCGTTGCAGATCGTGGTCTCATACGATTCCAACGTCACGGCTTCGCCGACAATGACGTTATTGTCGGAGTCCATTTCCTTATACCGCTCAAGCGCCCGCCAGTCGCCGACATCGTCCCAGACAATGTCGGCTTTGATTGTTAAGACGTTCTCCGCCTTCTCCATCACCGCAAAATCGATCGAAATGGCTTCCGCCTTTTCGTACAGTTTCTGCTTGGCCTCAGTCTCCGAGGGCGTGCCGATGTGTTCCTGGTACTCCATCAGAAGCTCATATAAGGAAGAATGACACCCCTTGAACGCCTCCAGAATAGCCGCAACCGACCAGACGAACATGCCGCTGTTCCAGAGATAGTTGCCGGAGTAATAGTACTCGTGTGCGGTAGGCGCTGTCGGCTTTTCCTTGAAGGCCTCGACATGATGTATGTAGAAACTGTTCTCCTGACGGTACAGGTCTCCCAACTTGATGTAGCCGTAGCCCGTGTCCGGTCGGGTAGGTACAATACCGATCGTTATGAGACTCGGCTCTTCCGATGCTATATTGGCGGCCGTCTTCAGAATGCGAAGGAGTTTCTCCGGAGGGCGAATCAGGTGATCCGCCGATAGCACGACCATGACGGCATCGGGATCTTCTTTAGCTAGATGCGCCGCAGCTAAACCAATGGCGGTCGATGTGTTACGCCCGACCGGTTCACTTAGTACATTAATGCCTTCGATGTTCTCGACCGCCGTGACGATGAGCTCTTTCATGGCTTCGCCGGTCACTATCCGAATCTGCTCCATCGGAATGAGCGGGAGCACACGATCAATGGTTTCGTCGAGCATTGTGCGCTCGGAGGTCAATTTGAGGAACTGCTTTGGCCGCGCGATTCGGGACAGCGGCCAGAACCGTTCACCTCTTCCGCCGGCCAGTATTATACCGTAAATCAAAGTTCAATCCTTCCGGTCGTTATAATGCATTGATGATATGGGACTTAGAAAATGGAGTCAACTAAAGTTTGGGTGAATATCGGGGTTTTTCGGGCTTTCTTGCTGTCTCGTCACATCTGCGTCATTCTTGTCGCCCCTACTTCGTTCTTGTCGCCCCCAAGAACGGGTGTGCTAAAAAAGTACAATTTGTGTGTTGCGGCAGGTCTTGCGAATCCACGTCACTGGATCCGTGTGACCTGCCGCTTCTGCCTGCGATTGAGTTACGTGTCGGGTCACAATCCCGCTGTCGCGGGCTCAAGACCCGACACAACTGCACCTGGGGTTTTTCAACACGCCCGAACGCGGCGGTCCAGTCAGCTTTGTAGGGCAGATCTGCTTCAGGCCTGCCATCGAAAAAGCAGGTCCGAAGCGGACCTGCCCTACTGTCGACATCCATCTTTGTAGGGACAGCTCGCGAGCTGTCCGGCACTAACCAACTTGGAGGCCCAACCTCGCTTAGCGTGGTGCTGCGTCGATCTCCAGATCGACACACCTGCGTCAATTCCGCGCACAATCCCTACAAACTCGATGGTGAATCCGACACTTCCCCCCATTAATAGAAGAAAGGAACAAAGCCATGACGAAAAACATCACCCGAAAACAACTGACTCAACCAACCTGCTCCGCGGCACAATCACAACCTCGAAATGCAAAAACAAAACGCTATTACGAAACGAACCCATTTCAGGAAAAGACCCGCCTCGAAAAAACACTATTTCCAAACGAACCCATTGTTCACTTGAACAGAAAGTCTTGTAGGGCAGATCTGCTTCAGACCTGCCATCAGAGAAACAGGTCTATTCCGGCCGTGCCCTGTAAATCTATCTCATCAACACCGCTAATGCTATCGAATTAAAAATCGTCTCTTCCGAATCCGACCGCGCCGCAATCGCAACGGGGACCACTCCGCCATGAATAACACCGCCCATCTGTGCCTTGCCGTATAAGGCCATCGCCTTGTAAATACCGTGGGCCGTCTCAATATTCGGCGCCAGCATGGCATTGGCCCGACCGGCCACTTCCGAATTCGTGATCCCTTTCGACTCCGCAGCGACCGGATCGACGGCGCAATCAAAGGAGAGCGGACCATCGACAAAGCAGCCCTTGAACTGATGCCGGTCAGACATCTTGGCCAGCACCGCTCCGTCGACAGTCACCGGCATCTGTGGGTAGACTACTTCGACCGCCGCCAGTACCGCAATCCGCGCCGTCTCAAGACCGATGGCTTGACCCACCGCCGTGAGGTTTTGAACCAGCCCGAGTTTGGTCTTGAGACTCGGAGCCACGTTGACAAGCGCATCCGTCAAAAGGATCACCTTGCCGTACCGTTCCGGCTTGATGGTTGCCACGTGCGAAACCAGGCGGCCCTTCCTCACGAAACCGCCTTCCGCTTCGAACAGTGCGTGCATGAACAGGTCGGTCGGCACCGAACCGCGCACGATGAGATCAATTTCGTCCGAGCCGACCATCTTTAACGCCGTCCGCACGGATGCATCCCCGGCGCTGCTTTCAACCAGCGTCACAGCCTGTAAATCAAATCCGGTCGCCTTGGCCGACTTCTCTGTCTTCTCCCGATCGCCGACAATCACAACCGGCTCTATGAGACCGTTTTCCACAGCGCGCGAGAAAGCCCGAAAGTAGTGTCCATGCGCTGGTTCGATTATCGCCGCGCGAGGTTTCTTTGTCTCGGTATGCGCCCTGGCGCGCTCGACAATCTCGTCGTATGATTTTATCTCCGAAGCATCAGATCTTGAAAAGGCTGCCATTGCGCTCTCCCCTAGTCCCAGAACTCGTTCTGCAAGTAGTAATCCGCCAGCAGGCAGGCGATGGCCAGTGAGGCCTTCTTATTCTTAACCGTATCTGTCCGAGACACGAGCGAAACCGGGACCTTGGCGCCGACAATCACGCCGGCAAACACTGCCTCCGCGAACTGAATGAGCGACTTGACGATGATATTGCATTCCTCTATTGAATCCACAAGAAAGATATCGGCGTCGCCGATCACCAGCCCTCGGGCATCGTAGTATTCCGCAGCCTCCCCGGACATGGCCAGATCCAGCGTCAAGGGACCTTGTATGACAATATCCTCCAGCTTCTTCATGGCCCGGGGGATCACGAAGTCGTGGTCGGTCAGGGTATGGGGCATCTTGTCGGATATTTTGTCCACCGCCGCCGAAACGGCAACTTTGACCGGTGACAAATGCAACGCCCGCGCCACCAGGACCGCGTTTTCCAGAATTTGGAGTTTCTGCTCCCGGTCGGGTTTCACTACCATACCGCCATCCGTAAAATTCAACAGCTTGTGATAACCCGGGACATCCAGTACGGCACAGTGCGAAAGCGTATTCGTGCCTCGCAGACCATACTGCTTGCCGAGTACCGTCCGCAACAAAGCCGATGTCGGTAAGAAGCCTTTCATTATGAGATCAGCTTCTTTCTCCGAGGCCAGCTGAGCCGCCCGGTGAGCCGCCTGACTCACATCGGGCTCATCGACCACTTCCAGGGCCTTTATAGAAATACCATTATCGGCAGCCAGTTCCTTGATTTTGGCCTTGTCGCCAACCAGTATCCCGTTAACGTAGCCGTCGTCCTGTGCCTGTGAAACGGCGCCGATGACGTCCACATCCTGAGCCACCGCTACCGCTACGGTCTTCTTCCGGCCCTCTCGGGCAATGGCAACGGCCCGCTCGATGAGTTGATCCGAAGAGTGTATGGGAGTTGTTACCATGTCCTAGTACTCTTTCAGCTCCTCTTCCCCGTTCAGGTACCGCCTGCCGGCAGCAGCGAGAGCTTCCATCTCGAATTCACCGGGCACCACGCGGAGCTCGGAGATAAACGATACATGCCTGGTGATTTCGTCTGCTAATCGCCGGGAGTAGGCCATGCCGCCGGTGAGTATGATGGCATCAATTTCGCCGCACAGCACGGCTGCCGCCGCACCGATTTCCTTGGCAATCTGGTAGGCCATAGCGTCGAAATACAGCTTCGCTTTCTCATCCCCACCATTGATCATATCGTCCACGTTCCGCAAATCCGCTTCTCCGAGATACCCCATCAGACCTGATTTCCGGGACAGCTTGTCAATCAGTTCCTTTTCGGTGAACTCGCCGGAGAAACAGAGCTTCACCAGTCCTCCAATCGGTAATGCCCCGGCGCGATCCGGCGAATACGGTCCCATACCCAGCAATCCGTCGTTGACATCGACAATCCTCCCCCTTTTCAGCGCGGCGACGGATATGCCGCCGCCCATGTGGGCCGTAACGAAATTGGCGGTATCGAGAGTTTTACCCAGCTTGATCGCCTCCCGGCGGCTGACTTCTTTGATATTGAGCGCGTGCGCCCGGCATTTGCGCTCGATTTCCGGTACCCCGCTCACGCGCGCCACGTCAGTGAAGTTGTCCACCGTAATCGGGTCGGCAATCAATGACGGCACCTCGAACCGCTCGCTGAGATGGTGCGCAATGATCGGCCCCAGATTGGACGCATGGTTGGAGTATTGCATGGTCCGGACGGCTTTGAGTAAGTCATCGTTGATGGCGTACGAGCCGCCCTCCAGCGGTTTCAACGGCGCGCCCCTTCCGACCACCGCGCTCAGCTCGCCGTTCCGGAGACCGAGAGAGTCGATCCATTGGTCTATAGCCACCATACGGAAATCGAACTGATCGGCGACGTTATCGAAGTGACTCAGTTCGACCGGGTCGTGACGAACAACTTCCTCCGAGACTTTGCTCTTGCCGTCAAACAGGGCCACCTTGGTCGAGGTTGAGCCCGGGTTGATGATCAGCATCTTCTCAGCCACGGCTCCCCCTTATGCTTTGACTTCCGATAAGCTGATCTGCCGACCGTAATCAAAGGCCTTGAGATTGATGTCGACGAAACGCTCTTTGACCCGGCGTTTGATAGCATCGAGCCACAACTCGACGCCGAAAGGTACGTGGTTCGACAAAACGCCCAGCAGAATCGTATTCACGACACGGGGATTACCGATCTCGCCGGCTATTTTGTCGGCGTCGACGGCTATCACGTTGCTCGCCTTCTTTTTCATACGACTCACCGGATCCTTGGGATAATCGAATTGTTTCGACGAAGTCACTATGGCCGGTATCAGCGCGGTCGTCGAGACAATAGCCACCCCATCCTGGCGCATCCAATCCAGCGCCCGCAGGCCTTCTGCTTGTTCGAACGCCATCAGGACGTCTGCCTGGCCATACTCGATGGTCGGTGAGTAAACTTTGGGCGCGATCTTGACATGGGAGGTAACCACGCCGCCGCGCTGGGACATACCGTGTACTTCCGCTTTCTTCACATCGAGTCCGGCCCCCATGGCAACTTCGGATATCAATTCCGATGCCAGCAGGACTCCCTGGCCTCCGACACCCACTATCAAAATGTCATGCTTCTTCGGATCCATCATTTCACCCCCTCTCCTACGAACTGGCTTTTCAGGACAATGGCCTCCACCGGACAAATCTGAGCACACAACGTACAGCCGGTACAGAGGGTAGGATCTATGACCGCCTTAGGGTAGCCGTGTTTGTTTGTCTCTTTGGCCGCCCCAATGGCCGGACAGGAAATGCGGAAACAGGCCGAACAGGCGTTGCAGAGCTCCAGGTCAACCGTGTACGGTTCGTTCATGATCCGCTTCGGCATCAACACGCAGGGACGGTTAGTATGAATGACGGACGGTCCCGGTTTATCGAGTTCCTCTTTGATCACATCGAGTACCTGGTCGTAATCGTAGGGGTCTACGGAACGAAAGTTCTTCACGCCCATCGCCTTACACAGGGTCGGAATGTCGACCTCCCCGGCGTCGTCACCCATCAGCGTCTTGCCCGTCGCGGGATGCTGCTGTCCGCCCGTCATCGCCGTCGCGCGGTTATCGAGGATGATTATGGTCACGTTGCTGTTGTTGTATACGGCGTCCATCAGGCCCGTCACTCCCGAATGGAGAAACGTCGAATCCCCAATCACGGCCACCGTCCCCTTTTTCGAACCTTTGACCTTCTCCATTCCGATCGCATTACCGATCGAGGCTCCCATGCAGATGCAAGTATCCAGTGCATTGAGCGGCTTCATCACGCCCAGTGTATAGCAACCGATATCCCCGGTCACCGCCACGCCGAGTTTCTTCAGGGCCATGAAAGCGCCCCGATGCGGACAGCCGGGACACAACACGGGCGGGCGCGGGAACATGTCGACCTCGGGCGGGATCATTGCCGCATGGACTTCGTCGAGCAGACCCGCCTCTTTGAAACCGGCCGCCACCCGCCCCGGAGACAGCTCACCACGAACGCCGAAGTATTTCTTCCCTTCGACTTCAATACCGGCCGCTCTGATTTGCTCTTCATAGAAGGGCTCGAGCTCCTCGACTACCAATACCATGTCATGACTCTTCACGAATTCGGCGATCTTCTTCATCGGCAGCGGGTAGCTGAATCCCAGCTTGAGATAATCCAGATCAGGCAGGATTTCTTTAGCATACTGGTACGATATCCCACCGCAGATGATGCCGATATTCGAGCCGTTATCCTCAACGTAATTAAGCGGCGTCTCCTCGGTGAATTTCCTCAACTTCTCCAGCCGCTCCGTCACGACTACATGTCGACCGCGGGCGTTGGACGGTACCATGACATACTTGCCGGGGTCCTTTACGAACTTGCCGTCCGGTCCTTCCGTTGGTTCGCCTAGCTCGACCACACCTTTGGAATGCGAAATACGCGTCGTCACCCGCAAAAGCACCGGCGTGTCGAAGATTTCGGAAACCTCGAAGGCCGTAACCGTCATGTCCTTGGCTTCCTGCGAATCGGACGGTTCCAGCATCGGCACCTGGGCAAATTTGGCGTAGTATCTGTTGTCCTGCTCGTTCTGGGACGAATGCATCTCGGGATCATCGGCCGAAACCAGCACAAACCCGCCGTTCACACCCGTGTACGCGTGGGTCATGAACGGATCGGCGGCGACATTGACGCCGACGTGCTTCATCGCTACCAGCGCACGGGCGCCCCCGATCGAGGCTCCGATACCGACTTCATAGGCCACTTTTTCATTCGGTGACCACTGCGAATATATCGTGCGGTATCGCGCTGCCAGTGTCTCCAGAATCTCGGTCGACGGTGTCCCCGGATAGGCGGCGGCCAGTTTCACTCCGGCCTCGTACGCACCGCGCGCGATCGCCTCGTTACCGGACATCAACTCTCTCATGTCAACACCATTGTATTTAGAATTAGCATTTCCGGTCCTGTGTCACTTCAGTTGGACTCTCCCGAACCAGAGTCTCTGGTGAAATTTTTCACATAATAACGAATACGCAGGTATGCCGCAAGGGGTTTTTGGGCGTTAACTGCGAACAGCAAATGTAGATAGTCTGTCGTGACAATGACATATGCTTCAGAACTACCGTTGCCTTCCATAATTGGCGAGATCTTCTCTCCGAGAGCAGTCGAATGATTGTACCGTCCGGCGAAGACGGCCCCTGCTTGTGTTTTATTTCCCTTGCTATTCTCCTCCGCTTCCCGTATTTCATTAGCAATGAAATTCAAACAGGTGAGGAACATAGCATGAATAGTTCATTACGATTCGATGTAGCGGACCAGCGCATTAACTATACCGGCCAGAGAGATATTATCGAGTTCGACAAGGACCGGGTGATCGAGTTTAATCTTCGACACGCCGCCGTGTTCGACATGTACGGCATTCTTCTGAAGGATGGATCGATCGATGTTCTCAGCGACAAGACCAACCCTAAATCAAATCTCGGCGCCATGCGCAACCGCAAGCTCCGTGAGTCAGCCGTTCTGTCGGCGGCGCTCTCGGCGGTCGCAGTCGGTATTCACGGGCGGGGTAGTCTGCAGGGCGTCCCGAAAGAAAAAGCCACTAAACCGTTCATCAACGAGCTCAAGCGGGCCAATGACCGCACCGCGGCCCAGGTCATGGGCGAAGTGCTGCAGCTGACAACAAAGTCCTTCCCTGTCGGCGAGGAGGTGCTGATCGAATCGACTCTGACCGAAGGTGTCCGCGCCAAACCGGGCAAAGAGGTTGGAGGTAATCCCACTATCGCCGTCGGCGCCCTGTTCGGCAAAAAGGAGCATCGGGTGCAGTACGGATCCGATATGCCCCGCAATGTCTCGTTGCTCACCATGGGAAATGACGTCATCGAGGGTACGACCAAGTCCGTCAAGGGCCTGCATTCCAGCTTGACGGCTATGTTTCTTATCGAAGCCCAGATCAAACGCCATTTGCCGGATATCTATGTCCAGCGCTGGATGAGTGGCGCCCACTTTGACGAGTTTAACCCCCGGGAGCTGTCGCTGGCCGACGCGGCCAAGATCATTGCCGACTCCTATGGTCATTCGAATTTCGAACAGCTCTCCGCCTTTTTCATCGACCGCAAAAGACACTACCCGGCCATGGATATACTCAACCAAGTGGGGGTGAGCGTTCCTTATGACGCCGACGGTGACCTGTTCCCGGCGCTGATTCTCGGGCTCGAGGGAGTCAACTTCCCTAATGGGCGCGCTCTTAATTCCATGATCGGTGAGATAGGCGGCTCCGCCGAGTGGGCGGTCGGCGTCCTGCCCCTGGTCTGGCGGGGCGGGCAGGCTATTGGGATGCTGACTTCGCATTCTTCCCTGACGAAAAAGGACCTGTCTCCCGAAGAGCTCTGGAACAACCGTTTTCACTACACCGAAGAAGAGCTGATGATGATTCAAGACGCCCGCTTCCAACAGAAACCGTATTTCACTATCCATGATATCATCAATGATCCGTACGCCGGTGGGGTCAGTGCCTTTGGCGGAATTACGGACAACATTTATCTGCCGTTTATGAAGGGCGTCCGCTCCGACTCGGACAAAGGCACCATTACCGTCAGCACGCTCGTCATCAATTCTCTGGGGCTGACCGAGTGCTGGCACTTCAACTTTGAGTGCATAGACGGCCTGGAGAAGTCCGTCGACAAGCTCAAGTCACCCAAAGAGCAATTGCAGGACCGGCAAGGTAAAGACCTGGAGCAGGCTATCGGTAAGATGCTTGAAGACGGGCTGTCCCGCCTGCGGTACCGGATTTTCTTCAATAACGAATACTACCCTACGATTGCCCTGATTCGGGACAGGATGGCGCTGCTGCATGGCTCGTTGGACGGTCTTATTGAACGAGGAGCACTGAATGAACAGGACCGAGAGATTGTCGAGTTAACGCAACGCCTGTCCCCGGAGTGGTGGCTGGACTCAGAGCAATGAGCACGGTAATCGGATCTTAAGATAACCGGTCACAGGACTCACTTGATCCGTTATTTCATAAGCCGGGAGAAGTCCTCGTAGGGGATTACCGGCCACGTTTCGGTATCGAGCACCCCCAAATTGTTTATCTCGGATGCGATTGCAAACGCCACGGACTGATCATTGGCATCGAATACCGCCAGCAGATCGTATCTTCCCAATGTCGCAAATACGTTGTGCACCTTCACCTTTCTGGTCGAAAACACTTTCAGAGATTCATCGATTTGGTGAGATACGTCCTCGTGCTCCTTTTTTGCATTCGGGTTGATGGTCATCGCCATAATGTACAGTGCCATCTCAAAGCTCCTTCCTTTCCCGGTTCCGTCCTGTGGCTACAATAGCTGACTGTTAACATTGAATCAACTAAATAATGCCCGTAGAACGAGGAAGCTAATTCGTCGGTTTCCTGACCCGCGCCACGATAAACGTGATGTCATCGGCAATGCCGGTTTGACCGGCAAAACCGTCCAGATCGTTGACCAGTCGTTCAGAAATCGCAGCCGACGATACTCCGATTCCGTCGGTGACCTGGCTTTGGACAAAGCGGATAAACCGATCCATTCCATAGTGCTCCCCTTCCCGATTGCCGGCCTCGGTGATACCGTCGGTGAACATCAGGAAGAGGTCGCCGTCCCCGAGCATGATCGACTTCTCCTGCAACCGTTGTTCGAACGTCGTATCGACCGCGGTCGGCAGTCCCATCGGCATCCCGGTGGGATTCAGCTTCTCCAGAGTATCTCTTTCGAAGCTGTAATAGACCATGGGATTGTGCCCGGCAGAGACAAAGTTCAACCGCTGTTCGGTGGTTTCATACAGGGCCAGCATAACGGTAATGAACATGCCGCCCGGTATATTGCCTTTGAGATAATCGTAGACGCTGATCAGGATGTCTCGCGCCGAGGAAGCTCGAGGCGCTTGAATCTGTATGACCGTGCGCAACATGGACATGACTAATGACGCCGGTACCCCTTTTCCCGAAACGTCGGCCACGGTCAGACAGTAGTGGGTCGGATCGACCTGGAAGATGTCATACAGATCACCGCTGACGGTCGAGGCGGCGCGGTAGAAGGCCTCGATCTCCAGCCCGGGAACCTTCGGAAACTGCCGTGGCAGCAACGTCTTCTGAATATGCGAAGCCACCTCAATCTCCTTGAGCATACGTTCCCGCTCCGCCACGTGTTCCTGATCCTGATTGACGCGCGTTGTCAGTTGGTTGAAGGCGCGGGAAATCTCAAAGAACTCCTCGGCCCCCTCCAGCGGAAGTTCCGAAGCGAGATCGCCTGAAGCGAACTTGCGGACGCGCTGCGTTATCTTCACGATCGGTCCCACGAAATAGCTCGAGAGCAGAAACACGCCGGCGATTCCGAACAGCAGTAATATCGCCGTCAGCAGAGCCGTTTTCTGTCGGGCGCCCGCCAGATCACCCTGGATGTTACCGGCGCTGTAGGAAACGTGCACTCTACCGACGCGATCACTACCCGTTCGTATGGGGACGACCAGGTAGAACAGTTTCCTCCCCTCCAGACGGTAGCTCTGGGCCGCGCCGAAGGCCGAATCGTTGACAGTCGGCGGCGGACGATACTGACGTCGGATATTTCGTATATCATCGGAGTGTGCCAGTATGCTCCCCTCGCGGTCGGTCAGCACAACTTGCCGCAGGAACTCCTCGTTGGATCGGACGTAGCTGACAACCAGTTCGTCGAATTCGGCATCCGAACGCCGATTCAGGATATAGCCGGACGCTTGCTCGGCTATCGTATTTGTCAAAGACGTAACGGTATCGTGGAGGTGAGCGTAGAGTTGTTGCGATGTCTGGCGATCGATGTAGTAGTAGGAGCCGCCCACAATGATGAACACGATGAGAAAAGTCCATACCGAAAAGCGGACCCGGAGAGAGAACATACGCGAAAGAAATGGGATAGTCCCGGCCGCAGCCGGACGGATGCGCTTGATCATCCTTAGTTCGTTGTAGCCGCCGGACATGATGACTTCGACGGAATCCATGATCTTGCGGATCATGTAGAAACCCAGACCGCCCTTGCGTTTCGACTCCACCAGTTGCTTCAAATCGATCCGGCCGTTGCCGCTCGGTTGAAAGGGACGACCGAAATCTATCAGAGAAAACACGATCTGCTTTTTGTAGATCACGATTCGTAGTCGGATCACTCCTTTTTCGTACAGGTACGCGTGCCTGATGATATTGCTGGCGCCCTCTTCTATAGCCAGGAGCACAGCCGCCGTCTCGCGGTCCGGCAGCCCGGCCGCCAGGCAGCTCTCCCGGACGGTGCGCTGAATGCTCTTCAGGAACTTCGTCTCGGCCGGATACTCGGCATTGATTTCTTTGATCGGAATTCTGAACATGGACTACGTAGGCGAGCCGAGTTTCTCCCGGAAGCCGATCCTAACCGACCCGGCCGTGCTATTCCCCCCGCTCGAGCTTGAGCCGCAGCCGGGCCTGTTCCAGGTTGTCGAGCGTGCTCTTATTGTTGGGGTAGGCCTCCAGCACTTTCTCCCACGACTCGATGGCCAGTTGATACTCTTTGCTGCGCATATGGCGAAGACCGTTGAGGTACTGCTGCCAGACCCGTCGGTCGCTTTGAATCGTGGTCAACGTCGGTGGATGGGCCAGGGCGACGTCGATCCGGTCCACGTAGTCTTTGGCTACCGATTCGTTCGGCTTGGCGGACAGAACCAGCATGAATTTCTCACGCGCCTCGGCATAGTGACCGGCGCGAAACAGATCGATACCGAGATTAAGATACCGGGACAGATCGATCTTCTCCACCACTTCCTGTTTTTCCCGCCGCACCTGTTCGTTGTCCGGCTCCAGATACAGCAGCCGCGTGTAGTCTTCGATGGCGCCGATATAGTCCCCTTCCTGCTGGGCCCGACGGGCCGCGCGGAGACCCGCCGCTATTTCATTGTCGACCACTTGCTCCACGGTGGTCTTCAGGGCCAGCGCTTCCGAGTGCTCGGGATCGATATCGAGTATAAGACCCAGCATATCCAGGGCGGGCGGGTAATACTCCCTGGCGAAAAAGCTCTGGGCCTGATTATAGTAGGCCTCGATCGTGCTCAGATTCTCTCGCTCCGACTCCTGCATGTCGCGGTTCCGGGCTCGCAGTACTTCCTGAGCCCCTTTGATAGCATCAATTGTCTTGATTACTTCCTCATCGGTTTCGTTGAAAGCCAGAGCCCGCTGATAGTACGTCAGGGCAGAATCGAGCTGATACTGACGATAGAATTGATTGGCCTTGTCCTTATAGAAGAGGTATTGGCGGCGGCGTTCGTCTTCCAACAACTCATTGCCCTTCCGCTCTTCTTCGAGCTCACGCCGCCGGATCTGCTCCGGAATCGAAGCCCCGATCCGGTATGAAACCGAGAAGCGATGACTGTCGGCGATATAATCCATCAACTTGTACGCGTAATCGAAATGCAGGCGATCGTACCGCAGCCCGACTCCAAAAGAGAAATTGTCGCGATCGTAACCGGCCCGAATGCCATACGCCTCTTTGAGGAGCAACTCCGCTCCGGCATGCAGTTTGGCCGACCGGTTTTCCGTTTTCTCCAGCTCAAATGCGGCAGTGAGACTCATGTCCCGCCTGAGAGCAATGCTTGTGAGCGCGACTCCCCCTGCCAGTGTGACGGGCAAGGTTTCACCTATGTCGGCGATTCGCACCGTGTCTTCCTGCGAACGCAATTCAAGTGTGGCCGGAATGATATCGCGCGCCATCAGCCCCGCCTGAACGTGCCGCGTCAATCTAGCCATCATGCCGAAATCCAGTCCGAGGCCATAATCCGAATATGGATCGAGTGACTGATTCACGATTTTCAGACTGGCTCCGGCCGACAACCCTCCTTTCAGTTGTCGGCCATAAGACAGAAGGAACTGCGAGTACGAATAGTCGAACGAACCGAGTTCGCGATATTCTTCGCGACGTACGATGTCCTGCGTCCCAATCCGCAGGTAAGCGATACCGAAGCCACCCATAGTAGGAGTGGGATAGACCCAGCCCAGGTAGTCGTAAATCGTCCCTTCAAACAGCGTCATGTGCATGCCGGTAATCTCCTGGTGAGGCAGGCGGGACAAACCGGAGGGATTGTAAAACACGGCCGAGGCGTCGTTGGCCAGTGACGTGAAGGCACCCCCCAACCCGAGCGCCCGCGCGCCCGCGCCGGCTGCAAACGGCGACTCAATTCCGGCATCACCGGCAGCTGCCGGGCCGAACCCGCAGGCAACGCCGAAAAAACAGACGAATATCGTGCGAACGGTGTTCATTACTTGACCACGGCCACCTTTAGTCGCGCTTCAGCACCCGTCTTGATGACGTTCAAGATGACGACAAAAATGCCGTTATGTACTATGTGTCCCTCGTCGTTGCGGCCGTCCCAGGTCAACGTCTGCTCACCAACGGACGTGCCCGGCTGACCAACCTCCAGAAAGCGGGCGTGAACTTTTTCTCCCGTCAATGTGAACACCCGAAATTCGACCGCCGACGGTTCCTGTAGTTCGTACGTAAACTCGGCCGGAGCGGAATGCGGATCGAACGGGTTGTTCCTGATCAAGAAGGACTCCTTGAGGCTCTGCCCCTTGGTCACGTACATCTGTGACAACAGCAGACGGCTGCCGGACTGACTCATAACGGTGACCGTGTCTCCGACGTAAGGTCCCTCAAGAAAGCGAGCTTCAATGTCATCGGTTTCCATATGCACTGTCACCGGTGTGAACGAATCGCCGAGAAGCGCAGTCAGAAATTGAATTGTCCGCGTCTCCTGCGGCGGAATTACGAAGTCTTGGAAATAAGCGATCAATATATCTCCCCCGCGCCAGGTGGTCGATACGGCCTGACCGCCTTCCACGAATGATGTTTGCTCCAGGTCCAGCAGGCCGCCGACATCCAGGGGTGTGTTGTCATCTCGTAGAAACGACAGCTCCAGTCGATTCAAATACACGGTGCTGACCGATGCCGCGCCCTGATTCGTGAATGATATCTCAAAGAGCTCCTTCTGACGTCCCGGCACGACGAGATTGGATCCCGTTGTGGATACCGCCACCTCCAATTCTGTCGCCAGCAATTCCACCTCAATAGAAAATGAGATAGTCGAATCATTCAATACGGCCGGTTCGCCGCTATTCAGGTCGATGGGGTGCTCCAGTAACTCGAATTTAAATACGACCGACGTATCAAACTCCGGGGCCACAAAGAAGAAGGGAATGGGATCATTCACGTGAATGACACCGGATACGGTGTCATCGAGACCGAAGTCCACTCCCCCGGTCGTCAATCGGTAGGGTACCTCCGAAGCGTCGGCCTGACCCACGTTGTGTAAGGCTACGGCCGCTGAAAACGCTCCATTATGATCGACGATACCGTCGTCCGCGCCGAACAGATCGAACGACAGCTCTAATTCCGCGGGTCGCTCGATCCTTACGACCGCCACGTTATCAACGGGCGGTTTATCCACAATATGGGGCGAGGCGATATCGACTTTGAATACCTCTTGGTTAATCGGAAATGTATCGGCCGTGATGTCGAAGATCACCTCGATAGTATCAAAGGGTGGAACGCTGGGGACGGTGGTCAAAGAATCGAAACTGGAGTTGCCGTCGCTGCTGAGCTGCAGGAACAGCGGCCCCAAAGGCGACCCCGACAGATTGGCCAGCAGGCACCGTGCTTGAAACGACTGCGACGTGTTGACGTTGGGTACGTTGGGAGCGAGTATCTCAAGACCGGTGATCTGGGCCACCGGCTGTTCCGTTACCTGCACCGGCGTGTTATCGAAGTCGGTCGTGAACGTCAGGACATTCCTGGTGCCGGGAATCGCGTATGACAGCTGCGCCGAGAGCGCCAGTGACTCACCCAATTGGTCTTCCGGAATGAACAGCTTCTCCGTTTCGACCAGGTTGACGCCCGGATTGAGACGCGGATCCACGAAGCGCAAGTTGGTCGCGAGCGAGTAATTGGCCCCCAGCACTCGGACAACCGCATCCTCCAGGATCACCGGCACCGAGTATTCACCGTCCAGTTCGATGTTGAAGCCGAACGAGGCCTCATTCCCAGCGTAGACCGACAGAGGACCGAACGAATTGTCGATATACCTCACCTGTATTTCCGGCAGCACGTAAATCGAGTCGGCCAATTGGTCGCTGAGCACATAGATCGCTTCGCTCGTTTCATGTAAGTAATTCATATACAGGCTCAACCGACCGCTTGACGCCCCGCCGGTCGCCGCCAACCTGCCCTCAATTCCGGAATAGGCGATTGTATCCTCGAAAATCGAAAGCGGTTCGACGAACTCATTAACCAGGGATGGCCCCATGTTCCCCCCCGGCAGCATCAGATTGATGCGCAGTTTGGGAGCGGTCGGGGCATAGGTTACGTCGGCGGCGGCTAGTTTGACGGAAAGATCAAACGGCTGTCCCGGGTAGATGGTATCGGGAGTCAGCGAATGCGGTACCGCTCGCACCCGTCTCGGCGCGAGCACCGCCACCGGTACTTTCAGCGTGTCAACATATGTACGAAGGGAGTCGTTTGTCAGAAAGAGAGCTTCAGCAACGGCCGTCAAGGTCGTATCGGTTGTGTCGGAATCGATGGGCGGGAGGAACAGACTTATCGTATCTACCCGGCCGTCCGCCAGTCCCGGTGTCGATGAACTGGCCAGCGGAATCACCGGATTCAAAGAGAACGTCAATTCCGGCGACACCTCCGGCATCAACCGCCCTCCGTTCGTGAGAATCACGTCGACGAGAGTTTCTACGCCGCTGTAAATCGATTGGAGTGTTTGACCCCTGGCGTCCAGAATATCAAGTATATCATATCCGTTCAAAGAGAGCGTTACGGGCGCAGTGTTAACGTAACCGTTGGTGGTGGCGTAGAGATGCGTAACGGTCGTGGGACCTTCGTAGCGCAGAGGCAGTGCGGACAGGTCGATCTGCCCATCGGTCAACAGATCTGCATTTGAAAGTGTATCGGGCAGAAGTCTACCGTCGTTGATTATCAAAGCGATGGGTTTGGCTTCAATATCATAATCCGTTTTCAGGTTTTCGTAGCCGTCGCGAAGCGTTATCGAGGCATCGGGAATAAAAGGCTGCCCCACGATTTGCTCCGGGTAGATTTCCAGGACCATGGAAGCCAGCGTACCGGGCAGGACTGTGATAATTCCTGATCGTGTCACGACGCCGCCGCTTGTGACTTCCACCCGCCCCTGACCCACTCGTGACACCTCTAATCTTCCCCCCGAGACTGTGCCTATCGAGTCCGATCCCGCTTGAAGTCGCCATTCCGCTATTAAAGGCGAAATCATATTGCCGTACATGTCGAAGCCTTCGGCTTCGAATTCCAGACTCTCTCCCGCTCTTATGTTCAGATCGCCGACCGGCTGAATTAGAAGACTCTCAACCGCACCGGCAACAATCGAAAAGGCTGCAGACTCGGTCGGTCCTGCCAGGAGAGTCGGACTCGAATTGAACACAAATCCGGTGACGCGGTATTCGCCTGCCGCTGTCGGGTTGACGATATCAGTCAGCTCTATGGTGATGTCGATGGGTTCGGTTCCAAGGCTGTCCGGGATGTTCTTTGCAATTTGATCCAGGATCACCACAACGTAGTTGCCGGTGTATTCAACCAGTCCTATCTCATAATCTACGATAGCTGTATTGGCTGAGAACGAGCCGGCTGAGACATTCGCCAAGCCGAATTCACCCTGAATGGAGAGAAGCACACTCCCGCTATCAAGCGCAATGACATACTCCGGTAACAAACCGAATGTGAACCGGTAGTCGGACGTCGCGCCTGCAACTGCATTTGACGGCGAGACCTCGAAATCGGTTAACTGGCCGAACTGCTGAGAAGAGCTAAATGTACCTGCACTCCCGATTTCTGTCATGAGCGATTCTACCTGGTGAAGCAAATTCCGTTCGTCGGACAGCGCTCCCTGACCAGAAATCGAGACAAGAACGCAGAGAATCAGTGTGTATATTTTCATGGAACCGGCTTATCTTCCTGAAGTCTCACCAACAACACGATATTGCAGCAAACCTTATGCCTCACAGACGGTTCTGCGCGTCTTAATTCCATTTATCACATTCGTGCCAAACTGACACAAAGCGAATCATACGAACAAGGTGCTATTCGAAACCATCAGGTCTCGACTGAAGAGCTACGTTCACACTTGAGGCTGCAGCGCAAACCAGACGACACAACGATGGAATATGCAACGCAATGCAGCAAATTGTAATAGTTTTACAGATTGACCGACTGCTGGGTTTTCTTTGAAAAAGAGTGTTCCGCTGCTAGAACCGTATTAGACATCAGCATTGCAATAGTCATCGGACCGACCCCACCCGGCACCGGTGTAACAAACGAAGCCTTTTCCTGACAAGCCTCAAAATCCACGTCACCCACCAGACGATAGCCGCGCTTGGCGGAACTATCCTCGACCCGGTTCACACCGACATCAATTACAGTTGCTCCCTCTTTAATCATATTGGTCGTAATCGTTTTGGGGCGGCCAATGGCAGCGATGACAATATCGGCCCGTGCCACAACCGCCTCCAGATTCTTGGTGCGCGAATGTGCTATGGTCACCGTCGCATTGGCCATGTCGGCCTTTTGCAGCAACATCGCCGTAATCGGCTTTCCAACGATATTCGAGCGTCCGACAACAACCACTTCTTTGCCGGCCGGATTGATGTTGTAATATGCCAGCAGCTTGATGATACCGTGTGGAGTACAGGGCAGCAGACCTGGCCTTCCAATCAGCATCATACCCACGTTGTGGGGATGAAAGCCATCCACGTCCTTGGTCGGATCAATGGCCAGAGTGACGGACAACTCATCGATTTGGGCAGGCAAGGGAGACTGGACGAGAATGCCATGGACTTGTTCATTGGTATTCAGACCTTCCACAATACGAATCAACTCGCTTTGATCCAGATCGGCGGACTCCATGATAACCTCGGAATACAGACCCAGTTTCTTACAGGCTTTTATCTTGGCGTTGACATACGTCTTAGAGGCCGGATCCTCGCCTACCAAAACGGCCGCCAAACCGGGCGTTACGCCCTGTGTTTTCAAGCCGTCGATTCGAGACTGCAGACTATCAAGAATGCTGGCTGCTACTATTTTACCATCAATAAGTTGCGCCGACATATTAACCTAATCCTTTACCTTTACGTTTCTCGCGTCACTTGCTCTTTTGGTATACCGGTGATGTCTTCAGGCTTGAAGCTGTCGCTATCGAACTTGTGAATGAACCGCTCGAATCGGACGGCCCGACCCGTCTCACTCTCTACCTCCAGAAAGACTCCCGATAATCTCACATCTTCCGATGCGGTCGAAAACCGACGGGGCATCCCTGTCAGAAAACGCTGCAGAGAGGGTTCTTTCTCCATGCCTATAATGGAGTCGTGCGGACCGGTCATGCCGGCATCGGTGATGTAAGCTGTCCCCAAAGAACTCACGTATTCATCAGCCGTCTGTACATGCGTGTGGGTCCCCACAACAGCGGAGACCTGACCGTCGAGGTAGTAATGCAGAGCTTGCTTTTCGGAAGTTGCCTCGGCGTGAAAGTCTATGAATATGACTTTGGTCTGGGTCCGTATTCTGGTAACCAGTTCCCGGCCGACCGAAAAGGGACAGTCGATATCTTTCATGTAGGTTCGCCCCATAAGGTTGATGACACCGATCTTCTTGTCTGCCACGGTGTCTACGAGCATTCCTTCCCCGGGAACGCCCGGCGGGAAATTGGCGGGCCGCAGAAGCTTGGGAGAGGTATTGAAATAGGAAATGATCTCGTATCGGTCCCAGATGTGGTTACCCGACGTCTGCAGGTCCATGCCATAAGAGAACATTTTGCGCGACATTTCCGGAGTTATGCCGAAACCGCCGGCGGCGTTTTCAACGTTGGCGATGACGTAGTCAGCCTCGTACTTGGTGCGCAGCGGCTTCACCATATGTGCGGCGGCTTGCCGTCCCACCTTGCCGCATACATCAGCCACAAACAGAATCTTCATATTCGACATCGGAGTATCCCCTCGCCAGCCGACCACACATCCGTGTGGGCAGTACCAAAAGACATCTTGTAAGTGAAAAACATGTTGCTTTCAGTGTAACTCCATACGGTCTGAAAATCAACGACTAATTCGGAGTGCCGGGGCATGTTGCAAAACCCCGGTTCCTGTGGTGTCAGGTTCTGATCAAATGTCAATTGGCCTGCGGCGGATGACCTGGCAGGTAATTCGTTACGAGATAACAGCGGCAGGACATACGCATCCCCTGCCGTGGATTCGCAGGACCTGCCGCAACAGCCCAATGAGACTGGTTCAGCGCGCATGCCGCAAGAGCGGTCTCACTTCGCGAATTCAGTCGCCCGGGTTTCACGGACGACGGTCACTTTGATCTGGCCGGGATATTGCATTTCACGCTCGATTTTCTCGGCGATGTCTCCCGCCAAAATGGACGTTGCCAGATCGTCCAGCGTTTCATGCTCGACGATTACCCGGACCTCACGGCCGGCCTGAATGGCATACGCTTTGGAGACTCCTCGGAAGCTGTCAGCCAATTCCTCCAATTGCTGCAGGCGCTTGATATACGCTTCCAGAGGCTCTCGGCGCGCACCCGGTCGGGAACCGGAAATGGCGTCGGCCGCCTGGACCAGAACCGGGAACGGTCCCACCATCGGTACATCCCCGTGATGCGATTCGATGGCGTTGACAACCTCGTCGGGTTCCTTGTAGCGCCGTATGAAGTCCGCCCCGATCTGCGTATGCGTACCTTCGGTCTCTCGATCGATAGACTTGCCGACGTCGTGTAACAGTCCGCAGCGCTTAGCCAGCGTGCTGTCCAGTTCGAGTTCCGCCGCCATTAAACCACACAGCATAGCCACTTCTTTGGAATGCGCCAGGACATTTTGGCCGTAAGATGTACGAAAATGGAGCTTGCCGAGCATCCTGACCACGTCCGGATGCAGGCCGTGGACGCCGAGTTCGAAACAAGCCTGTTCTCCAGCTTCACGGACGATCACTTCCATTTCCTTTTTTGATTTTTCTACGACGTCTTCGATCCGAGTCGGGTGAATTCGCCCGTCGACAATCAGTTTCTCAAGCGCCATGCGGGCGATCTCGCGTCTGACCGGATCATAGCCCGAAAGGATGACCGCCTCCGGCGTATCGTCCACTATCACGTCGATGCCGGTAGCCGTCTCGAACGAACGGATATTACGTCCCTCACGGCCTATTATACGCCCTTTCATTTCGTCCGAAGGGAGAATGACCACCGAAACTGTCGTTTCGACCGTGTGATCGGCGGCGCATCGGTAAATGGAAGAGAGGATTATCTCTTTGGCCTCTTTGTCGGCATCCGCCTCGGCTTTTTCCTTAATTTCCTTCACATATTGGGCCGCCTCGATTCGAGCGGCGCTCAACATGTTGTCCATTAGCTGCTTCTTTGCCTCTTCGGGCGTCATTTGGGCAATCTTCTGGAGCTTCTCGTTTTGATTGTTTATTATCTCCTCGAGTTCCGATTCGCGCAGAGATATTCCTTTTTCGCGTGTCAGCAGATTCTTCTCTCTCTTATCGAGATCGGTTTCTCGGTTGGTCAGGACTTCAAGCTTTTTGGTTAACGTTGACTGTTGTTCTTCAATCCGTTTTTCAGTCGACTCCAGTTCCCGGCGTCTGGCATCGGCTTCAGTCTCGAACTCATTCTTGAGCTTCATAAGCTCTTCACGAGCCTCGAGACGGGCTTCCTTCAACTTGATTTCAGCCTCTTTGTTAGCCTCAGAAACCAACCTTTTGGCTTCATTGGTGGCCTCGATGACTCTCGTGCCAGCAGCGCGGCGCGCCAGGAACCAAGACACGAAGAACGAGACCAAGCCAACCAGAACACCCAGTGCAATCAGGATGATCGTGTTGTTCATCATTGCCTCCCACCCGGTAGAACATACCGGATGCAGAATCTATGTTAAGTATACAGGATGAAGAAAATACAGAAAGGTGACTATGAGCCCGACATCTGCTTGTTGCTCAGAGCGGGCCAGGCGTGATCGAGTTGATCCAGCATTTCGTCCAGCTTCCGGCCCAATTCGGCTTCAAGTTGTTCGGACTCTGAAGCCTTATCGAGCAGCTCGGACGCCAGAGACATGGCCGCTAATATAGCCAGTTTGTCTCTTCCGCGAACCGGACTCTTCTGCTCTGCTTCTCTCATTCTGGAATCAACGACATCAGCCGCCTTTGTTATATGCGCTGGGTCAGTAACCCCGGATATGGGGTATTCTTCGCCAAGAATATGAACTACAACTCTGTGTTCTGCCATTTTGTCAGCAATTCAATTCTAACAGTGTATCACCAAGCCGATATTCTCTTATCCTACTTTGTCACAATAGCTTATATTATACAAGATTGCAAATGTCAAGTAAAATCTAGCGGCTGATTTCTTCGAGCTCTTCAAGCCGATCCAGAACACCCACTAGTCTGGATTTCACCAACTGAGAATTGTCAATCTGAGTAGTCCGAAGAAGTTGCCCTTCTCTCGTGAGTCGCTTCACTTCGTCCTGCAATCGACTATTCTCGTCTTTGAGGGCCTGGTTCATCTTCTCATGACTGGCAACCAGGTCCAGCAAGAGGTTGATTCTCTCAGCCAACTTATCGATTTTCTCTCTCATACTCAGTAATCCCTGATCTCTGCGTTAAACCGCTTCTTTAGTGCAGCAACTATATTCTCTTGAATTTCATCGACTTCCTTGCTTGATAAACTCCCCTCACGAGAACGGAAGTTAATAGCCATAGCAATGGACTTCTTACCTTTTTCTATCTGCTTCCCAGTATAGAGGTCGAATATCTTCACCGATTCCGCCAATTCTCCGGCCGTACTCTTCACGGTATCAATTAACTCCCCGGCGGGAACAGCGTTGGCAACAACGAGGGCCAGATCGCGGTACGCTGCCGGGTAGAGCGGCAAAGGTTCGAACTCGATCCTCCGTGTTTCCCGTTGCATGAACGATTGAACACTCATTTCAGCAATATAGAGCGGTTGCTTGATATCGAGATAGTCTACGAGACTTTCAGCCAGTTGACCGACCGCGCCACACTGTCGACCGTCCAATTTCAGCTCGTAAGACAATCCCGGTTCTAGAAATGGTACGTCTGCCGGCACTATGTCGAATTGCCCCCACCGAAAATGATCTGCCACAATGTTCAAAGCGCCTACAACATCGTAGAAATCATATAGTCGGGGAATGTCTCGCCAGGTATTCGGGGACTTCCCGGTGACCGCCATGGCCAGAAGCTCTTCTTCCACCCAGGTTTGCTTTTCATCGGGAGGGAAATAGGCTCTTCCCATTTCGAAAAGTCTCAAATCCAGATTTCTGTGCGAGATGTTGTGACTGATAGCCGTCAGTACCGATGATACCAGGCTGTTGCGCATGACGTCGAGATCGGCTGAGACGGGATTCGAGATCTTAACCAGCGGCAATTCAGGATATACCCGCTTAGCCAGTCGACTGTCTGCTAAGCCGTGGCTGAGTATTTCGTCAAACCCGGCCGCGGTGAGCAAGTGGCGAAGTTCGTGCTTGAATCGTTCGCGATAATCCACCGGAGTATACAATGGTCCGACATTCGAAATCGAATCCGGCACGCTAACAAAACCCTCGATCCGGACCACTTCTTCTATGAGGTCGATTTCCCTTTCTATATCGGGTCGGAAGGTAGGCACTGTGACCCTTATCGGCGCCTTTTCTTCGACTGCAAACTCCAGGTTTCGGAATATCTCCAGCATCCGATCCGTCGACAGGTCTGTCCCGAGTATGGCATTACATCGTTCGGGACGCATGTTGACCGTTTTGGGCTCGATTCGATTCGGATAACAGTCGACGATACCATTCAAGACCTCGCCGCCGCAGAGCTCCGCCATCAGACAGGCGGCGCGGTTTATCGCATATTCGACGCCGTTGTTCGGATCGGCTCCTTTTTCGAAGCGGCTGGATGATTCCGTAACGAGACCCAGATGCTTGCGGCTCTGTCTGATTACTGAGGGATTGAAATAAGCGGATTCCAGCAGGATGTTGGTTGTGGCTTCCTCGACTTCGGAATTCATCCCGCCCATAACCCCGGCGGCCGCCACTCCTTCTTTGCCGTTCGTAATCAGGAGCACGTCGGGTATTAGTTCGTGTTCTCTGCCGTCCAAAGTGGTGAATCGTTCTTTATCCCTGGCCCGTCGGACGACCACTTCCTTCGATCCGAATCGATCGAGGTCAAACGCATGCAGCGGGTGCCCGCACTCCAGCAAAACGTAGTTGGTAACATCGACCACATTGTTTATAGGACGAACGCCGCAGATCAGCAGTTTTCGCTTCAGCCACCAGGGTGATTCACCGATAGTAACGTTTTCGATGACCCTGGCCGCGTATCTCGGACAGGCTCCCGGATCTTCAATGCTGACAGCCACATACTGGGAGGCCGGCTTATCTGATTCAGTTATACTGAACTGTGGCTTTCTAACCGGTACGGAAGCCAGCGCGGCGGCATCGCGAGCGATGCCGATGGCGCTCAGGGAGTCAGGCCGGTTCGGTGTCAACTCAAATGTAAGCTGATAGTCATCATATTCCAGGTAGTCAACCAGAGGCATACCGAGCCTTATGTCGCCATTGAGCACCATGATACCGGAATGATCATCGGAAATGCCCAGTTCTCTTTCGGAACATATCATTCCGTGCGATTCCACGCCCCTGATCCGGGCGGGTCCAATGACGATATCGCCGCTCAATCGGGCGCCTGCCAGCGCCACCGGCACATACTGACCGACGGCCACGTTCGGTGCACCGCAGACCAAGTCTTTTGTCTCGGAACCAAGTTCGACGCCGGCCAACCGGAGCTTGTCCGCTCCTTCGATTGGGCGCAGGTCGCGCACCTGTCCCACGACCACGTTCTTCATATACCGATCCGTCGCCGTAATTCCCTCGCAGGCCGTGCCGCAGTTGGTCAGGCGTTGCGCCATTTCTTCCACGGACCATTCCAGGCCGGTCAGTTCCCGGAGCCATTTATAGGAGGTCTTCATCGTTTACCGAAACTGTCTGAGAAATCGTATGTCGTTGTTAAAAAAGAGTCTAATATCGTTGATTCTGTACTTCAACATGGCCGGACGTTCGACGCCCATTCCGAAAGCATAGCCGGTGTACTTCTCGCTGTCGATGCCGGCGTTCTCCAGAACAGCCGGATCGATCATGCCGCAACCGAGGATTTCCAGCCAGCCGGCGTACTTGCACACCTGGCAGCCTTCACCATTGCACAGGAAGCAAGAGATGTCCACTTCGGCCGAGGGTTCCGTGAAGGGGAAATAGGAGGGCCGGAAATTGAGCCTGACCTGTTCGCCAAAAAAAGCTTTGCAGAAGGCGACCAGCGCCCCTTTCAAATCGGCCAAGGTTATCCCCTCATCGACGAGAAAGCCGTCCACCTGATAGAAGGCGACATGGGAGCGAGTCGAAATAGCTTCGTTGCGAGCACAAAGTCCGGGTGTGATCGCCTTGATGGGGGGCTGACGCTTTTCCAGTTCTCGCGCCTGGACGGGAGTGGTGTGAGTGCGCAACAGGCGTCCGCCCTCAACGAACATCGTATCCTGCATGTCTCGGGCGGGGTGATCGGGTGGAAAGTTGAGCCCTTCGAAATTGTAGTAATCTGTCTCAATGTCCGGCCCGCGCGCGATTTCGAAGCCCATGCCGTGAAAAATCTCACAGATATCCTGCATGACTTGATTAATAATGTGAGTCACTCCGACGTACTGAGCCGTGCCCGGCAACGTAGGATCGAGTCCCGCTTTCTCTTTGCCTGAAGCCAGCTCTTTCCGTACTGCTTCCAGCGCCCCTTCAATACTCGCCCGGCACTTGTTGGCGGCCGCCCCGATTTCTTTTCGCTCGTCGGCGGGCAGCTTGCCGAGACTGCCGAGAATCGCTTTAACTCTACCCTTTCGACCCAGGTATTCGACTCGGAGATCATTGAGCGCATCTTCCGAATCGGCCTGCCTGATCCGCTTCGTTGCTTCCTGTTCCAGGGCGGTTATTTCATCCCGGGTGGCCATGTGACAGAGTAATCCGCGTTATTCGCCGGCGGCCATTCTGGCCAGGGATTGGAACGTGGCCATATCGCGCGCCGCAATATCGGCCAGCATTTTGCGATCGAGGTTAACTCCGGACTTCTTCAGGCCGGCAATGAATGTAGAGTAATTCGTCCCGCACATTTGGGCTGCGGCGGAAATGCGGGTAATCCACAACCGCCGAAAATCCCGTTTCTTGTTGCGGCGGTCCCGGTAGGCGTATTTCAGCCCTTTGTTGACCGTTTCCAGAGCGGTACGATAGAGCCGACTCCGGGCGCCGTAGTTACCCCGCGCCTTCTTAAGGACTTCGCGGTGGCGTTTGTGAGCGGCTACATTATTCTTCGCACGAGGCATATTGCACTAACTCCTTTGTTGAATCTTCCGACAACCTGTTTCCCATCGACTACATCGAGGGGATCATTATCCGGACCCGCTGCAGGTCGGCCTTTGAAATCAGCGCCGGTTTGCGCAGTTTCCTGAGACGTTTGGGGCTTTTCTTGGTAAGAATGTGCGTTTTGTAAGCGCGATGTCTCTTTATCTTACCGGACGCCGTCTTCTTGAACCGTTTGGCGGCGCCGCGTTGCGTTTTCATTTTCGGCATAGTCTGACCTTCGCTCGATTGCTGGTTACTTTTCGGAATTCACTTTATCTTCAGTCTGCAATTCTTCTTTCTGTTTTTCTTCCGTCTTTTTGCGGTCGTTATCCTGCTTGAGTTGTTTCAGCACCTCGGGTCGGGGCACCAGCACCATGCTCATGTTGCGGCCATCCTGCTTGGGCGGAATATCAACCGTGGCTATGTCATTGAGCTCTTCGGCAACCCGATCCAGTATTATTCGGCCTAACTCCGTATGCGCCATCTCTCGGCCTTTGAAGAGAACGAACGCCTTTACCTTACTCCCGCTTTCAATGAAATTCCGCACATGCTTCGTCTTGAACTGAAAATCATGCTCATCGATTTTCGGGCGGTAGCGCATCTCCTTGAGTTGAACCGAGTGTTGCCTCTTCTTGGCCTGCCGGTCTTTCTTTGACAGTTCGTATTTATATTTGCCGTAGTCCAGAATCCGACAGACGGGCGGCCGACTGTTGGGAGCCACTTCGACCAGGTCCAAACCATAGTCCTTCGCCTTTTGCAGCGCCTCGGAAGTTGGCAAAATCCCAATTTGTTCGCCGTCAGGACCTATCAACCGAATCGGTGAGATCTTGATTCGGTGATTTATGCGTAAGTCTTTACTACTTATAAAATCCTCCTAAGTACACCGTTACTGGGTTATCCCTTTCTTTTCTATCTCCTCCAGCATCAACGTGGTCACATCAGCCACCGACCTGGATCCCAGGTCACCGGCTCCATGTTTGCGGAGAGACACTGTATTGTTCTCAATCTCTTTGGCGCCGGTAATCAACATATACGGGACCTTCTCCATTTCTGCATCTCGTATTTTTGCACCGACTTTCTCCGAGCGGTCGTCAAGTTCAGCCCGGATGCCCTGTTGTTTCAACTGTCGGACGACTTCAGACCCGTATTCGTTGAAATCGTCAGTGATCGGCAAAACCTTCACCTGCACGGGAGCCAGCCAGAGCGGGAAGTCACCGGCATAATGTTCAACGAGGACGCCGAAGAATCGTTCCACGGCTCCGAGCAGGGCGCGATGGATCATGTACGGTCGTTTCTGCTGACCGTCACGGTCGATATAGGTCAAATCGAAACGTTCCGGTAACGAAAAATCGAACTGTATGGTCGAACACTGCCAACCTCGATTGAGAGCGTCCTTGATCTGCAAGTCGATCTTGGGGCCGTAGAAGGCGCCTTCCCCCTCATCGATCCGGTAGGACAGGCCGGCCTTTTCCAAAGCCGACTGCAGGCTTTTTTCTGCCCGGACCCAATCTTCCGGTCTGCCGATGGCCTTTTCGGGACGAGTGGACAAAAAGATATCGTATTTCGAAAAGCCGAATGACTTCAGAATGTGCACGCAAAAATTCAGGACCCACAGCACTTCTTCTTCCATGTTTTCCTGAGTGACGAAATGGTGAGCATCGTCCTGTGTCAAACCGCGCACGCGCATCAGACCGTGGAGCGTCCCGGCCCGCTCGAATCGGTACACCGTACCCAATTCGGCCCAGCGAAGAGGCAGATCACGATAGGACCACAGCCGGGTCTTGTACATTTGTATATGAAACGGACAGTTCATCGGCTTAAGTTGGTACAACCTGCCTTCGACGTCCATGGGTCCGAACATCGACTCCGTGAAAAACTCGGTATGGCCGCTCTGGTCCCAGAGGGAGCGATTGGCGATATGCGGCGAATATACGAGATCGTAACCCGCCTTGAGGTGTTCTTCCCGCCAGAAGTTCTCGATTTCATGCCTGATGCGGGCCCCTTTGGGGTGCCACAGAATGAGTCCGGCGCCGACCTCTTCGGAAATGGAATACAGGTCCAGCTGCTTACCAATCACGCGGTGGTCTCGTCTTTTGGCCTCCTCCATGCGGTGGAGATAATCATCCAGCATCGACTTCTTCGAGTACGATACGCCGTAAATACGCTGCAGCATCTGCCGGTTTTCGTCGCCACGCCAGTAGGCGCCGGATGAGGCCGTTAACTTGAACGCTTTGATGATGCCGGTACGGGGTATGTGCGGCCCACGACACAGGTCCACGAACCGGGAGTGTTGGTAGAGGGAGACTTCCTCATCTTCGAACTCTTCCAGCAATTCGACTTTGTATCTCTCCCCTTTTTCCTTGTAGTACCGGATCGCCTCGGACTTGGGCTTCACTTCGCACGAGAACTCGGCGTCCTCATCGATGATTTCCTGCATCCGACGTTCGATCTTCTCCAGGTCTTCCGGTGAAAACGGCTTGTCGACTTCGAAATCATAATACCAGCCCTCTTCTATGGGAGGACCTATAGCCAACTTCACTCCGGGGAACAATTCCTGAACAGCTTGCGCCATAATATGAGAGCTGGAGTGCCAGAACACCTCGCGTCCTTCAGGATCGGCAAACGTCAATATCTGGACATGAGCATTGGAAGGGATGGGGGCGTTCAGGTCGCGCACCACGCCATTGACCTTGACGGCAATGGCCTCTTTGGCCAGCCGAGGTGAGATCGATTTGGCTACTTCGAAACCGGACGTGCCGTTTTCGAATTCCTTAACGGACCCGTCCGGCAGGGTTAACTGCAACTCCGACATGTTTCCAATCCATGTAACATAAAGCGGATTATCCAGTGAGTCGGCTCACCTGAACCCGCTTTGACTCTAATGGTGGGCGATACTGGAATTGAACCAGTGACCCCTTGCATGTCAAGCAAGTACTCTAACCATCTGAGCTAATCGCCCAACCGTCTTTTTAAACACAGCCTTCTACAGCTGCTGATACAGCTTAACAACATAGCATTACGCAGTTTAACTGTCAAGACGAAATTCGACGGCGTCGCGCAAAAAACGACAGCTGTGGTTGAAGCGAATCGGTCACCGATCAGTGATTTTGCAGGTGGTTTGAGACGCTGTCTACTGCCGGATACTGAGAGCTCGTTCGCAGCTGCAAGGTTTGGTATTGCCCTGCCGGTCTAATTCAACCCCGCCAATTGCATAAACGTCTCCGCTTTCTGGAAGTCGTTTTTCAGAAGCTCCGCAGTATCTACCATATCGTCATTCGTCAGATTCAGATAGGCAGAGACGGAAGGATCGGGTTGACCCACTAAGTACGCCTCGCTTTTGTCATAGAACGTCTTCTTGGCAATGAGATTGGCCAGGTGAACAACCGGAATCAGCGGGTCGATCGGTTGGCCGATCGGCAACGCGTGATGGTACATAATGGCATCACAAAGTTTCTCGGGCAGTTTCCAGTGGACGGCCATAAACGCGCCAATTTGAGTGTGGTTATAGCCCAGTACTCGTTCCTCAACGGTCCAGTCCGTCTCGGTATTCGATTTGGCGCGAGCGGCCCTGACCAGGGAAGCTTCGACTTTGAGAAATGAGGCCAGGACGATTTTGCCGATGTCGTGCAGCAGTCCCGCCGAAAAAGCCGAATCCGGATCAATGAACCACCGGGATTTGACTTTTCGGGTGAGAATTCGACAACAGGCTGCCGTCGCTAAGGAATGACGCCAGTATCTCTCCTGTAAGTCCAGATCGATGCCTTCTCCCTTGAACATGTCCAGAACACTGGCCGATAGTACCAGGTTCTTGACTGCCTCCATCCCCACTATAACCACCGCCTGCTTCACGGAATCGACTTCTCTTGATAATCCATAGAAAGCCGAATTCGTCAGTTTCAGGACTTTGACCGACATGGCCGGATCCTCAGACAACACCGAAGCGACTTGAGCTGCGGAACAGTTGGGGTTATTGACCACTTTTTGAATTTGATGAAACACTACTGGCGGGGTGGGCAGATTCTGTACGTTGGACAGCACTTGCCTGACCTTGTTGTCAATCGTTACCGTTCCCATTGTGTTGTTCTTCTTCGATAGTTAAGAGTTGAAATCTTCCGCCATTTTATCGGCTACGATTCTCAGGACGTCCGCCTGATCGTAATATCCGGAGCGGACACGAGCCTGAATCATTCTGATTCTACTGCTTTCCGACGAGGCCTCGCCGTCAATCTCCTTTCTGACACCGACGGCATCGGTAATCCCATACCTGGCTCGAAGCGAATCAGCCAGATGGGCGATTCTTCGCCTGGATTCCGAGACAATCTCGACGGTGTCATCTCTGGCCGGCGGCTTCTCCAACGTCCGGTCCTTGGGCCGACTGTTCGTTGTCGCTGATTCATCAACTGCTCTGCTACTATTGTGCAGGGGTCCTATTTCCATGCATTCACCACCTTCCAGTGGTTGTCTCCGCTGATCATCGGCGCCGACTCAAGTCGCGCCGACTCCCGGAGAATTGCGTTCCTATTTCTTCCCGTCCACGAACTGGGGAGAGGGGTCGGAATCCGTGATGTACTGCAGTATCTTCCGACTGTTTCTCAATTCGCCCAGTTCTTCCTTTATCCGGGCATACCGGCCTTCGAGGTATTCCTCACATTCTTTCACGACGTTCATGTTCTTTCTTACCAGTGAAGCAATCCGGTTGGCGATCTTCTTGACCTCGGGGAGTACGGCCGCCGCCTTGAAGGTTTCAGGGTGCTTCTGGCGCAACAAGGCAATCTGATCTTCGGAGGATTTGATCCGGGACCGATATCGCTCTATCTCTGAGAACAAGTCCAGCAACTGGGTGTCCCGGTCAAATTGGAGCAAGTCTCGCTGCTTATCGAGGGCTATATACAACTCCTGATAGAAAGAGTATTCTTGCTTGAGGACGGCAATGAGCTCGCGTTCCAACTGCTTCAAGAACTGATAATCTTTGGCACACATCGCTAGGCTGACTCGTTCACTTGTGCGGTTCCAGCCGGGGACAGGGTCCGTTGGCTAACGGGTGGTTGCTTCGTTTCCCGGTCCTTAATACCCTGCCAACCCTGGCGGATATTGCTCAGTATATTCACGTTATCGTCAAGAAGCGATAAATCTTTGGTCGCCATCACTACGTTGGTTTGATTAATCAGAAAAGCGTAAAGCTGTCCCAGCTGTAAGGCGATTTCTCCGCCTTTGTCGAAGTCGAGCGTGGTGTAGAGATGTGTCAGAAAACGTTTGGCGCGTTCCAGTTCTTCGTCGGCCGACTGTCTTCGGTTGTCGGATAGTGCCTGCGAGGCGTTTTTGAGCGACGTTATGGCGCCATCGTAAACCTGCAGGATCAACTCGATCTGCGATTTGGTCGTGGTTTCCATTGTCCGATATGTTCCCAATCTGCCGTCCATGGAATTCCCTTCTTGTTTTAGGAGAAGTTGGTTGAATTGCTGCGGCCCAATCCCCAGTTCTGGTTGATGCCGGCCAATTGGTTGGCCAGATACTGGCTGGTGGCGCTGAACTGACTCAGTGCCGTTTCCATCTGGTAGAACTGTCGGAAGAGCGATTCTCGGCGCACGGCCAGACGTTCGTCGATCTCGGCAATGCGATCCTGAAGCGTCTCCACTTGAGACTGCACGGCCTTGATGCGACGATCCAGCGATCCGTCACCCGAGCGAGTGATGCTCTCGACTACGTCTCGAAGTCGTGCGGCGACTCCCTTGGTGATGGTAATTGTCCCCTCCGCTCCGTCGATCAGCTGTGTCTCGTCAAGGGTTATCTTCAGCACCAGGCCTTCGGTCGTTTCGTTCCCGTCTTTGCCCTTCAGCAGTTGGCCGGCGCCTTCGGCCTCCTCACCGTTGATCGTACCGGCCACGTTGGTTCCCTGGTGGCTCGTACCGGCGGCCAACCCCAGAACGGAGCCGGCGGAATTCTCGATCCCCGTTATCCAGTCAACTTCGGAATTATCGCCGTAAGAGGCTGCCGTCAGCGTCAGATATCCGGCGGCGCCGCTGTCAACCCATTCGACCGTCAGGCCACGCGAGCCAATCTTGCTATCAGTGTCTATCTTTTGCTGGAGTTCATTGACGAGTTCGGTGACGGACGAATAGGTCTTTGCCGTTAGTCGGATGTCTTCCGATTCCAGGCCGTCGATCTTCAACCGCAGCGTGTTATTCTCTGCTGTCAGCGTCAACGGCGTTACCGCGGGGTTTTCGATCGATGTTCCTTCGAGCCTTCCCTGAGAAGCGGCCGTCGTAATATTAATTTCGTAATCCTGGCCGATATTCGTCGCGGCCGTGGACGAGATAAACTGTATCGCCGCGTGCGATGAAAACCCGGCCGACGTGAACAGCTTGGCAACATCGTCGATGTTGTTCCGCAGGGCTTCGTCCAGGCGCGCCGAGTTGGTCACGGCCAGGTGACCGTCGCTCTTGGTCCTGATGCCGATCGCGTATAGATGAGAGAACTCCGACTCGATACCCTGGACCAAGTCGCCGACGGCGCCGCTCATGGCATATCGGGTCGTCCACAGGGTGCTGTCACCGAACAAGATGCCTGACTCGGTCGTCTCCTGATTGTACGTGTTCTGTTCTTCAATAAAATCGACAACGTCGTTATATCGCTCAATGAACTTCTGGACTTTGTCTTTGATTCCGTTTGTGTCAAGGTCAGTCAGGACCGAAACCGACGTCCCCGGTGGTGTCAGCTGAGCTACGTTGAGCGTTACTCCCCCGATCGCATCCTCGAAGGTATTGGAGTCCGAGGTCACGATGATCGGTGAACCGCCCGTGCCGCCGAAGGAGATTTTCGCATCGGTCGCTTCCTGAACGAGCGGTGCGAATGTGCCGACTTGAAACGTGTCCCCGGCCGTCAATTGCCCGGACGATAGACTCAACGTCAGCCCCTCCGAACCGTCGCCCGTAAGAGCCACTTCGGTATCGGCTACGGACACCGTTATCGTACCGGAGTTGGTTCCGTCCGTCCAACCGATTTCGACGTCGCCGCTGCCGATCGTTTGGGTTCCCGTTCCAAGGACGGTGAAGCTGTACTCCTTGTTTGTTGTCCCGGTGTAATCGGCCGAGGCTCCGAGCGAGACCTGGGCATTGGAACCGGAGTCGAATGAGATTACTTCCGGCTCATCGAAAGAGGCCGAATCGTAGTTCAAGTTGATTCCGCCGGACAGATTCGATGATATTTCGAGCTTGTTCTGGATACCGGTCCGATCCGCGCTCAGCAGGAGACGATACGGATTCGATGACGTGCCGTCATTTATGATAGACGCAGTCACCCCGGAGCGAGCACCATTGATGGCTTGCTTGATGCCGATCAGGGAATTGTTGGTTTCGTCGATATCGATCGTAACTTCCGAGCCGTTACCGACCTGCAGACTGATCGTCCCGGTTCCAAGAAGCGCCATCGATTCATCCGAAAACCCTTGACTGGCTATCTGGTGGTTGCGGGCCAACGAGAGTACCTGGACGTCGTACGAGCCGCGGCTGACCCGGCCGTCAACACTGCCCGACAGATACGTTTCGTCGGAAACGGTCAACTTTCCGGCATCGAACGTAGTGGTTCTGGTAAGCGAGAACAGTTCTGCATTCAGGGCCAGTAGTTTTGCCTGCAGCGCTTTGTAGGCGGTAATAATACCGGTCTTCTCTTCCTGCTGCTGTTCGAGAAGTACGGCGTTGCGACGTTCCGCCTGGATAATGGTATTGATGATTTCGGTAGTGTTGAGTCCGGAACTCAGACCGTCGATGGAATTAAAGCCGGGCATCGGATACTCCTGTATTCGCAGACGTCACTGTCATCATGTCATATCATATTGTATATACGTTCCGGGGGAGGCGAACTCCCCCGGAACTCTATCTCAGTCCAGCTCTCGGTCTAGCCGAAAAGCGAGAGAACGATCTGAGGCACCTGGTTGGCCTGAGCCAGCATGGCCGTACCGGCCTGCACCAGGATCTGGTTCTTGGTGAACTCTGACATTTCAGATGCCATGTCCGTATCACGGATCATCGACTCCGAGGCCGTCAGGTTCTGTGAAGCGATTCGCAGGTTACGCAGGTTGGAATCCAGCGTATTCTTCTGGAAGCTACCCAGCGTACCGCGCGAAGTAGACACCTCATTAATAGCGGCATCAATGACCGCCTGAGCATCCTGGGCGCCCTGGACCGTGGTCACGTCAACCGCGGAGAGCGACGTGAACAAATTACCCGCCAGATTTTTGCCGAGAGAGATCGAGGTCATGCTGCGCAGCGAAATACGCGACGTTTGACCCACGTTGGCGCCGATCTGAAAGACCAGGGAGCGATCGACGTTGTTGATCGTTTCGGTACCGCCGATGGAATCGAGCGCATAACGCACCTTGACCGATTCAGTACGATCCGCGTTCCAGACGACCGCATCCACACCGCCGGAAACCACCGTGGCCGGTCCGCCATCCAACCGGACGTCAAACTTGGCCGCCGTAACATCGAGCAGAGTGTTGCCGACGTTGATACCGGCCTGAGCACCGGCGATCGTCAAGTCTACCGTTCCGCGATTCGTTTGGCCAGCCGCTTTGTCACCCAGAGTGAACGACGTAGCGGTGCCGTATTGAATACTCGAGATCGTATTGACGTAATCATCGAAGCGAATCTGGGCGTCCGTACCGGTGTTCGTAATAGTGTCAGCCGAAAATCCAAGATAGTGTTCAAGGTAGCCGGATTCGGAGCCGAGCGTGTTAAGCTTGAAACTATAGTCCGAGCCTTCATCGCGAATCTTGAACTGGATCTTGTTGGAATCAAAGACCTCGGCAAAGATATCAGCCGTACCGGCCTCACCGGCCACGTCACCGATGGCCGCCAACTGAGTATTGATTTCCGTCACCAGGTCGTTCAGATTGGTATAGGCCCCGGCCGTGAGCGTAACCACGTTGTTGTCATCGGTAGCACGGACTGTCGTAGTCGTAATATCGAATTGGTTGTCTGAAACACCACGGGCGTCGGTAGCCGCCACGGTGAAGAGATCCGTAGTCGGTCCGACGGTCTGGAAATTGGACGTCTTGATCGCGTACTGGGCGCCCTCATTCACCGTGTGAATATTGATGGGACCCGCCGCGGTCGCAGTCGCCGTGACCTTACCCGCCAGTTCGGATATCTGGTTGATGGTGTTGTGTATCTTCTGAGCTGTCGTAACGGAGGTATCGCCTACCTCAACATTAATACTGATGTTGAAGGACGCGGTAGTTCCTTCGTCGACATCCCAGTACTGGAGTGAGAAGGAGTAGGTACCCACGTTGGCGGCAACGGCCGTGCCCACTGCACCGGTGCTGATCGTGGCCACGGTCGCAGTAGCGGCCAGCGTCAGATCATTGCCGAACGCGTCGGCCATCGTGACCGTGTCGGAAGTCTTCTTGGCTACATCCGAAGCCTGGATGACATCGATATTGTGAATGCCTTCCGTCAAGTTGACCGGGTCACCGTCGGTGTTGGCCAGACTGAAGCCCAAAGAAGTCGTGTTCAGTGAAGCCGTCGAATCGGCGGTCTTGGTCGCGGTCACCGAGTGTGTACCGCTTGTCAGGCCGGATTTCACAACGGTCAGTCCGGAGTTGTTGGCGCTGGTGATGGTGGCGATGTTGTCATTGGAACCATCGAGCAGGCGCTTGGTGCCGAACTGGGTGTTGGCCGCAATACGATCGATTGTCGCGATGGCGTTTTCAATTTCGGCCTGGTCGGCAGCGAGCTGGTCGGCGTCGTTGAATCCTTCGTTGGCGGCGTGAATAGCCAATTCTCTCATCGAGATCAGCAGGTTGCTGATTTCATTGAGAGCGCCTTCAGCGGTCTGGATCATGCTGATCGATCCTTCCGAGTTCTGAATCGCACGATTCAGACCGGCAATCTGCGCCCGAAACTGTTCCGATATCACCAAACCCGCCGGATCATCGGCGCCCTGGTTGATGCGAAAACCGGACGACAGCTTTTGCATGGATTTGTTGAGCGAATTCGTTGTGTTCACCAGGTTTCGGTGAGCATTCAACGATGCTAAGTTGTGGTTGATGCGAAGTGACATGTGCATCCTCCTTGAATACGGCAGGGTTTCCTTACCCCGACTGTTATGTTAGTTAGTCAATGCTCAGTATCGGTCACTTCCCATGTCAAAAAGTCGCCGTCCAGGGCTATTATTCAAGATGTTCTGTTTATTTCGTCCGACTCCTACCCTCCATATTTCGCGTTTGACTCAGATCAACAGTCACTCTATTCTTTGACATTAAATCGGCAGAATAACCAGCATCTTTATTGATATGTAATATCTTACGCGGGAAATTTATTCTCATTGCAGCGGCTTTCACTGCACTATTTCAGACACCGCGACATGCTCTGACAGGCGGTTTCGGGCTGCCCTGTGTCCGGGATCAACCTGCAGAATCCTTCGGTAGCCCAGTTGCGCCGAATCTCTATGCCCCAGATGAAGATAGCACTCGGCGAGTTTAAACAAGAGGGCGGTGTCGGTGGACCGCGAACGCAGCAGACCCTCGTATTCTACGATGGCGGAACCATATTCCTCAATTTCAGTCAGAAGATCGGCAACCAGTACTTTTACTTCGAGATCCGAGGGCTTTTCCTGCAAGTACTTTCTAAGAGGTTCGACTGCCTCCCTCAATTTGCCCGCCTTGATTCGGGTCATACCCAGGTTTCTTAACGAAATGCAAGAATAATCGGCAGCCGTAGCTGCCCGCTCATAGTAGTGCTCGGCCTTTTCAAGTTCGCCCAATCTGAAAAAGCAACCTCCCAAATCGTTAAGCCAGTCCGAATTGGAGGGATCGGTTTCAACCAATTTGGAGTAGAACTGTACTGCCGGTTTATATTCGCCGAGTTCAAAATGGCTCTCGGCCAGTCGAAGCAACAGTGTCCGGTCCGGATCAGGGTGCTCGGCGGCTTTCTTCAGAAATCTCCCGGCCTCCGTGTCTCTGCCAATGCTCATGAGGAATCGGACGTATTCGAATAATGCCGGATGCTGAGCCGGTACAGCTTCCAGGCTCCGCTCGAGGTAACCGGCTGCTTCTTCGCTCTCGCCTCGGATGTAATACACCCCTGCCAGACCGATAGCCGCCAAGTGGGATGAAGGCTCGAGTTCCAGCTGTTTTTTGAAGTACGTAATGGCAGAATCATGCTCCTGAAGTCGCAGGTAGATATGTCCCAGCCGGGCGTTGGTGTCCAGAAACTCGGGACTGTAGTCCAGAACGTCGAGGTAGTACTGTCGGGCCTTGTCCCACTTTTGCCGACTTTCAGCTACTATGCCCAAACCGTAGTAAGCATGATGAAAGCTCTTCGGATGCAGCAACAGTATTTCATCAACTCCCGTCGTGTACTCGTACTTCTTCTGCGTCCGCAAATATGAGTTGAAATACGATTCGGCTGCGTCCGGTTCATTGAGACGCAAGCTGATGTTTCCCATAAGCAGTATGGTATCGAGATAGTCCGGTTTGTGCTTCAGGGCGCGTCGGGCATACTCTTCGGCCCCGCTTAAGTCCTGGATTATAAAGGAAGTGAGGGCCAGTTGCTGCAGAGACATGAGATGGATATCTCGTTCGCTGCGATCCTGGCTGTCCGGGCTGGTCAACTCCACTGCCCGTGAGGCGGCTTTGATGATCTCCGCGGGGTTGTCGGGGTGCCTGGCGAAATCCATACCGAGCAACACCTGAGCATAGTTGAACCAGGCAAAAGCGTCGGCGGGATTTTCGTCTATCTGCATTTTCAGAAGGTCGGTAGTCCGAGCCGCCTTTTCAGCCATCCTGTCTTCGGACAAACCGTATCCGAAGTGATCGATCCGCACGTCGGTGCGCAGAACCGGCTCGGCCGGATCGATTACAAGTTGGTTGTGCACGATTCCCTTATATCGCAACCCCAGTTCGCGTTTGAAGAGACGAACTGACGCCAGCGATGTTACCTTTTCGTTGAACTTACCGCTATAGTTGAAGACGTTGACGGCTAAGGCGCGGTACGTCTCCTCACTTATTTGCCGCCGAATCTTGACCACGTCTTCCTGATTCACTCGTTCGTCTGCGTCTATTATGAGGATCCAGTCCGAGGCAGCCTGGTCCAGTGAGTAATTTCTGTGTTTGGAGAAGTCGCCCTCCCATTTCTGAAAGAACATCTTCGCCCCGTAAGACCGGGCAATATCGACCGTCTTGTCTGATGACCCGGTATCGACCACGATAATCTCATCCACCCAGTCCCGGATCGAATCGAGACATCCCGGCAGAAGTTCTTCCTCGTCTTTGACTATCATACAGGCGGCAACGGTTGTATTCCGCTCCAGGCGTTCCTGCAACAGGCGCAGCTCCTGGACCTGACTGCAGGCCTTGATTCCGTCGGCAACGATCGTTCTGGCTCGATCAAACTCTTCCCGCCGCTCCAACAACCGAGCCAGGTTCAGATACGGCAGGTGATTGCCGTGATGCGCTTCGATCGCGTTTTCGAAATGACGGATCGCATTGTCTGTATCCCCCAGGTCCTGAGCGATAGTCCCGCGGAAATTGTATGCCTGGGATGTATGGGCATGTGTAATTGCGTAGTGCTGACCGCTATCCCGCGAATGCAGCTGAGAAACCTGTTCGAAGTACTTCTCGCATGCCTCTTGGGCGGACTCCAGTTCCCGGAGAGACAAATGCACGTAGGTCAGGACGAAGTAAGCGTCCACCGCATCGGGATAGTCTCGTATCAATCCCCGGGCCGTTTCTTCGGCCTCGACAAATCGGTTCTCATGGACCAACCCATACGCTTTCAGGACTCGGTAGCGCCGTTCATGTGTGGTGTTCTCAGTCCAGGAGGTGGCCTCCGGCGCCTCCAGAACGGACAAGATACTTCGTTCATTGGCATGTGTCAGAAAGCACTCGGCCAGTCGCAGTCGCGGCTCAATCCGGTCCGGGTGTTTCTCGACTTCGGCCCGTAGCTTCCGGAGAGAGGTGTTAGTTCGGGTCCGCTCCTTGACAGGACGGTTTTTCCTTCCTGACTTCGTCTTGGTCGTTCGTCCCATGGGAGACCTCTTTCTCGTTTGGCGTTTCCGGCGGTACGTGGTCGACAATCGTCCCGAGCAAATGAGCAATTTCACTGCAGCGTTCGTTGACGTGGTATCGTTCGCAGATATACTGGCGGTTCTCCTCCGCCAGCGCTCTTTTGTCCGCTCGCTCGATGGCCTGTACCAGCCGCAAGCACTCATCCGGATCACTGAACAAGTATTCCTCCGGATACAGTTGCTTGACGCCCCACCAGTTATGGATCAACGGCATCACCCCGGCCGCCATTCCTTCCGCAATGGAATAGTGAAAGGATTCGAACAGCGAAGTCGAGATGATGAAATCCTTGTCGGCATACCAGGCCGACATATCATCGACCCAGCCATCAAAATAGACCGGCAGCGGGTTCTCTTTCAGAAAGTGATCGAAGTACAGCTCGATGCGGTCGTCCTGGAACGTGCCGGCCAGGTGCAGGGAGTAGTCCGGATTATACGAGTGGATTTTCTTGAAGCAATACAAGAGAAGCGTCGGGTTCTTCTTGTAATTGATGTACCCTACGGAGGCGATTTTCCGCCCGTAGGTCTTGTTGAGCGGTATCGTGAATTGATTCGTATTGACGCCGTTGTGGATAACGCGGCGCGGGACCCGACAGTCCACCTGGCGTTCGAACAGCTCCCGAACCGACTGATTTACGAAGAGTAGATAATCCACTGCGGACCAGTTCACCTGCTGCGGCATATCGGTGAAGACTTCGTAGCTGTGCAGGCGGCACACGATCCGACAATTCCCGGGCAAGTGCGAGGCGGCGATGATGAGATTGTCGCACCACTCGAACCAGGCGATATCCGCCCAGGCCATCATCTCTTTCATCCGGTTCAGGCTCGGTCGTTCGTAAAGACGTACTTCATTGTCAATGGCCAGGTAGCCGGTGAGATCGGTGAGAAACGACGGGTGGTTGGCAAAGAAAACGATCCTTTTGTCGGTTATTCGCGACGACTGCTCCCCTCCGTCAGGGTCGTCGGTCGGTCGTAACGACGGGCACACCTGCGACCGCAGTTTCCGCTCCGTTTCCGCCAGGTTTTTCCGAGTCTGGCTGTTATCCGGGTCCAGCTCCAACGAAGTCCGTAAATACTCGTGCGCCCGATGATAATGCTCCTGTGACATGCACATCACACCGAGGTCATTGTACAGTTTGCCGTTGTGAGGGTAGCGCGCCACGAGCGAAGTCAGGATCGACTCCGCCTCGATGATATTACCGGTTTGCAGTTCCACCAAAGCCAGATTGTAGTTGGCGTCGAAGTCGTCGGGCGTGATGGATATAGCGCGCCGGAAGTGTCGCTTGGCCTGATCCGGGAGCTCCAGCGAGACGGCCAGCAGACCGGCAGTGATGGAGTAGTCGGAACGATTGTCACACGACTCGGCCAGCGAATTCACCAGCGGATACGCCGCATCGATGTTGTTTTGTTCCAGAAACTGGTTGGCCACGCGGAGCACGTCCTCGCTTGAGCGAATGACTACGGCTGATGAGTTTGAATTCGACGATTTGGGCATAAAGGTCATGTGGAAATTCCATTTCCTCGATGTTTCGCGCGCGCGTCGGTTAACCGCCGTTCATGGTTCACTCCGTGTCACTCGCCGTATTACACGGAGACCAGTTGTGCCGCAGGCTCCGGCTCCCCGGTTCGCGAGGCATCTATGAGTTCGAGCAGCGGCTGCCGGATGCGGTAGTCCGAGTTCACCAAGACGAGCTGTTTGGCCAATCGGTTCTTCGCGTTGATCAGGATTGGCCCCTGGAGATTGAGAGACATATCTTCTATCTTCTTCGGCACGGTGATAATTACATAGATTTCGACGTTCTGAACCGATGTAATTCGCAGGTCCGCCACTTCCTTGGAATGAATGGCGATTCGGTAGTCGGCACAGAACAGCACGGGATTGACAACAATGAACGCCACGGCCGGATTGTCTACAGCCTGCAGCCACAAGAACGGCTGGAAATCATCCTGCTCCACCAGGACATACCGGGTCAGATTCTCGAATCCCAATATGGGCTTTTTCATTTTGATGACTTTGTTGTCCGGCACTTCCAGTATTCCGAATCGGTCGCTGTCAATTCTCATAAGCTCTCGCCTCTGCTTTCACTTACCGTAAAAAATCCAGCAAGCTCGGTTGAATTATCCGTGCTCCGGCCATCAATGAAGCCCGGTACATGTTCTCCTGCATCGCCAGTTCGGTCGCCACGCGGGTGATGTCGGCATCCTCTACCTCGCTGAGCAAGGACGTGAAACTCAACTCCCGCTGCTCTATTTGAGTTAACGTACTCTCCAACTGAATGCCCTTGGTCCCAGTCGAGGCTCGATAGGTGAGCAGATGTTCAATACTGTGATCCAGATGCTCCAGGATTCGTCCCGCCCCGTCCTGGTCGTTGCCGCGCAGACTGTTGGCGAGCAGAAGCACCGAACCCATCACGTCACTGGATCCCCAGATGTCCATATCTTTGGCTGTGGAACCCGAGTCTCCGTTGTCTATAATGAGGGAGCGGGCAGGGTCATCGTTGACCACCTGTATACCCCGACCGTCCGGGTTAATCGACGCCGTCACATCCAAACCGGCACCGTTGATCTTGTCGAGCAGGTCCTGAACCGTGATTAGGGTCGGGTCTCCCAGATCGATGATACGTGTTATATTCCCCTGGTGAATGGCGATTCGATCCAAATCCATTCCCAGGCGGTTCTTTAGATCCGAGAGGTTCGACGAGGCTAGTAACCTGGGGTCCAGATCATTCCCGGACAGGTCCCCGCGAAACCGCGCCAGGATACCGAGATCGCCCGCTATCGTGCCGGTGGTCTCCTCGACATTGAAGCTCGCAGCCGGTTCCAGATCGGCACCGACCAGAGTCGGATCGATGTCTCCTGTGATTCCGAGACCGAGGGCCAACGTCGAGTGCGGACTCACGTCAGCGATACGGAACCCCAGAACACCGGACGCATCGTCTATCTGCAACCCGGTGCCGGCGGGATTAATGCTCATTGTTACCTGAGGATAACCCGCCGCAGCCAGGGCTGAGTCGAACGCGGCCCGAAGATCGCCGATCGTTGCGGCGTCGGAGAAATCCACTTCGATGTTGATCCCGGCTCCATCAGTGACGAGAATACGGCCGGCCGACATATCCACACCGCTGCCGTGGTGCAAACTGTCTAGTGAGGTAACATCCGTTATTTGACCCGTCAACGTCGAATCCAGCAGAATGTTGTTGCCTTCGATACCGAGTACGGCCTGCAGATTCGTTATACCGTCGGCGGCCAACTGGTTGTTGATGCCGTCCAGTACGTCCTGCACGGTAGTTGCGGCCGAGATATCAATTGTGGATGTGATTCCGAGATTTTCGTCGGTGATTGTAAACGTACCGGTGGCCTGATCGATACCAAGTCCATTGTGCAGGTCAGCAACCAGGCCGCCGGTCGTGACGCCGACATTTAGATCCGCGTGTTCGCCGAGTGTCACCAGCGGCTTCAGGAAGACATCTGAGCCGAGAAGATTGGTGGTCACCCGCGCCGCATTATCGATCTGGTAGTCTATCCGCCCGGCATCACCATTGTACACGACGCCGTTGCCGACGGCTACGAGCGCCTCCTGATCGGTTCGGAACCCGGAGAAGACGTACTTGCCTTCAATCTCACTGTTGGCCAACCGTATCAGACTGTCGAATATCGATTCCACCTCTTCGGCGGCTCCCTGCCGGGCAGTGTCGTCATCCAGCGTCTCGTCGGCCATGGCCAGCGCCAGTTCCTTGGCGCGCGTGACATGTTCTTTGAGATCACTCAGGATGCTGTCGTAGTTGTTGGTCCAGGTTTGGGCCAAATGGATATTCTTGCGATACTGCATTGTCTTCGTGATCTCGGTGCGATAGATGAGATCCCGCTGGATGCCCACGGGGTCATCCGAAGGCTTGTTGAGTTTCCGGCCGGTGGAGAGCTGTATCTGCGTTTCCAGGAAACGCCCGATCGACCGCTGCATGTTGAACAGCATCTGATCGCCTATCATCGTGTTGGTAACTCTCATTCCTTACTGCTTTCCCCGCATGACCGCGACGTCAGCGATAATTCGCCGGTGGTTCGGTTTTGCGGTTCTTGTCGTAGACCGGGTGATCCCGGAAATCAACTACAGACAGATTGCCGGCGTTTCCTTTCGGACGATCCTCATCGGACCGCTTGTCCCGTTCGGACTGCTGATCTTTGCCTTTGATTTTGCCCTTGATCATACTGACCACATCGAGCAAATCTTCCTTAATCGACTTGGCCGCTTTCTGATTTTCTTTCTGGATCTTAACGTAGATCTCCTCACGGTGCACGATTACACTGGGCGGTGCGTCAATGCCGAGTCGCACCTGACGCCCGTGAATACCCAGAACAGAGACTTTGATCTCGTCTCCAATCTGAATCGACTCCCCTAACCTCCGTGTGAGTATAAGCAATTGACCCTCCGTGGTTCGTTGCTGCTGTTTCCACTACTTAGTTTTAGCTATCGGCCAACGATGCCCATTCTTGAAATCACGACGTCCAGCGCTTCATCCATGGTCGTTATGACCCGCGCCGCCGCGTCGTATGCGTGCTGGTATTTGATCATGTTGGCCATTTCCTCGTCCAGCGATACTCCCTGTATCGATTCACGCGCATTCTTGACCATCTGGACCGACAACTCATAGTTTTCGGTAAACGACAGAGCTTCGTGAGTCTCCACACCCAGCTTGCCGATAATACTGTTGTAATAGCCGTTCATAGTCGATGTATTGCTGACCATCACTCGTTCATTGCGGAGCGCTTGTATCGCCAGCGCGATCGTTCCGTCGCCGACCTCGCCGGACCCGGAAGCCGCTATTTTTTCGGGCGCAATGAGCAGCGCGGTATTCATCTTAATCTCACCGGCTGACAGGAAACCTTCGTCAAAGAAGTCGTTGCCGGTGCTCCCATTCAGTCCGTAGCCGGTGCGATGGAGGGAATTCACTTCTGCGATTATGGATTGGGCCAGTGTATCCAGTTCCGCCATGTACCGCGGCACAAGGTAGTCCCTTGCCTCAATGAGCCCCTTGAGTTGCCCGTTCAGGTTCTTTATGGTTACGGTAGTGCCCTGCCAGACCAATTCGTGAAGCAGATGACCGCCGTCTTTGACCGTCCGTGTCTCAATGGGATTGGTGTCGGCACCGTTGACTATTTCCAGCGAACCAATGAGGACGCGCACCCCACCGTGATCCTCTTCAATGGTATTGACGTCCACCAGCACGGAGAGATCATCAATGAGCTGATCCCGGGTATCTCGGAGATCATTGGCGCGCGATCCATCCAGTTCCTGTATTTTGATTTTCTGATTGAGATGCGCGATCTCGGAAGCCATCTGATTGACATCGTCCGTCAGGGCCTTCAAGTCGTCGTCAATGGAGTCCCGCAAATTACCCAGTTGGCGATATAAATCGTGAAACGAATTCGTCAGAAGGTCCGTGGCTCCGACCAAGGCGTTACGGGCCGTATTTCCGGGATCTTTCGCCACATCATCCCAGGCGTTCCAGAATTCATCGAGTCTGTCCGACAGGGTGTTGTTCGAGGGCTCAGCAAACAGAGACTCTATTTGTGTCAGAACTTTTTGCTTGTAGGTCCACTGTCCGAGCGACTTTTGCTCTTGGCGATATTGTTGTCCCAGGAACAGATCCCGCACATGTCTGATGTCATCGGCTACGACACCGGTGCCTATCGGCCCGAACGGCGTATCGGACGGGTGGAAGGCGGCGATGTGTACTCGCTGACGGGTGTAGCCGGGCGTGTTTACGTTGGCGATATTGTGGCCGATGGTCTGCAAGTATACCTGATTCGCCAGCAGCGCCCGTTTCCCGAGTTCCAATCCCGAAAACAACCCCGCCATTACGCCCTCCTGTCCAAAGCTATGGCAGCGTGCATCTCTTTGTGGTCACCGGAATGGTTGTATCCGGACTCAGGCTTGCCGACTTTCGACAACATCTCCATCATTCTCTGGATATATTCACGAGATTTGTTCAACAGTATGGCGTTTTGGTTGCGCGTCTTGACAATCCGCTCATTCAGCATCAAGATCGATTGTCGCAATGTCGCCAGCTGATCCGCTCGATAATGGTCGACCATTTTGATCAAACGGGAAATAGTGAAATTTTCGTCCATAACGTTGGCGGCCTTGATCCGTTCGATGGTCTCTTCGCGTTGCTTGCCGAGGAGTTGGCTCTCGACCAGTTTCTCCTGTTGCAATTCGGTCACGAGTCTGATTTCCTCGATATTGTTCATGACTAGCGCCCGCTGTTGCCTTTCCAGCAGTTCGAGGAAGGCCTCGAACACGGCCGCTTCCTTGCCCAGTATGTCAATCAGTTGGTCAACCATATTTTCCGTTTGGCTCCGTGTCTCCATCGGATTATCGGTCAATACGTTACGCCGCTTAACAACCGACACTTATCGGAAAGTCAAGTATTTGGCGTATTCGTTCATCACCTTGTCGATATATGACCGTGTCTCCTCGTAGGGGGGCATTCCCTGGTGGCGCTCCACGGCGCCGGGGCCAGCGTTATATGCCGCCAGCGCCAGCCGAATATCTCCGAATCGGTCCAGCTGCTGCCTAAGGTATCTGCTCCCCGATAGGATATTCTCGGTTGGATCGAAGGCATCGACCACGCCCAGATCGGCGGCGGTCGTATCCATGAGCTGCATCAGTCCTTTGGCGCCTTTGGGCGATACCGCCTGCGGATCACCGCTCGATTCAACTTTGATTACGGCGCTGATAAGGGCCGAATCCAATGCTGTCTTCGTGGCGGCCTCGTCAATGATGTTAGCGTACTGCTCCAGTATCCGGTCGGTCTTTTTGTCGACATTGGCCAGTGGCTCCAGAGGCAAAGCACCTGGGCGAGACTCAATCTTGAGCGGGACCGGGCTCTTGAGCGGCAACAACTCGGCCGGCTGCTCCTGTCTTTCCAACCGGTTGTTTCCTTTGTTCAGCGGAATGGGTGCCATCTGCGGCCCATCCTCTTCTGACCGGCATTCCAGAGATCTCACGAGGTCATTGTACAACATCGAGGCAATCGATCTGTCGTTTGTAGCCGCCATTTCCTGCGACAGGTGCATGTCGAACAGATCCATGAACGTGTCTTTGCCCAGACTGTTGGCAAACGGCGCTCCTTCGGCAAACGGGCTTTCCTGAATGGTCTTCCGCATCGCCTTCAACATCTGGTAGATGAAGAGCGATTCGAATTCCTTGCTGGCCTTGCGAAGACGCGCTCTCTCCTGTTCCAATGTCTGTGGCTTTCGGTTACGAAGTGATTCGACCTCCGAAGACGTCAATGCCGTGACCGAAGCTGCCGTGACCGGGTGTGACATTACAGAATAATCAGTTCGGAGCGCAACGCGCCCGCTTGTTTGAGAGCCTGGAATATCGCGATGATGTCCCGTGGCGCCGCCCCGATTCGGTTCAAGGCTTTGGCAATATCAGACAGATAGACGCTGCGCTCCAGGTGCACCACCCGCGCTCTTTCATCGGCGATGTTGATCCGAGGATCCCGGGTCACCACCGTTTGCCCGTCGCTGAACGGCTCCGGCTGCGAAATGACCGGGCTGGACTGGATATTGACGGTAATCGTTCCGTGGGCGATGGCTACCGGCTCGATCGTCACATGCTGCCCGGCCACAATCGTGCCCGTCTTCTCGTTAATCACCACACGGGCGGTATTGTCAGGCACGACCTGTAACAGGCCGATGTCGGATATGAATTCGATTCTGTTGGTCGGATGAGAGAGTGAGTCGGGTACGATCAGTTTGATCGTCCCGGCGTCCAGCGGATATGCCAGCAGACCATACCGTATGTTAATCCGCTCGGCCACACGATGGACCGTCGTGAAATCCGGGTCGCGCAATGACAGGTACAGCTCATGGTTGTTATCTGATTTCAGTTTGAGCGCATTGACGACTTTACCGCCGCCCGGTACGCGACCGACCAACGTGTAGTTGTTGACGATCTTGTTGCCTTCATCGACCTGTACGTTGAAGCCGCCTATGGACACCGGCCCCTGCGCATGGACTCGCACCACGCCATCATGGTCGGCCAGCGGCGTCATGAGCAATGTCCCCCCTTGCAGAGAACTGGCGTCACCTATTGAAGACACCGTTATATCGCAATAGCTCCCGTCTGTCTGATGGCTGGAGATCTTGCTCGTTACCACGACAGCCGCCACGTTCTTCACTTTGACTTTGTCCTGCTCGACCGTCAATCCCAGTCGTTCCATCATGTTCACCAGAGACTGCACCGTGAACTGGGTGCCGTTGCCGTCACCGCTGCCGTCCAGACCGATCACCAAACCGTAGCCGATCAGGTCTTCCTCCTGTTCATTCTGGAACTCGCAGATATCTTTGATGCGGACTTTGGAGGCGTCGGCCATCCTGGCGAACAGCACGATCATTGAGGTCAACAGAACCAGTCCGGTCGGGGTGGCCAGTCGTTGAATCAGTGCGGAAAACATGGACTTTCTCCTAGAAGAGCCAGTTCAGGAACCGGGTGAAGAACCCGGGCCGACTGCCGGTATTGGCATTCCCTTTGCCGGTGTAATGGATTTCGGCATCGGCTATCTGATACGAGTCAATGGTGTTGCCCGGCGATATATCCCGCTGTCGCACGACGCCGGTCAAGGTCAACGTCTCCCGGTCACCCGAGATGCCGACCGTGCGGGAGCCTTCGATTACCAGATCCCCGTTCGGCATAACATCGACCACCGTCACCGACATCCGGGCTCGTAACGAACCGTTGCGGACGTTTTCCCCTTTACCGTCATAAGCGTTTTGGTTTTTGCCGTCGGCTCCGAAGAGGGGAATGAAGTCCAGCGTACCGATACCGGGTCCGCCCGCGGTGGAGAACGAGGTGCTTTTTTCCGTTTTCGTCTCCGCCTTCTGCGTTGCCTGGCTCTGCTCATAAATGAGCACGGTCAGGATATCACCGACGTCGTGGGCTTTGATATCGGAAAACAGCGATTGTGACTGACCGAAATCACCGCCCTTCAGCTTGATGGAAAACGGCAGCAACAACAGGAACAGCAGTATGATTGCGGCTTTGCGAAAACTCATAGGACTCTCTCCAATGTCTAGGGATCCAGGGCTACGACGTCGCCATCGACAATGCGCGCCACTATTATCTTTGATGACGAGGAGTTTTTGACTCTGACGTACTCACCAGCCATTCCGGACTCCATCACGATTCCGGTCGTGGACACCCGGCACAGGCCGTCCGCATAAATAATGGAGACTTCGCGGCCGGCCTCGACATCCGGCACCGGTTCGATCGCCCCCGTTACGAGGATAGTCCCTTTCCTTAGATTGCGTTTCGAACGACAACCTCGCAACTCATCGAGTGTCGTAATCGGCTTCTCCCTCAGTCGGGTTACGTCCATCCTCTTCAGCGCCAGGTTGTCAGTCGACAATGGATCATGCAGCCGTATTCTATCGATAGCCACCAGCACCGGCGCGTATTTTCTGATCTTGAGCCGGACCTGCGCCGACTCCAGCTCCTCGCCGCTTTGGCTCACCGTCGCCATCACCGAGAACAATCCCACCGGTTCCTTCTCGGTCAGCGGCCGTAAGCTCAACTGTCCAGGTTGGACATACCGGCTCTGCAACCGGTTCGAGAGTATCTCGATTTCATGATTGCTTGTATCCACGCGGTACATGCGGACCAGTTCCCCGATAACGGCCTCGTCACAACCGACAGGTTCAGCCGTGGTCGCGGCTGGCAGCGTCAGTACCAGTACCAGGAGAGCAGACAGTAATCCGTTGGTTTTCATAGCCTGTGCCTACCGCTTGATGTTGTTAGCGATACCGGCCATATCGTCTGCGGTCTGGATGGCTTTAGAATTGATCTCATACGACCGCTGGGAGACGATCATGTCCACCATTTCATCCACCACCTTCACGTTAGAGCTCTCCAGGTACCCCTGGTCGATTTGACCCAGGCCGTTCTGGGTGGGAATGTCCGTTACGGCGTCACCCGAAGCCCCCGTTACCGCGAACAGGTTGCGGCCAATAGCCCGCAAACCCGCCGGATTCACGAAGCGGGCCAGTTCCAACTGCCCGATTTGAGACGGCTGCGCCTGGCCGGGTATCATGACCTCAATTACGCCGTCGGCGCCCACCGAAATCGCGGTGGCATCTTCCGGTATAGTGATTTCCGGCTCCAGATAGTATCCGTCGCTCGTAACCAGTTGCCCGTCGGCCGAAAGCTTGAATGAGCCGTCGCGCGTGTACACGATCGAGCCGTCAGGATGCTGCACCTGAAAGAAGCCGTCACCGCTGATGGCCAGATCCAACGGGTTGCCGGTCAGAGTCAGGACGCCGTCGGTGAAATGGCGCACCGTTGCCGAGGCCCGCGTCCCGTAGCCGATAGCCAACCCGGTCGGCACCTCCGATCCGATGGCCGAGGCTGATCCCGCCCGCCGGAAATTCTGATACAGCACGTCTTGAAACTCTACCTTGCTCCGTTTGAAACCGGTGGTGTTGACGTTGGCCAAATTGTTGGCGATGTTATCCACCTTCATCTGTTGCGCCACCATACCGCTGGCTGCCGTTCTCATCGCCTTAATCATATCTTACCTCCAATGTCTCGTTGAATTCATCCTATCCGTCCGCGCCGACCCGCCGCAACAGGTGCTCCAACGACCCATCCTGGCTTTGCAGCGCCTTGGCGTTGGCTTCATACGTCCGATACGCGATGATCATTTCCACCATCTCACTCACGATATCGACGTTGGACGTTTCCAGGTAACCCTGGCGAATGTTGGCTTTGTCCACCGTAATCAGTTCCGCATCCTCCGGCACCCGAAACATCGCTCGCCCGATCTTCTCCAGCACAGTCACATCAGCGACCGTTTGCGGCGTTATCCGGGCGACGGGGAAACCATCCACTTCGACCTCACCGGTCGATGAAACGACCACCTTGCCGTTACCGACTTCAATGCCGGCCCCTTCGGCAACTACGATCGGCCCATCCGGATGTGCCAGCAGACCGTCGCTGTTAACGTTGAACGCGCCGTTACGAGTTAAGGCCAGAGAGCCGTCTTCCAGCTGCAGCGTGAAGAACCCGTCGCCGTCAATGGCCAGATTGAGGGGGTTGTCCGTACGATCGAACACCCCGGAATCGTAATCGGTAAAGACCACACCGGCCATCGGCTGAGGCCGATCCGAATCATGGATCCGAAGTCGGCGCTCCGCCTTGGTCAGCTCCCTGGTGAACAAATCGTCCCGTTTGAAGCCGGACGTACCGGTGTTGGCCACGTTGTTGGCAGTCAACTCCTGGCGTTTGATTCCGGGGAGCATCCCGGAAGCTGATGTAAACATCCCTTTGATCATGGTTTTCTCCGGACTTCACCAAAGCGAAGGCTGTGCCAATCCGGCCTCTCCTCGCTAACTCATAATCCGTTAATCGGTTAGGTGTTTTCCTGAAGCTCGGATCCACATTGTGATCGGAATCATTTTCAGAGAGTAACGGACGTTTTTTCCGCAAAGAAGGCCGGCAGGACTGTCTGATTATTGCCGATCAGGTGTTGATTCTTGCGACCCGGATTATCACTACGAAGGATGCGGCCTCGCGCCACAGCGGTTTACCGACCCGCCCGGGTCAAGCCCGACCGCTATGTGGAAAAGACGTCCCTTACATCTATTCTCTTGAGACAGCGCGCTGGGTCGCACCTCAGTCAGCCACAATGTGCACCGCACTCTTCTGCCCGGTTTGGCGGCGCTTCAGATAAGATCCTTGGCGTGCAACAGCCTCGCATACTTGTACCGCGTCTTGTTGATAAGACGGTCCATCGCCTCATTGAAGCTGCCCTTGTTGTCGAAGGCGCCATTCGACCTTTGATAGAGCGGACAGTCTGTCTTATAGCCGAAGCACTTGAGGTCCTCGGCCAGAAAACAGACCCGGATAAAGGAGCAGCGCTCGGCGCGCTTTTTCAGGACAGGGGCAGACATACTTCCAATATCGGAAACGGTCGCAGAAAAATAAGCTCTTGAGATACAAGCGGATATCAATTTGCTCTTGCTAAAATCGACAAAAATGATATATTGACCCTGATAATGCCTGACTGACCGAAGTACTCACAAACTCGAGCCTGAACGTTCGGGCTCGGCGATTCACGTAAGGAATGCTGCGCACTTTGCCGATGAAGACTGGTGTGAACAATTGTGATCGTAGGGATACGCTGGTCAAGAGAAGGCCATTCGGCCCTGTCTTACTGACGCTGTTGCTGGCAACTGCTACGGTTCAGTCCGGTGTCGACCCCGGAATCCCCGATACCCTGTCAATCGATTCCGTTGTTTCATACACGAACGGCGTCGGAATCGTGCCGGTCTATTTCACCAACGACCAGACCCTGGCCGGTATCGAGGTGACGGTTATGTACGATTCACCCGATGTTCAAATCGATTCGTTCTCCTTCCTCGGCGGCCGGGCGGAGGAAATCACGGTGAAGGGCATGCTGGTTCGGGGCGATACGGCGGCAATCTACTGTTTTCCGCTCTCTCTGGCCCCCATGCCAATCGGCTCCGGCTTGCTCGGTACACTGCATTTTTCGTACAACCTGTCAATATCGCCCCAGGTGGTCACAATCGACACGATTACGATGCTGATCGACGATATCCAGTACGCGACCCGCTTCTCCGATCCGACCGCCAACGATTTCACGCCCCAGATCACACCGGGCTATCTGGACATTCAGCAGGCGTTTGGATGCTGCGTGGAGTATCGCGGCAATGTCGACGGCATGAACGGCGAATTGCCCAATGTCGCCGACCTGACCTTCCTGATCGATTTCCTCTTCAAGGGCGGCCCGCCGGCTGATTGTCCGACTGAGGCCGACCTTGATGCTCTCGACGGCCCGGAGCCGAACGTGGCCGACGTTACGTACCTGGTCAATTTCCTCTTCAAAGGCGGCCCCCAGCCGGCGGATTGCCAGTAGGCTGAAATCCCGACAACGAGAAAGAAGAGCGAAATCCTGCTTCGGGTTAACACACCCAAGCTAGCACCTCACGCCTGTCGCCTCTCCGTCGAGAGGAAAGGGGTGCCGACAGGCGGGCTGAGGTTTGTGTGGGCGACAGATGTCTAAGAACTGTCTCGGAAGCGGTGTGCTAGAGCGGGATTCACGAGTACTAACCACGCCTTCCACGCGTAGGGTGCGGCCTTGCGCCGCACCGACTTCGTGGATCGGTGGGGACAAGCGACTCAGCTGCGCGGGACAGGATTAGTAGGGACAGCTCGCGAGCTATCCGCCCGATTCCGGGATCTAAGATCGCGGCCACGTCGCCACATTACCTTTGGCTTCGAAAATCGGTCGTTGCAGCTTGGACGAGTTCTTCGGTCGGTCGTCGAAAGCGTTTGTCTCACCTGCGAAACTCACTCTTTAGTGCCGGGAATTGCTTCATGGTCTCCACCACGTGGCCCGTATCCAGACCTTTCTGCAACGCTTGCTTGTATCTCATCGCAGCTTCATCGAAAAGGCCCCGTGATACATAGTAGTCTGCCAGATCGCGAAGGACCGGCGCCGTCGCGTCCGGTTGATCAACCGCTTGAACGAGATACTCTTCAAACTTCTCTCGATTACGAAGCTGTCTGCAGACGGCTGCCAGATTGTATAGTACCTGCACTTGATTTGGGGCTATGGAATACGCCTTGAGGAGTTCCGATTCGGCATCCTTGTATCTTCCCTGCTGGATATAGCAGAGAGCGAGGTTATTGTAGTCTACCGATTCATACGGATTCAGTCCGAGCGAAATACGAAAACAGTTGATCGCGCTGTCGTTCGCCTGGCGCCGCATGTAGCATTCTCCGAGGTTTGACCAGGCATCGGTGTAGTTCGGGTTCATCCGAATGACCTCCCGAAAGAAAGTCATCGCCGAGTCAATGCGTCCTGCCTGTTTGAGGTCGTATCCTTCCCAGAAGAGCACTCGCTCAGGGAAATCTACGTTCCATTGTCGACGGACCTCGTCCGCCTGAGCCATATCACCCATTCCCTCATAATAATTCACCAGCAACAGCCGGGCGTTACGATTCTTCGTCTTGTCCAGCTGTAAGTAATCTTCGAATCTTGTCACGGACAGCTCCGCTGATGACGCCCGGATGACGCGCAATGACAACGACAGGACGCCAAGGACAACAGCGGCGCTGACAATCAACATGCCACTTCCCTTCTGATAGCGGCGTCGCGTCGCCAGCTCAGACATCAAAAAGGCCATCGGTACGCCCGCGAAGGCAAACAAATCCCAGTCTCTCGGCATGCCCAATTTAGGATCGAATATAAACGCTAAACCGAGGGTTGACAGACTCAGAATCGTGAGGAAAACCACTGACTTGTCCTTTATCAAGTCACGCCGGGCCTCCCGAATGAACATAATGATCAGTAGTGCCGATGACGGCAACAACAGGAACATCAAATTGAGGTAGTCCAGCATGTGCGAGACGGAGAACAGCGCATAATCGTCAATCGTAAATCGGTGCGGGACTATGGGCAGCACAGCCAAGCGGAAGAAGTAGTTGGCACTGTAATAATTGTAGAAAGCGGCGACAACAAGAACCAGAATAACAATCGAGATCAGCGCCCTGGTTGTCCGGCCGGCCCCCTTGATCCGGTTTCCCAGCGTTGAACCTGAGCCCAGGACATACGCCGTAGCCGGGATCAGCGCTATCCCGAATACGTGCATGAAGATCGCCAGGGCCAACGGCAATAGAATCAGGAACCGGTTAAGTTCTCTTTGCAAAACCAAGATACCCACGGCAATGAAGAAGGCAACCGACAGAACGAACATCGAGTAGTTCTCGACATAGCCGAAAAACAACAGCATGTAACCGCCGGAAAGGATCATCACCGCCGCGACAATTTGGCTGCTGAGTCTATCGTATCGTCGAAGTACGAACCAGACCGTTATCATCACAAAACCAATTCCGGCCGCGACGGAAATGATACGGTAACTAAGCAACGCCCCGGCCTCACCTTTTATTCCTGTTATGGACATCAGATAGATGTGGGCCAGCGATTCGCCCAGCTCACGGGACTTTACCAGCGGGTTCTCAGTACTCAACAGGCCGAGCAGTGTGTATCCATCGCCAAGGAAGTGCGTCTGAGTTCGGAACAGGGCAAAAGCGGTTCCGCAGGCCGCCCCACACACGAACGCCATGAACCAACGCTTTGCATTAAGCTGTCGGTCATGAGTGGCGGTCAGCAGTCTCCATATTAGGAGCGTGCCCAGAGCGCCCGCCACCGGAACAAGAAGTATCACGTAGACCGGCAAATGAGCGGCAACGGCAAATCCCCACAGGCGTGCGTCAGGGAACAGCGATGCAGCTACATATAGCATTAGAGTCGTCGCTGCTCCTATTAGTGAGAGTAGTAAGAGACGGTCTTGTTGTACATTGCCTTTCATAGAGAGTTCTGATCTTGCGCCACGAAGGTGAGCGCAGGCGTCATGCTGCCTTAATCCAACCTAGT
>CAZLBP010000013.1:94839-96764 GCA_964557855.1 uncultured Ignavibacteriales bacterium | reverse complement strand
GATCAAAATGGCAAAATAAAAAAAAAAGGTGCCGACTACTTTGTCAACACCCTGAAGCCCCGGAGACGGGGCTTTTGAAAATCTGGTTTCCGGATCTATTAAGCGGCAAACGACTTGAGCGCTTCGTCGCGGCTGTCGTAATGCTCAAACACCGTAATCAAGCGGGTGATCGTGAGGATGGCTTCGATATTGGTAATGTTGGCCAAAACCAGGCGACCGCCGGCGTTCTTGACAGTGGTCAATGCCGAAATAAGCATACCCAGACCGACCGAGTTCATCCACTTGACCTTATCCAAATCGACTACTATGTTTTTCTTGTTCAGGCTGATGTATTCGTGGATCTTCCCATGAAACATGGTTGTCTCTTCACCACCCATAATCTTGCCGGAAATGTCCAGCACGACAATATTGTCTACCAACTGGTCGTCAAACTTCATTCACACGTTCCTTATAACAGAGTTAATCTTCAATTCGCATGATCACGTGTTCGGTCTGAGCCGGCCGGCAGAACTTTCTTCAGCTGTGTGCTCGCTCCGCGGGCGCTCACCAAACCGACACAAAATAGGCGGTCCCCTGCAAAAATCAAGTGGTTTTTGGACCGGGCGCCCGCCCGGTCACGTATATCGAATTCGGCCCTACTTGCCGGCTGTGATCGTGGCTACGATGCGCAGAGAGTCAATATGGACGTTGGTCGTGTCGCCGAAGTCGGCATAGGCGAACAGCTTGAATTGTCCGCTCTCTGCCATGGCTTTCAGTGAGTCTTCATTCCGAAGATACTTGAATGACTCGGCGTACGAGATGAAGCTCGAATTGGCCGGCACCGGAATATCTTCCAGTACCTGGATGGCGTCGTTTTCAACGTCTTCCCGAGAGGAACCGGCGTCCAGCGTGGAACTCATGCGTGCGATATAAGCCTGGTATTTATTGGCGGCGCCATTGTTTCTTATCCACAATTCAAAACCGAACAGATCGATATTCTGTATGTCGTCGCCGTGATCCTCCCAAACGTCGTCCTCGGTCAGGTCGACTTCGGCGTAATAAAAGTCCCCGAACCAGGAAAAATCATCATCCTCGATCAGCATGATGGTCAAAACGAAAGTGCCGCTGATCAGGCCGCAACCTATCAAAGCCGCGAGAACGCCGACCGTCAACAGCGGGCGTAGTCTCTTCTGTAAAAAGTGCATCAGATTCATTACTTTAATCCCCCAAAATAATAGTGGATACCACCGGTGACAATGCCCGACTTCTTGGAGCCGCTGCCCTCAGTCGAAATCACCACCACCTTGCCCCTCAAGTCCAGTCCGACCTGTGGCGCCACGCCGAATTCGACGCCGAACCCGGCGGACCAGCCGAAATCGGTATTGTCCGATATGGTCAGATCCCCAGCCGATTGCGTGACTTTGTAGCCGCCTATTCCGAGCAGACCGTATGGCTTAATTCCGGTACCGCCGGCCGAAGCTCCCAGAGCGGCGTCGATACCGTAGCCGGTCACTTCGTTGCCGTCGATATCCGGCACGAAATCATCGTGCTCGGGCGGATCGCCGTATTTGGTCAAGTACAGATTCGGTTCCAGGACTACCGCCGATGTCACGCCGACTCGTCCCCTGAACCCGTATACCGGACCCGAGGACTGATCGAACTGCGCCAGCGGAAAATCCATACCGCCGCTAACACCGACACCAAGGCTGATTTCACCGGCCGACGCGGCTAGTGTCGTAAGCAGTAGCATCGCTAGTGTATTGAAGTATCTCATACGTCCTTACTTGAGAGAACAGTTCATTTCGTAACATTGCAAATGGTTTTGCTGCGATGTCTTTCCGCCTGAACCGGACGGGCGACCATCAAGTCTAATATAATCCCAAACGGGAAATTGGCAACATAAAAGGCGCTAAATTGGGCTTTTCGTGGTGACGAGTTGCTTCTGA
>CAZLBP010000013.1:0-94739 GCA_964557855.1 uncultured Ignavibacteriales bacterium | reverse complement strand
TTGGCAACATAAAAGGCGCTAAATTGGGCTTTTCGTGGTGACGAGTTGCTTCTGATATCTGTCGAGGCGGACTTGCGCCTCTCTCATTGCCACGACATGAGGGCACAACCGCCAACCCGCACTATCCATGAATTCTTGAAAACGCGGCCGGTCTGTGGAACGATTACCTGTCTTCACTAGCAGAGCGGCGAACAAGTCCTGTATCGTAATCGGACTGCCGAAGATTGATGCATCTCTGCCGCTGACGTATCAGAATTACGGTCCTTATCCCTTGTCCCCCTTATCCAACTCCACATGCATGGGCGGCGCCTGTCCCTGCTTGTCCTGCCCCATATACACCGTCATATGCGGGAACGGAATCTCGATATCCCTCTCGTTGAACTTCATCTTAAGCCGCCGATTGAACTCCCGGCCGATGCGCCACTGTTTGATCGGACGGGTTTTGATCCGGGCTTTGATAATTATCGCCGAATCGGCAAACTTGTCCAGCCCCAGCACTTCTATCGGGTCCAGAATGTCCACGGCGAAATCTTCGTCCTGACGCATCTCTTCGTCAACTTCGCGTATGACCCCGATCACCTCATCGACATTCTCACGGTAGGCCACCCCGATGTCAAACAGGTAGAAAGAGAAATCCTTGGTGAGATTGGACACGGTATCAATGGAGCCGTTGCGAACATAGTGCACGTGACCGGACAGATCCCGGAGAATTGTCATACGCAAATTGACTTTTTCCACCAGACCCGCTTTACCGGCGATATTGACCACATCACCTACGCGGATCTGATTCTCCATGAGAATGAAGAACCCGCTGATAACATCCTGCACCAACTGCTGTGCCCCGAATCCGACCGCCAACCCGACAATTCCGGCCGCGGCCAGAACCGGGCCGACGTTTATTTCCAGGGCCGACAACACCATGACGACCACTATGACGAGAAGTACAATACTGACGGCATATCGCAACACCGATTCCAAAGTGTCCAGGCGCTTTAAACCTTCGGGATCATCACTCTTGCTCTTCAATGTCGTGAAGACTCTGCCGATCAGCGTGCGGCTGATGCGCCAGACTATTGTACCCAGGATGATGATAACGATGAGACGCAATCCAGTGGATATGATCCATTGAACACTCTGTTCCAGAAGCGGTCTTAAATCCATATGTCTTGCCTTTCCTTCAGTTCCTGGTGATCGTTTTGGTAGTAAAGTAACAGGAAGACCCGGGCTGTCAAGAACGCCGTGTGACCAAACTGCATACTCCGGGTGCTTTGTCAGCTACACGGCAAAGTCGGTATTTGATACACGGAAAAGTGCCTGGTCTGGGTCGTCAGAAGACTTTGCCTTTGGCCTGAGCGCGGGCGAACTTGGTCTGGGACTGGGGTATGAAGGGAATTTCCAAAGACACGAACAGCTTGCGAAGCGAGTCGTTGACTACTTCAACCTTCTCCTCATCGGCCGTCTCAACCTCCAGTTCATATTCAACCGATCCGTCCGAAAACTCCGTCGTATCGATCTGAAGCATATACATATAGTCGCCGATCTTGAATTCCTTCTCCTGTCGAGTATTCTCGAAATGCACGAGCTTGGCCATTTCGAGCTCACCCCAATGCTCCTTGATAAACTCGACCGGGGCGGCCGCGATGTCGAGTATATTGCGGCGCAGGTCAAGAACCTCCACGGCCTCACCTCGAGAAATCTCCGATTCGATTTCATCACGGATTGATACCCGCTCATCACCCGATGTCTCCCCCTTCAGAGTCACCAGACCTCTTTTGTCCTCGGCTCTCACCCGCAAAGCCCAGCCTTCCTTGGACAGCCGACGATCTTCAGTGTCGAAAAAGCCGTTAATCTGGTGTTCCTCCTGATCTATCTGACCCAGAAAGCCGATCAGTTTCAGGTAGTTGGTGAAAGATCCCAGATCGAGCTTTATCTCGATTTCACGATTTATGTGATACTTGTCAGACATCCCACTTACCATATATCCGACATCTTCCATCGCATGGCAATCTTTTTCTGCATCTCAGGTCAATTTGTCTGTCAGTTCTTCCTTATTTTGTACGTAATCAAACTAGGTACTTATCGGTGATATTGGCATTATTGTCTGCACTGAACACCTGATAATCCTGTACCGGGATAGTTGTATCTCGCACCAGATTTATCCGGAATCCCTGTATCTTCATCACTCTCTCGATACGATTATTGCCGTTATTGGACAGCAATTCCGCCAATAAAGGATTCACGACCAGATTGAACCGGGAGTATTTACCGGCCGCTTTGGCGCGCAGAAACCATCGTTCTATTTTCGTCGCCATGGTCTCCTTGGACATAATCCGGCCTCTTCCATGACAGGTCGGGCAAGGCTCTGAAAGGGCATGCAAATGCGACGGGCGCACCCGTTCACGCGTCATCTCCATCAGACCGAAATCGGTCACCGGATTGATGGCGTGCTTGGCTCTATCATTCTTGAAGAAACTTTTGAAGGCCTCAAAAAGTCGCCGCCGATTCTCCCGGTTGTACATGTCGATAAAGTCACATATAATCAAGCCGCCGATATCACGCAGACGTACCTGCCGGGCGATTTCCCGACCCGCCTCGAGGTTCGTTTCAAATATCGTCGTCTCCTGATCCTTCCCCCCCACAAAGCGGCCGGTGTTAACGTCGATTGTCACCATAGCCTCGGTCTGATCTATAATCAGGTAAGCGCCTTTCCGGATCCAGACCTTGCTTTCCATCATGTTGTCGATTTCACGTTCCAGGTTGTACAGATCGAACAGCGGCTTACCCGCCTTGTATAGTTTCACACGATTCTTAAGATGCGGCATCACCTGACGCGTAAAACTGATGACCTTTTTGTAGTCGGATTTGTTGTCGATCAGCACCCGCGTCACGTCATCAGTGAAAACATCGCGGATCATGGAAACCAGCATGTCGGCTTCCTTGTGAATCAGGGTCGGCGCCGAAGTACTGTCGGCTTTCTTTTTAAGCTTACTCCACAGCTTGAACAGCCGTTTGATGTCGGCTCGAAAGTCCTTTTCCTGCTTTCCCTCTGATTCCGTGCGGGCTATCAGCCCGAACCCTTCCGGGCGCAGAGGCACCAGAATCTTCTGGAGTCGTTTCCTCTCCGGCCAGTTCTGTATGCGCTTCGACACACGGATGTGGTCATCATCCGGCACCAGCACCGTATATCGGCCCGGAATCGAGATCTCCGTCGAAATCCGCGGTCCCTTGGTGGAAATCGGCTCCTTAATTACTTGAACCAGCAATTCCTGATTCCGCTTAAGCACCGATTCGATCTTATCTCGCTTGCGCTTGCGTATGATCTCTACCGGCGCCTCCTCCTCGTTCAGGTCGTCATAACCGCTGCCGGGGCCATAATCTTTGCCGATATCCGACGAATGCAGATAAGCCGCTCGCGGCAGCCCGATATCTACAAATGCGGCCGACATGCCCGGCAATACGGTTCTAATGATCCCCTTGTAAATGTCCCCCACCATGCGTTCGTTATCCGGTCGTTCTACCTGAAGCTCAACCAGCCGGTCATCCTCGAGCATGGCGACTCGTTTTTCGTAGTCGGTGGAGTTAATCAGGATTTCTTTCTTCATTTTTCTATTCCATGTCTTTCCGGTTGTATGCCAAAATAGTCGCCCTCTCCGGGACGATAACCATTGAGAAAAGACCTTCCATCCATCTTCGTCTTACCTTGTGGTTTGAGTTCCTGTATCTCGATGAGTGAGTCGGCGCATTGCACGAGTAAACGCTTCCGGCTCGGAATGATAGTCCCCGGTGCGGCAGCCGACTCTCCGGAAGGTCCGGTCCCCTCCTGCGACTTCGTACATCGGAGAATTATCACACGAGTACCTCTGAAATAGGTGTAAGCTCCCGGAACGGAGCACAGCCCGCGAACGAAATTGACAACGTGCTTCGCCGGGAAACCAAAATCAATCAAAGCATCCTCCGCCGTGATCTTGGGGGCCGGGGTCGCCTGCGAATGATCCTGAGGGATCGGGGCGAAATCCCGGCTTTCCAGCAGGTCGAGCGATTTCAGCAGAAACGGACCGGCCAGCTCCGAAAGTCGAGCATACAGGGAGTCGAAGTTGTCTTCATCTGATATCCCCACCTTCTCCTGCAGGACGAGATCCCCGGTATCTACCTTTTCGTCGAGCACGAAACTACTGAGCCCGGTTTCCCTTTCTCCGTTGATAAGCGCCCAGTTGATCGGCGCCGCTCCGCGGTATTTGGGCAACAGGGAGGCGTGGACGTTCATCGACCCGTATTTCGGCAGCGTGAACAGCTGGCGAGGCAGAATCTTGAAAGCCACTACGACAAAGATGTCCGGATCGTATTCACGCAGCGTCTGGCGCAGCTGTTTGTCCTTGAGTCTGGCTGGTGTCAGTACATCCAGGCCGCGTTTCAGCGCTTCCTGCTTGACAGCGGTCGGACGTACCTCGTTACCCCGAGGCAACGGTTCATCTTGACCGGTGACTACCGCCAGAATTTTGTGCTTGCTCTCCGCCAGACAGGCCAGCGGTCGCCGCGCAAACTCCGGCGTTCCCATAAAAACGACATTCATTCGGTATTGTCTACCGCGAAAGCGAAGGACAGCTAAAGAGAGCTTGTGGCAGTGCAGAAAAACGAGTTGAAAACGTCAGGAAGCTATTTGCAGCTTTTTCAGCTTTCCTTTTATCATGGTCCTGGTGAACGGTGTCATCCGATCTATAAAGAGCGTTCCTTCCAGATGATCGTATTCATGCAAAATGGCCCTGGCCGTCATGCCCTCGGCCTGCAACTCAAACTCATTGCCATCGATATCCGTCGCCCGTACCGTCACTTTGGCGGGACGGATGATCTTCTGATATAATCCCGGAAATGACAAACAACCTTCCTCCAGCTCAACCTCTTCGTCACTGGTTTCGACAATTTCCGGATTGATGAATACGGTCAGGGAAGCGGTGAGATCGATCACCGACAAATCCACGATAAACACGCGCTTGGAAACACCAATCTGGGGCGCAGCCAACCCCAGACCTCGAGCTTTTTTCAGCGTGTCGGTCAAGTCCGACACCAGATTCTTTACGTCCCGGTCTATCTCTTCTACCGGTTCACACGTTTTCCGCAATACCGGGTCACCGTATATAACAATCGATCGCTCTGACACGGTAACTCCTCAAACTAGCCGTCTACCTTGGCGGCAATCGAAGATTTCAAAAACTCCAGTTTGGTGTTTTCGCCAATCTTCAGGACGATCCGGTTGCGATCCTCGTCGATCGCGAATATCGTTCCGAACATGCCGCCGCTGGTAACTACCTTGTCGCCTTTCTTCAGTTGCTTCAGCAACTGCTCATGTTCCTTCTGCTTTTTTCTCTGGGGACGAATCAACAACAGGTACATCAGGACAAAAATCAGTCCGAACCATACCAGAGTCGTGATCATCCCGCCGCCGCCGGCGCCTTCGGCACCGGTCATTAAAATCGGCCAATTCACTCTGTTTCAATTCTCCTTATTTATATCGTCATACTGCTCATTCTCTGAACAGTCTTAACAACTTGACAGTCCATAATATAGACTCTCGTTCCCTGAAAGCCAACCTTTATTTATATCTCAAAAACAACCGAAAGATCGCCTAAGTTCCGTATTTCCGGTTGTCTCGTATGCAGTTAGCCATTTCGCACTGCTCCGGTGGAATTACTCGGACGGCATCGATAGACTCTGCTGAGTAAGCCAATTTCGCTGGGGCGGTTACCTGTTGCAATTGTTATGGCGAGACTTCCGCCTCGGCGGACAACGAAGCAATCTATTTTACTCAGGATCACCGTGGCCCGACGCCGGCCAGGTTAGGAGTAACAAGGTACTCCAGCAGTTATAGAGAAGACCCGCTTCGGACCTGCCTCTTTCACGTGTTGTGTCAGGTCTCGACCCGCGCCGGCCGGGTGTGACCTGACGCCCCCGAGGGTGCGGAACTATTCCGTGACTATCCGATGTCCACATCCGCCTTCGAAAAACACGTCAACCACTTACCCCGTCCAGCATCGTGGTGAGGCAATCTTCAGATCGACGCACGAAGTAGGTCGTAGGTCCCAATCCCGCTCCGGCATTCGGTACAGATATTGGATTAACAGGTACAATTGTAGGGACAGCTCGCGAGCTGTCCAACCGCGGCCCGGGTCGGCGAGCCTCAAACCACGAGTGCCCCAGCATTCAGGTGGAATGCTGTCCTCTTCCACGCCTCAGCGCAACTATTGCGACGGTTCTTGATCCCACCCGGTCCGCCCGTGGCGGAAAACGCCCTGCGGACGATTTGCATCATAAAATCGATCCAATTAGTTCTTTTCTGACTCCCCGGGACCGAACTTTTCCGCATTCTCAACTGTTATAACAACTGGATCCCCCTTTCTCCATTTGACCATAGCCCTCGTTCTTAGCATACCGGACGGGGGCTTCTTTTATGGGTAAAACGAAAGGTGGTCTTTTAAGAACCCGCATAGTCCGGTTCCCTGAACCACGGTCACAAGTGGGCATTGGTCTGAGCGAATGGTCAACTCCGACACCAGAGACCGAGCCAGGGTCGAGTCTTGTCAACCCGCAACGACGCCGCCGAACCGAATACTTATCGGTTTAAGCTTCAGCTGGTCTGATGAAAAGCGGAGAGTCGGGTAGCGCACCCCTTGGAATGCGGGACTGTTCCGTGCCCGACTTCAGCGAAACCGTGCCACCAAGCTGGCCATCCGACTGGAAGTGGAGATGGTCGGGTGGCGCACCCCTTGGGGTGCGGGACTATTTCTCGTTCCCAAGCTGTACTTGGGAACATAAACTTCTGTAGCGACTGTCTTGTTTGTCAAGAGAAGTGCCGGACGAAAAGCCCGCTTGCCGGATGTCAATCATCGCCCTACATTTCGACTACCAAGCATGAAACATCAACTGGAAGAACAAGCGTTACCACGGTAGACCATGGAAAAGTACGAAGTCAAAATCCCAGGCAACTACGATGCAGACTGTGATGAAACTACTGGAAAAACCGTGAGCCGAAAAAGGTCAGCGAAAGGCCAGGAGCCATGAGATACCCGTCAAAAGAACAATTTCTCAGCGACATTCACAAGGAACATCGTACCCTGTTGGAGTTGATCGAAGACCTGGACGACCGGGACTTCCTGGAATCGGGCGTCTGCGGCGTGTGGTCGCTCAAAGATATGCTGGCGCACCTGAACGAGTGGCACAAACTCGCGCTGAGCTGGTACCAAGCGGGACTAAAAGGCAAGACGCCACAAATGCCGACGCCGAGCTACAAATGGAGTCAAATCCGGGACTTGAACAAAGCTTTCTATCTGAAAAACAAAGACAAGTCCCTGGCCAGTGTCAGATCTCGATTCACTCGATCACATCAGGAAATGATCAAACTTATCGATTCGCTGCCTGAAGACGAGCTTCTCCAGCCGGGTGCCTTTGCCTGGACCAAAAAATATCCACTGACCACGTACCTGCACCCCAACACGAGCGGCCATTACCGCTGGGCCATCAGACATATTAAACGCTGGCTGAAGCATCGTCAGACCGGATGAGTCCCGACTGACAGAGCTGTTTCGACCCGTTCTCCTACAGTACCGATCGATTTCAGACACCAGACATCGTGGTTATAGTTACCCATTTTATTGGTCGAAACGGAACCCGACGCCGCCTCTAAACAAGTTGACAGCTTCCGCAAATCCAGTATATTTAAGTCAGGATAGTCGCTGTCGCGTGTCCCCCATTTTCTAGAGGAACGACTATGAGCAAATCCAATCAAAGTGTCTGTATCGTTTTATGGCTGGGGCTGATGATGGCCTCACTCGATGCCGGAGCCGAGACTATCTCCGGCCGTGAAGTTCTTAAGGGCACATGGCAAGGCCAGGAGGTGGAATTCGTCGCCAGGGAGATTCTGATCGGCCTGAAAGCCGATAGGTCCCAGAACGATGTTGCTCGAACTCTGACAACCATGAATCTGACAATCACCAGGCAGGCGGATGAGCGGGGTTTCATGAAAGTCCGAACCACGGCCGGAACGGATATGTCGGACATAATCGACAGCCTCGCCAAACTGCCGGCCGTGCGGTACGCTGAACCGAATCTGATTGAACGGGAATGCGTTATCCCCAACGATTCACTGTTCGACAAACAATGGCATTACCATAACACCGGACAGGATCCCCCGGGCGGAACAGTCGACGCCGATATTGACGCGGTCGAGGCTTGGGACATAACGACCGGCGGGCAACCGGTGAAGGTCGGTGTCCTTGATACCGGAATTCCCCTCCGCTTCGGAGAGCTCAGTCATCCTGATCTCGATGACACCACGCGTTTTTTCCTGGGTTATGACTTCATTAACGACGACCCCAAGCCGACCGATGATCGGGGACACGGCGCGCACGTCATCGGCACTATCGCCGCTGAAACCGACAACGGTACCGGCGTCGCCGGAGTGTGCTGGAACGCTCAGATTTTGGCCATCAAGGTCTTCAATGAAAACGGCAGCGGCACCAGCGAGGCATTCCGCGACGGCTGTATATACGCGGTGCAAAACGGATGCCGCGTCATCAATTACTCCGGCAGCGGCCCGGCCAATATGACCAAGGAAGAGGGCGTCGCCTATGCCGACACGCACGGCGTAGTCATCTGCGCCTCAGCCGGGAACATGTACGGCGGCGATGTGCGCTGGCCGGCTGCCTATTCACTCCAATACGACAATGTCATAGCCGTTTCCTCGACCGACCATAACGACCAGATTTCACAGTTTTCAAGCATTGGCCCGGAGGTGGTGGTGTCGGCCCCGGGGGGATTTGGCTCCGACCGCGACGAGAACGATGTTTTGTCAACCTATCCCAACTATCGGGCCGGATTGAACGGCAATGACACTTCAGGTTATGGCTACCTGGCCGGCACCTCTATGGCCGCACCGCATGTCGCCGGACTCGCAGCTTTGCTGATAAGCTACGAACCGGACCTCACGCCGGCTCTGGTGAGGCAGATTCTCGTGAACTCTGCTGAGGATCTGGGCACACCCGGATTCGACAATCAACACGGTTGGGGCCGCATCAACGCCCAAAATGCTCTGGCCGAGCTCGACCAGGTTACGATCCTGCACCAACTGTTGCCCGACACCAGAGACACCGCCAATGACTATGAAGTTGTCTGCAAAGTCTTGAGCGCCCCGCCGCTTACGCAAGCACCGGAACTGCATTTCAAAGTCGGGGCCGCCGAGGGAACGGTCTCCATGCTGCCCACCGGACTACCCGCGGAGTATCTTGGCTACATCCCGGCCCAACCCCCGCTGACCTCCGTTGACTACTGGATATCGGCCGCTAATACGGCCGGCAACAGCGACGTTACCGACACGTTTTCGTTTAACATTACCTCCCACGGTGTAAGAATGTGGCCGCCAGACGTCGAGGCTGCCCATCCGGACGGCAGCCTCCTCCAGTTCCCACTCTGGGTTGTCAACGAAGGTCTTCTTGCCGATACGTTTGACCTGAGTCTGACAGCCGGTTGGAGCGGCGCCATCTATGACTCACTCGGCCTGCTGCCGATCTCCAGTACCCCGCAAATCCAACCGGGGGATTCGGTGAAAATCACGATTGAAATAGAAGTGCCGTCTCTACCGATCGGGACGGTCGATGAAGCGTTACTCACAGCCAGATCTCGCAGCGACACCACTCAAGTTTCAACGGCTCGTGTTGTCACGACCGTAAGCGCGGCCGTTCTATCGCCGCCGTTAGCCGATGAGTTTTCCAATGTTGACTCCACCATCTGGTTGCAGGTATTCGAGTGTCACACAGTCGCCACCGGCGGCTTTGCAATACCCTCACCGTCCAGATACATGTTCTTCGACGACAGCGATTTCGGCGGTGACACACTCAAATCGCAGCCGCTCGATTTCTCGGGCACCGATTCCGTGTTGCTGCGCTTCTACTTGCAACGACGGATGCCGGCCGAGTCCGATACGTTCAAAGTCGATTTCCTTGACTCCAATCATCTCTGGGTCAACATCTACACTGAAATCGGCGGAGAACCGTACTACCAAAGCGATTTCCTGTTGCGAGAAACCGTTCTTCCCCGCACGGCCAATCACGACGCCTTTCAAATCAGGTTCACTTCCGCCGCTCAGCCGACATTCGAGTCCCACGGCTGGGGAATAGACGACTTCGAAATCGGATTCTATCCGGAACGCCACTTCCAAATCATTCCGCGAACCCAGGTCGGCCTGGGTCTGGCCGGCGATACCATACGATCGATTGTCACGGTTGTTAATAAGGGCAGCTCGAATGACCGCTATGGCGGTATCCACGTCAATGGAGATTGGAACGCGACGTTTTGGGATTCTACAGGCGCCGAGCAGATTGTCGTAACCGACTATATCGATCAGAACGACTCGGTAAACATCATGGTGAAAGTGGCCATCACACCGGACACATCGGAACCTTATTTCACCTACACTATGTTAGATATATACTCCAGTCGCGATCCATCCGAAAAGAGGCACACTAACATTCCCTCGCGCTCGGGCGTAATCCCGACGGCCATTCCACTTCTGGAGACATTCTCGGAGTACAGCGATTTCTGGCTGTACAACCGCGGCGTCCTCCTCAACGGCAATCCCGCCGCACCTTCGTACCCGGACTGTCTCAACATGGACGGTGCTTATGATACGGTCATATTCGACTTCTTCGATCTCTCCGCGTATGCCGAGGTCTTTTTCTCATACTATTACCAGCGCGGAGGTGGTTACGATAACCCGGAGGTGGGCGAAAACCTTCGATTCGAATACACCGATACCGCCGGTCAGTGGCGTCTCTTGAACGAACACCTCGGCGGCGATCCGCCCATGGCATCATTCGAAGTCGTTGCTTTGCCCTTGCCGCCGGATGCCTTGCATGACAGGTTCCAGTTCCGCATAACTTCCAACGGCTCCGGTTACAGCTATGACGACTGGTGGGTGGATGATCTTTCCATAACAACTCAACTTCCTTTCTTCTCTGTATCCGAAGACACCATCCACGTGTCATTGGACAGGGGCGATTCCTCCACCGCGCAATTGATTGTCGCCAACACGGGCGGAAGCGGAGTAAACTACCGGTCGCATGTTGAGTACCTGGGTATCGTTTTCCAGGCCGGCAAGCTGGGGTATTCGGACCGGGCACTGAGCTCTGCTTTCAAAGGCGAGCCCGATACTCGTGTGGGACCACCGGTACACCGCACTTCCGGCTCCGGTCCCGGCGCCATATACGTCTGGCGTGACTCCGATGATCCTGATGGTCCCACGTTCGACTGGATTGATATCCAGGGATCCGGGACACCCATCGCCGGTCTAGCCGACGACAACTTTTCCAATGCCTACTCTCTGGGTATGTACTTGCCGTATTATGACAAGACTGCTACTCTTCTTCGAGTGGGATCTAACGGTTTGATCGGCCTGGGGTCATCTTATAATCTGGAGTCATTTGACAATCAATTGCTCCCGTCACGCGGGGCCCCTGATGGCTTACTGGCCTGGTGCTGGAAGGACCTGGATATCGACAATGTAAATAACCCCGACGGCGCTGTCTATTACGTAACGTCCTCCAATAAGGTGATTATCCAGTTCGTCAATTACCCGGAATACGGCGGTGGGCCCGGCGACGTAATCAACGCGCAGGTGATCCTGGAACTAGATGGTACAATTACCTATCAATATCTGTCCATCGACTCCGGATTCGAGACAACGGACTGCACGGTTGGGCTCGAAGATGATGATGGCTTGAAGGGCGTCAACGTGGTATTCAACAACGAGTATCTCCATGATTCGCTCGCGATTCAGTTTGTCAGAACCCGGGGCTGGCTGACCATGCCCGTCGATTCGGGTACGCTTGGACCGGGCGAATCCGACACGTTGCAGCTTATGATATCGGCCGTGGATCTTGATAGTGCCGACTATCACGCCAACCTCGTCGTGTCGTCCGGCAATCCGTTGCTGTCCAGTGACTCGGCTGTTGTACCGGTCAAGCTGTCCGTGGCCTGGGGAATACCGTTCCTCTGTGGCGACCTCAATCTGGATAATGACGTTAATATACTGGATCTGTCCGTTTATGTAGACTACTTGTTTCGCGGCGGACCGGCCCCGCCCCGCCTGGATGGAGCCGATATCAACAACGATGGCGATATCAACGTGCTGGATTTGACGTACGTCGTTGACTATCTCTTCCGCGGCGGCCCCGACCCGGTGTGTGAGTAGCCGCACCGAATTCTTGAAGGCCGGACGCGCTGGATACCAGTCATGCCGAGTTGGAACTCAGTCATGGTGGGCGGAGTCGGAGCATGGCGCTTGTTCGATGGCCCGGAAGAAGAGATAATTATGTTGGCCCTGGTACGCACGGTCGTAACAGTGGCAAACTTCCGGCTCCAAATCCCTATCCCTTCACCGCCCCGGCTGTCAACCCGTGCACGAAATACCTCTGAAAGAGCAGGAACAGCACAATCACCGGCAACGAACCCAGTAGCGAAGCCGCGAACAGCACACCATAGTTCGTACCCGAAAGCGGATCACCCACTACCTGATACAGCGCCACCGTGAACGGCATCTTGGCCGGCTCGAACATTAATGTCAACGGCACGAGAAACTCGATCCAGGAAAACATGAACACGAACAGCCCCGAGGCAATTATCCCCGGCCAGGCCAGAGGCAGGATAATCTTGTACATGATTTGAACGGGACGCAGACCGTCGACCTGCGCCGACTCGATTACGTCCTGGGGTATCCGTTCGAAAAAGCCCTTAAGAATCCAGATCGTCAACGGACTCGTCCGGGCCGCCAAAATGAGCGCCACCCCGATGCGAGTATCGATCAGCCCCAGATACTTCGTAATCTGAAACAAAGGCACCAGCGCCGCCATCCCCGGAATCATCTGTGTCGCGAGCACGGCCAGCATGATGGGGGCGGTGAACCGCAGCCGGAGTTTGCCCAGGGCGTAGGCGGCCGGTATGCCGACAATGAAGTTGACTGCCAGCGACACGCCCGCGATAATCAGACTGTTACCGATCGATTTGAGAATTCCCAAATCCTGTATGGCAAAGATGAAGTGTTTGATAGTCAGCTCTACCCAGAGCGGCGGCGGGAACGTGTACAGGTATTCGGCAGGACGAAACGACACGAGGATCAGCCAGATAATCGGCATCACGGCGTACGCCGTGAACAACACCAGCGGAATCGTATAGAGAATCCCGGCTTTGCGATCCATGCTAATACCACTCCTCCACCAGCACGTGCCGACCAAACAGGCGCAGATAGCCGACCGTCAGAACAATATTGATCGCAAACAACACCACGGATATGGCCGAGCCGTATCCCAGATCGTAGTCACGGAAGGCCTGTTTCCACATGAACAGCCCCAGCACCTCGGTCTCGTGGGCCGGACCGCCGAACGTCAGGACGAAGACGATGCCGAACGTATTGATCGTGAAAAGCGTGATATAAACCAAATCGAGAAACGTCACGTACTTGAGCGACGGCAGCGTGATATGCCGGAACAGATACAGTGTGCTGCCACCGTCGACGCGGCCCGCTTCGTAATATTCGCCGGGGATACTTTTCAGAGCCGCCTCAAAGAGCAACAGGCTGAACGACGTTCCCCACCAGACATTGGCCACTATCGCGGCCGGCATGGCCCAGTCCAGGAGCCACGTCTGCGGCTCGAACCCCAGGAGTCCGACAATGACGTTGGCGATACCGAACTCAGAGTCCAGTATCCGCGTCCAAAGAATACCGACTACTAGCTCCGAAAAGGCGAACGGCAAAATCACCGCACTGCGGATATACCGCACGCCGCGAACACGGGCGCTGTTGAGTATCAGCGCCCCGATCATCCCCATGAGATACTGCAGCAGGACACTGCCGCCGACAAAGAACACCGTCGCCTTCAGTGACCAGTAGAAAACCGGATCCGCAAACAGGCGCGCGAAGTTTTCCGTTCCCACCCAGTTGAATCCCGCCTCGAGCAAAGTCATGTCGGTGAAACTCATCCAGAGCGCCTGGATCACCGGATACACGGCAAACGTCCCCAAAAGGAGCAGGGCCGGCAGGAGGTATAAGTACTTCTTCACGACTGGTAAGCGACTCAGCTCTGAGCCATCGGTATCTCGTTATTCCTTCATCAAGTCTCGAATTTCTTGAGTGGCCTTCTCAACCGCCGCAGTCGGCGTGGCGCTGCCGCGAGCCGCCGTCTCGATCATTTCTTGCAAGAAATCAGACAACTGCGAATATTGTGGAAAGCTCGGTCGCGCCTGAGCCTCGTACAAGTACTCGGTTGTCTGCGCCAGAAAAGGATACTCGTCTTCCCCGATCTCTTCGGCCACTGATATTCTCGGCGGGTGCTGATATGTCTCGAGGAGAAAATCTTTCTGAGTCTCCGGACTCACGGCCAGTTTCAAAATCTCCATCGCCAATTGCTTGTTCTCGGAATCGTCATATATGACATAACACATGCCGCCGGCAGTGGTCGATTGCTCCCCCTGCGGTCCGGCCGGAATCAAAGCGAACCCCACCTTATTCATGAACTCCTCGTCGGTCCAACCGGATATCTCCTGAATCATCCGTTTTTCATAGCTGCCGCCGAACGCCAACACTGCCTTATCCGTGCCGAACAACTGCGCCGCCCGGTTCCATTCGAATGAAATCGCCTCCGAGGAAACCAGTTGATGTTCCTCGACCAGCTTGTGAATAAAGTCAAGGGTCTCGATATTGTTCTCGGAATTCAAAATGAGCGTGTCGTTTTGGAAAACACCCCCGCCGTTCGACCAGAACAACGGCAGCAACTGATATACCAGCGTCTCCTGCGCTTTGCGCCCCAAAGGCATGGCCAGCGGATATTCACTGATGCCGTACTTCTTCCGAACGTCAGGCTTCTTGAAATGTTTACCGACCGCGACCAGCTCATCCCATGTCCGGGGCGCTTCGAGATTTTCCCGGGCCAGCCAGTCCTTGCGATACCACAAAAGCGCCATATCTGTCTGTGTGCGCACACCCCACAAGTGCCCATCGAGGATTTCTCCGTCCTGAAACACCTGGAAAAAATCATTCTGGTAATCACTGGTAAACCAGTCCGGATCAAGCGAATCGAGCGGCGCCAGGTGACCCGTCTCAGCAAACGACGCCAGCCAGACATAGTCAATCAACGAAATATCCGGCGGCCGACCGGCCCCGGCCGCCGTCATAAGCTTATTCTTGAGCTGCGGATAACCGATGACCAGCTGATTGAGTTTGACCTGCTGTTTCGGATGTTCCTGGTTCCACTTCTCCACGGCATCATCCATATTCTTCGCCCACCGTGACTGGTTGATCACCGTTATCATGGTCTGGTCGCTTTCCCCGCCGCACCCGACGAACATCGAGCCGGACAGCAAAAGTCCAACCAGAACACTCCCGGCGCCAATACGAAATTTACTACTTGACAGTAATCGCATCATTCTTTGCCTTCCCTCCTATTCCTCTTCATTTTGCCGTTCTTTGTCCTTGCCGTTCTTCTTCCCCTTCGCCCACAGACAGGTCTCGTTCTCCGGCGAAAACAAATAGATATCATCTGCTCCAATATCGATTGTCGCCTTCTTCTGTCCCTTCAGTTCCTGCCAGTTATTCACCCGCGCCGTAACCTCGGTGTCAAACAGGTTAAAATAGACGAACCCCTCATGGCCGATCGGCTCCATCCGAATGATTTCGACTTCCATCGCGCCCTCGGAGTTCGAATTGACGGTAATCGCCTCCGGACGAACGCCCATGCGAACGTCCTCGTCGTCCTTTAGTTCAAGTTGCTTCGATTCGTCTCCGCTGAGTGGCAGGAAATTATCCCCGTGTGCTATGCCGACTCGTCGGCCATCGTCACGGACCGCGTACTTCCCCTCAACGATATTCATCGGCGGCGAGCCGATGAACTCCGCCACGAACTGGTTGACCGGATACTCGTACAGGTTCTCGGGCGTATCGACTTGCTCCAAGACGCCTTTCCGCATTACGGCGATACGCTGCCCCAGCGTCATAGCCTCAGTTTGATCATGAGTGACATAAACAAAAGTTGTCTCCACCCGCTTGTGAAGCCGAGCCAGTTCGCCGCGCATTTCTATGCGAAGGCGCGCATCGAGATTGGATAGCGGCTCATCCAGCAAGTACACCGTCGGGTCACGCACCACCGCCCGGCCGATAGCCACGCGCTGCCGTTCGCCACCCGAGAGCTCTTTTGGCCACCGATCAAGATACCGCTTAACATCCAATATTCCCGCGATTTCCTTGACCCGCTTATCAATCTCCTCTTCATCCATGTTCCTCGCCCGCAGCCCGAACGCGATATTATCGTAGACGTTCTTGTGCGGGTATAAAGCATAATTCTGAAATACCATGGCCACGTTGCGATCACGAGCTTCCAGTCGACCGACCGACTTGTCATCGAACTTGATGTCCCCTTCGGACGGCTTGATCAGCCCCGCGATTAAACGCAGCAACGTCGATTTACCGCATCCCGACGGTCCCACAAACACGAAAAACTCGCCGTCCTCAATATCGAGTTTGATCTGGTTGACTACCGGTTCGTCATTAAAACGCTTCGTGAGATTGTCTAATCTGATGTGTGCCATGTGTCTCAAGTATCCTTGTCGCTCATTCCGTCGCTATCTCGCTCGGGTTAGTCAGCTTTCATGGTTACCCGTATAGGTACGAAGGTTCGGGAAGTGAAGCAAGCCGTTCCGCTGCCACCTTGCAGCATGTACCCTGAATGTAGGTCCATAATCAATTGTGCATGAATCAGCGTGTATAATGAAGTCAGTGACTCCTCAGCGAAACCGTCCTCAAAATCGCGAACTGGTTAATTCCACATCAGCCCGAGACCAGGCCGCCGCAAATCGCGCCCCGACCTCCTCCGCTTCGCTCTCTTTGCCTTGTGCCTGCAGCGCCTGCTGCAAACCATAGAGAGACCAGCCGTTTTCCGGGTATTCCTGCAAATCCCGACGGTAGGCCTTTTCCGCTGCAGCGGGTTGGTTGGCCTCCAACAGGATGGCGCCGAGTGTTTGCCGAGCGGGGGCAAACCAAACCGGTGGTTCGTAATAGCCGAGTTCGTTCTCCAGTTCGACCGCGTCTCGAAGATGATTCTCGGCCAAGTCATAGTTCCCTTCCGACGCTGCGATTTCTCCGGCGAGCATGTTGGCCGCTATCTGAAGAACGGTGCGCGTCGTAGCCGCGCCCCACGCATCCATGCGGGACACCGGTTCTTCACCCGCCAAATCTCTCAGTTCCCTCAGGGCGGACTTGGAAGAGTCCATTTGTCCATCCCGTAACAGTGCCATACCACGAGCGTAATGCCAGATCGCAGTGGGGTACTGCAGCTCTTCCGGGGGAGGAGTTTCCTGCAACAGTTTCTTCCATTTACCGAACCGGGCCATAGCCACGTAGCGCAACGCATACCCCTGAGTCAATGAGCCGTACCCGGGCTGATAAAGCTGATCTTCGAGAATCAGATCGCGCGTCGTTTCGGCCGCTTGCAGCGCCCCGGTGCTGTTACCTTCCATCGTTGTCGTGAAACAGAGGTAAATGGCATTGTGCGGCATGTAGGATATGCGGTACATCCCGTGGGCGCCGTGACGCTCGAGATACACATTGTCAGCAGCCACGGCCTTCTGATTGGCCAGGGTTGCGTCCGCATATCTGCCGATTTGAATGTAGATATGCGAGGGCATGTGCTGCAGGTGCCCGGCTTGCGGGACCAGGTCGCGCATTCGGTCGGCCGCCTTCACCCCGCGCTCCGGATGACGTGTTTCAACCGTATGAATATAGAAGTGATTCGTCCCGGGGTGTTCGGGCTGCGTTGCCATAGATGTTTCGAGAACCGACGTAATCTCCTCGGTGATTTCCTTCGGCGAACCGTCCGGCAGCCAGTAATCCCAGGCCGTCGTGATCATCAGCGCCTCGGCGAACAACGCCTGCGCATCTGCATCATCCCGGTATTCCTGCGCCACCTCGCGCATTACGTCGGCATACGCCTGGTCGAGACGGCTGCGATTGGCGGACGGTGACTCGTTATACCGCTTCGCGAGGGCGCCAATATAGGCCTGTTCCTTGGGAGTAGCCCCCGATGCCTTTGCTTGTGCCGCCCGTATGGCGTTCCAGGCAAGCTGCACGGCCGCACGAGACATACCGGCATTAATATGCGGTCCCAGCGACAGCGCTTCACCCCAAAATGCCATCGCACAATCCGGGTCAAGACGTTGCGCTTCTCGAAACGAGCGCACCGCCTCAGCGTGGTTGAAGCCGTAATGCAGAATCAAGCCCTGGCTGAAATACTCTTGGGCTTTCGGATTGCCGGTTGTTATTGGATGTTGATGGCCGCCCAGGTCATCAAAGAGCGGTGCGAGAGATGTATCGCTTTGGACAAACGTGGGTAATGATATCAGCAATATAACGGCCAGAGCCGCTGCGGCTGGCGCATTGACGACAATATCTCTCCTCCCGTTATCCAGCAACATCACTAATAGCAACAGTGTAAGAGCCAATCTGTTCCTGAACGGAGAAGCCGAACCGTGGGTTTGTCACCCCGGCGAAGGCCGGGGTCCATCTTCTTTGGAAGGGCGGATTGGTTTCCTGCCTGCGCAGGAATGCCCGCGCAGGAATGACAACTAAGAAATAGGGATGACGAGTAAGAGATAGAAATGACAAGTAAGAGATTGGAATGACAGGTCTAAGTTACCCCGAGCGAAGTCGAAGGGTGAAGAATTTTAACCGCTCAAAAGGCTTACATCGGAATATCTCAGGCAACCGGACTTTGACTTGACGTCCGCAGATATAGCCGTATCTTCGTCAACGTATCTGCAAAGAACCGTCCGTCTCAGACGGACAATACTGGCTGCTCGCGCGGGGGGCGTTGGCCGCGAGGAAAAGCACCGGGCGCCGCAAATGATCCTGTAAGAAAGGAACTCGAGAAATGATTCGCATGATGACTGTTTTGTTAGGCCTCGTCGTCATCCTGGCCGGCTGCGGCGGAGGCGACGGTACTGAAGAAGGCGCCCAAACCGATCAACAGCAGACTGCCGAAACTCAGCCCGAAGCGGTTGACGAACAGGTCTCTATCGATCCCGACAGCCCCGGACAGCGCGCCGTGGCGTTTTACTATGCCATGGTGTCCGGCGACCTGGATCTGCACGAGCACTTTCACCCCACGGCCATGGAACGGTTCAACGAACCGATTGAGGACGTCGAGGCACAGATGATACAGATGACCGAGCAAGCGCTTACTCAGATGGGCGGACTGGACTCCGTAACGGTCGTTTCCCAGGAGATCCGGGGCGACACCGCGCTGGTCATTCTCAATCAGAAAACCGGCAACGGTCAGGAGGGCCAGGTCCGCCACATGATGCTGCGGCACGAAGGCGCGTGGAAAATCGCCCAGTAACGGGTAACGACAAAATTCGTCTGTCGTAGGCGAGCGGACTAAATCGAGATCAGGGTTCACATAACCGGCCTGTGTCCAATCTGTCCAGGATGCTAAGAGTCGTAGGCTCAACGAATGTGTGGAGGGATTCTTCGAGTTCTTGAAGGAAATCAACCGACGTCCCCGACTGTTCGAGCATTATACCGCCCGTGACTTGTGGACGGACGACCACACTTTACGGCAGATGCTGAGTTATCATCTGAACCGCGATATTGATGTGTCATCCCGTAGAATCAGCTTCATAGATCGCTCCGTTAGCTGGATGATCTCCAGGTTCCGGATCGGACCTCAACAAAAGATTGTAGATTTTGGCTGCGGACCGGGCCTGTATACAAACCGACTGGCCCGATCCGGGGCACGCGTCACCGGCATCGACTTCTCCACTCGTTCGCTGAATTATGCTGCGGAAACGGCCCATAATGAGGGCATGGAAATCCAGTATATTAACGAAGACTACTTGGGATTCGAGACCAGTGAGCGCTTTGACCTCATACTGATGATCATGTGTGACTATTGTGCCCTTAGCCCGAGACAAAGAAAGAGCTTACTCGCGAAATGGTCTGCAATGCTGAACCCGCAGGGATATATCCTATTCGATGTTTATACACTGAATGCATTTGCCCATTGAAAAGAAGAAGCAGCATACGGCCTTAACCTGTTGGAAGGATTCTGGTCCGCCGGAACCTATTACGGATTCCGGAATACGTTTAAGTACGAACAGGAGAAGGTCGTGCTTGACAAGTACACCATCATTGAACCCTTCAGAGCAAAAGTCATTTACAACTGGCTTCAGTATTTCAGCCGGAAGACCATACTTGCGGAACTGGCCTCCGCCGGCCTGATAGTTGACAGCGTGTTTTCGGATGTAAAGGGCACTCCGTTCAACCCGAACAGTGACGAGTTTGCTGTAATTGCCGGCAAACCGTAAATGACTGAACACCGGAGATTCTCCAGCCGCATTCCGCTTATGTCCTTCCAGAGATACTGGTTCGGCCATTTCAAGTTGCGTCAGGTCCCGCCCCTGCCAACGGCGGGCGTGTGAACTGACACGCCTCCACTACATCCGGACGCCTACATCCCCTCCTCGTCCGCCGACGGCCCGTAGATAGCCGGCACTGGCACATCATTGAGCCGCAGGTACACCCCTAATTGGGCCCGATGATGGATATTGTGGCTTAGAATGAACAAGCGCAGCACAGCCATCCGCGGCATAGTGAAGACCTCCTTGCCTCCCTGCAGCAGCGTCCACGGTTTCTGCAACTCTTCATCACTGACAGACGCAATCGCGGCACGGGCCTCAGCGACATTTTTGTCGAATATTTTCAACAGATCGTCGGTACATGATGCCTGCGGTGTGGCGAAAGGCTCAGTCCCTTCCGGTGCCACGTCGAACGAATCCTGCGTCAATGTCATCGCGGTCCACGAAGGCACGTTCGCCAGGTGACAGGTCAGCGCCTGCAACGTATACGACTTCTCGTGCGGTCGCCAGTCAAACTTGTCATTGGGCAGACGTTGGAGCGTCTTGCGTGTATTCGCCATCTCGTGGTCGAACTCCGGCAGAATGAATTCACTAATTGCCATGCAATCCTCCTGTATCAGGTCATTTAGTCTGGTTGTTCTCAGTACTGTAGGTCAAGCCCTCTTGGGGGTTGACGCCCTTCGGTTCATTCTCCAAAATCACCTTCGACATGAGGAACTTCTATCACTCCCCAATCGGGTCCATAGAATCCGTTTTTCACGAAATCGCGAAACGATGAATGCCGGTAATCAATCGGGCGCCTGACGAAACCATGTTTAACAGGATTGTAATGTATATAATCAACGTGCCGATTGAAGTCTTCTTGATCTCTAATGATGTGGTCCCAGAATCGTAGCTGCCAGACTCTGCCAGAGCGCATTTGCATCCTCTTGCGATAGGAGCAAGGCCGAGTCCTTGCTTGAATCCTTTCAAGACACGGGAAAGGTCCGTTGAGCGTTGATAGACGAGGAAATGGAAATGGTCAGGCAATATCACCCAGGCGGAGATTTCAAAGTCGAATAGTTCATTGGCGCGGGCAAGAGTATTGTGAAGCAAATCGATGTTATCAACCAGAAATGGCTTGCGGTCGAGCGTCACGTTGGTAGTGAAATAGGACAGGCCCTTATGGTTGTAACGTCGAAGATTGGACATGAGTCAAAGATAGACACGTACAATTGAAAATGTCAAGCCCCAAGAGGGCTCGACCTACGGGACTCAAAAAAGGTGAGAAGTCGGAAGTTTGGCCGGTTTTATCCCTCGGCACTTCCCGTTCGCTGCCGGCGCAGCTCACTGAAACTGATTAGCTTGCCGGCCTCTTCATCCCATAACCGGTACGTCAGGGACTTGAAGCTCGAGAACAGTCCGATTGTCTTGGCTTGTTGCAGAACGGGGAGGTTCTCTTGGCATCGTGCTAAACGGTAATTTGGAATCCGAGAATTGAGATGATGGATATGATGATATCCGATGCTTCCTGAAAACCACCGTAAAAGAGCGGGAAGTTTGTAAAAGGAACCACCCTGAAGAGCGGCAGTAACAAAATCCCAGTCAGCATTCCTTTCCCAGTAAACGTCCTCAAACTGATGCTGAACATAGAAGAGCCAGACACCGGCTATGTGAGCGAGAAAAACCGAAGAAAGCTGTATGAGCAGAAAAGCCTGCCACCCGACCAGAACCAGCATGGCGGCAATAAGCACGGCCAGAGCGGCATTGGTCGAATGAACACTGCGTCGGTCGGAACGGCTGGCGCCCTTCCCGACCACCCTGTTGTTCACCAACGTAATGGCCAGCGGCCCCAGTAAGAACATGATTATCGGATTTCGGTAGAGACGATACTTCAGGCGCTCCAGGCGCGATGACTCCAAATACTCGTTCAAAGTCATTATCCATACATCACCCTCCCCTCGTTTATCGAGATTGGCGGAGGTGCCGTGATGCCGGGCATGACTGGCTCGCCAGCGATGATAGGGGGTGAAAGTCAGAATCCCTGTCACAATGCCCCAGAAGTCATTAGCCTTCTTGGACCTGAAAAATGATCCGTGACCACAATCGTGAAAAATGATGAATATCCGGACCAGGAATCCGGCCAAGAGAATGACAGTCGGAAGCGTAACCCACAGCGAATAGTCCAAAGACCAGTAGGCGACATACCAGAGGATACCGTACGGCACCAGTGTGTTCGTTAACTGCCAGATACTTCTTAGGCGGCCGGGATGTTGATAGGCCGCTATCTCGCGCTGTAATCTCCGATGTTCGGACTTAGAATTGTTGTTCAAAAACCCCGGTTACCTCGTTAGCTTTAATGCACATGACTCTACCCGGTTATTGCTCTCGTGTTTGGATCGACTCTGCGACTATTAGTTAATAGAGACGAGACCGACTCCAGGCCGGTCTCGCTTTCGATTCTTTAAACAGCAGATCGGACGCGTGGTTCCACATGTCCGATTCTATTGACTCAGTATACGTTACGGTGACGATTGCCGCCGTTGCGGTTGCCGCTCTCAGGACGCGGCTTCGCTTCGTTGACATTCAACGCACGCCCATTTAACTCCTGACCGTTGAGGCCGCTTATCGCTGCAATAGCTTCCTTCTTGGCAGACATCTCGACGAATGCGAATCCCCGTGGGTCCCCACTGTATTTGTCGGTAATGATGTTGACGCTGGTAACCTCACCAAAGCCCTGAAAGGCCTGGCGTAACTGATCTTCTGTCGTTTCAAACGACAAGTTTCCGATGTAGATATTCATTCTACACTCCGTAGTTGGTTGTCATGATAAAGACTGTTTGCCAGTGCAAATAGCTCCTTGAAGACAACTTACATTTTGCGCGTGAGTGCGCGGTCCATTCGAGATTGAGCTTCAGCGGAGAGTTGTTTTATGGACAATACTACGATAAAGGTCGATTTCAAATCGGGTCTAACACTGTATTATACAGAACACTCGCCAAGAAACCTAGAATTATTTTGGAAAAAGTGATCTTTTTTTGTTACTTTACGTTCGGGCCTGAAACCTCGTGCGTTGTAGTGGCATGACCGTAAGCCAATGCGCTGTAGTAACTCCCCCGATTTTTTGGGGGAAGGACCGGGATTCGCTGGTGTCTGACGACTTAATCCAAATACAATGAAATTACCTTGCAAACAATGGAATAAGTCGAACGACGGAACCAGATGGATATCATGCAGATTCACTTACCCATCGGCTTCACGCAACGAATCGCCGGAACTTTCGGAAAGGCGGGTCAGGACTGGCTCACCGATATCCCCCTGTTACTCGTGGAGACCGCCCGGCGCTGGTCGCTCGAGCTCGCGCCGCCGTTTCACCCCCTCTCCTACAACTACGTTGATCCGGCAATCGGACCGAATGATGAACCGCTGGTCCTGAAAGCCGGCGTCCCGAATCCGGAATATACATTCGAGACAGACGCCTTGCACGGGTTCCTTTGCCGACCTGTTGTCCTGACTCGCCCGGATTAATCAAGAACTTGAAGAAAATAAATGACAATCCACACCATCTATCTCCGAATCTTTTCAACACTCAACGCTTAAGCCGAAGCCTGGCAGCCAGCTCCGTCAGTTCCTTCCGGTCAGGTTTCATCCTGCTCGAGGTGATTTCATCGGGCCACTCGAAATACGCCACCGGCTGCATAAACCGTGGGAGATGCCTCAGCGATTCGCTGAAATCCGACTCTCCGGGAAAGTGACCGTGGCAGCATTTCACAAACGCTACCGGCCGTTGACCGAGTTCTTCGTCGTTAACCGGTACGACAACGGCGTGCTCGATTTCCGTCAATTCCATCAAATGTGACTCTATTACTTCCGGGTATATGTTCTCTCCACCGGAAACAAACATCGTATCCGCGCGGCCGACTACAGTGAGGTTGCCTCCTTCATCCAATGAACCGACGTCGCCGGTATGAAACCAACCTTCACTATCGATTGGCAGACTAACAGTGTTACCGTCGACATACCCCTTGAAGAGCGTCCGGCCTTTGACCAGTATTTCCCCTTCATCGGCAACTTTCAATTGACGATAGTTGAGTATGGACCCCGATGTTTTATGCTCTTTGCCGAGGTCCTCCGGCCTTGTCGTAGTTACCTGCGAAGCCATTTCGGTCAGCCCGTAAGACAGATAGACCGGCAGGCCTGCCCGGCGGCACCGTTCATATAAATCGGGTGACATATTACCGCCGCCCACCAGGACGGCCTTGAGCCGCTTCAGGAGCGTGCTATCCTCCGATGATTCAAGGACGCGATAGATCTGTGTCGGAACCATGGAGACATGGGTAACATCGTATTTCGCTACAGATTTCACCAGGCTTTCATCCTGTTCCGGGATTACGGCCGCCGCGCCCGATAACATAGTCCGGAACAAGATGGCCAATCCTCCGACGTGATACAAAGGCAACGAGAGCAACCAGCGGTCTCCCCGTTTGAAGCGGATGTTCTCGTTCGAACCGAGCGCGCTGTAATAGTGATTGCCATAGGTGTGTAAGACGGCTTTGGGAACGGATGTGGATCCGGATGTGAACATGATAGTCGCATCCTGATTCAGTGCGTTACTGCCTTTCAGATCAAGCAATGGCCGGTCTTCCGAAGCGAATATCTCATCCAGAGACAGCGTACACACATCCGAACCGAGTTCCGGATTACGAAAAGCATTCCCGGCTATCACCGACCGGCAGTTGATCCGTTTTAAAGCCGCAGCCCGCATTCGGGGCGGGTAGCGGGTGCTCAGGGGACAGGCGACCGCGCCCAGTTCAAAGAGTGCGGGCAGAAGATGTGGATATGCAACGCAATTTGTGGCCAGGATGCCAACGCGGTCACCACTGGCAATTCCGAGTTCAGTCAGCCGAGCTGCAGTTGATCTGACCCTGACATAAAACTGTTCATAGCTGTACGTTTCCCTCCTGGTCAAAAGCGCCGGTTGTGTCGGCCGGCGTGCGGCCGCTTCACGGAGAGGATTGGGGATGACGGTCATACTGAATCTCCGTCAAGACATCATAACGGATACGTGTTTCTGTTTTTGGCCGGTCCTGAAGTTTAATGGCGCCACCGTCAAGCTGCAAAGGATCGGTCACCAGATCTTCGGCCAGCCAACCGAGCGTATCGAGCCCAACCGCCGTTTTGGCGCCGCCGAGGCCGATGTTGAGACTGGCGGCTATTTCGGCCAGGTAACCGAGGCCGATGGAAGTCTCAAAAGACGAGCTGATTATGGCGACCATGCCTTTTCGATTGGCGGCGCGGGCAAAACACAGGGCGGTTTCCAGACCCAGCAAAGTGGGTTTGACAATGATCCCCTTGATACCGCTCACCGTATCCAGGCCTTCGGGGTTCAAAGCCGCCAGGCTTTCGTCGATCGAGATCGGCAGCGGGAAATTGCCTTTATTGATGAGCTGTAAAACCGCCAGGTAGTCGCGGACAGGCTCCTCGATATAGTCGATTCCGGCGGTCTTGACTGCTTCGGCGAAACTGTAAGCTTCCTCCAGGCTCCAGGCCCGATTGGCATCCAGGCGGATCCGAGCGCCGTTGCCGACTGTTTCCCGCAGCCAGTGGACGATAGTAACGTCGTCGCCGATCAACCGTCGGCCGACTTTAAGCTTGAAGGTCGAATACCCACAATCGAGCAGCCGGCGAACTTGCTCGACTAGTTCAGCTTCTTCGCCCATCAGCAGTCCGTTTACCGGAACGGCATCGCGGGCGTTCAGATTTAGGAGATGGCGGAGTGTGATCCTTTGACGTTGTGATACGAGCTGCAGCAGGGCGGTTTCTATGCCGAAGCGAACCGACGGCGATATGCCGCCGTTACCGGTCCATGACTCGTGCCCCCCTTTGATGCACTCGATACCCTCGGGAATCCGGTCAGTGCTCAGGAGGCGGGTAGAGATCAACCCCAGTTCCTGCTGCGCGCGTTCCAGGTTTTCCGAACTGAAACCGGGCAGGGGAGAGACCTCGCCCCAGGCCGAGTTTTCATGGTCGTCGGTCAGCCTGACCAGTATGCCGCTTCTCTCGGCAATCTGCTCTCCCTTGAGATTCAAGGGGCGCGCCAGTGGCAGGGTGAAGCGGTAAGTCGCTGCGTTGATGATCCTCATAGCAGCCATCCTATCGAAAAAACGATACTGAATGCCAGCAGCAGCTTGCCCGTCGAGGCCAGCACCGTGTTGAGTTCCGGGCCAATTGCCGTCGACAGGACTTTCCGAAATGCCGGTACAGCCGGGAGGGCAATTGCCGTCGAAAACAAAATATACGTGTGTTCATTGGTCCAAATGTAGATTCCAACCGGGATCATACAGGCGAGAACGATACACAGCAAGTATTCCCACCGGGCAAATCGAGGGCCGAGACGTACAGCAAGAGTACGCTTGCCGGTCCGCCGGTCGCTCTCGATATCGCGCAGGTTGTTGATGGTGAGAATAGCCACCGAGAACAAGCCGCACGACAGCCCTATAAGGAGTACGGCAACATTGATGTCCAGTGTCTGAACGTAGAAGGTTCCGCCCACAGCGACCGGGCCGAAGTAGATCAGAACGAATAACTCACCAAGACCGATGTAGGCAATCGGCTTCGGTCCGGCCGTATACAACACTCCCCACAGGATTGAGGTCAGACCGATTACGGCAATCGGCCATCCACCTCGCACGACCAGATATACGCCGGTCAGCAGGGCCAGGCCGAAAACGAGGATCGTGGCTCGCTTCATCTCGCCGAGCGTTACCAATCCGGCTTGTGTAACCCGCGTCGGACCAAGGCGTTGACCGCTGTCGGCGCCTTTTTTGAAATCGAAAAAGTCGTTGGCGTAGTTGGTTCCGATTTGGATCAAGATCGCTCCGATTAGGGCCGCCAGGGCGGCCGGCCAGTGGGCGCCCTCAGCCTCGTAAGCCATAGCAGTGCCGACAATGACCGGGGCTATGGCGGCCCACAATGTCTTGGGACGGGCCGCCAGCAGCCAGCGGTTGCCGGAATCCTGATTAATGGTGCTGGTGTTCATGAGCTAAGGTTGTCGCGGAAATTTCGAGAAATCCGGCCGGCGTTTCTCCTTAAAGGCATCACGTCCTTCCTGAGCCTCTTCCGACATGTAATACAGCATGGTCGTATTGCCGGCCAACTCCTGCAGTCCCGCCTGACCGTCGCAGTCAGCGTTCAGGGCGGCCTTCAGACATCTGATAGCGGTCGGTGAATTGACCAGAATCTCCCGGCACCACTTGACCGTTTCTTCTTCAAGCTGGGCTAACGGCACGACGGTGTTCACCAGTCCCATATCCAGGGCCTCGTGCGCGTTGTATTGCCGACAAAGGAACCAGATTTCGCGCGCCTTCTTCTGTCCCACGATACGCGCCATGTAACTGGCCCCATAGCCGCCGTCAAACGAGCCGACCCGCGGTCCGGTTTGCCCGAAAACGGCATTGTCGGCCGCTATGGTCAGGTCGCACATGAGGTGCAGCACATGTCCGCCGCCGATAGCGTACCCGGCTACCATGGCTATGATCGGTTTCGGGCAGGTTCGCATCTGGCGCTGGAAATCCAGGACATTGAGACGGTTGACGCCGCTGTCGTCGGCGTAGCCGGAGTCGCCCCGGATCTTCTGGTCGCCGCCCGAGCAGAATGCCTTGTCTCCTTCGCCGGTGAGAATGACAACACCGATTTGCGGATCTTCCCTCGCATCAGCCAGGGCCTGACTCATTTCTTGCACGGTCAAAGGCGTGAACGCGTTCCGCACTTCGGGGCGGTTGATCGTGATCCTGGCGATATTCTCACCTTTGTCGTATTTTATCTCACGAAAATCCCTGGCTTTTGTCCAGATGATTGAACCCATATGTACCTCAGTTCATTTGCCTAGAAAGTCTCTGACAACCTTTGCAACTTCGTCCGGTTTCTCCCAATGGACATTATGTCCGGCGTCATTAGCTACATACATCTCGGCGGCCGGCATCATCTTCACCATTTCACCGGCGGTGCCCCTGAATTTACTGTCCTTTTCTCCAACTATCAATAGAACCGGAGTCACAATTTCAGATAGCTTTTCCCACAGTGAGGGCTGCGCTCCGGTACCCATCATATGCAGCGAGCGCGCCAAACCTGAGGGATCAATGGTCATGCGTTCATTCTTCATCTGTTGGAATCTCTCCGGGTAAGACTTCATGGTGGCAAACAAGGGCTGGTCGTACCATTTTTCGATGAATTGCACAAATGGGATCTTGAGCAACCGGTCCGCCAATTCGCGGTCATGTTTGATACGCTCAGTCCGCTCCTGCTCCGTCCTGAGGCCGGGTGAAGTCGACTCGAGTATGACTCTAGTGAACACGTCCGGATAGTGAACGACCAGATACAATGCCAGCCGACCGCCCATCGAATAGGCGACCAAGTCGCTTCTTTCGATATCTATCGAGTTCAGGAATTGAATCAGGCTTTTCGCGACGTTCGGCATTATATAGTTTTCATCCTCACCTTTGACGATAGTCCTGCCGTGGCCGGGCAGGTCTACGGCCACGCATCTGTGTTTATCCGACAAGGAGGTGGCTATGTCGCTCCAATCGTAGCAGTTGCCGGTGAAGCCGTGCAGAAACAGAGCGGGTGGATTGGCTGGTTTGCCGTATTCACAACGGCGATACAGATAGGGGGACGAGTTGCTTGTCATTCGGCCGACAGGGTTCGGGTAATTGCGGTACGGATTCTCTGGTGCAACTGATAATTCTCGTTCCGATCAGTCGTGACCTCGATAATCGATGACGCTCTGCCCGTACAGGCTTGAACATACATGTTTGTGAAATCGATGAGATTTGCCGGACAGACGTACTGTAAGTCGAACTGCCGGGCCAGGTTGGAGAATGTCAGGCCGTGCGGCGTTCCCCAGAATTCTTCGAAAATGTCGTCCCGCTCGGCAATGGGCAGGAAAGAGAATATACCGCCCCCGTTGTTGTTGACGACCGCAATCGTCAGTTGTCTGTCAAGACTGCGCAGCATGGCCAGCGAGTTGACATCATGGAGGAAGGCCAGATCACCGATTAAGACCGTTCCGGGTTTGCCGGAACCCAGGGCATACCCAACAGCGGTGGCGATATTCCCGTCAATACCGCTGGCGCCCCGGTTGCAGACGACAGGCACTTCCGCACCGCCGGGATCGGCGAATATGTCCATGTCGCGGATGGGCAGGCTGTTGGCCAGGAAGAGGAAGTTGTTTATCGGGATGTTTCGGGATATCAGTCGTGCCACAGCCGGCTCGCTGATTTGTCCCTCCAGGTCAAGGCGTTTGTCGAGCTGTACGGCAACGTTATTTGTCGCCGATGTGAATCCGTCTAGCCAGTCCGTATCGCTGGTTTTCGCCCGGAGGAACGGCAATATGAAGTCTATGAAATGCGCTATATCACATTCGATCCTGGTGGTCACCTGGTGACTTTGGTCCTGTCGAAGGGGATGGTCCGCCACGTGGATATAGTGTTGAGGCCGGGCCCGCTCCAGCCAGAGGAGGACCTGTTTGGATGTCAATTGACTGCCCAGGTGCAGGACCGCCTGCGGCCCTTGGTGTTGTCGGAACGACTCTTCGGAAAGAAGCAGATCGTAGTAAGGGATGTTGTTATCGAGGGAAGGAGCACACCGCATTCCCGAAGCTATGTCCGCAAACACGGGCCAGCCCAGTGCCCGCGCCAGTTTACATATCGAGTTTCGGTTCTTCTCCGAGCCGACCCGGCCCGCCAGCAGTATGCCTTTTTGCGCATCGTTGATGAACCTGGCCGCTCGTTCCAGGCTGGGTAGTGCCTGCATGCTTACCGGCCGGCTGTAGCTGGTGAATGGGTCGGCCGCATTGCGCCAGGCTTCAGTTGGTTGCAGATACTCGCCATAGTCCTGTTCCGACCCGACACGCGCCAGCGGCTCCCGGAACATACAATTGATATGAACCGGTCCGGGGGGGGTACGCAGAGAGCGGAAAACCGCCTGATCTATAGTAGTGAGAATGAATTGCGGCGGGATTTGCTCCGTGGGGCAGGGCAAATCTACAAACCAACGCGGATAGTCACCGTAGAGCTGGCTCTGATCTATCGTCTGATTGGCCCCGGTGAAACGCAGCTCCGACGGTCGATCGGCCGTCAGCACGAGAAGCGGTACCTGATCCATGGCGGCTTCGATAACAGCCGGAAAGAAATTGCCGGCGGCGGTCCCGGAAGTGCATATCAGCACCGCCGGTCGGCCGGTCGCCCGAGCGCAACCGACCGCCGCAAAACCGGAACCTCGTTCATCGAAATGGATGTGACTTCGAGCCTTTTCACACAGAGCCACTGCGGCCGTCAGGGGCGAAGAGCGGGAACCGGATGAGAGAAAAAAGTGTGTGATGTCGTTCCTGGTAAGTTCTTCGATAATGAGATCAGCCCAGACGTGGTTGATATGAGGATACCCGATGTTCATGTTCGAGCAAGGATATCGAGAAAGTGGCTTATTTTGTGTTCAAGTTCTTCCCATTCCTGCGCAGGAATCGAGCCGGGGACTATCCCCGCACCGGCGTACAAATGCACTTGATCGTTCTCGACAAGAGCGCTTCGTATGCCAACGGCGAACTCGGCGTCATCGGGCCCGATCCATCCGACCGGACCGGCGTACCAGCCGCGATCGAACGGTTCGATTTGCCGTATAGTCGCGAGCGCTTCGTCCGTCGGAAAGCCGCTGACAGCGGGCGTTGGATGCAAACCGTGCAGAATGTCTGAGTCGGACACATCATTTAATAAGTTGCCTTCGAAACGGGAGACAAGATGCTGTACGTGAGCCAGTTTGAGGAGAGACACATGGCACGGGTCATGTATTTGGGAGCACAGGTCGGACAGACTTTCTTTGATGTGACGGACTACAATGCGGTGCTCGTTGCGATTCTTCCGGCTCGACAGCAACTCCGCGCCGAGTGCTTCGTCGACCCGATTATCTTCAGCGCGGCCAGCTGTGCCGGCCATGGCTTCACTGAATATCCGGCGCCCTTTCCGGGCATAAAGCTGTTCCGGTGACGCGCCGATGAAAGCTGTTTCTGCGACGGGTTGGAAGCAGAAATGATAGCAGTCCGGATTCGACATGTTAAGTAGTCGCAGCAGAGTCAGGGCGTCCGGAGGCCGGCCCAAACGCAAGAGAGTGGTTCGGGCCGGAACCAGTTTCTGCAGAGTACCGTTGGCGATCTTATCCAGAACGTGTTCGATAACATGTTGCCACTGCTCCGAATTCGGTTCATCGCTTCTGGCAGCCAAAGCATGGTCGTGACCGGCAAGCTCCTTTATGTCAAACGTCAGCTTTTGCAGTTCCCGCTGAATTGTTTGGATCGTCCGCTCGTCTTTTGGCGGTTTCATGTTGCAGCAGAATCGTGTCGTCGATTCAGTCCGGATCATTTCGAATCGAGGCAAAAGGAACCGCCAATTCCGAAAAGCCTCCCAGGAATCCTCGACGGATGGATTGTCCGGATCGAAAGGCATACCTCCGAAGTAGCGAATGCCATCCGTGACTCCCGCAGCCAACAGCGGCTCCAAATCGGTAATACGGAGGCTGTCCGCCGGCCCGATTCCGGCCAATTCAAGAGCGTTGTCCCTTCCGGACCAATAGACTCTCGGTGTCGGTTCCTGCGCCGCCAGCCACCGAATCGGATCAGTTCTCTCGATCTCGAGCTCGATTCTGATAATGGGACTGCCGGGGGCGGTTCGCTCTTGTTCGCCGGACAAATACGCCTCCAGAACCCCGTCGAGCTGGTGCGACATCTCCTGTCCGACAGTTGTGAGAGCGAAGGGATGATCCTGTTTCGTTAGAATAGTCAAAGCCAATCAGTTCTCAGTCAATTGCGGGTCTCACTTGTTCTGCGCTCCGGGTTTATGACCCGTGTACAGCGACGCTATACCGAACGAAAGCGATTGGGTCTTCACGTCTTCGAATCCAACCGTCCGCATCAGTTTACAAAACTCTTCGCCGTAAGGAAAGGTTTCAACGGTGCGGTTCAGATATCGGTAAGCTTCCTTATCACCCGAAACGACCGCACCGACAAGCGGCAGGAGATGCCTGAAATACAGCAGGTAACCTGCTTTGAGAAACGGGTTTGAGGGCATCGAGAATTCCAGTATCACGAGTCGGCCTCGGGGTCGAAGCACCCGCTTCATTTCCTGCAAAGCAGTCTCAACTTCGACAATGTTGCGTATGCCGAAGGCGATTGTGGCGGCATCGAACGTGTCGGATGTGAACGGCAGCGAAACCGCATCGGCTCGCACGAACGACATCTTGTCAGACATATGTGCCTCGGACGTCTTCAGTTGCGCCAATGACAGCATCTTCCCGGCCGGATCTACTCCGATGCCGTAGCCGAAATTCGCTGTCTGTTTGAATGCCGTCAGCAGCACGTCGCCGGTGCCGGTCGCGATGTCGATTACGTGCATGTCATTAGCTGGCGGCAGCGCCTTCGCCAGTCGTTTCCGCCAGATGACATCGCGCCGCAGAGAAAGCAGGCGATTCAATAAGTCGTACCGGGCCGAAATACGATCAAACATCCGCGGGGAGTCATCTTTAGGCGGCAGACTCCGGTGCTTACCGTCTGATAGAGACTTCTCTACACTACGCTTTGACATGCTCGATTCGTCCTTCGTACCCGGCTTTGCCGTCTACAGTTGATCTCGTTCAAGTTGACAATATAACATCTGAGTGCGGCAATACCAACGGCAGTGTCTGGAGTCCGGCAGCGAAAAACCGGGTGAGGGCAATCCTTGACAGGCGCATCGAAAACAACATATCATGGCAACTTGACGTATTGGTAAAGTTTCCGGAATCGTCTGGCTTGAAAGGAAGACGGATCAATGACTAAGATGAAGTACATTTGGATCATATTAATCGTCGTCATACTTCTTTATGTCGCAGCCACAATCTGGGTTGCGGGCAGGGACACGGAGCTCCTGCTGGCTCCCAAGACTGAGCAGTTGGCGCCAATACCATACAGCGAAATCAACTGGAGTCAGATCGAAATCGAGACCGAGGATACAACGAAGTTGGTCGGCTGGGAGATATACGCTCCTGAAACGGATACGGCTGATCTCTGGCTGATCCACTTCCATGACCGCGACGAGACGGTTCAGGATAATCTGACCCAATATCTGCAGCTTCGGAACATGGGTTTCAACATACTGGCAGTGGACTATCGCGGCTTTGGGGAGAGTGAAGGGACCCCTACCGAGGACAAGCTCTACTCGGATGCCAAGGCGATCTATGACTTGCTCAGATACAAGCGGGACATCGCTTCACGGAGCATAGTTCTCTATGGCGTATCGCTCGGGGCGGCAGTGGCTGTTGATCTGGCAGTGGAGGTCAACGCCGGAGCGCTGGTTCTCATTTCCGGATTCACGTCGGCTCCGGACCTGCTGCAAAGCTGGTACCCGTATCTGCCTGTCAAGCCGTTGATAGGGACAGGAATGGCATCTATCGAGAAAATCACTCAGATCAACACTCCGAAGTTCTTTGCCTATTCTTCTACCTGTGGCTGCATTCCGGAACGCCACACTCGCGACCTGTACGAGGCTGCTCCCCCGAAATACAGGACATATCTCGAGCTGACCGATGACTCACTGACGGGATTCAATCACGACTTTTACGCGAACCTGTACGATTCTCTGAGCCGAAAGGCGTGGCTGGATCTGCAGCCGCCCAAACTGCCGCTGGCGGACACTCTGGCGGCGATCATCAAGCAGGGTCGAGTCGAAGAAGCGATCCGCTGGTATCGTGAGCTTCAGATGAATCAGCCGGACAGATTTGATTTCGGCGAGTATCAATTGGATTATCTGGGTAATCGTCTGCTCAAGGATAACCACCCACGCGAGGCGATGGAGATACTGAAGTTGAACGCCAGTGTCTATCCGGATTCGTACCATGCGTATTACTCACTGGGCAGGGCGTATCATGCGGTCGAAGATGAGCGGAACGCGCTGAAGAATCTACGTAAGTCTCTCGAGTTGAAGCCGGGCAATCCGAAGGCGGCAAACCTGTTGCGACAAATAGAACGGCGCTGAGGCTGGTCAGCGCGGGCGAACCAATGATCGTTACCGTAATCCGAAACAGACAGACAGGACGGTGAGGGTTGATTACAGCCATCGGCAATCCGGTATTTGACTATATAAAGACCCACAAAGTCAATTCCACCGGACGCGTTCTATCCGGCTGTTCCACGAACGCCGCGCTGGCGCTGTCGAAAATGGGAGAGAGGACGCGCCTCGTGGGCGCGGTCGGGGATGATTATAAGGACCGGTTTGTCCGCGAAATATCCGTTCACGGAATCGAGTACCGTATTATTCCGTCGAAGGAAAGCGGCGGGTTTTCACTCATTTATTACGATAACTACGGCAACCGCTCCCTGGACCTGCTCGGCCGAGCGGCCAACATCGAGCCCATTGACCCCGGCTGGTTCGATGACGCCAAGGCGGTTTTGATCGGACCGATTCTGGGTGAGATCTCGTTCGAAGCCATCAGGCAAATTCGACGGGAGTTTGACGGTCTGCTGTTTTGCGATCCGCAGGGATTGTTGCGAGGCGCCGATGCTGACGGCCGGATATATCATGAGCGCGTGGAAGGCATCGAAGAAGCCATCGGCATGTTTGACATTGTCAAACCCAACGAACTTGAAGGTCAGATTTTAACCGGGATTGACTGCCGTGACAATCCCTACCGTGCGGCTGAGATAATACACGGCTGGGGACCAAAGGTGGTGATTGTCACGCTGGCCGAGCTTGGTTCGGTCATCTATGACGGCAACTCATTCATCGACATCCCCCCATACACCATCGACCTGCTGGATTCCACCGGCGCCGGGGATACCTACATGGCTGGATTCACATTTGAGTACCTGAAAACCAACGGCGATTTATATAGATCCGGATGCTATGCCTCGTGCACGTCGTCGGTCATGATCGAGAACACCGGGCCGGATTTTCCCATGTCAGAGGCGATGATCCGTGAGCGGCAGGAAAAACTGCTGCCCATGACGGACTACAAAGTTGTCGTAGCCTGTAACACATAAGTCAAACAGAACGGGGAGTATATGTCTGAATCCATCTTTTTCAAGCGTGAGAGCAAGCGCTCGTATCTGGATCGACCGGTACCGCAGGAGTCATTGGAGCGCATGTTCGAAATCATCCGCTGGTCGCCATCCAACCAGAACAATCAGCCCTGGCGGTTCATCTTCGTGAAAGATCGTCACCAGCGCGAGAAATTCGTGGCCGCGCTGCCTCGGGGTAACCAGTGGGCTGCCAGGGCGCCGGTGCTCATCGCGGTGTGTGGCCGTCAACGCGACGATTACACCCGCAAAGACGATCCGATCGAATACTACCAGTTCGACTGCGGCCTGGCCACCATGTCGCTCCTGCTGGCTGCGGTGCAGGAAGGTCTGATGGCGCACCCCATGGCGGGCTATGACGCCCCCAAAGTGAAGCAGGCGCTCGATATTCCGGATGATTTCAAAGTCATGTGCGTGATCTCTCTGGGGTACAAAGGGCCGATCGATCTCTTGGATGAGCGGACGCGGGAGAAGGATGAGGCGGAGCGGACGCGGAAGCCGGTTGAGGAGATAATCGCCATGGACCGGTTTACTTTCTGAGTCGGCGATCCAATAACTTTGATGTGGATGGCGAATCAACCGTCCCTGGCCGACATACGACACCAATCCGACCTTGTTCGAGCCAAATTCCGTTCGTGAATCGCTCAGCTTTTTATTCCATCGAATAGGACCGCACTGAGGAAATCGGCGCCGTCATGCAGCCAATGTTCGTCTGCATACGAGGACTCGGCCAGCACACCGCCAAGCATCTTCGCTACCAACTTGGCAATCCAGGTACTATTTAGACTATCGCTCAGCTCTCCCGTGGTCTGACCCCGCTTGACGATTTCGGCAATGTAGCTAGTGAGATGCCGTTCCAGATCAAGGTTGGCCAGTTCAATGGTAGCATGCCGGGATGCCGTGGTCGCGAACAGGTAGAACTGCTCTTCGGCCGGTGTCAGAATCGAGTCGGCCAGAAATCGGTGGAACAAATGGGCCAGACGTTGACGGGCCAGAGGCCCCGGCTCAGTCTCCTCGATCTCGTGCACTAACTGAGTGAGGTGCGAGTCAAAGAGCAAGACCGCCATTTCCAGTAAATGGATCTTGGAGGGGAAGTACTGAAAGAAGGAGCCTTTGCTGATCCCGGCCTGCTCGCAATAGACATCGACCGCGAGTCCGTCATAACCGTACTTACCGAACAGCTCAATGGCGGATTCGTACAGGCGACGTTTCTTCTCTCCGGGAAGGCGCCGGAACGTATCCGTCACTACCTTCCGATCCAGAAGCTCAACAACAATGTTTTCATCGAGGTTCGGCATATCGATTATATGACTATATAGTCATAACTTATATACCATAAATATATTTTTCAACGATATGTCAATTATAATTTGACAGTCCGGTTGTGTGATTCTATACTCGGCCACGCGTCCCTCGTGTAGGGCGTTTCTAGAAAGGAAGGAATTATGGGAAAAATTCGCGTAGCTATTATCGGTGTCGGTAACTGCGCTTCCTCCCTGGTACAGGGAGTCGAGTTCTACAAGAAAGCGAAAGAAGAGGAGAAGGTACCGGGTTTGATGCACGTCAACCTGGGTGGTTACCATATCCGGGATATCGAGTTTTCGGCGGCGATCGATATCGACAAGAACAAAGTCGGTAAAGATCTGTCGGAGGCGATTTACACCAAGCCGAACAACACTTTTGTCTTTGCCAAAGTCCCGAAATCCGGGATCACGGTGCAGCGGGGTATGACCCACGATGGACTGGGGTACTACCTGTCACAGATAATCGAGAAGGCCCCGGGTGATACGGTGGATATTGTTCATTTACTGAAAGACACGAAGACAGATGTGGTGGTCAACTACCTGCCGGTGGGTTCGGAGGAAGCTACGAAGTGGTATGTGGAGCAAGTGCTGGATGCCGGGTGCGGGTTTATCAACTGTATACCGGTGTTTATAGCCAAAGAGCCGTACTGGCAGGGTCGCTTCGAGAAGAAAGGTCTGCCGATTATCGGCGACGATATCAAGTCGCAGGTGGGGGCGACTATTGCGCACCGGGTGCTGACACGTTTGTTCCTGGATCGAGGAGTGAGACTGGATCGGACCAGTCAGCTCAACGTCGGCGGCAACACCGACTTCCTCAATATGCTGGAGAGAAGCCGCCTGGAATCCAAGAAAGTGTCAAAGACGAGTGCTGTGACCAGTATGCTGGATTACGACATCGGTGCGGACAATGTCTACATCGGTCCGTCGGACTATGTTGCCTGGCTGCATGACCGCAAATGGGCGCATATGCGCCTGGAAGGAACGACGTTCGGCAACGTCCCGCTGAACATCGAACTGAAACTGGAGGTCTGGGACAGCCCGAATTCGGCCGGGGTCGTCATCGACGCCATCCGCTGTTGCAAGCTGGCGCTGGACAATCATCTCTCCGGAGCACTGATCGCACCCTCGGCGTATTTCAAGAAGTCCCCGCCGGTGCAGTATCCCGATGATGAAGCGCACCGGATGACTGAGGAGTTTATCGCCCAATACGGTTGGAAACAGTCGGAAGTCACGACCAAGAAGCACGGCCGGGCGGCCGCTCGCAAGCCGAAGGCGCCCAAACCGGCGGTGAAGAAGACGGATTCAAAAAGTAAGTCGAAGTCTTCGTCAAAACGCGTGGTTCGGAAGAAAAAATAGTCGATTGCAGTTCGGCATTTGATTACGTTAACCGGCGATGAGAAACGATCGCCGGTTTTTTTCTGCACTTTTCAGGCTGAGGACAGGCTGATGCCGCCACGGTCGCAAAAAGGTCTGTTCATTACGTTTGAAGGTATTGACGGCTGCGGCAAGACGACTCAGGCCATGCTGACCTACGAGTATCTGGCGGCTCAGGGGCAGACCGTGTCTTTGTTTCGAGAGCCCGGCACGACACCGGTGGCGGAGCGGATCCGAAGCATACTGCTGGACGACAAACTGGCCGTGACCGACGTGGCCGAGTTGCTTCTCTATGAGGCGGCTCGGGCGGACTTGACGACGAACGAGATCATCCCGGCGCTGGACAAAAGACACATCGTCCTTTGTGATCGATTCTACGACAGCACGACCGCCTACCAGGGTTTCGGCCGCAAACTGGACATTCGGATGGTGCGATCGTTGCATCGCGTGGCGGTCGGCCGACTGACGCCTGACCTTACGCTGGTATTCGATATCGACCTGTCAGTGGCGCGATCTCGCCTGAAGCGCAAACCGGATCGTCTGGAGTCGCAGTCGACATCGTTCTTCAATCTGGTTCGCAAAGGGTTTTTGGAAATCGCCCGCAAAGAGCGCCGCCGCGTAAAAGTTATCGATGGTGCTCAAGCGATTGAAGACGTGTTCAATGACGTTAAGAAGGTCCTGGCTCGAAAACTGAGGGCGTATGACATCAACTTCTCTGCCTGATCGACGTTCCCTGCTGCTGTCGCTGATATTGCTGGTGCTCCTCGTTTTACTCGCCGGCGGCATGGGGGCGATAGTCATGTCCGATCCGGGCATTGCCCAGTCGATTACGTTGATCCGGGCGGCGCTCGCTATTGAAGGAACTTATGTCGAGCCCGTATCTTCCCGACAGCTGGTAACTGCGGGGCACCGGGAGATATTCAGTCGGCTGGACCGGTATTCGGCTTACATACCGGCGGCGGATCTGGCGCAGATTCGGGAAGAATGGACAGGCGAATATGGCGGCATCGGCGTAACGGTGGTTCGCCATGATCAGGGGTTGCTCATCATGTCTGTCCGTGAGGGCGGACCGGCGGGCAGAGCCGGTCTGATGACCGGGGACGTCATCATTGCAGCTGATTCGGTTGATTTGGCGGGTATGCTGTTGACCGATGCCAGTCAGTTGCTGCGCGGACCGGAAGGGACCGAGGTGCTCGTGCGGGTGGCGCAGTATGCCACGAACGACACGATCGAGGTGGAACTGACGCGTGCCACCTTGCCGCTTATCCATGTGCCGTATGCCGGGTTGACGCCGGAGGGGATGTTGTATGTCCGGCTGCTGGATTTCGAGTCCGGCGCCTCGGAGCAGGTACGCGACGCCCTCGATTCTCTGCTTCATCATCAGCCGCGCGGTTTGATCCTCGATCTGCGCGGCAATCCCGGTGGATTGTTCTCGGAGGCGTGGCGGACGGTTAGCCTGTTTGTCGAGGAAGGGACCTTTATTATCGGTACCGATGCCCGGTCGCGGTGGAAGGAAGAGCATATCCGGGCGAGCGGCAGCGATGTGACGGGCGGGTTGCCGATGGTGGTGCTGGTGGACGGCGGGTCGGCTTCGGCTTCGGAGATTGCCGCCGGCGCCCTGCAGCAGGCGGAGCGGGCTCTGCTGGTCGGCGACACCACGTTCGGCAAAGGACTGGTGCAGGGGTATGTGCGTTACCCGGACGGGGACGGCCTGCGCCTGACTATCTCCCGATTCTATTTTGACAATGATATCTATCTTAACGAGTTCGATTCGATGCTGGTCGATACGGGGCATGGTCTCATTCCGGACTACTATTTCGATTTTCCATCCCGACACGAGTACGTGCGGGCGCTGGAGAGTTCGCTGCTGCTGCATCAGTTCGTAGAAGAGTATCAGGATAATATCGTGATGAGTACGATCGAGGAGCTCATGTCGCTGGAGTGGATCGGGCAGTTGGTCTGGTTTCTGGAGGAGAACGAGTTCGAGTTCGCCACGACCCGCACAGATATCTTAAGAGAGATGGAGCGGCGGGCCGAGGCGGAGCAGCGCAGTTCACAGACGCAGGCGGCAATTGCCCATTACCTGGCGTTGTCCGTAATCCGCGACAAGTGGCAGCTCATGCAGGTGAAGGACTACCTGGCTATCCGTTTTCTGCAGATCGCCTGGGAGCGGGAGTTCGGGACGTACCGGGCGTATGATGATATCATCGTGCAGTTTCGCCCGGATATCAAGTACGCCGCCCGGATCTTGCTGGAACGGCATTTCCGTCAGCCGGATGAGGGGCGGGCGCAGGCGGGGTGGTGAGAGATAGATGCAGCACAGAAATGGGTTCGTTTGGATGGACGGGGTGATGAACCGTCAGGTTATACCCCGCTGACGCGGGTCAGGACCTGACGGAACGGCCGGAGGAAATGGGTTCGCTTGGTAGTATCGGTGGTTGATCTGTAGTGAAAATGGGTTCGTTTGGTAGAGCGCAAGATAGAGCGGCAGATGTGGACATCTGCCGGTCACGTAATTAGAGCCCTTTCCAACTGGTACAGCAATCAACATCGATTTGGCAGGGAAAGTGTACAGAAAAGCAGGCAGAACACACCCCGGCCCTGGTACAAAGGCGGGGGTGTGTTTTTCAATCAGACAGCAGGTCGGGTTCCGAGGCGCCAAAGGCGGCGAGAAACCCAACAGACAGCCTCGAACGAAAGATGTCGGGTTCTTCGTCCGCTGAAGCGGACCTGCCCTACAGATCGGCACTCGGTAACGCGGTGCACGAATAGAGAGATTTCTGGATTCCCGCGTTCGCAGGAATGCCATGACTTGCGGGTAATAGTCGGGCCAAGTACAACCTGGCAGACAAGTGCGTTCCTAAATGCAATTTGGGAACGAGGGAAGGGACAGTTTGGGAACGCGGAGAATCGGAAAGCTGTTGCCAACGGTCGGTGTGTGGTGTAACTTGGATCACCGGCTGGTCTACTCTGTTGGCGGGCGTACGCGAGTCGGACGTTGCAGCTTACAGAGCGGCGCCGGACCGGAAAGGCGGCTGTAGAGGATGTAAGACCACATTACGGCCTCATGAATGACATCAATGCCGTATCACGCAACTGCGGAAACCGAAAGAGCACACGGTATCCGGTTTCCCGGACGGCGAAACGGCTCCCAAACTGTGCGGAAGAACCGGCAAGGATCAGGAGATCAAGCATGAACAGAAGAGACGTGAGAGTAGCAATTCAGATTGTGTTGACGGTGGCCGTGTTTCTGACGGCAGCCGGCACAGGGGCATCCGACGACATTCATCAGGCGGCAACCGAGTGGCAGTCACCATCCGAAGAGCTGCTGGCAGTACTCCACGCGCCGCAGCTCCCCTGGGTATGGACGGCCCCAACCGGTGAGTATTTGTTTCTGGCCGATCCCGTGCTCTATCCCCCGCTGGCCGAGCTGGCGGCGCCGATGCATAAGCTGGCCGGCATGAGGGTCAATCCCGCTATCAACGGCCACCACGGCAGCCACGGGGGTACCTCCCCCCGCCTGGTCCGGGTCGTGGATGGAGCTACGACGCCAATCGATATCCCGGCCAACAGCGAAGTGCACGATGTGGACTGGACCGTGGACGGCAAACGTATCGCGCTCACCATCGCTCATGCCGATCACATTGGCCTCTATGTCGGGTCGGTGGAGGGCGAATTGACCCGGATCGAGGACTTGGCTCTCAACCCGCTGCTGGGCGCGGCGGTAAGCTGGCTGCCCGACCAGGAGCGCCTTCTTGTTCGCCGCATCCCGCAACGCGGACCGGCTCCCGAGCCGCCGGCTATACCGGCGGGTCCGGAAGTCCGTGAGGGTGAGGGGGCCTCGGCACGATCCACGTACGAGGCGCGCAACGTGCTCCAGACAGCTCACGACGACGCCCTGTTCGAGTACTATACCTCCTGTGAGCTGGCCATCGTCGACCCGGCGTCAGGGGAAGTTAACGTCGTCAGTCCGCCCGCTCCCTACAGTGCAGCCGAATTCTCGCCGGACGGCGAGTATCTCCTGGTGAAGCGATTGGTCGCGCCCTGGTCCCATGAGGTGGGCTGGTGGCGCTTTGCGAGCGAAATCGAAGTGTGGGACCGTGAGGGCAATCCGGTAGCGAATATCGCGTCGTTGCCCCTGGCCGACGAGGTCCCGATCCACGGTGTGCCGCTGGGACCGCGCTCGGTTGAGTGGCGTCCCACCGCTTCCCACACACTCTTCTGGGTCGAGGCGCTCGATGGCGGAGATCCGGTAGCTGAGGCGTCCCACCGCGACCGGCTTGTGCGTCTGGACGCGCCTTTCACGGGAGAGCCACAGGAGATCTTCCGAGCCGAGCACCGAATCCAGCCCTGGCAAAACGCCTGGGGCGCCGAGGGCGGTACGCTCATGCTCACCCAGCGCGAACGGATGCGACGCTGGCGCTACGTCTGGCTTCTGGATGTTGACGAGGGCACGTCGCGCCTCTGGTTTGAACTCGACGAGGACGACCGCTACGGAGATCCGGGCGATCCCGTGTTCCGTCCGCTGCCAAACGGTCGCTGGGTGTTTCACCAGAAGGGAGATGCGGTCTACTTCACCGGGAGCGGTGCTACCGACGAGGGCGACCGTCCCTTCCTGGACCTTCGCCACCTCGAGACCGGCGAGACCGAGCGTCTGTTTCGCTGTGATCCGGACCGATACGAGTATTTCGTGGCATTCGCCGGTGATGAGGACCGATTCGTGCTGAAATCCGAATCTGCTGTCGATGTGCCCAACTACTATCTGGCTGTGTTCACGGATGAGATTGAGGCAGACGAGGGTGAGCCCACCCGGGCTTTGGCGCGCGAACCCATAACGCGCTTTGAGGACCCGACGCCGCAGCTGCGTGAGATCGAGAAACGCATCGTACACTACGAGCGGGACGACGGCGTACCCCTCAGTTTCCACCTGCATCTGCCACCCGGCTATGAGGAAGGCACACCGCTGCCCACCGTGCTTTACGCCTATCCTCTCGAATATTCCGGCGCCACTACGGCCGGTCAGGTCAGGGGTTCGGCTCAACGCTTTATGCGTATTTACGGCCCCTCCCATCTTTACTTCTTGCTCCGGGGTTACGCCGTGCTCGACCGGACGGCCATGCCGATGATTGGCGATCCCGAGACCACGTATGATACGTTCGTGCCGCAACTGGTGGCCGATGCCGCGGCCGCAGTAGAGAAGGCAGTCGAAATGGGAGTGGCCGATCCGGAGCGGATCGGCGTCATCGGTCACAGCCACGGCGGGCTGATGGTGGCCAACCTTCTGGCGCACACCGACCTGTTTCGAGCCGGCATCGCGCGCAGCGGATCGTACAACAAGACCAACCAGCCTTTCGGCTTCCAGTCCGAGCGTCGTTCTCTTTTTGAGGCCAGGGATGTCTACATCCAGGTCTCGCCGACCTTCTTCGCCGACCAGGTTAACGAGCCGGTGCTGATCATCCACGGGGATGATGACTCCAACCCGGGCACCCTCACGTTTCAGTCCGAGGTCTTCTTCGAAGCGGTGCGTGGTTCGGGCGGGACCGCCCGGCTGGTGCTGCTGCCCTACGAGGACCACGGCTACCGAGCCCGCGAAAGTGTGGAGCACGTGCTCTGGGAGCAGCTGCGATGGTTCGACGAGTATGTGAAAAGCGCCGAAACGGCAACACCTCAAACCTCCGAATTGGAATGACGTCGATGGACGCCTCACGGCCCGCCAATCGCGGGCATTGATATAATGGTAGTTTATCGCCGATTGGTTTTGGTTTGTGAGGCTGCGTTATTTGGTGCAGACGGGTAGTCGAACCCCACACTCGCGTTGTGGCACAAGGACTTACACCGTATTGTGGCCAAATTGTGACCGGATTTGAAAACGAAGGTTATGAGTTATTCCTCGTCTTTCATCGGAGCGCGGTTGGCCCATTCAATGGCCTCTTCTTCGGAGTTAACTTTCCAGATCCAGAATCCACCTATTACGTTGCGAGTATCTTGAAATGGTCCGCTTGTTGTTTTCTTCGCCCCTGCTCCGGAGAAGTGGACCAGTGTGACTTTACTCGTTGGGTGTAATACGTCTCCGCCGATCATCACACCTGCCTCAAACACATTTTCATTGAACTTTTCCATGGCCTCCAGTAACTCCGGAGCGGGCATTTCTCCAGCTTCAAAACCTTCCTGTTTCTCAGGATTGACTATCACCATGGGACTTGTCTCTACTTTTTTCTAAATACCAGACTTATGTTCTTATGTATTTTGGCTTGCTGTTCATAATATTGGCGAACGGTCCGATCTCAGGACGATTTTGACAATCTCGCCGGGAGACCACAGCCGCATCCGCGGTCCCCAGGTGCCGGCGCCTCGAGTCACGAAGGCGGTCATGTTGCCGATTTCGTATCTACCGACGAACAAGGGATTGGCCAACCTTGCCAGATAGCTGAACGGCCACACCTGACCGCCGTGGGTGTGACCACTTAACATCAGCTCAGCTCCTGCGGATGCCGCTTCTTCGACCTTCCGGGGCCGGTGTGTCAGAAGAATCGTGGCGGCGTTGACCGGGACAGAATCGAGCACGCGTCTGATCCGGGCGGCGGCTTCGCCGGTAGATTCGCCGTGACCACCGTCATCGACACCCCCGACCGCCATGCCGGGCAGAACCTCACGCCACTCGTTGCGCAACACAACTATGCCGGCATCTTCCAGAAAGCGGATGCTTGCGTCATAACCACCGTGTAGCTCATGATTACCGGTAACCGCCCAAACACCCAGCGGAGGGTCCAAGTCACGAAGCGCCTCCTGCATGGCGTCCGGATCATCTAATGGGTAGTCCCCTTCAAAAACATCACCCAGCAAGAAAACAAGATCGGGCTGCAAGGCGTTGATCTGGTCTACTCGCGCTTTCAACCAGTCGGCATCGATAAAGGCTCCCAGGTGCGTATCGGAGATGACTACAACCTCGAGGCCATCATGTTCGGCCGGGAGGCTTTCTAGCTTGATCTCAAGCTCTGTTATCATGGGTGGCCGTGACGCTTGAATGAATGCCAGCGCCGCAAGCACCAGACCCAGCGCCAGCGCGGTGGCGCGAATAGTATAGAGATGCCGCCGGAAGAAGAGCCCGAAGAGGGTAGCCAAATCCGCCACCAGCAGTACGAAAAAGACCAGGAAAAGAATGCCGAGCCAGTTCATGGCAAAGAGCTCCAGGGGACGTTCCAGCGCTTCCAAGCCGATGTCGTCCAGGTAGCGGCGCACAATACCAATTACCCAGACAGCTGCTCCGGTAGCCAGCAGAGCTTTGCGGGAAACACGATTCACGATCCCCGGGATAGTGATCAAGCGCCAGAAGACGTACACGTGAACAAGGGTCCAGCTGCCGTAGAAAATCAGTCTGAACATTGGTGTGGGACCCTGTTCCGCACGTCCTGTTTTCCAGGTAATTGTGAAGCACAGAGCCGGAGATGTCGCGGCAAGCAGTTTGTCGACGGCGACTTGGCACTCTTCAAGTGGTGTTGCATCGACTGATCGATTTGGAGTTTCATTGCCGTCAATGTAAGATGTGGGCCAGCAAACGCAATAGCTGAGAAAAGCCGCCGCGTTCGGCAAAGCTGCCAGAAACTGGACAGAGATAGCGACTTATCTGCTGAACGTAGTGATTTAGCCAAATTGTTACCGTATCCAGGGTGATGGCATCCGTTCCGGCGAGAGCGAAGATTACGTTTGTTTGGCGTCCTTGTGGTCGTACTTTGAGCCAATCAGATCACCAGGTAAGTCATGTACGCCAGGTAGCAAACAAATAACGTCCAACCCTCACGACGAGAAACGTGGCCCTGCCCCCGAAAGCCGTAGCCGATTGCAAACAATGCCAGCGTCAGCGAGCCCATGAAGAGTACGTCCCTCTTAAGGACAATTGGCTCAGCCGGCAAAGGAGAGATCACTCCCGCCACTCCTACAACCGCCAGCGTGTTGAACATATTGGAGCCGAGGATATTGCCCAGGGCGAGGTCGTGCTGCTTCTTTCGTGCCGCAATAACAGCAGATGCTAACTCAGGTAAGGACGTACCAACGGCTACTATTGTCAGTCCGATGACCAGGTCACTTATGGCAAGACTCCTGGCTATCTCGACTGCCCCCCAGACGAGAAGACGAGAACTTGCCACCAGCAACACCAGTCCCAGAGTAAGCCGGATAACAGAACGTCTCAATGACATAGGGTGCAACGCGACTTTCTGATCTATTTCTACTGCATATAGATCCTCCCTATTCCGCATTCCCTGCCATATCGACCAGCCAATAAACAATGCGAAGACCCCCAGAAGCAGCGCGGCGTCAAGACGCGAGATCGTCCCGTCCACCAGTTGTATTCCTGCAAGTGCGGTCACGCCGGTCAATATCGGAAGTTCCTTGCGAAGTACGATTGAGTCCACGACAATCGGGTAGATCGCGGCCGAGATTCCGAGTATCAGTGCAATGTTGGTAATGTTTGAACCGTAGGCGTTCCCGAGAGCCAGCCCGGGGTTACCTTGGATGCTGGCAATAGCAGCCACGACTATCTCCGGCGCCGAAGTACCGAAACCGATTATTAACATTCCAATCAACAGGGGTGGCATCCGAAAATGACGCGCGACCGATGCGGAACCGTCCACGAAGCGGTTGGCGCTCCACATGAGTATAACCAACCCAACCAGAACAGCGAAAGAAGCAAGAATCATCCTGTCTCCAAGTCTTTTTGCATACCAGTATCGTTCGACTGCCGCATTGTGAGCACACGTATACAGCTTAACTGACATCGAAATGAGTGGCAAGAACTCTCTTACCTTGAGCACGACCAATCCAGGCCGGGTGGCCCACGCCTTGATCGATTTCACATAGTTCGGCTTGACCGAAGAGTGAACTCATTTCAATCGCACGAGGCCATCTGCTGTACGAACAACTTCACGACGATCAAGTTCAACATCCCTCAATTTGCTTTTTCGCGAGCCCCCCGGTTAAACGTGATTGGAACTTCTAGGCAGTTGGTACAGTTTCGTAATGAAGATTAGTAGACTCATGAAGCAGAGTGGATTTCCTGTTCTTTAACAGAGGCGGAGGTTTACTGAATTGGATATCCTCATTGGAGAACAAGCAAATGACCGGCCGGTCGTCGGCTCTGGATTCTCGTATCCCCAAAAGCCCAGAGGCCGACGATGACCGAATCTGAACACACTGCGAAAGGCGTACCACCGATCCGGCGCGTCACTCGGGCATTGCAGCGTTTCATTCATGTTGAAGCGGCCGGCGGCGTGGTACTCCTGGCATGCACTCTGTTGGCCCTGGTACTGGCCAACTCGTCGCTCTCCTCTGAATTCTTGTCAATCTGGAAGATTAAACTCGGACTCTCCCTGGGCGCCATCGAGTTCTCACATTCTTTGAAGCACTGGATTAATGACGGCCTGATGGCGATCTTCTTTTTTGTTATCGGCATGGAAGTGAAACGTGAGCTCCAACTCGGTGAGCTGCGCAACGCGCGTCGGGCGGCCTTGCCTATAGTCGGTGCGATCGGAGGCATGATCTTTCCAGCCGGCATTTATCTCGCGCTGCAGTCGGGCGGGCCGGGAATGCGCGGGTGGGGTGTCCCGATGGCCACGGATATCGCGTTCGTGGTCGGCTGCATGGCCATCCTCGGAAAGCGAGTGCCGCACGGTCTGCGCGTCATGATCCTGTCACTGGCCATCGCCGACGATGTGGGGGCGATCCTGATAATAGCGATCGGCTACACGGAATCAATCAATCTCTTGTCGCTGGCTCTGGGTCTGATAGGTATCGCCGCCGTAATTGGCTTAGCGCGTGTGGGTGTGCGACGAATCTCAGTTTACGTGGTGACCGGAGCTCTCGTGTGGTTGGCGTTTCATGAATCTGGTGTTCACGCAACAATCGCAGGCGTTGTTCTTGGTCTACTGACTCCCGCGAAGAGTCACAGATCGCCGACGCAGATCGGCAACCTCATGAGCCGGATACAAGGAGTCTTCGAAGGAACAGGGCGAGATAAACATGAACGCCCCGCCGCTGTACGCGAAGTCCGCAGTGACATCCGCGAGACGATTTCACCGCTGGAGTATTTGGAGAATGTGCTGCATCCCTGGGTAGCGTTCCTGATAATGCCGGTGTTTGCTCTAGCCAATGCCGGTGTTCCGATTGTTCTATCCGATCTCACCCATCCGGTTGCGGTAGCGACCGCCGCCGGTCTCGTGATTGGCAAGCCGGTCGGAATCACTCTTATGGCGATGTTTGCTATCCGCATCGGCGTAGCCAGCCTTCCGGAATCGGTCACTTGGCGTCATATCCTCGGGGGTAGCGCCCTAGCGGGAATCGGATTCACGATGGCGCTGTTCATTGCCGGCCTGGCGTTTGAGGGCGAACTTCTCGATGCTGCCAAGGTTGGCATCCTCGGCGCCTCTGCCCTATCGGCCGTTGCAGGGTTGGTGATTCTGGCCTCCAGTGGCTTCAGGCAGGAGCGGGCCTAGCAGTCTGTCGGAGAACCTCAGTTTATTGACTTCAATTATACGGAATCGGTTCCAATAATCAAACCCTTACAGTCCTTGTAACAATGTAATACGCGACAGAGTTTCGTTTGTTCGGTACGACATCGGCTTCTCGGTTCGGAGATCTGCCGATAATCGGAAGGGACTAAAAGGCGCTTTGCCGGGCCATGGAACTGCCGAGCCAAGTTATTGTTAACAAGTAACATAGCAATGGCAGTCTTGACATAAGGAGGAATCCAACCATAACATTTGAGGAGTTCAAACGGACACTGTCCTTTAACCAGCCCCCATCGGGTCTAAGTGCCGCTCTGCAAGCCCAGTGGATCGAAGCGAACGGCGACTGGGACAAAGCGCACCTTGCGATTCAGGATTCCGGGGAGCAATCGGCAGCATGGGTGCATGCGTATCTGCACCGCAAGGAAGGCGACCCCTTGAATGCCGGATACTGGTATTCGCGGGCCGGGCGGGAGATAAGCGATCTCCCGTTCGACGAGGAATGGCAGGAGATCTCGCGGGAGTTGTTGGCCGAACAGGGTTAGAAACTCATCCTTACTCCGAATTGATTGATCGGATCGGGTTCGAAGGTCGTGATGACTCTCTGATAATTGACACTCAGTATCCCCGTAAGCGGCTTCACCAGACCGATTTCGACATAGTGGTCGTCGTCGAGACCGGCTGTGTAGTCGAAGTTGTAATCGGCTGTGAATTCCAGACTGAAGTTCGTAAACAGTCTAAATGAGTTTATCAGCACGAATTGCACCGTCGTGCCTCGGTTCTCGCCGGCATCATCAAGGTTCTTATAGAGAGATATCTCATTGGAAATCGGATAGAATCCGAATTTTCCCGAGGGTGCCTCCCACGACGGGATAACTCCGGCTGAAGATTCAGGTGCTGAGAATAGTGGCATCGCCACCATGCATACGAGCAGAACAAGCTTGCGCATGGCAGTACTCCTTGATTTGTGAAAGGTTACGTATGGTTGAACGGTTGCTTGCGGGTTATATTACGGGCCGATACCGCGTCAGATCTGGCGTTTGTCACCGAGGATTTTCTTGGTATAAACCATCCTCTGGATGGAGGTGATATACGATGTCACGCCGACGATGATCAGGGCAATTTCCAGCCAGCCGCCGCGAGCCCAGATTGCTTCCGGATAGAAGTACTCCAGCAGGGAGCCGATGATTATGATGATGAACTTCTCCAACCGGCCCATTATCCCGACCGCGCAGTTGTCGATCTTGCCCATGGATTCTGCGGCGGCTCGGGTATACGACGCTATGATCATCCCAAACAGCGCAAAGATACCCCAGCCTGGGTGTGCACGTCCGGACAAGGTAATACCGGCCAGAATGAAGAATTCACCGTATCGGTCGGATACATGATCCAATATCCCTCCAAACACCGTTCCCATATTTCCAGCGCGAGCGGTCGAGCCGTCGAGCATGTCGGCGAATGCCGTAACCACCATCCAGGCGACGCCCCAGAGCCACATGCCATGCCAGAAGAAGATCCCTGAGACAATGGCGCTCAAGAAGGAGATTGCGGTCAAGACGTTGGGTGTGAAGCCCAGTTTAACGCAGACGCGGCCGAGGAAGAGCGATGATTCCTCGTACCATTGCCGTTTGCGTTGGTTCAGCGTCGGCTCGGCACGCTTATCGACATCCGTATCAGCCATGGCGGAAGATATGGTATTTCAACTACCTACGTCAATAAGCGGCCAAATGTTTTTTCCCACAGACTGGAGCAGCCGGGTCTCTGCCAAGCCGCTCAGAGGACCACGGAATAGGTAACCGGAAGGGACCCGCAAATACAAATCTCAGTAGCAGGCGGGCGGGGCCGGACCATCTCTGAAAATGTGGTCTACCAGGTATGACAGATCGGCGATGTCGGTTATGCCGCCTGGGCCGCTCAGACCATCGACGTTGCCTTGTTCGGGACAAGGCGGGATTTCGCCTCCTCGAAACAGGTATGTTACGACGTAAGTCACGTCAGCCACATCAATGGCTCCCCCGGGTCCGGTCAGATTGTCGGCATTGCCGCGCTGCACACAACAGCATACATCGCCGACACCGTCCATGTCAGTGTCAGTTTGGGCGGGATTGTAGGCGATCATGCAGTTGTCCACCAGATCCATGATGCCGTCGTTGTCGACATCGGCCGGATACATGAGGGGGTACGGATCGTATGCCTGGTCACCGTAAGATTCTATCATATGAGCGCTGTCGCCGATACCGTCGCCGTTATTGTCCGGTCCCGTATAGTCGGACCAGTAGTTGCCCTCCGCTTCAATTAGAGAATACCAGTAGTTAGTGCCTTCGCCGGCCCATTTCGCTTGAGACGGCCCGGACCCGTTGTTGATAAGGCAATTGTGGTGAAACGTATTGAATTCCCCGCCACCCATGCACATCATTACAAAGATACCTGTGTAATCGCTGTTCACAATGCTATTGTACTCGACCACGTTCTCGTGGGACATTATCATATTGATGCCGATATTGTTTCCTTCAAACATGTTATACCGGATAATGTTTTCCCGATGATACATTGACAAAGAGTGTTCGTACAGTATCCCGCTTTGGCCGTTATCTCGAAAGTGGTTGCATTCGATTACATGGGCATAATTATCTTCGAAGACGCCCCCTTCCCACATTTCGAAGGCATAGATCCCGGCGGCGTTGTCCGTGAAACGGCAATGTCGTACTTCGTTGTAAGCTGAGGCCGCCCAGGTGATCCCCGCCGCGCCGTTGTCGTAGAATAAGCACCGTTCGATAAGGCAGCTGTCATAATCTTCGATTTTAATGCCGGCATCCCAGCTGCCCTCATACGGCTGCCCCGGACCGGCGTGGATGAACGACAGATTTCTGATTTCCACACCGTTGGATTGAATGGTGAGAACACTGCCCGAATCCGATCCGTGGATCATCGTGCAGTTCAGCCCTTGACCGATCAGGCGGATAGCCTTGTCGATAGCGACGTGTTCGAAATAGATGCCGCAGTTGACCTGCACAGTGTCCCCTATAGCCGCCGCGTCGATGCCGGCTTGAATAGTGGGCTGGTCGACGGGTACGGTGACAACAGCCGTCTGCGCACCGACGGCGACAAGTGTGGATATCGTGATGGCAATGAAGAGTCTCATGATCTACCTCCTGCGAGTATTTGTGTATAAAAAAAGAATAATTTAGCCATTTGTCAATGAGAAAGGCAGACTCGAGTAGACCAGGTACCAATCCACTACAGCAGGCCCATTCAGTTTGACTTTTGCGGGGACTCGCGAGATATTCTCCCCATGTTCATCGACTACGTCGAAATTGAAGTCACGGCCGGGAACGGCGGGCATGGGTGTGTTTCGTTTCATACGGAGAAGTACGTTCCCAAGGGCGGTCCGGACGGCGGCGATGGCGGTCACGGCGGCAACGTTGTCGCAGTCGCTGATCCAAATCTGACGACACTACTCGATTATCGGTACCGCAAGCACTATAAGGCCGAGAGCGGCCAACCGGGCAGCGGCGGTCATAAGACCGGCAAGTCGGGGCAGGACATCGCACTCCGGTTGCCGGTCGGCACTCTGATCAAGGCTCAGGATACCGGTGAACTCATTTACGATCTGGATGAACCCGGGACCAAAGTAACTGTTGCCAAAGGCGGCAAAGGTGGGCTTGGAAATGATCATTTCAAATCACCTACAAATCAGGCTCCGCGCCAGGCGACCCCCGGTCAGGCCGGGCAGAATCGGAAGCTGGCGTTGGAATTGAAGTTGCTCGCCGATGTGGGTTTGGTGGGGAAACCGAATGCCGGTAAATCAACCATCCTGGCCGCATTCTCCGCCGCGCGTCCCAAAATCGCCGACTATCCGTTTACGACCCTGACGCCGAAACTCGGTATAGTCAAGCTGCGGGAGTTCAAGTCCTGTGTAATGGCGGATATCCCCGGCCTCATTGAAGGCGCCTCGGAAGGCAAAGGTCTCGGACATCAGTTTCTCAGACATATTCAACGGACGCGGTTGATTGTCTATGTGATAGACATAAATGAGATTGACATCGAGGAGACCCTGGTGCACTTAAGGGAAGAACTGAGGCAATTCGACAAGGAACTCAGTGAACGGAATTCGCTGGTTGTCATCACGAAGATCGATACGGTGGATGACGACACGCTGAAAGCGGTTTCCAAAGAGTGGCCGGACGACTATATTGCTCTGTCGGCGGTTTCCGGAAAGGGCGCCGATGAGTTTCTGGGAGCTATAGAAAGAGAACTTGATAGAGGCTGAACGAAAAGAACGGTTGGTTGTCACCCTAGGTTTGTTGGCCGTACCGGGCATCGGTCGGGGACGGTTATGCAAGCTGATCGATGTGCTCGGCGGTGTCGAGAAAATCCCCGAAACTCCACTTTCAGTATTGGCTGCCGTTCCGGGAATCTCGCGCACCCAGGCCACGACGATCAAAGAGGCGTACGATGAGGGGAAGGCACATGAAGTCGTGGCGCGCATCGATAAGCTCGGCTGGACGGTGTTATTTCCGGATGACGCGGAGTACCCGAGGCAGCTGACGACAATCTCCCCGGTCCCGCCGGTGCTGTTTCGCGTCGGTTTGCCGCAGAAGCCGGATGACAAGGTCATAGCCATAGTCGGTACCCGTCATCCGACGGAGCAGGGGCGTATCTTCGGGTTCGGCCTGGCCAGATCGCTGGCGGAGAACGGCATTGTGGTGGCCTCCGGTATGGCCGAAGGGATCGATTCGGTGGCGCACGCCGGAGTTCTGGAAGCAGGCGGACATACGATTGCCGTCTGGGGTTGTTCGCTCGACTATGTATATCCGCCCACCAACAAGTCCCTGGCAAAGAGAATCAGACAGGACGGGACGATTTACTCCGAGTATTTGCCGGGTACGCACCCGGACCGCACCTATTTTCCCGAGCGCAACCGGATCATCTCCGGTCTGTCCGACGGGGTGGTCGTGGTCGAGGCGGGGCGCAAGTCGGGAGCGCTGATAACAGCGGCCCATGCGTTGGAACAGAATCGGCCGATATTCGCGGTCCCGGGTCATCCGAGCGCGCCGACCAGCATCGGTACCAACGAATTGATCAAGTCGGGCGCCGTGTTGCTGACCAGTGCGGACGACGTCTTCTCCGAGCTCCCCCGGCTCAAGGGGGAACTGGTGATCAAAAGAATCACGGAGTTGCCAAACCTGACCCCGATGGAAAAAGAGATCCTCGACCATTGCTCCGTGGAGCCGGTCCAGATAGACCAGATTTCTCGCGCCGTGCGGGTGCCGATAGAGGATTTGACCCAGTTCCTGCTGGCGTTGGAGCTCAAGGGCATCATACGCGAGCTGTCCGGCAAACGGTATGTTCTTTCCGAAGAATACGCATGATAAAGAGAACCGCAACTATCGTAAACAAACTGGGTCTTCATGCCCGACCTTCAGCACAGCTAGTCACTGTAACCAGTCGTTTTGAATCCGAGGTTTTCATAACCAAAGGTGATCTTCGGGTAAACGGAAAGTCCATCATGGGGGTGATGATGCTGGCTGCCGAGAAGGGATCGGAACTGGTCATCGAGGCCGACGGTCCGGATGAAGCAGAGGCTGTGGTGGCCATCGTGAAGGCAATCGAGAGCGGGTTCAACGAGGACGACTGATATTCCCCTTGCCTACCCATCATCTCAACCGTTATACTCAAGAAATTGCGTACCCCGAAGTTGAGGCAAGTCATGAAAGGCAAAAAAACGGTAATACAAGGTGTTCCCATCTCAACCGGGATTGTTATGGGTACCGCTCACGTGATATTGCCGGGTGACTTGCGGGTCCTTGATGCTCCCATTCCGGCCTCCAAAGTAAAAGACGAAATAGAGCTGCTGGATACCGCTATCGAGAAGACGATTGCGGAGCTCAGGGAAATACGGCAGTCGGCCATCCGCAAAGTTTCGGGTCCGGTGGCCAAGATTTTCGATGCCCAACTGCTCATTGCCGGTGACTATGAATTTCTCAAGAAGGTGAAGGAGGAAATCCGATCGACCAGGCGCAGTGCGGCTTTCGTTTACAGCGATCTCGTTCGTCAGGCAACCGAACCACTTAAGAAATCACCGGACCACTATCTCCGGCAGATGGCCGTCGATATTGAAGCCGTGGTGAGCAAAGTAATGTCACATCTCAGCGGTGAATTGTCGACCACGCCGCAATTGGCATCCAGGACAATCGTGGTCGGCAGAACCTTTACACCGAACGATGTGTTAACGTACCGCGAATTACGAGCGGTCGGATTTGTAGTCGCCAAGGGGGGCGCCGATTCACACATGGCGCTGATAGCGCGATCGCTGATGTTACCAGTGGTACAGGTGGAGGACAGTTGGAAAATGATCCCCGACAAGAGCCGCCTGATCGCTGATGGAACGACCGGCGCCGTGATTGTAGATCCGACGGATGAAGATTGGAGCGAATATCAACGCCGTCGCAAGCGTCTTGGCCCGACCCTCATAACGCGGATCAGGAAGCTCGGGCCGATCCCGCCCAGAACGGCCGACGACAAAGAGGTGCATATTGGAGCCAACCTGAGTCTGCCCGGTCCCGCGGATGATATTCTGGCGAAGCGACAGATTCCGGTGGGATTGTATCGTACCGAATTTCTATACCTGGCAGATAACCGATTTCCGGATGAAGAGACGCAATACCGTCATTACGAGATTATCGCCAAGAAATTCACACCGGCAAAGGTGGTTCTGAGGACATTTGATCTGGGCTATGATAAGTTATCCGGCAACAGTGACTTACCGCGTGAGGAAAACCCGGCGCTCGGGTCGAGAGGCATTCGAGCATTGCTGCAGATGACCCCGGACTTCAAGACACAGATCAGGGCGATTCTGAGGGCCTCGACCTCAAAGAATCTCAAGATTATGTTGCCGATGATTTCTGATCTATCGGAAATCGAGAAAGCCAAGAAACTGATCGCCCAGGTGAAATTCAAGTTACGAAAGGACAAGATACCATTCGATCCAAATATTGAGATCGGGATCATGATAGAAGTCCCGGCCGCGGCTATGACGGCCGATGCTCTGGCGCGCAAAGTGGACTTCATCTCTATTGGAACCAACGACTTAACGCAATACACGATGGCCGCCGACCGTATGAACAGCCAGTTGACCAACTGGTACAATCCGCTGCACCCGTCGGTGCTGAATCTGATCCGAATGACGGTCGAAGCCTGCAAGAGAAACAAGGTACCGGTATCGGTCTGTGGAGAATTGGCGGGAGACAGTCTGGCAATTCCGTTGTTTGTTGGTATGGGAGTGGACTTGCTTTCTATGAGTCCAAACCGTATAGTAGATGCTTGCCGGTTGATTAAGAAGATCGACACGACTCTGGCCAGGCATCTGGTCGGATCCGTTATGGCAGGTGAGTCCCTGAAAGCTGTTATGAACAGGTTGTCGGATTACCAGGCAGTATTTGAACAAAGGAAACAGACGTGACTATGAAAAGCGATACGATGCAGAACCTTGACAATATTGAGCATATCCGGAGTTTCGACCCGGAGAATATGTATAATCGGATATTCGATTTTCCGGAGCAGATGGAAGATGCGCTGAAAATCGGTAAGCTCTGGCGATTCGAAGCGGGTGATTTTCTGGAGATCAAGAACATCGTCGTGGTCGGCATGGGCGGCTCGGCTATAGGCGGCGATCTCATTCGCAGTTTTCTGGCGCCGAAACTTCTCGTTCCGTTTTCCATCTGTCGTCACTATGAACTGCCGGAATACGTCGACGATGAAACGCTGGTTATTGCTTCATCGTACAGCGGCAACACGGAGGAAACGCTGGCGGCCGTCGATGACGCCTTGAATCGCAAAGCTATGTTAGCCGCTCTCAGTACCAACGGGATGCTGGAAGAGGTGGCGAAACTCAATGATATCCCCCTGGCCAAACTGCCGGCCGGTTTGCAGCCCCGGGCGGCTCTGGGGTACTCCTTTGTGCCGCTCCTGGTGTTTCTGGAAAAGATCGGTCTGATCAAGAAAATCACACCTGAAATCGAACATACCATTACCGCCCTGAAAGGGTACCGCGAGAAGTACATCGAGGATAACAATACAATCACCAATCCGGCTAAACACCTGGCCGAAAAAATTCACAACAAACTGGTCATCATTTATGCCGGTCCCACGTTGACCGATGCCGTCGCGTTGCGATGGAAAGGACAAATCTGCGAAAACGCCAAAAACCTGGCCTTCGCGAACCACTTCGCCGAATTCAACCACAACGAACTGGTCGGCTGGTCGGAAGTCGCGGAAAAGCACAGCGAGCACCTGGTAGTCGTGATGTTGCGTGACATGGATGACCATTCTCAAATCCGCAAACGCATGAACATCGTCAAGGACATCATTCAGGAACGCAATGTGGAAGTAGTCGACGTGCATTCACGCGGTGAGCGACCGTTGGAACGGATGTTGAGCCTGGTGCAGCTGGGCGATTTTCTATCCTACTACCTGGCGGTGTTGAACGAGGTCGATCCGACCCCGGTGCATGTCATCGAGAAACTTAAAAAAGCGCTTCAAGTCGCGAAGTAAGGCCTCATGACGCGACGTCAGCCATCCGAGCGAGTAATCTGATTACTCACTCAACCAACAATAAAGTGTCATTCGATGTAATCCGGGGAAATGTATATGTCACCCTGCTCTTTGGCTTTGATTGGTAAGACTGCGTATTGAGAACATATTGATGGCGACTCAGTCGGAGCTGGAGACCGGGACGTCCGTTCGTCCGCACGCTTGACAAAGACGGCGCTGTTGTTCTCCAAACACTTCCTATGAGTCAGCTTGGGCATTCCTACGGATTGACAATTACCGATTTATGAGCTATCTTCCAGCGAACACTGAAATTATTGCCTTTACCGTACTTTATCCGGTTTGACATTCCTGCGAATGCCCGGATCAATTTGTGATCGATAAACGCCTTCCCTGGCAGAGGTCGACAAATGATAGCACTACAAGCACTTAAAACAACTTGTGGATTCTGTATGCTCACCGCCCTTCTGTGCGCCATGTCAGCTTTGCCGGCAAACGCCCAAAATCAAACAGTCGGCCTCGTGGTGCATGATACGGCCTCGTTTGAGGGCTACACGCTGTTTGCGCCAATGCTGGGCACTACGGCATACCTCATCGATCATTACGGTCGGCTCGTGAATACCTGGGAAGCCGAATTTCGCCCGGGCGCCTCCGTGTACCTGCTGGAAAATGGTCACTTGCTGTGGTCGGTGCGATTGGAAACGAGCGACATAGGGGGCAGTCATGTGATTGAGTTTGACTGGGATGGTAACGTTGTGTGGGAATGGCGTGATGTCGATCCATCATATTTTCAACACCATGACATCCAGCCAATGCCGAACGGCAACGTGCTGATACTGGCCCGCGATTTCAGTACGGCCGCGGAAGCATTTTCCGCCGGCCGAGACACTGCTTTGCTTTTCGATGACACCCTGTGGTCGGAAATGGTGATCGAGGTAGAGCCGTCCGCGGACTCCGGAGGCACGATTGTCTGGGAATGGTATCTTTGGGATCATTTGGTTCAGGACTTCGACCCGACCAAGGATAACTACGGCGTGGTGGCCGAGCACCGGGAGCTGATGGACATCAACTACGCCGATGGGTTTACTGATTGGGTGCATGCCAATTCCGTGGCGTACAGTGCGGAGCTCGATCAGATTATTATCAGTTGTCGGACAATTGACGAGTTCTGGGTGATCGACCACAGCACCACCACTGCCGAAGCCGCCAGCCATTCCGGCGGCAACAGCGGGCAGGGCGGGGATTTTCTCTATCGCTGGGGCAATCCCCAGGTGTACGGGGCCGGTGATGCATCGGATCGCACACTGGACAAGCAACATGACGCGCAGTGGATTGCGCCGGGACTTCCCGGCGCGGGCCATATTCTGGTATTCAACAACGGCTCGGAGCGAGGTTATTCATCGATAGATCAGATTAACACACCGGTTCGCCCCAATGGTACGTACCCGCCGCTTGATTCCGGGCAGGCGCATGGTCCGGAGCGGGCGTTCTGGACCTATGTCGACACACCGCCGGACAGCTTTTTTGCCTACTTCATATCCGGTACGCAGCGGCTCCCGAACGGCAACACGCTCATTTGCGCCGGACCATCAGGAGAGTTCCGCGAAGCGACTCCCGACGGCGAGATTGTCTGGCGTTATATCAACCCCATCAACGGTGACGGCCCGGTGGAACAGGGAGAGAGTCCTCTGGGAAATCGTGTGTTCCGTTGCTATCGGTACGGTCCGGACTACCCGGCATTGGAGGGCAAAGACCTGACTCCGACAAGCGCCCTGGAACGGAATCCGGTCACTATCAGTGGCGCCGACCACTCGCCGGAGATGCCGTCGCCGATAGACTCCAGTTTTGCCGTGACAGCTCTCATAGATGCACCCGCCGGCGTATTGACCGTGCACGTTTATGTTGATACCGGCAGCGGCTATTATCCGATCACGATGTATGATGACGGTTCACACGAAGACGGTGAAGGGGGAGACGGGATCTACGGCGCCTCGATCACGCCGCCCACGGCATCGCAGACTATTTCATACTATATAGAGGTTGAAGACAACGCTCTGGCGACCGTGGTTGATCCGGCCAATCCTCCGGAGACGGTGTACTACGTCAAGATGGGCTATCTCTGTGGAAATATCGACGGTCTGACAAGCGCCGCCGGACCTTCGGACGTGGCGGACCTGGCCTATTTGATAGACTACATGTACCAGGGCGGTCCGGAGCCGCCCGATATTGACGCTGCCAATGTTGACGGTGAATATGACTCGGGCGAGCCGATCAGCATCAGTGATCTGGTTTACCTGATAGACTATTTGTTCCGGGGCGGCCCGGAGCCGGCGTGTGAGTGAGGCCAGGGAACTACTTCTCAAATCCACTCATTATTACTTCAATCAACTGACGAAGAGTTGTGGCGTACTGTTCCCTTAGCACTTCAAGCTTGGATCGTATTGTCGGATTTGTGGAGGAACAGGTCACCGGATCGGTCTCGGAAAGTACGGGCCAGTGTTTCACGGCTCTGTCAGTGTCAGGATGGTCACTTGTGTGACGAAACCACTGAGGTAAGAGCTTTAACAGCGTGCGCTCTTTTTCAGTCAACTCGTTTGCTAGAGTTCTGTTGTACTTCCCCTGGTTCTCGACAATCTTCCACCATGAACTGTAAGGGTCATGAAGTGCTACCGATCCTTCCCTATACCAGTGCATAATCCGATGGAATCGTGTCTCTTCTAAACACGCTCGGGTGTATTCGAGCACTTTTCCCAATTGGCGGCCTGTGAATTTGCCTGGATATTCCATCGGTAGAGCACGATCGACTCTAACGTTCTTCAATGGTGCGATTACCTTGTCATATTGCTCAAGGAAATTGCTTTTTGTATTCACGTCTTTGAGCTGACAATATTCCGTGGATTCCCGTTCCGGCGGGAATACGTATGTAAAGCAAGCGTCCAGCCGGTCAAGTATCTCGTTGTGTATGTCAAGGAAATCGTTTGATCTATCGTCGAACTTGGATGTGTCCTCTGCTGAAGCAACCGTAGACAATGTGAATTTCGTTCTATTGCTATTTCTGGGTGCAGTTACTGTCATAGTAGAACCTGATTTGATCTCATACATAGGTTTTTCAGCTGGATCAACTAGCATCCGATCAACATAGAACTCTGTCGAATAAGCAAACTCCACGTTACACATTGCTCTCTCCACATTTGTTACCAAGTCTTAGTTTCACGCGTCCCTCGCATCGACAACCCAATCCGCCCCCGCTCAATGTCGACTGACACAACGCGCACGTCTACCTTCTGTCCGGCCCGGACGATTTCATTGGGATCTTTGACGAACTTGTCCGCCAGCTCGCTGATATGGACGAGTCCGTCCTGATGGACGCCGATATCGACAAAGGCGCCGAAGTTGGTGACGTTGGTTACGATCCCGGGCAGGCGCATATCGACTTTGAGATCGCCGATCTCGTTCACCGCGGCGTTGAACTGAAAGAACTCGAACGCCGCTCGCGGGTCATGTCCCGGTTTGGCCAGTTCGTCGATGATGTCCTGCAGAGTCAGAAGACCGACTCTGCCGTCCTGATATCTTTGGATGTCAAGGTCGGTGCGGAGTTCATCCCGGGCTATGAGTTGATCTATCGTCGTGTTCAGATCCGCCGCTATCCGCTCGACAACCGGGTAGCTCTCCGGATGTACGGCGCTGCGATCCAGAGGATTGTCGGAGTCGGGGATGCGCAGGAATCCGGCCGCCTGCTCGAAAGCCTTGGGACCGAGGCGGGGTACTCTGGTAAGCAGCTTCCTGTTCCGGAACGGTCCGTATTCGTTGCGGTAGGCGACAATACTCTCCGCCAGTTTGGGTCCCAAACCGGATACAAAAGTCAATAACTGTTTACCGGCCGTGTTCACGTTGACGCCCACCGCGTTGACACAACTGGACACGATATCATCGAGCCGTCTCTTCAGCGCCGTCTGGTCAACGTCATGTTGGTATTGCCCGACCCCGATCGACTTAGGATCGATTTTGACCAATTCCGATAAAGGATCCATGAGCCGACGACCGATCGATATGGCGCCCCGCACGGTTACATCGAATTCGGGGAATTCCTCCCGGGCGACCTCCGATGCCGAATAAACCGAGGCGCCCGCTTCGTTGACCATCTCGACCGCGACAGGTCGCGGCAGCTCGACCTCGCGGATGAAGGCTTCCGTTTCACGACCGGCAGTGCCGTTGCCGATTGCAATCACCTGGGTTTTGAATCGTTCCACGAGAGCCTTGATTTCAACAGCGGCGTCCTTCCTCTCCGCCTCCGAACTGTGGGGGAATATGGTGGTATGGTCCAGCAGCTGCCCCTGTGGATCCAGACAGACCACTTTGCATCCGGTGCGGAAGCCGGGGTCAATGGCCAGGATGCGCTTCTGCCCCAACGGCGGCGCCATGAGCAGCTCCCGGACGTTGGCGGCAAAAACCTCGATGGCGTCAGCATCGGCACGCTGTTTCAACTCGGCGCGGATTTCCGATTCCATGGCCGGTGCGAGAAGCCGTCTGTAGCCGTCCTCGAGCGCAAGCCGGACTTGTTCGGATACTTTGTTGTCCGCCATCACGAACATTCGTGAGAGGATAGACAGGGCGGATGCCGAAGGAGGGGCGACCCGGACTCGGAGCACTTTTTTACGCTCGCCGCGGTTGATGGCGAGTATCCGATGTGACGGTATCGAAGTGACCGCCTCCGACCAATCGAAATAGTCTTTGAATTTCCGGCCGGTTTCCTCCTGTCCGGATATGACGGTTGTGGAAAGAACCGCCTCCGCCGCAAACAGTTCGCGCATTCGTTTGCGGGCGTCGATATCCTCATTGATCCACTCGGCGAGAATGTCTCGAGCTCCGGCCAGTGCGTCCTCAACCGAATGCACCTCTTGATCCGGATCGACGAATTTTTTGCTTTCGACGGTCGGGTCGATATCGTCCTGGGCCAGGAGCAGCTCCGCCAGCGGTTCCAGGCCGCTCTCACGGGCAACCGTGGCGCGGGTGCGGCGTTTGGGACGGAACGGCAAGTAGATGTCTTCCAAAACGGGCATTTTCTGCGCCGCCTCGATCTGTGTCCGCAGTTCATCGGTCAGCAAATCCCGTTCTTTAAGTGATTTCAGGATCGCTTCGCGACGTTTGTCCAGTTCCTGAAGCTGCCCAATTCGATCACGGATATGCCTGACCGCAACTTCATCCAGGTTGCCGGTAGCTTCTTTGCGATACCGCGCAATAAACGGTACGGTGGCATCGTTGCTGAGCAGGTCTATGGTTGCCGCCACCTGCGCCGGTTTGACATTCAGTTCCGTGGCGATCGTATGTACGTGTGAGTCGTTCATGTCCTTTCACAGTGTATCGCTGACTTGTCACAAGATAGAGCGCGGATCGGAAAAAACAATGTCGATTTGTACGGCATCATCGGCGTCGGTGTGTTCCTGCTTGACAACCATGAGTCAAAATCAGCATTATTCGCCAAGCACTGGATATTTTTTAGACGGGGAGTAACGTCATGCCTTCAAGAATGGTTAAGCCGGCGGCCATGGTCAGCGCCGTTTTGATCATCTGTGGCTCAGCCTGGTGTCAATACGATACCACCTGCCTCAAAGAGAATTTGCCCAAACTCACGTCCGATGACAAGATGACGTTGATTAGAAACAACGGTTCGGAAATCATGGGACAGTTCGTCTCGGTCAGTATGGAGAACCGCTATATCGACATCCACGAACTGTATCGATCTGATCGCGGGCATTCATCGTACAGCTTCAGCTAAATAGAGAGAATACGCCTCCAGCTGCATGGGCGGCTCAAACGGGGCTGGATGGTCGCCGGCGGGCTGAGAGGGTTTGCCCTAGGTATCCCCCTGATTATCGGGGCTGAGGGAAATGAACAACAGCTTTTTGCCTCTGTCATTTCTCCGGGCTTGGGTGCTATCGGTTTCCTGCTGGGTACGCTCGTAGCTGTTATAACGTCGACCGATACCGTAGATTGTTATTTTCCGTCAGATTGATTCCGTGGGCGGCGGATGTCCAGGGGCTGTCTCCAAAGGTGATGTCCGGTCGGTTTTTGTATCGCGTAGCGGCGGGGCTTGTCCCCGCCGATCCGGTAAGTCGGTGCGGCGCATGGCCGCACCCTACGCGAGGAACGTGCTATGAGCAAGGACCATTGCTGATCTGCTACTTGTGGGGCGGCCTTTCCACATCTGCCCAAAGCCCAAGTTGCACTCGAGAACGACGGCACGATTTACTTGTTTTTACCCGTGCTTTTGGCTACTATCTACTGTATATCTTTGGAAGCGGATAGATCTCTTATGTATAGAAAGGATTGTCTATGCGTGTGAAGACACTCTTGAAAAAGAAGAAATCCAGCAATGTCATTACGGCAAAACTGTCGACAACCATCGATTCTGCCATGCAGATGCTGATTTCGAACAACATCGGCTGTCTGCCGATTACCGATGACAATGAGAAGCTGATCGGTATTGTCAGTGACACGGATATCTTTAGAAAAGTCCACGAAACCAAAGGCAACTACCATGAGCTGAAAGTGGCGGATGTCATGACCACCGAATTGATCATCGGTTTGCCCGAAGATAACCTGTCGTATATTGCCGGCATTATGGATAAGAACTACGTTCGCCACGTGCCGATCGTTGAGGGTGAGAAGATTGTCGGCCTGGTTTCGCTGCGGGATATCTTCCAGACGCAGGCCAAGAACAGAGAGATCGAAAACCGGTATCTGAAGCTTTATCTCGACGGGTTGAGCCGCCGCGACAAGTCCGGCGATATATAGCCGGCACCGCCGACCTTCGGTTTTGTTTGACGAATAGCCTGTCCAATCGGAAACGGGGACAGGCTGTTAGACGCTGTCCCCGATCTTACCTTCATTATTCAGTTCTGCTATTTCAATAGCATCATCTTCTTCGTTTCGACGAAGTCACCGGCACGAAGTCGGTACAAGTAGAGACCGCTGGCGACCTGGCGGTTTTCCTCGTCGGCAGCATGCCACTCGATCGTGTGGTGTCCGGCTCCGAAGAAGTCATTCGCCAGCACCGCCACCTGCTGTCCCATGATATTGTAGACCGTCAGTTCCACCTGGGCCGGCTCGGGCAGGGAGAAACTGATCTCGGTAGTTGGATTGAACGGGTTCGGATAGTTCTGGTAGAGTTCGAACTCACCGGGTAAACCGCTGCCTTCACCTGAACTGCTCAGACGCTCCAGGCGAACGCGGTCACCGTTCTCGGTCCAGGTTACCGTCGGCGAAACCGGCTGGCCGTTGATGCGAATCTCGATTCGCTCTCCCGCCTGAGGATAATGCGAGGACTTTTCCTGCGTTTTGTCGTGACCGTAAACAGGCGTGAATTTCAGCAGGCCGTCAACATAGTGTCCGCGACCGCAGAGATGTCCGTCTTCGGTGAACGCTTCCACCTTCGTGTTGGGAGCCAATGGGCGGCCGTCCAGCGTGATGTCGTTCCCGAATATGGATATCCAGGTATTAGTCGGCGCGATGTCCGTGGTCGTTGCCACCGGATCGCCGATCCGGGCGGCAGCCAGGGGGCCGGTCCAGCCGGGATACAACAGCATGCCATCCGACGTCGTCTTGATCCAGTACCCCAGGCAGGCTTCCATTTCGGTCAGGGTATTAAACGGTCCTTCCGACGGGATGTGGGTCAAGCCCGTACCGTCGTAGCCGAGCACGACCATGATGTCATCGTATATGGAAACGAGCGCCGTTTCCACCGGCAGCGGATCGCGCGGCCAATAGCTCACCAGATTCCAGCCGTCATAAATATGGATGTAGTCCTCGGGGTTTATCCGGTCGCCGCAGATGTCAAAATCGACGGGACACGACAGCAGAATCCAGTACCCGAAATGGTAGTCGACGTAGTTCAGCGTGGAGAATGTCGGATAGTCCGGATCATAGGTCATCGCACCCCGATCAAAGCCCAGCATGACTTCCACACAACCGGTGTCGGGACCCAGGAGACTTATGAAATCCTCAATATCGTCACCGTAATCCAGATTCCATGAAATCAAATGCCAGCCGGCCTCCAGGTGAAACTTCTTACAGGTAAAAAAATCACACAGCTCATATGAATAACCGTTGCTGATCCACACGACGACCGGATCGGTCTGAACTTCGGTGTCATTGATGAAGAACGTGATGGTATCGCCTGTTTCGGCCCCTTCATCGATAGCACTGAAGATGTCGTCGTGGTAAATGGGCATGAAACCGAACTTGCCGTCCGCTCTCACCGTATCCAGACCGCAAAGGACACCGTCCGGGTCATATGCCCTGACCAAATCACCGGGACTCAGGGGAACGCCGTTGAACAGCGGCGCACCGCAGTAGACGTTAATCCACTCATTAGTGGGTCGGACGATTTCGGTAGAGAAGTCGCACACTTCAACCACGTCACCGTTGGTAGTCCAGAAAACCGCCGGTTCGGTGGCCACCATCTCATCGTTGATGCCGAACACGATTATATCACCCGGTTCAGCCCCTTCGTCCTGTGTCGGCGTGGAAGCATCGTCGCGGTAAATCGGCATGAAGCCGTAGGTTCCGTCAGCCCGCACAACGTCGAGGCCACAGAGTACTCCGTCGGGATCATAGGCCTTAATCGTATCACCGGGGTTTAAGGGTACGTCATTGAGTATCGGGAATTCGCAATAGGCGTTGATCCATTCGTTGGTCGGAATAACACCGCCGGTTTTGATTATGACGACCCGCCCCTCCCAGTGCGGCTGAATGGCCTGCTGACCCGGTCCCGGCAGCTCGACAAAGAAGACATAAGCCGAGCCGGGGTTAAAGGACAAGGTGTCGAAAACGATTGAGTCCCCCTCGTTCCAGTCCGAGAGACTGAATTCGTAGGTAGCCCACCATCTTCGACCGCCGGCATCACCGGCTACGCCGTCAGTAGTCGCATCGTGGGAAGCACCAAACAGGAAGCGCTGGTTGGCGTTGGTGGTACTGAAATCGTCGGCTTCGTAGAAAAACGGGCCGATCCCGAAGCCGGCGTCGACCAGAGGGCTGCCGTAGGCGGTATCCATCAGCAGGGTGGCGCTGGACTGCCCCCAGCTGAAACCGGCGGAACCGGCCAGCAAATTCGAATCATTGAACAAGTACATCTCAACCGTCACTTGACCGGCCGGCTCGTTTACTGTCACCTCGAGAGCCACCGTGTCGACGACCCCAAACGTGTCAGGGAGAACGGGTTGGGACCAGACGACGCCACTCATGAGTACCAGAGCCATGAGCAGCAGGCAGGAGCGTGAATTCATCGTTTTGTACCTCCATACTATGGAATTCAGTTTCTTGTGTAAGCTGTACTCGTGCAGACAACGCAGTATAACTTGCAGCTTACGCACGTGTCAACGAATAATCGTTTTACCATGAAGGGAAATTCTTCGTCGAGAGTGCATTACATCCGACATGAGACGGGAAGAGTCCCATTTCTTAAATGTTCCATTTCCTGTAAGTTCATCGCGTTACACCATTTAGTATCGGCATCCGGAGCGATATCATTCAGCTCGGAATTAGTGACGTTTTATGTAAAAATCCTCAGGGCCGATCTGTCAATTGGCGTTAATGAAGATCAATATACTCCAACTATCTCCGTCCTCGCTGCAACCCGGAAGCTTCCGATGCACTTCTCGTCCGAAGCCGCCGGTGCCACTGCTATATGCTGATTGACGGTATCTGAAAATCTCTCTATATTCCGGCTTCACGATTAAGGAGATAATATGACTACCGCATACGAACAGCCCGAAGTTACCGATGAAATGGTCAAGGCCCATGGCTTGACCAGAGAAGAATATGACCGAATCATAGAGATTCTTGATAGAAAACCCAGTTATACGGAACTGGGTGTTTTCTCGGTGATGTGGTCGGAGCATTGCTCCTACAAGAACTCGATCGCTTTGCTCAAGACGCTGCCGCGTGAGGGCAAGCAGCTGCTGGCCAAGGCTGGTGAAGAAAACGCCGGGGCGGTTGACATCGACGACGGGCTGGCGGTCGTATTCAAGATTGAGTCACACAATCACCCCTCGGCGGTCGAACCGTACCAGGGCGCGGCGACCGGTGTAGGTGGTATTTTACGCGACATTTTCACTATGGGGGCGCGACCGATTGCCAGTCTGAACTCGCTCCGGTTCGGGTCACCCAAACGTCCCCGCGTCCGATATCTGGTGGACGGTGTCGTGCGAGGAATCGGCGATTACGGAAATTCCTTTGGTGTGCCGACCGTGGCCGGGGAAGTGTATTTTGATGATGCCTACACTGGGAATCCGCTCATCAACGCCATGGCCGTAGGCTTGGTAAAAGCCGACGGTATCGTCTCAGCGGTCGCCAAAGGTGAGGGGAATCCGGTGATGATTGTCGGTTCGAAGACCGGCCGCGATGGTATCCACGGCGCCACTTTTGCCTCCGAAGAGCTTAGCGCAGCCTCTGAGGAACGCCGCCCGGCCGTGCAGATCGGCGATCCATTTACGGAGAAGCTGCTGGTGGAAGCGACGCTTGAGATTATCGACAAAGACCTGATAGTCGGCATCCAGGATATGGGTGCCGCCGGTATCACCTGCTCCTGTACCGAGATGTCGGCCAAGGGGGAATCCGGGATCGAAATCGATATCGACAAGGTGCCGGTCCGCGAGCCGGGAATGATTCCGTATGAAATTCTGCTGTCGGAGTCGCAGGAGCGCATGCTGGTCTGCGTGAAGAAGGGTCAGGAGGCGGCCGTCAGGGAAGTCTTTGACAAGTGGGGGCTGGATTCGACCATTATCGGCCGGGTGACGTCGGACGGCCTGTTCACCGTGAGACTTATCGGCGAGGTGGTGGCTCAGATTCCATCCGAAGTGCTGGTGCTCGGTGGCGGCGCGCCGGTCTACCGACGTGAGACAAAACGGCCTGCTTATATGGACGAGATCGTTAAACTGGACTACTCGGATTACTCTCTCGATCACGACTGGAACAACATCCTGGTTACAATGCTGGCCGCGCCTAACATCTGCCACAAAAGCTGGGTTTTCGATCAATACGACTCGATGGTGCGCACCAACACAGCTGTCGGCCCCGGTTCCGACGCCGCCGTCCTGCGTATTCGCAAGACCCGCAAGGCGCTGGCCATGACTACGGACTGCAACGGCCGCTATTGCTATATTAACCCGCGTTTGGGCGCGCAGAGCGCCGTAGCCGAAGCGGCTCGGAACATCGTCTGTTCCGGTGGCAGGCCACTGGCGGTGACCAATTGCCTCAATTTCGGTAACCCGTACAAGCCGGAGATCTATTATGGTTTTGCGGAGTCCGTCAAGGGTATGGGTGAAGCCTGCGAAGTTTTCGAGACACCGGTCACAGGCGGCAATGTATCGTTCTACAACGAGGACCCGGAACGCGCCGTTTTCCCGACGCCGACCATCGGCATGGTGGGGCTCGTCGAAGACGTTGATCATATCACCACGCAGTGGTTGAAGGACGAAGGGGACGTGGTCCTGCTGTTGGGGAAGAACGAAGAACACCTGGGCGCCTCGGAATATCTGCACACGGTGTATGACCGGAGCCGAGGCGAGGTCCCGCCACTGGACCTGCAGTTCGAGCGGAAATTGCAGGACGCCCTGTTGCAGGCAATCAGGAACGGCTGGATCAAATCAGCGCACGACGTGAGCGACGGCGGTTTGGCCGTGGCTTTGGCGGAGTGCTGCATTTCCAACCGCGACCGCCAACTGGGAGCGGATATAAAACTGGCCGACGAGATGAGACCGGACTGCCTGCTGTTCGGCGAGACGCAGTCACGGATCATAGTTAGCTGCGCACGCCAAAGCGAATCAGACCTGAGAGCCCATTTTCAAAACTCCGGAATCCCCTGCACACATATCGGCACTGTGTGTGGGGCCGCCCTCAGAATCAACGATCTGGTCGATCAGCCGTTATCCCGCCTGTCCGATGCCTTCTTCAATGCCATGGCGGATTTTATGGAGGTGGTGGGGTAACGTATTGGGTAGTGATGCCCGACCCGCTCTGAGAAGTTGCTTCGATTCTGTCTCCGCGTAGAGGCGGGGCTTGCCCCCGCCGGTGAGGGATTTTGGTGCGGAGCAAGGCCGCACCCTACGCGGTTAGTATCTGTTTCAACGCCAATGATGTAGAAGCAACGCCTCCGAGGGGGGTGAATCTGACGTGCCGACAATCACCACTCCAAATTCTCCAGCGCCACCCGCAGCTGTCCCGCCGTCTTGAACCGTTTCCTGATCAGGCTGTGTTTGCGGCCCATGACGATCTGCCGGACGTTGTCCCCTGCCCTTTTATAGCCGGCCATGCCCCCGATCACTTCGTGGAAAAGGCCAATCAGATCATACACGTCGTGCTGTATTTTCTCACGGGTGGCGCGGCCCAGGTCAAAAAAGTCCAGCAGGTACACGCTGAAACCCAGGCCCTGCCGTTTGACCATGATGTTGTCCGAGTGGATGTCGCCGTGGTACTCGCCGAGCAGATGGATCGGCTCGATGCCCGAGGCCAGGCTGTGCAGTAAGTGCAGTCCCTCGAACGTACTCAGCCGTTTGCCGGGAAGCTGATTCAGAAAGGTCGACAGCATCTCTCCCTCAGCGAAATCCGACACCAGGATTTCGACTACCTCTCGTCCGACTCGGGCATAATCCCGATGATGGTATTGTGTTATCACCTGGCAGTTGCGGAGCCGGTACAGTTTGCGCGTGTATCTCTGCAGTCTGTGATCGGTCAGTTTGTGGCCCTCGTAGAATATCTTGGCCGCGCGCCAGATGCCGCTGCGGCGCTCTTCCACTTTGTAGACTTCGCCCTCCCATCCGGCCCCGAGGAAATCGACAACAAAGTAGTTGCGGCCGAGCGTCATCCCCGGCTGAAGTTTGAAATGCGGCTGTCTCATCAGATCAATAACACCTTCTTACACCATCGAGTCAAGGCTTGCAGAAACCGGTCGCGCTTCTGGTCCGGCGTCATGAAGTCCGCCCGTGAAATCTCCACCTGCATCCAGGGCAGCTCGTGCGCATGGGAACGGATGATGAACCCTCCCCTAAACGGATCGTTTTGCGCTACTCCGCAATTGAAAGTTTCCTGTAAGCAGTCGGACATAAGCTGGAACCAGTCTTGCGGGCAGGTACCGTCGGCGTTGCTCAGGCAGATCGACGGACGAAGCGTTCCGGCGTCGGGAGCGATCGGCGGCGCCACTGCCGCCATGGTGTGGCAGTCCAGTCCCAGTTTCGCACCCAGGACCGCCTGTGTGAGTCGCTTATGATATGGATAGTAGTAGCGAGCGAGCAGCTGGTTGATCTGCTCCGACCGCAACGGCTGCTCGTATATGCGAACCCGGTAAATCGTCTCCGTCTTCACGACGCCGTCGGCGCGCATGTCGTTATCGGCTCTGTTCATATCCACGAAAGCGCGGGCAATGAGCGTGCTGACGAACGCAGACACCTCACGCTCCAGGGAGAAAATCCGGTCCGCGCCTTCGTCGCCGTCGTCGACGATCTGCTCATGTGTCAGTTGATTAAGATGCGCGATCTCAGTGGGCACGTCGTGACCGGCGTGAGGTACTGATATTAGCAGCGGCAGGCTCACAGGCGGGGCCCTCCGGCGCCGCCGTCTCGTCGCGGATCAGCTACGCCGATAAATTCATCACCCTCATGGATCACCAACTGAACACAGCCCAGGTAAAACGAATAGGGGTCGCGGACATCGATCGTGAGTCCGTTCTGCTCGAGAAACTCCGGAATATCGCTTCTCATACGCGAGGCCTCGAGCGATACTTTGCCTTTGATGTTGCAGTAAAAGCGGGGGGCATCCACTGCTTCCAACGGCGGCTGTTTGAGAAGTCGCAGCATGACCTGCAGTATCGAGGCGGTAATGCGCTCGCTGCCGGGGGAGCCGATCACCAGCCAGGGACGGCGGCCGTGGAAGACGATGGTGGGTACGACGCTCGCCCACGGTACGGCGGCGGGTCGGAGATAATAGGGGTGGGAAATATCATCGTGTTCGTACGCCATCAAGTAGTTGTTGTACAGGAAACCGAGTTCTTCCGAAGCACAGCAGGAGCCGAATACGCGTTCGATGGATTGGGTCAAGGCCACCGCGTTGCCGAACCGATCCATGACCGATACATGGGTAGTGTCGCCGGCGGTCCGGATGCGTTTGGACACTCGCTTCGTGTATTCCGGACTCAACATTCTCCGATCGGAGACCTGGGCGTAGAAATTGGGGTCATACGGCCGGTCACGGCGATCCCGGTAGGCCTGTCTCATGGCTCTGGCGACGTGGAGGACCGAAACGGGGCTGTTCAGCCGCAGCAGTTTTTTGGGAAAGTGGCTCACGATATTGAGCATTTCAAGCAGGGTCCGCCCGGCGCCGGGCGGCGGCATGGTCATGACGCGCTTGCCTGCCCACCAGGCGGCCACCGGCCGTCGTTCGATGGGGGGATGGACTTGCGCGAGATCATCGCGACGAATCAACCCGCCGTTCCGGATCATATCGTGATGGATAATGCGGGCAATTTTGCCTGAATAGAAATCGTCCACTCCCTTCCGCGCCAGTCGCTTCAGGGTGTGTGCCAGCACCGGCTGCTTCAGGCGATGGCCGACCCGGTATGACTTCAAGCGATGGTCCAGCATGAACTGCCCGCCTGAATAACGTCGCAGATGTTTCAGCTCGCGTTTACAAAGCGCATTGAACAAGGCCGTTACCGGAAAGCCGTCCTCGGCCAGTTTGACGGCCGGGTCCAGAACTCCTTGCCAGGATAGAGACCCGTATCGTTCGAGGGCGTAAGCCAGCACCCGGGGAGTGGTCGGGACGGTGGCGGCTTTGTAGCCTCTGCGGATATCCGGTTTCCTGAGGCTGCCGGGAATGACTCGATGCGGTGCGAAAGAGGAACCGTCGAGAACCAGGGTCTTGCGCGTTTTCGCCAGGTGAATAACCAGAAAGGTCTGACCGCCGAGACCGCAGGCCGCCGGTTCACAGACGCACAAGGCGAGCGCCGCCGCCACGGCTGCATCGACAGCGTTGCCGTTCTCAGCCAGCATCCGTACGCCGGCTTCCGTCGCCTCGTAGTGTTGCGTCGAAACCATGCCGTACTTCGATAGGGAATACTTCTGCGGGCGACCGATGCGCGGTGAGGTCAAATCGAAGAGTTCGATATCGTCCGACATGTCTACGTTCGGCTTCACTTTTTGTTGCCCTTTACCTGCGTCGCCAGATACTGAGCCAGCAGCAGGGTGCGCTGCATAAGGCTCAGGCGCAACACGGCTTCCTGCGGTGTGTCGATGTCGCGCGCCACCGGTCCCATGCCGCACAGGACGGGTTTGGAAGCCGGCGCCAGACCGGAGACCGACGGATACAATAACGACTCACGTTCCAGCGGGATCTCCCATTTATCGGCGACCTCCCGTAAACGCCGATACAGTTTGTCCGAGCGCTGGTTCTTCTTCATCGGCGGACGATCGACCATCAACTCCAGATTGGATTGGTAATCCTTCGTCTTGATTATCTCATACATGGTTCTTTCAATAGAATCGGCTTTGGCGGAATCGAGATAACTCAATAGGACGGTGGCTGTCAGGCGATGGGGCAGCAACTGCGGGTAGGCCTCGGATCTGATTTCTCCGGTCGCGACCGCCACCCGTTCTTCCTTTGACGTGAGTCGGGTGAACTCGTCGAGGCAGGCGCAGGTCCACCGCAGCACGTCCCGTTTGCGGTACAGTTTGCCCAACCGGCGGGGAGTCCCGTTGACGGTGAGGCGGTACATGCGCCAGCCGCGTCGTTGGGTGACGACAGAATTATCGAGATTACCCGGTCGAAGAACAAGCACGTGGCCGGCCAGTGACGCGGCTTGCCGGATGAGCCTGGCGCTGTGCCGGCAGAAGGCGCCTTCATCATTGTAGAACAAGACTCCCAAAGGAATACGACGCAGCTTGCGCAGACTGCGCAGCGCCCGCAGCGCGAACTGCAGGCATACGAGGGGAGCTCGCGTCGTGCCGATCCCTTCCCCGTACAACCATTCTGGAGTGCGACGAAAAGCCTCGGCAGGAGCGTCGTGTTTCAGAGGCACATCCATATGTCCGATCAGCAGTACACCGTTCTCGAGCCCGGCCTTCGTTTGCCACGTCCACACGTTGCGGTTATCCGTCAGATCTTCGTGAAGAGTCAGTCCCATTTCATCACAGAACTTTATTATGAGGTTTTGCACGTCCTGTAAACCGGCCGGGTCCGACGTTCGGCTGTAGCGATGGACCCAGGTTTCGACTCGTTTCTCAATGCGATCTCGACGTGGCACCAGGTACGAGAAAATCTGGTGGCCGATGTCCCTGGTGCTCTTGAGTATCTCCGGCGGCGCGGGTGTGCCGAAGTAGCGCGCCGAGGCGACGTCGACCAGGCGACAGACCAATTCGTTAAAGTCCAATCCGGCATAAGCCGCTGCGATGGTATATGAGCCGTGTTCGCCCAGGCTGGGCAGGCTGTTGACCTCAAGCACATACAGGTGGCCTTGAGAGTTGAGCCGCATGTCGACCCGCGCGCAATCGAAACATCCCAGCGAGCTGAAAGCGCGACGGGCGATATCCTCGGCTTTGATCCGAATTTCATCCGGCAGTTTGGCGGGGCAGTCCCAGGTAATCTCGCGTCCGGAGGTACGGGTCTTGTCTTCGTACGTGTAAATGGCTTCCCCGGTGCTCCCGAATTTCAACTCCACCGGAGGCAGCGTTTCCGGTGGATTGTTGCCGAGCAGGCCGACGTTTATCTCCCGACCCGCAATGTATTGTTCGACCAGCACCGGTTGCCTGAAGCGTTCGAAAATCAAGGCGGCCCCCTCCCGAAGTTCGGCTTCGTCATTCACGATGCGGATGCCGAAAGAGACGGCCTCGTTCTTGGGCTTGACGATCATGGGATAGGGTATGTCCGGCAGGGGCGAATCCGGGTGTTCCATGACGGCGAAATCCGGTGTCGGTATCTGGTGCTGTTTGAAAATCATCTTGGCCACGACTTTGTCCAGCGCCAGCGAATGCGCCAGCGGGCCGGAACCGACATACGGTACGCCGACCATCTCCAGAATGCTGGGAACATGCGTGTAGCGGGCCTCCCCTTGAATGCCGTAAGAAATGTTGAACACCATCCCCGGCAGTTCCCCTTTCAGGACGCGCGGCATGTAATCCTCGAGTTGATTGACGAGGTCCTTATCGCCCTCGACCAATTTTACCTGATGACCGCCCTTCTTGAGCCCGGCGCCGATGCGATTGATGGTCTTGAGACCGATCCGCTCCTGGTTGGGCACGCCGAACAGGTTGATAACGCGCCTGCTGTCACGGTTGTAAACGATGGCTATTTTCATAGGGCAACATTCTCCGAATTCAATCTGCCCGGTCCAATTCAGAAGAAAACACTGTTTCGATAACATCTATACAATAGGTCCAAAACTCGCCCGGTGCAAGTAATCGTGATCGGGAAAACAAAACCGCCGGGTGAAGATCCCGGCGGTTTGGTCATCTTGCGGATGCGGAAGCGCGATCTGGCGTCTTGGCTACCCCTCTGCCAGCAACTTTTCAACCTCGTCGACCAGTTCGGCAAAGAGGCGGATCGTCCTTTGGATCGGCTCCGGACTGGTCATATCCACCCCGGCGTCCTGGAGAATTTCTACGGGGTATTTCGAAGACCCGGTCGAGAGAAACTGCATGTACGTATCCAGATAAGCCGGGTCTTCCAGGACCTTCTGGGACATCATCTGGGCCGCCGCATAGCAGGTAGCGTACTGGTAGACGTAGTACTGACGGTAGAAGTGCCCGATCCGCATACAACCCAGATCATTGATGGAATCGATTACCAGTTCGGGTCCCCAGTACTTCTGATAGATCTCCCGGTACATTTGCCTCATGTTGTCGGCCGAAAGGGCGCCACCTTGTTCGATCGTCTCGTGGATGGCCAGTTCGAACTCGGAGAACATTACCTGGGTGTAGAACGTACCGACAATCTGTTTTATATAATGGTTAAGCAACGCCATTTTTTCTTCTTTGTCGGTGGTCGTTTCCAGCAGGTGCTTCATCAAAACCGCCTCGTTGCAGGTCGAGGAAACTTCGGCCACGAACAGGGAGTGATTGGAGTACACGTACGGTTCTCGGCGATTGGTGTAGAAGCTGTGCATGGCGTGTCCCAGCTCATGAGCCAGCGTGAAAACGGCGTCCAGCGTGCCGTTATAATTCATCAGCAGGTATGGGTGCGAGCTGTACGTACCCCACTGATAGGCTCCCGAACCTTTGCCTTCCGTTTCGTAGACGTCGATCCACCGCGAGTGGAACGCCTGCTCCAGGTCCGTGACGTAGGTTTCCCCGATCGGAGTCAGGCCCTCCAGAATCATCTTCTGCGCCTTGTCGTACGGATACTCGAGGCGCGTTTCCGTTAACAGCGGTACGGACAGATCGTACGTATGCAGCGTATCGTAGCCGAGCATCTTCTTCCGCATGGCGGTCCACTTGTGGAGCGGTTCCAGGTTGTCATTCACGGCGTCGATCAGATTGTGAAAGACCGAGGGCGGGATATTGTCATCGTCGAGCGCCATGTCGAGACATGTCTCATAGCCGCGCGCCTGCATATAGAAGTAGTCCTTCTTCACCGAGCCGGACAGGGTGGCGGCCAGGGAATTGAGGTAGTTCATGTATGCGCGGTTGTACGCCTCGTTGGCCTCGCGGCGCACGCGGCGATCTTTGGATTCCAGAATCTTGTAGTATCGCTCTTTGGTGAGTTCGATTTCGTCACCGTTTTCATCTATGATACTGCCGTAAGAGATATCAGCATCGTTTATCATGTTAAAGATCTTGCCCGGAGCCGAGGCGACCGGACCGGCCAGCGCCAGTATCGATTCTTCTTTCTCCGACAGGATATGCTCCTTCTGGCGCATAAGATCTTCCAGATAGAACCGGTAGAGATCAAGTTCCGGCGTCGAGTTCATAGAGGACAACAGCCGGTCGTTGCCGAGAGCCAGCAATTCCGGCCGAATGTATGACATGGCTTCACTGACTCGAGACCACAATCCGGAAATGCGATCACCCATTTCCTGATAGGTGCTGAGCCGATTATCCTGGTCCAGTTTCAGATAAGCGTAGACATACAGATTGTCTGCTATTAGCTCGAGACTGTCCCGCAGTTTCAGACATTCCAGCAGCGTGGCGGGGGACTCGCCCAGGCGGCCTTCGTATGAGCGCAGGCGCTCGTAGTTTTCTTCCAGAGCCGTGAATTCCTGTTCCCAGGCCTGGTCACTGGGATAGATATCTTCCACTTTCCATGTGTACTGATCTTCGATATCAGACCTTTGTGGAATTGTCTTCATAGCCCCGAATGCGTTGGCGACGAGCAGAGCTGTGAGTAGCAAGACCGGCAGGAGAGTGACGATGCTGCGATTACCTGTTGATGACATGCAATACCTCATATGGAGTTAGTTCTGGTTTTCTGCTATGTGGTCTTTGAATAGACATAAAGGCATAATATACGTATATTTGGACGAATGGCACGCAAAGAAGTTCCAGGTGGAAAAGCGAATATGTATCAATATACGACAACTGTCAGGCTGCATGAAACGGATGCGGCTGGTATCCTGTTCTTTGGCAACTACCTGAAGATCGCTCATGACGCATATGAACAGTTCATGACGTCGATCGGGTACGACTTCAGGAGCATGATAGAGGACTCTCCCTTTTTGGTGCTGATAGTGCATACCGACGCCGACTACCATAGGTCGCTCGTATTGGGGGAACAGTTTGAAATCACGGTGTGCGGCGCCAAAATCGGTAAGACGTCTTTCACGCTGAAATATCTATTCGTCAATCGGGACGGGCAGCCGGTCGCTACCGTGCATACGGCGCACGTTGCGGTCGACAAAAAAACGAACCGGCCTGTGGCCCTGCCGGACAATTTGAGGGAAGAGCTTGGTAAGATCAGTTAGACGGCAGAATAATGGCCCGAATTATTCACAAATCCTCGAAACAGTTACCCGCCTATCGAACGGTCGTCTTTCTTCGCCCTTCGACTCCGTTCAGGATGACTTATACGATTGCAGACGAAAACGCGACACAATTGTACGATGCGGAGCAACTCATAGCGAAGGGACCCCACTGCAAGGGGCTGTCCCAAAACATGGTATTTGGTCAACTTTTGCCTCGCGTAGAGGCGGGGCTCGTCCCCGCCGATCCCGTAAGTCCGTGCGGCGCAAGGCCGCACCCTACGCGAGGATGAATCGGTCCGCTGAAGTTGCGGCAGGTCTTGATTCCGTGATGCAGAAGTGTGACCTGCCGCCGCGTCAACGCTTCAAACAGCCTTACGCCTTCGGCTGCCAGACCTTCCAGACCTTGCCCACCAAATCCGGACCCGGTTTCAAAGTCGGATCACCCGGCTCCCATCCGGCCGGACAAGCCTCAGCGCCTTTTGTCTTTCGCACATGCTGGAAGGCGTGCACCTGACGGATCATCTCCTCGATCTTCCGCCCCACCGGAGGTGTCATGACCTCCATGGCCTGAACGACCCCGTCCGGGTCAATCAGAAAACGACCGCGGATATTCACACCGTTACCCTCATCATAGACGCCGTAAACCCGCCCGAGATTTCCGCCGCCGTCATCAACCATCGGCCAGGGAATGCCGTCCTTGGTCATTTTCGACAGTTCCTCTTCTTCCCAGATCTTGTGCACAAACGTGCTGTCCGTCGAAACCGAAAGAACTTCCACACCGAGCTTCTTCAACTCGTCATTTCTGCCGGCGACCGCCGACAATTCCGTCGGTCAAACGAACGTGAAATCACCCGGATAGAAACAGAGCAAGACCCACTTGCCGGCGTAGTCCGACAGCTTGACATTGATAAACTTGCCTCTGTGATAAGCCGGCGCCTCGAAATCGGGCGCCTTGCCGCCCACGCGTACCGTCACCATAGTCGGTTCTCCTTCATCTACTGTCGCTTCATGTTTACTCTTTTTTTCGGCTTTCTCGCCGATTACCGTTCCTGTCGGCTTGGCGCATCCCACCGGTTCGTCAGTCATATTCGCCTCCTATAGCAAACCAGTATAGTCTTCAACAGAATCTACAGCTGCAGACACACATTGTGAAGTCCAAGTTTCGCGGTCAGCATTCTGCAAGAGTTATCCAGTCAGTTTACGCACGATCGAAACGATCAAGATTCATAACTTTATTCCATGCAGCCACAAAGTCATGTACAAACTTATCTTTTGAATCCTCACACGCGTAGATTTCGGCAATGGCGCGAAGCTGAGAGTTTGAGCCGAAAACCAGATCGACACGTGTGGCAGTCCACCTGGTGTCACCCGTGGCCCGATCACGACCTTCAAATATGTCATTGTCTTTTAAAGTTGCCTGCCACTCCGTATCCATGTCGAGCAGATTCACGAAGAAGTCATTGGTGAGAGTCTCGGGGCGGTTAGTGAAAACGCCGTGAGGAGACTTTCCGAAGTTGGCGTTCAAGACGCGCAAACCGCCAACAAGAACCGTCATCTCGGGAGCCGTCAATGTCAGCAGTTGCGCCCGATCAATCAGAATTTCCTCTGCTGTGACGGCGTATTTCTTCTTCTGGTAGTTGCGGAATCCGTCGGCAACCGGTTCGAGGACATCGAAAGATGCCGCATCGGTCTGCTCCGGTGTGGCATCCGTACGCCCCGGTGCAAAGGGCACGGTCACATCATGACCGGCACTTTCTGCCGCCTGCTCGATTGCGGCGCAACCAGCCAGCACTATCAGGTCGGCCAGCGAAACTTTCTTGCCGCCGGACCGCGCTTTATTGTACTCCTGTTGGATCCCTTCGAGAACGCCCAACACTTTCGCCAATTGATCAGGTTCGTTAACCTCCCAGTCTTTCTGAGGCGCCAGACGGATTCGCGCCCCGTTGGCGCCGCCGCGCATGTCGGAGCCACGGAAGGTGGATGCCGACGCCCAAGCGGTCGAGACCAGTTCCGGGATGGACAGTCCCGAAGCAAGGATCTTGTCTTTTAAGCCCGCGGTGTCCTTTTCGTCAATCAGCTCATGATCAACTGCCGGCACCGGGTCCTGCCAAATGAGGTCTTCATCAGGTACTTCCGGGCCGAGATAGCGCGAACGAGGACCCATATCACGGTGGGTCAGCTTGAACCAGGCCCGGGCAAACGCGTCCGCGAATTCTTCCGGATTTTCCAGATAGCGCCTTGCTATCGGCTCGTATATCGGGTCTAGGCGAAGGGAGAGGTCGGCTGTTGTCATCATCGGCCGATGCTTCTTCGACGGATCATGTGCGTCGACCACGATGTCCTCGTCATCCACATCCTTGGCCAGCCATTGATTCGCCCCAGCCGGGCTCTTGACCAGTTCCCACTCATACTTGAACAGTACCTTCAGGTAACCCATGTCCCATTTGGTCGGGTTTGGCTTCCAGGCGCCCTCGATACCGCTGGTGATTGTATCGCCGGCCTTACCGCTTCCGAAACTGCTCTTCCAGCCCAGCCCCATCTCTTCCAAAGGAGCTGCTTCCGGTTCCGCACCAAGGAGCGCCGCATCTCCGGCGCCATGGCACTTGCCAAAGGTATGCCCGCCGGCTACGAGCGCGACGGTCTCTTCGTCGTTCATAGCCATGCGCGCGAACGTCTCGCGAACGTCACGTCCCGATGCGACCGGATCGGGATTGCCGTCCGGGCCTTCCGGGTTGACGTAGATCAGACCCATCTGCACCGCAGCCAGGGGGTTTTCCAGATCCCGCTCACCGCTGTAACGGCTCTCGGGTTTGTCGCTCGTTGCCAGCCACTCTTTTTCGGCGCCCCAGTATACATCTTCTTCCGGTTCCCAGATGTCCTCGCGCCCTCCGGCAAAACCGAAGGTCTTGAATCCCATCGATTCCAAAGCGCAGTTGCCTGCCAGGATCATGAGATCGGCCCAGGATATCCTTTTGCCGTATTTCTGCTTGATTGGCCAAAGCAGCCGGCGCGCTTTGTCGAGATTCACGTTGTCCGGCCAACTATTGAGAGGTGCAAAACGCTGGTTTCCCGTATTCCCGCCGCCGCGACCATCGCCCATGCGGTAGGTACCTGCGCTGTGCCAGGCCATCCGGATGAAGAGCCCGCCGTAATGACCATAATCGGCTGGCCACCACTCCTGCGAATCGGTCATCAAAGCATAGAGATCCGTCTTCAGAGCATCATAGTCGAGTTTCTTGAACTCCTCCGCGTAGTTAAAATCCTCGCCCATCGGATTGGATTTCGAAGTATGTTGGTGAAGGATCTTCAAGTTCAACTGGTTCGGCCACCAGTCCCGGTTCGTAGGCCCTCGGCTTGAGCTGCCTGTCACCGGACACGTGGCCTCAATACCTTTGTTCTGGTTTGTCATAACTTCTCCTTTATCTCAATAAATGTTCACAGATATGTTCTCATGTTCTACTAGCCATTCAAACCATCCCACATTCCACGTATTTCCCATACAATCTTGACAGAAAAAGTCTGATTTTAGACATTGTATTTCCAACAGACAAAAAAGAGTCATTGTCCCTTCTTTCTGCCTCGCATTATCACTTGAAATTCAGTCACATCGAACTCATTCAGCTTGTCGGCGCCTTTCACTTCCAATCGATCCCAGGGAATATCGTAAATGTCGCCGGTTTCATCATCGATCAAATGATGGTGGCGCTCGACATTGGCGTCAAAAACTACCGTCCCTTCTTTGAGCAGTTGCTTGCGCATGAGACCCCTTTTCACCAGCAGATTGAGTGTATTATAAACCGTGGCCCGCGACACCGTCGGACAGCGGTCCCGCGCGTAGACAAGCAGATCATCGGCGGTATGGTGACCCGTACTTTCAAGCACACACTCCACCACGGCAATCCTCTGGGGCGTCGGCTGAATACCGCAGTCGCGCAGTATAGAGATCGCGTCATTCATGGGTTTATATTATATATTGATTTAGACGCTGTCAAGAACAATTCTTCAAGTATCCGTTTTTGATTGCATATTTCGCTGGGTCGCCGACAGAGGGCACAGCACCAGTCGCCGTCGTGAGACTGTTTCGCTCTGAAAAAATACCGAATCATCGTGGTATTGAAAGGATGTCGAATCGGCCTTGCCGGTTTTGAGATTCTGCATTATCATTAAATATCTGTTATGACGAACATCAGAAGACATTTCCGACCGGGGCATCTCTATTTTTTCACGCACGTCACACATCCACGCTTACCGATCCTCGTCGACAACTTTCATCTGTTGTGGAACGCAATCGAAACCACAAGGGCCAAGTATTCCTTTCTACTGGATGCCTAAGTTGTCCTGCCTGATCATATGCATCTTCTCGTTGATCCGCTCGAATGTGAGATGTCGAGCCTTATGAGAAAGATCAACTTATCGTCTTCGGTTAAATATCGTAATCGGTCCGGATTGACGGCGGGCCTAATGTGGTAGAACCGCTTCTGGGACCATGAGATACGTGACCAGGTTGATTATGATAAGCATCTGGACTATATCCGCTATAATCCGGTCAGGCACGGTTTGGCCCGGGCGCCGTGCAATTACGAGTTTTTGTCGTTTCGGGAATATAGGGAAGACGGTTATTATTCCGATGATTGGGGTGTGAGAGAGAAGATTGAAGTGGAAGGGATGTTTGGGAAGTGAGAGCAAGATGTCGAAACTCGAAGCGGGATTTCGACAACTACGTTCCCAAGTACAACTTGGGAACGAGGAATAGTCCCGCACCCCAAGGGGTGCGCCACCCGACCCGGAAAAGGTAACGGCAGCGGTCTACGCTTCCTTCACCGCCTGTATCAACTCTAACACCGCTTTCTTGCCGTCGTTGAAGAACATCAGGGTGTTGTCCATCGCGAAGAGGGGGTTGGGGATGCCCGCGAAACCGGGGCTGAGACTGCGTTTGATCACCACGACATACTTGGCCTTGTCGACATCGAGGATCGGCATGCCCGCAATAGGCGAGTCCTTGTCGGTGCGCGCGACCGGGTTGACGACGTCGTTGGCGCCGATGATAATGGCCACGTCGGTCTGCTGGAAGGTCGGGTTGACGACGTCCATTTCCTGTAGCTTGTCGTATCCCACGTTGGCCTCCGCCAACAACACGTTCATATGGCCCGGCATGCGTCCTGCTACCGGGTGGATGGCATAGTCGACTTCGATATTGCGCTGCTCGAGCAGATTGGCCAGATCCCGCACCGCGTGCTGTGCCTGAGCGACCGCCATCCCGTAGCCGGGGACAATCACCACCCGCCGGGCGCCGTCAAAGAGCATGGCGACCTCGTCGGCGCTGGTGGATTTGACCTTGCCTTCATAGATGTCATCGGCCACGGCTCCGGCCGCAGCTGGTTCGATCACGCCGAAGAGCACATTCGTGAGCGAGCGGTTCATCGCTTTGCACATGATGTTGGTCAGGATGATCCCAGACGCACCGACGAGAGAACCGGCGATAATGAGCACATTGTTCTCCAGCACGAATCCTGTAGCTGCGGCCGCCAGGCCGGAGTAGGAGTTCAGGAGAGCGATAACGACCGGCATATCAGCGCCGCCGATCGGATTTACGAGCAGGATACCAAGCATTGAGGCTATGCCCACGACGATCCAATAGTTGTAGGTAACATCCGGATTCATAACCAGCCAGACACAAGCCGCCAGAGCGGCCAGGCCGATAATGGACTTGACTACCTGTTGACCGGGAAAGACGATAGCATTTTCCGTAATAATGCCCTGTAATTTACCGAATGCGACCAGGCTGCCCCAGAATGTCACGGCTCCGATCAGACCCGAAGCGGCGGTAGCCACGCTGAACTGCAGGTCGGGCATGACGCCCAGATGCAGGATTTCTAAAAGGGCGGCCCCTGCGACAAATACCGAGGCGCCGCCGCCGAAGCCGTTGAACAATCCCACCAACTGCGGCATGGCGGTCATCTGGATTTTCACAGCCAGAATAGCCCCGACCGCGGCCCCGATGATGAAGCCGAGGATGATAATCTCGAAACTTATGATGTGCTGGTCCCAGAGGGTGACAACTACCGCCAGCAACATCCCCAGCGAACCGAAGATATTGCCGCGCACGGCGGTGCGGGGATGAGTCAGGCCTTTCAGACCGAATATGAACAGGACCGAGGCAACCAGATAGGCTATGTTAACAACTGATAGCGGCATAGGTTAGTCTTTCTTGCGAAACATCTTGAGCATGCGGTGAGTGACCATGAACCCGCCGACGACATTGATGGTGGCGAAAACAACCGCCGCCAGGCCGAGAATTGTCGTCAGGGTCGTGTTTTGCGAGCCGGCCGAGATGATGGCACCGATCAGCGTGATCCCGGAAATGGCGTTGGAGCCGGACATCAGCGGTGTATGCAGTGTCGGGGGTACTTTGGTTATTATCTCGAATCCGACGAAGATCGCCAGAACAAAGACTGTCAATACCATTACGAATGTTTCCATATGTATCTCTTCCTCTCCCTATAAGTCTAATTTCCCGCAGAGCTCAGCAGCTCTTTGACGCGTTCATTTACCACTTCCCCTTTGGAGGTCAACATCGTGTCTCTGATGATTTCATCTTCCCGGTTCGGCTCCAGCCCGCCGTTGCCAACCAGGTGACGGATAAACGACAGCAGATTGCGGGCATACATCTGGCTGGCGTGGTACGGAATCGTGGAAGGCAGGTTGATCGGCCCCAATATCTTGACATTGTGAGCTTCGACCGTCTCGCCGGCTTTGGTCAGTTCGCAGTTGCCGCCGCGTTCCGCCGCCAGATCCACAATGATCGATCCCGGCGGCATGGCTTTGACCATATCTTCGGTAATCAGCACCGGCGCTTTCTTGCCGGGGATGGCCGCGGTCGTGATTACGACGTCGCTTTTGGCCACGACACCGGTCATCATTTCGCGCTGCTTCTTGTAGAATTCTTCCCCGGCCTCTTTGGCGTAACCGCCCTTATCCTCGGCATCCTCGGTTGACAGATCGAGCTCGACGAAGCTCGCCCCGAGGCTTTGTACCTGTTCTTTGACGGCCGGTCGGACATCGTACGCCTTCACCACCGCACCCAGCCGCCGCGCCGTGGCGATCGCCTGCAGGCCGGCGACGCCCGCTCCGACAATGAACGCATGGGCGGCCGAGACGGTGCCGGCGGCGGTCATGAGCAGCGGGAAGATTTTGGGGCAGGCCTCCGCGGCCAACAACACTGCCTTGTATCCGGCTATGGTGGCCATGGACGACAGAGCGTCCATGCTCTGGGCTTTGGTGATTCGGGGTAGCAGCTCGATAGCATAGGTGGTGGCCCCTTTGGACGCCAGTTTGTCGATTGTCTCGTATTCCGACAGCGGCTCGAAATGCCCGACAATCGCCTGGCCGGATCGATAGAGCTTGATCTCGGATTTTGCCTTGTCGGGATTAGCTCCGGCGGCTCGCACTTGGAGAATAATGTCGTTTGATTCGAACAAATCGGAGCGGCTCTCGACAATGGCAGCGCCTTTGTTGCGATAGGCTTCATCGGTGAAACCGGCCGGCAAGCCGGCCCCGGCTTCCAGGGTGACCTTGAGGTTTTGCTTTTCGAATTGGGGAATTGTGTCCGGAACGATGGCAACTCGCCGTTCGTCCGGGAATGTTTCTTTGGGAATCCCTATCGAGATCTTCTTTGATTCATCAGTCATATGGCTGTCTGTTTCTGCAACCTTTCGTAAACACTGTTGTGCGCCCGAGGCGTCCTTATATTTCTATGCAACAGAATCCGGCCTGCAAAGTGCCGGAACAAATGCGGAAAGCGGATCCTATCAGGTAAACCCGATCCACAATAATCCGTTCCCGACCTCTCTTGTCGACTTAACTGGTCTATCTATACTATAATAATCCGGTGACGGCAATAGAATTCTGAAAGGTTTTGCAGGTGCGGGCTGTTCGAGGGAAAAGGTGTGCGTTTCCAGGTGCAACTTAGGAACGAGGGAGAGTAGGCGGGGGCGACAGACCACGCGGGAGTGAGAGGGTTGTCTGTTGCAGCAGGTCACAATCCCGTTGACACGGGATCAGAACCTGACACAACAATCGTTGCTGCCTCCGTGTACTTTATTGCCAGAGGCCGATAATGATCCCCATTATCAGGAACCCGACAATGTGGAAGACGATGTTCAGTACGAAGAGCCTTATTGGTCGGGATTCCATCAAGTCATTCACGCCCATGGTTGTGAAGACGAAGCATATTCCGGCCAGGAGGGCTATGCCGAAACCACCCCAGAGCGGATCCAGTGAAGTCCAGGTGAGCAGGCGGGCAATCCCGTAGGCGGCGATGAGCGATGTGACCAGCGCCCCGACAATTTTCCACGGCGAAAAGTCCTTGTCGACCTGTTCTTTGGTTTTGCCGATGCTTTTTATCCAAATATTGCCGAACAGTGCCGGCGAGTACCACAAAGCGCCGAGAATGGTATAGGCCACTCCGGCTACGAGAATGGCCCAGTAGTTCATTACATTTGGTTCCATCTGTTATCTCCTCCGTGCAAACGTGAAAAAGTTAGATCGATATTAAGGAAACGGCCGCGCTTTGCGTATTCAAGATAAAACTCGTACATTTGACGTAGACGCTAACACAGAGGAAACGCCAATGAGTGCTTCGGATAAGAAGATCGGGCAAATCGGCTGGCATGATTTGACGGTGGAGAATGCCGATGAGGTCCGGGAATTTTACGAAAAGGTGGTGGGCTGGAAGACATCGCCGGTGTCGATGGGCGATTACAATGATCATAACGCCCTCTCCCCGACGGATGATACGCCGGTGGCGGGGATTTGTCACAAGCGCAGGGTGAATGCCGACCTTCCTTCGAAGCCTTTTTACCACCCGGGACATATTGGGCTTTTGCAGCCCCGGACATATATCACAACTATCCCTGTGAGTTCGGTCCATGGTTGTATGAACTCAGAATCAACTTCGAGCCGGATGGAGATTTCGGCGCCAGTGGCGGTTGCGACGAATACATCCAACGGGTTACAGTCGGCGATATTGACAATACATCCGAATGCGTCGGCTATAGTGATTTCACCGCGCTGTCCACGGAGATGACGCCCGGCCTGGGCTATCCGATTACGATCGTCGGCGGGAACACCTACAGCGGCGATGACTGTGCTATCTGGATCGATTGGAACCAGGACTTGTGGCTCGACCAAAGTGAGAGAGTATCCATGGATGTCGAAACGGGATATGGACCGTATACCGGAATAATCACTCCTCCGCTCGACGCTGCACCGGGGCAGACCCTAATGCGGACACGTCTCAGCTATTTCGGAGTTGCTGTGGATATGGCGCCGTACGGCCATACAAACTACGGTGAGGTCGAGGATTACAGTATTATGGTAGTGGAGGCGTCGCCGGGCTATCTGTTTGATCCGGACCCGATTCTGATAGTCAACAAGTACACCGTGGATCCCATGATCGGCAATCTCTACATCGGCAACAGTGCGGGCGATATTGCCGCGTGGGAGAACATCTCGATGAGTATAGCCGGATGCGAGATTACTGTCGGTGCAACCGAGATTCTCACCGGCGGCTGGGTCGATTTCGAAGGAGACGTGCTGAAGATTTCTTTCGATATGAAAGAGTTTATCGAGTGCGAAGAACTGCATCAGGGCGGACTTCTGTGGGACGTCACCGAGTCGTTTTTCGATGTGTTTTACGACGTCGCCGGCAGCCCGGGTCAATGGTCCGGCCAGGTGACAATAATCGGTCACCGCTCGGGCGACCTGAACCTTGACGGAGAAGTCAATGTCAGTGATCTGACATTCCTCGTGGATTTTCTGTTCAAGGGAGGCCCGGTGCCGCAGCTGTTGGCGATTGGAGATGTCGACGGCAGTGGAGGTTCGCCCAACGTGAGTGATCTTTCGTACCTGGTCGACTTTTTGTTCAAAGGAGGCCTGAGTTCGAGGCATCCGTGATGACCGGGACCGGAAATCCCGGCTGCACAGGACTGACCTACAGCCTGACAATTCAAAGGCACTCGGACGAATAGGAGTGTCGACAAAGGGTCTTTTGCCGGTTGCGGCAGGTCGTACTCCCCAACGAGTTGCGTGTCGGTTCACAATCCCGTTGGCACGGGATCAAGACCCGACACAACAATACGAGGAGTTTTCCAACGAACCCGAATGGTCGGGTCACACGACGGGATTCGTCCATTCGGGTGGCGTGCCACTTGCGGTGTGACTCTGTTCCATTTGTGTCGTAACACCTCGATCTGAAGTTCGACACACTACCACCCCAAAACAACCGGGGTGGCCACCCACCATACACTATGGACGTCGCGTAACCGCTGCCAGAATATAATCGACAATTGTATCCCTGTTATCCGGCGTTATGTGAAACAGCCGGGCGTCGTTGCGGTCGCGGGTTTTCCCGATGATTCCTCCACCCTTGAGCGCGATAGTGGCTATTAATTGCGTTCGGCTGTCCAGCGTTTCCTCTATTAACGTCACAAAAGCCGGTGACAGGCATTCCATTTTGCCGATTTCGTCGATTACGACGACTTGCGATGTGGCGGCGGATAAGTTCAGGGCGGCCAGAAAGCGTTCGAATCCGTGCAAGTCGACGCGGTACTTGCCGACCCGGTGGGGGCTGTCAATGTTAACATGTGAAAGCAGCGCCCGGCGGCCGTCCAGGGAAACCAACTCGAATCCCCGGCGTATACCTGAGTCCCGTACCTCTCGTGTGTAGAATCCGACCGGATTGAGATACTGCAGCTTTTGAAACAGTACTTTGACTATGGTGGTCTTGCCTACTCCCGGCAGACCGGTTATGAGTACGTTGTTCGGCATAACAGGAGAATTGTAGGGCGTTGCTCGATATTGGCAAGTTAAAGCTCTCTATGATTCCGACCTGGTCTCGGACCGGTACCGCTTGCGCCTGTTGCCGTCAGGCAGTAGCTTGTCCGGGAAAGACGGTCGAGTAGGCTATTTAACGAGAATGAGCCCAATGAGTATGTCAGTTCGAGAACTGGTGCAAGTCCCCAATCTGGTAAGCCTGTCTCGTATTTTCATGACACCGTTCATCGGCTATTTTCTGTGGCGAGATGATCCGCTCTCGACACACCTGTGCATCTTCATTCTGGTGCTGGCGGGAATCAGCGACGGCCTTGACGGTTATCTCGCGCGGCGAATGAACCAAATCAGCGATCTTGGCAAAGCTCTGGACCCCCTGGCCGACAAAATCATGGCGGCGGTTCTGATTATTCTCCTGATTCTTTACCGTGAGTTTCCGGTCTGGCTGGCGGCGGTGATTGTCGGGAGAGACTTATTGATCATTGTCGCCGGAACGATTCTGCTGCGCGGAAAGAAGGTGGTGGTGGGGTCCAATCTGACGGGAAAGTACACGTTTACGGCCATTGTCCTACTTCTGGTGAGCTATATCTATCGCTTCGAGTTCGGCATCGTGATGTCGACCTGGGTCACGGTGGGGCTCTTAACGCTTTCGTTCATATTGTACTTTCGCGTGTTTTACTATCTCGATAAGGGACTACCGGCCCCCGAGTTTCATGATCGTCCTCTCTACAAGCTTTTGCGAGTGGCCGGAACGATCTGCTTCTCCGTACTCTATGTCTTCAAGTTCATCGAGTTTCTGATGCTCTATTACCTTCCTTGAACCAGTTCCCGGTAGAGGTCATGAAAGTCCCGATATTCTGCCGATCCGGACAATCCGGCCAGGTGGATAAGCTCCGCTGATAATGAATAGAATTCGAACCTGCGGTCGATGGCAGCGACTTCAGCCTGCCGGGCATGGTTGTAGATTTCCAGGAAATCGGCCAGCCCTACTTCGCCCGCTTCGTAAGCCGTTGACATAATATCGAGGTTCTGGAGCGCCAGCTCTTTCATGCGCAACGCTTTCGGTATAGCGCCGGTCAGTGCGACCACGTGTTCGAGCTTTCGCCTGACATCCGCGGCTAGTTTGAGGCCGGCGGCGTCGCGCTGATACTCGAGCTCGCTTAACTGTGCCTTGAGTCGCGATCGTTCCCGGCTGCGATCCAATCCCAGAAACAGAGGCAGACTGAGCTCACCGAATACGGACCAGGTGTCGTGTCGCTCATCGAACCCGGGAATGGTGTCGGTCAACTCGTCCGCCCAGTTAACCCGGGCTCTCAGGTCAAGACTGGGGAAAAAGCGGGCCGTATTGCGGCTGACGGCGGCTCGCTGCAAGTCGAGCCTCCGATCGTATTGCTGCATCTCTATGTTTGCGGTGCGAACTCTGTCCAGAACTGCGGCTTTGAGCTGCTCGAGGCTTGCGGCCGACTGTAAGTGCGGTTCAAAGGCGGCAATATCCGCGAAGAGGCGATCCTGCGACAGGGCCGTGGTATCGAGATTTACGGTCCGGTCCGGCGGCTGATTCAACAGGGTATTGAAGATGGTTCGTGTGATGTTCACCTCGGCCCGGGCCAAAGCCAATCCGGCGAGGGTGTGCTGACGTTCACTTTGCCACCTGATGAAGTCCGCCAGGCGTTCTCCCTCGACATAATGCCAGGTCGCCGCGAGCTCGAGATTTCTTTCCACGATTTGGTGGAAGCGCCGGTGGATCTCGAGCAGGTACTGCGACCGAACGTAGGCGAAGACGGCTGCACGTACGCCCAGTTCCAGATCAAGCCGAGCCTGGTTCTGGGCGCCGACGGATAAACGCTGTTTCTTTTTGGCTATCCCAATGTCTTTGATGGTTTCTAATGACAGGATGCTCTGTTGCAGGGAGAGGGCAGCGCCGTACTGATTGTTATCGATCGGTTCATTGGTGTTATGGACCGTGTTGTCGTCGACATAGCCCGCCCGACCTGAGAGGTATATGTGCGGCAAATAGGCGGCTAAGGCCTGCCCGACCGAATGCGCGGCCTGTTCCAGGGCGTCGTACGTGGCGAGATAGCCCGGGTTGGCGTTTAGGCCTCGAGTGATGGCCTCCGACAAGGTGAGGTAAGTTGCGGACTCCGTCGACGGCGGCGCCTCAATGACGACAGCCTCATTGCGTACGGTCAGCGGGATTTCGATGCCGCACTGGTCGGCGGTATTGCCGTTCAACACCAGGCTGTTGCCGCTGCGAAACGCCACCGGCAAAACCGCCGGAGCTACGCCTTCGATGATCTTCATTGCTTTCAGGGCATTGAAGCGGCCCTCGGAGACGATACCGTATCCCGTGTTGGTACCGAAGGCGCCGCGTTCAACGAGAAACCTGCCCTCGTAAGTGAAGACCGGGATTCGGCGAGAGACGAACATTTGCAGGAAGGCGTTAATCTTCTGAATGTCCATTCCCCAGAGAGGACCCAGATAGACGGCATCGATATTCTCCGGCAGGTTCTGCGCAGCTTTGAAGAAAGCGTACGTGCCGGAATTGTCAAAACCTTTCCCATAACTGACCTCAATACCCAATTGGCGACCGACTGTTCGAACGCGCGCGAGTATGCCCTCCCGTTCGGCACTATCGGCGGGAAAGAACAGGAACCCGAGCGTATCTATCGGAGCCAGACGGTTCAACATAGCCAGATCATCCTCGATCTTGCCGGGTTTGGTATGAACGGTGAGATTGTCGATAGCAGGCCGCCCGTCAGCGGCTACGAATCCGGCGGCTTCCGGGTCGAGTTGGTGCATGGCCAGAATGGGGATACGGCAGTCGGCCTCAAGCAAGTCCTCAACTACCCAGGGTCCTATCGTTACTATGAGATCGAGGTTCTCTCTGCCGGACAGTGCGCGGGCCAGCACTCGACAGCTATCGCGCTTCCAGTCTCCACTGCCATATCCTTGAGGCACAAAGACGACGTCCAGGCTGTCGGGGGACAGAGCCCGAAGTTGACGGTAAAATTCCTTCCGCAACAGGTTATGAATCGGATGTTCTCCGGCTTCAAAATAGCCCAGCCTGACGGTCTTTCGTTGGGCAAAGAGCGAAGTGACCAGCAGCGTTGCGGTAATAGCAGTTATGCAAGCAACACGGATATACTTGTTCATTCGATTATCTCCTTACGTCGCACACGAAAACATAAGGAGATGATACGGGGACCGACGACTATCTTAAAGGATTATTTGCGGTCTAACAGGGCGGGGGTTCCGACCCGCCTCTGAACAGGAAGTCGATCAGATACGACAAATCTGCCACATCAATCAGACCTCCCGGACCCTCCAGGCCGTCGATATTGCCTTCCTCTTCGCAGGGTGCAACGGGTCCGCCTTTGAAAAGGTACTCGACCGTGTAAGACAGATCGGCTACATCCACGGGCCCCCCCGGTCCGGACAGTCCGTCAGCATTACCCCGGTTCTGACAGCAGCCGGTGTCACAATTCGGCGCTGAAGGCCAGAAGGCTGAATTTCATTTCTATCTCAAAGAGTCTCTTGAGCAGGAATCTAATTTGACCTTCGAGAATCTTGCGTCTGGTTTTCGTACGCACGGGTTCGCCGCTACGCTTGCGGATCGCAAAGACCATCCCAGACCACCAATCTACTCCCAGAGCAACTTGTCCAAGGAATGGAGTGGCCGAATGAGGGTGTCGCAATCCTCTGATTCACAAGTCACGCCACCCAGCGGCGCCATTGATCGCTGAGTCATTGGGTGTCGCAATCCTCTGATTCACAAGTCACGCCACCAAATTGATTTCAGATCAGGTAGAAATTTTAGGTGTCGCAATCCTCTGATTCACAAGTCACGCCACCGCACAATCATATATGAAGTCCGAAACAAAGGTGTCGCAATCCTCTGATTCACAAGTCACGCCACCAGGAAGTGTAACTATGAGCGACGAGCAAAAAGGTGTCGCAATCCTCTGATTCACAAGTCACGCCACCCAAAAGCTCGCAACTTCAACACTGTGAATTACTTGTACGAACATAACACAAAAAAAACCGGCACATAAACTTCCGCGCAACTCCGTGATTTGAGGATTCATCGCATCCGGACACGGGATCAACTCGTTGGTGACAATGCTCCGCAGAGGTTTGGCCGCGCCTAACGACTCACGTCAATGCGATAGTTCATGTATATACAAAATATGGGCACCTGTCAAGCTCTATCCCATAAAATTGTGTTAGTGGGTTTCTCGTTCAGTGTACAAGATCGGGACCCTCTCTTCGTGCCTACTCATCAGGCAGTCTGATCTGCCCCCAGAAGACTTTCCCAATGACCAGGGCGGCATTGTCATCGCTATTTCCTTCGTAGGAGCAATTGTCACACTCACAGCTAAACCGCCGTTTCCTCTTATTCTTCGCCCACTTCATTGTGTCTTGCTGTTTAATACCGCACTCTGAGCAGATTCGCGAGGTGTACCGATATGGGACTGTAACGACACGCATACCTCGCTCAACGGCTTTCTCGACTACCTTGCGCCTGATCTTCCCGTACGCAAAAAAAGCTAATCGTTCTCTTTTCTCCAGGTCAAGCTTATCATAACCCGGGGCATGAAAACCGCGCAGGCTTTCGAAGACTATTAGGTCAACATCTTTTTTTTCAGCTACCTTTATTATCTGCGAAGCATTGAGGCGAACCCAGTCACGAATCATCCAATTGACGTGATACTTTAGGCGGCGTAAATCGTGATTACGTAGTTCTCCAGGTTCGCCGGTCTTTCGGTGACTGGCTATATTCTCTGCCTCAGTTGCCATACTCTTAAGATGTTTGCTGACATGTCCCGGATCGAGACCAGCGCCCGTTTTCGACTTTCCGGCATCAGGCTTACCTTTCCCCTTCCCCATTTGCCGCCGGACTTCAGCATACAATTTGTTTGCTTTGACTACGTTGAGTTGCTCAGTATTCACGAAGGCTTGTCCTTCAAAAAGCGCAGCACCTGCTCCACGGGTTCCCACATCTACTGCCAAGAGTCTTAATTCGGATTTATCGATCCCCTGGAGTGAATCTAGGAGCCGAGTGCGTGCTTCTTCCAGGAATTCTTGATCCTGAGATTGACGGGGATATTTCCGGCTACGCAGTTCATCTATAGCATCTTGCGTCACGCCAAAACGCGATTTCTTGTGCGGAACTGAAAAGCGGAAACCAATTCTTGCTCTCTTACCAACGAAGCTGATTTGGACGCTAGTAATTTCGGTATCATCTGGTTGTGGGCTATAGTCAGGTGGCCATGACTGAAAGGCAAATGAAATAAAGTCATTCGATCCCATGCCATCTAACCGTAATTTGATCGTTGAACTGTGAAAATCTATTTGAAAGTAATCTTTACCGAATATTTTTGGACTGGAATTACCTTTCCAAGAAGGGTAACGGAATGATGGTTTTCCGGGGCCACTGAAGTAATTGCGTCTCCATTCACGATATTCCCCTTCCAATTCACGTTCAGACGGAGACAGATGCCTGTCAAGGAGATCACGGTACCTTACACAATCATTAGTATGCTTATTGAATTGGCAGCCTATGTCCTCCTTTAGTTTCTCACAATGTGGGAGATTTCCATTGTACTCTGTCAGGATAGTTTCTTCAGTAATGTTGAGCGCTTTTAAGTATTCCTTCCATGAATTTTCGAACCATGTTGCCGGGGGAGTCTTTTGGAGCAGTATGGTCATTGCTTCCGGAACTGCATGGTTTCCTCTTTGACGCAGACTTAGATAGTCTTTGGCGTTCTTTACGAAAAACCTCTTAGCACTTCGTTCTTGTTTGGAAAGAAAATCACAGAATTTCTTGCAGAGAGCAGAGTGTCTTCTTCGCTCACGACCGAATTTGATCTCTTCACCGGCATATTCGCAGTTGTCTGTAAAGTTCTCTAGACGTTGCCAGCTACAAATCCGGGGACGCTTTCTCGTTACTTTCAGCTTTTGAAAGAGTTTGTTGTAATCTTTACGAATACTATCTGTAAGCTTAGGGTGAGTCCTCTCCCACTCCTTCTTCTCCTTTTCCCATTCCGGATATTGCCGTTTCCAATTCTCATAGGCATTCTGGTAGTGGCTTATAACCCATTCCGCCGTAGCTTTCAGAAGCACCATCTGATGACTTCGTTCGAACTCTGCCAGACGGCCATGGATATTGTTTGCACTTTTAGTCTTAGCAAGCAAAATAACGGAGTGAATCGAATCAACCAGGCTCGGATCTAGCTGCAAACCCGCAATACTGTCTTCCGTGTCCATCCCCGACACCACGCGAAAGACAGATAGCCGAACCCAATCACTGTCAATTTCGAGGGAATTGTCATAAAACTGCTTTGGCTCCAGGAAGAACTTCCAGAATAGTTGTGTATTTTGAGAAGCTCTTTTGCCATCAGGTCTCACCCCCATGAGCCACTGACAGATTTCTGAAACGTCTCTATTGAATTCTTTAAAGCTCTTATGCAATAATTGTATTTTGCCCTTGAAAGTGGCGCGATTGTCGTCCGGTAATCGCTTCATACGCCTGACAAGTGTCCGCATTTCTGCATATTTCGATACAGCCATTTTTCCAGCCTCTGACAATGTAGTAAAACCGTATGTATATGATGGCGGTCAGTTCTGAAAAGTCAACACCATTATCGGTTCTCAATTCACTATATTACCTCAAGAAGGGTCCGGGCTTGCGCCGCGGACCCTTCGTTTTTTCGTCCGTGAACGGA